>NZ_CP126110.1:1241843-1862765 GCF_030123405.1 Neobacillus sp. WH10
TGAAGATGAAGCAGAAACCAATAGTCCTAAAATAGTAGAAGATTATTATTATGGCGATTCTTTTTTTGAAGAGCTAGAAAAAAATCAAAAAGTATGGACTATTGAAAATGAGCAAGGTGTTCCTACTGCTACAAATATGGAAGGACAATGCTTTCTGCCATTTTGGTCCTCGAAACTTGGGGCAGAGAAAATCATTGCTAGCGTGCGAGTTTATCAAGAGTATAAACCGATTGAAATTCTTTTAGATGATTTTTTAAACTGGTTAACAGAACTTGAGGATGATGGTTTAATGATTGGGATAAATTGGCGTGGCAAACAATTGATTGGACACGAAATGGAACCAAGCGAGATTATTGATCAAATAAAAACGTGTAGTAAAGCCCTTTAAAAATATGGAGGTGTTATATGCAGCTAATATTTTGGCCTTGTACGATTGCCTCATTAATTCTCTCCATAATAGCCCTGGGTACAAGGAAATCTAAACTCCTTGTTTTAGCTTCAATCCTTATATTACCAATGTCGCTATACCTAGCTGCTACACCACGTTTCCTAGTATGGGGGTTAATTTTTCCACTCCTTTATCTTGGTGCAGCAAAATTCATAACAAAGAAAATGATTTGGGTTGCCGTTTTGTTGGTTATACCCAATCTATTATTAGTTGGATGGCTGGGATATGTTGTTTTAAACCAGTAGTTTGACAGTTTGTTGCACGCAAATTGACCATTTTGTCTCCCAAAAAACTTTGCCTAAATGTCCAGAAAATGGTAGCATGTTGGTAATCTGCTTTTTGAAGGAGGGAAAATATGTGATAAAAATAACGGGGTCACAAACAGAAGCAAAGGTATTTTCAAATTATCCGCAGGAAACAGCGCTCGAGCAAATTCAAGAACTGTGCAATCAGACTTTTTTAAAGGATACTAAGATTAGTATTATGCCAGATTATCATACCGGAAAAGGCTGTGTGATTGGCACAACCATTCAGTTAAAGGATAAAGTTGTCCCGAACCTGGTTGGCGTCGATGTTGGCTGTGGCGTGTTAACCGTCAAGCTTCAGGACAAAAAGGTTGATTTTAATAAGCTGGATAACGTAATTCGTACCTACGTCCCGAGCGGACAGGAGCTTCATTCAGATGAGACTGTCGGATTTATTAACACTAGTTTTCCAACCATTCAAGAATTTAAAACGGAGCATATATTAAGTGAAAATAGAAGCCTTCATAGCTTGGGAACACTTGGCGGCGGCAATCATTTTATCGAAGTTTCTGTCGATACCGATGGCTACCACTATTTAACGATTCATACCGGCAGCCGCTATGTGGGGGCCAGGATTGCGACCTACTATCAAAAGGTAGCCATTTCAAAGTTTCGTCAAAATGATTTAACCAATATGATTGAAAAATTAAAGGCTGAAGGTCGTCAAAAGGAAATCCAAGCAGCCATCCAAAGCTACAAAGAAAAGAACCCAGTCATTCCAAATGATTTGGCCTATTTGGAAGGCGAGGACTTCGATCACTATATCCACGACATGAAATTAGCCCAAAGCTTTGCAACAGCAAACCGCGAAGAAATTGCCAGGGCGATTACAGATAATATGGGATTTGAAGAAATAGATCGTTTCGATACCGTGCACAATTACATTGATACAAACAACCTGATTTTACGTAAGGGTGCCGTTTCGGCGCAAAAAGGCGAACGCCTCATTATTCCAATCAACATGAGAGACGGGTCAATTTTAGCAGTTGGAAAAGGTAATGAAGAGTGGAATTATTCGGCACCGCATGGAGCAGGTCGCGTCTTGAGCCGGACAAAGGCGATGAAAACCTTGAAAATGGACGATTTCCACAATACAATGGAAGGCATCTGGACAACATCTGTATCCGAAGAAACACTTGATGAAGCACCAATGGCCTACAAATCGATGAATGAAATTTTAGAAAAAGTTGAAGAAACAGTTAAGATTTCGAGCTTTATCAAACCAGTCTATAACTTTAAAGCGAGTGAAAAATATAATCCTGGTAGATATAAAAAATCATAGAGTTAGTAAGGGAGACTTTAAAAGTGGTCTCTCTTTTTCGAATTTCCGTGGTTAATAGAAACTACACGAATAAAAGCTTTATAATTAATGATGTTACGGCAAAAAGGTTATTAAGATAGGTTTCACAGTGCCCGCAGAAGAGGAAAAAGGCCCGGACCGGTCACTCTGCCGGAATCACAGTGACCAAAAAAAAGAAAAATAGACCCTAGCAGTCACTTAGGATTAGCCGCAATGATACATATTAAATAGCAATCTACAAAAAAAGGATTTTTCAAAGAGAGTATGGAAAATAACCATATAGGAATGAACAGGTGGGACATACCATGCAGCATAAGATTTTATTAGTTGAGGACGATTTGGCCATCAGTGATATGGTTAAAGGTCAATTTATCAAAGAAGGCTTTGAGGTAGTGCCAGCATTTGACGGAGAAGAAGCACTTGAGGTGTTTGCAAACGACATGTTTGATTTGATTCTCCTTGACTTGATGCTGCCAAAGCTTGATGGAATGGAATTTTTAAAAATAATCCGTGAAAAAAGCATGATACCAGTGCTGATTATGTCGGCAAAGGATGGGGATTTAGATAAAGCGTTAGGACTAGGTTTTGGTGCTGATGATTATATAGCCAAGCCGTTTTCAATGATTGAGTTGACGGCAAGGGTGAAAGCAGCCATCAGAAGAGCAACTCATTATTCACAAACGGAACAAAAGCAGGAGAAAAAGGTATTAACTGTTGGGGAAATTACCCTTGATTTAGACAATTTTTCAGCACAAAAAAAAGGAAAAGAGATCAAGCTGACAGCTAAGGAGTTTCATATTTTAAAACTATTTGTCTCACATCCCAGCCGTGTCTACACAAAGGCGCAAATTTATGGCTTAATATGGGAAGACGAGTATTACGGTGATGAAAATGTTATAAATGTTCATATGAGAAGGCTTCGGGAGAAAATCGAGGATGACCCGTCCAAACCGCAGTACATCAAAACATTATGGGGTATTGGCTATAAGCTTGGGGAGTTTTAACAATGGTCATTTTTTTATCCATAATCATAATCGGATTAGCAGGTCTAAATTTTTTACAATATAAATCGAGAATTAATCAAAAAGAAAATTTTACTTACATACACAAAAAGCTGAATCAGATAATCGACAGAAAAACGGATGAAAAGCTTTTATTGCATACAGATGATGAAGAGCTAAAACAAATATTAATCGAAATCAACCGTCTTTTAGAACATAATCAAAAAATGATGGCCAGCTACAATAAAACAGAGATGTCGATGCGAAAAATGCTCTCCAATATCTCGCATGATATAAAAACCCCGTTGACTGTAGTACTCGGCTATATTGAAATTATGTTGAATGATCAGAATAGAAATCATGAAGAAACCGATGAGCTTCTGAAAAAAGTAAACGGTAAAACGGTCGAGGTTTTAGATTTAATTAAGA
Organism: Neobacillus sp. WH10; assembly: GCF_030123405.1. Taxonomy (GTDB): domain Bacteria; phylum Bacillota; class Bacilli; order Bacillales; family Cytobacillaceae; genus Neobacillus. The sequence goes on from NZ_CP126110.1 coordinate 1,245,327, forward strand.
AGTTCTTTGATCTAGCTAAGCTAGAGTCTGGAGATAAAGATATGCCCCTAACTAGGATGAATATGAATGACGTATGTCAGAAGAATATTTTATGTTTTTATGAGGTTTTGACCACAAAAGGCTTTGATGTCGCGATTGAGCTGCCGGAAACCATTCTTTATGCTCTTGGGAATGAGGAAGAACTTGACAGGGTCTTAAATAATTTGCTTTCCAATGCCATTCAATATGGAGGGGATGGGAAAGCCTTGGGTCTGAAACTTAGAAGTGATGAACAGTCTGTTTACGTTGACGTATGGGATAAAGGTAAGGGGATCAGTGAGCTCCACAAGGATTTAGTGTTTGAAAGAATGTACACACTAGAGGATTCACGAAATAAATCCTATCAAGGAAGCGGGCTCGGTCTAACTATTACCAAACGACTTGTAGAAAAAATGGACGGACAAATTTTTCTAAATAGCAAACCATATGAAAAAACAACTTTTACCGTAAAATTAAAACGAATTATATATTAAAAAAGCCAAGGGTGCCTCGTTATTGAGTTACCCTTGTTTAAATTATTTTATTAACTTTGATAACAGTCTAGCTCCAGCGCCTAACGAATAGTTTACTAGACCTTTCCTCCTTACGATAAGTTACCTAGATAATGCTTCTGCTCTTCGTGTTATTTAGATGCAGCGCTTTGGGGTTGGGGACATAATCCCCTGGGCAAGGCGCTTCCGCTTTTCTGCTTTCTTAAGATTTTTGTAAGAATTGATTAATAAAAATGAAAACACTAATGACTAGAATAAAAATAGTTAGAGACGAGGGGGAGATGAAAAATGAGCTACATTATTAAAACAACTCAACTAACGAAAGTATATAATGGCAAGGAAGTTGTTTCGAATGTCAATATGAAAGTTAAAAAAGGAGAAGTATACGGATTTCTTGGGCCAAACGGTGCGGGTAAAACAACAATTATGAAGATGCTGACAAATCTAGTGAAGCCAACGAGTGGTGAGATAGAGATCTTTGGTGAAAAACTGACGAACACCTCCTATGAAGTGTTAAAGCGGATGGGCAGCATTATTGAATATCCTGTTTTCTATGACAGGCTGACAGCCCGCGAAAATCTTGATCTGCAATGCGAGTATATGGGTTATTACGACAAAAAGGCGATTGATGCAGCCCTAGATTTAGTCAAATTAAAAAATATCAAGGATAAATCAGTGAAAGATTTCTCCCTAGGAATGAAGCAGCGCCTTGGAATCGCTCGTGCAATTATCACAAAGCCGGAGCTGTTAATTCTAGATGAACCGATTAATGGTCTTGATCCAGTAGGGATTAAAGAACTACGCGATCTTTTTCAAATGCTCTGTCGTGAATATGGCATAACGATCCTGATTTCATCCCATATCCTTGGAGAAATTGAGCAAATTGCCGATACGATTGGGGTTATCAGTGAGGGGAAATTAATAAAAGAGGTTTCGATGGACGAAATCCACGAACAAAATACTGAGTATATCGAACTCGTGGTTAATGATGTAAAAAAGGCCTTTTATGTCCTTGATGAAATTCTTCATCTAACAAACTTTAAAGTAGTCGAAGAATCACGTTTTAGAATCTATGATATAGGAACATCACAATCTGAATTATCAAAGACATTAATTCTAAATGGAATCATGATTGAGGAAATCAATAAAAAGAATCATTCATTAGAGGATTATTTCTTAACATTAATCAATGGGGGCGGAATCATTTTAGACGGTCATTAAGAAATTGATAACAACAGAAGTGAACGTTCTATTAAACCGTTTGTAATCGGGAGAAAAAATTGGATGTTCTCAAATACACCGCGAGGTGCTAGAGGAAGTGCCATCATGTGTAGTGTGGTTGAAACCGCAAAAGAGAACGGTTTAAGTCCATATCATTATCTTCGTTATTTGTTTGAAACGCTCCCCAATATCGATTTAAACAATAAAGAGGAAATCGATAAAGTCTTGCAGTGGTCAACGGATTTACTGTCTAGATGTAGAGTGCCGAAAAAAAGTGAAGTAAACAAAAAATAACTCCAAAATAATTTTGGAGTTACTTTACGTTTACCCTTTTCCCGCCTTACTCAACTAAATATTTTTTTCCTATCCGTATATTAATTCATTTTTTTTCAACCCGGATAATATTGTAAGTTACGGGAAAATGAAAGGAAATTTAGAATTTGCGAGGAGGTTTTATACTTAATTAATGATAATTGAGGTGATGTCAGATTGAATGAACCCATGGTTTGGTCTCCCAAAAAAATTGAAGATGCATGGGAAATTAAACAAAAATACGGCTCTAATGCTAGGTATATATCGGGTGGGACATGGATTCAATTACGTTGGGAATCAGGTGAGCCTGTCCCAAGGCATTTAATTAATTTAGGGAATATCAATGAAATGAGCCAAATTAGGTTGCGAACAAATGGAAATGGGTTTTCAATAATAATGGGAGCAGCTTCAACACTGTCAGCTTGTTTAAATCATCCAGATATTCAAAAGCATTGGCCTATAATGGTAAACGCGTTAGGTGGTATTGCTTCCCCTGCTGTAAGGAATCAAGCGACTATTGGCGGGAATTTATCATTTGGATATGGAGATCTTATTCCTGCCCTTTTAGTTTTGGATGCTTTGGTAACTTGGTTTGATGGAAAGCAATATGTAACTGATAAGCTAATAAATTTCCTGAAAAATACAAATGAAAGTTCAACATTAGTTAGTAATCTATTAACGGAAATTTTGTTACCGAAGGCAATTGTAACCACTACTTTTTATAAAAAAATTGGCAGGCGAGAGGCTTTTTCGCCATCTATTTTGACTGTAGCGGGCACATACAAGTTGAATTCAAATAATGAAATTGACCAGCCTAGACTTGCTTTAGGAGGAGGAGAAGAATTACCTCACCGATTATTTTTAGTTGAAGATATGTTACAAGGCCAGGTTCCAAATGATGCTTTGTGGAAAAGAGTACATGCAAAAATACTCGAACTATTCGAACCATGTTCTGATCGCTTTACTTCTTCTCAGTATCGAAAGGAAGTTGCAGCAAACCTATTAATTGCAGGTTTATCAGGGTCTCTAGTTTAGGGAGGTATTCTATTGCACATTAGCCGTAAAGTATATGGTGAAAATTGGAAGTTTAGGCCTGATGGAGTAGAAAAAGTCAAGGGATCTTTAAAGTATTTAACAGATCTCTCATTTCCCGATATGTTAGTCGGAAAAGTATTACGCAGTTGTCATGCGCATGCTCGGATTAAATCCATCAATACCGATAAAGCCAAACAATTGAATGGATTATATGCGGTATTAACTTTCGAAGATATACCTGGCTTAAATGGTTTTGGAATCGTCGAGCCTGATCAGCCTGTTTTCTGTGAAGATAAGGTTCGATATATCGGTGATGCAATAGCTGCAGTAGCTGCTGAATCGTCAATAATAGCAGAGAAAGCATTAGCGTTAATAAGAGTAGAATACGAAGTACTACCTGTTATAGATGATCCAGAGGCTGCCATCACCCCTGAGGCACCACAAATTCATAATAAAGGCAATATACTTCATCAATACTCTCATAAACAAGGAAATATAGTAGAAGGGTTTAAAGATTGCGAAATAATAATTGAAGAAACCTACACTACACAAAGACAGATTCATGCTTATATGGAAACAGAAGGAGGAGTAGTTGTACCTGAGAGTGATGGCGGCATAACAGTATATATGGGAACCCAGCATGGTTATTTTGATCGTTTCCAGCTTTCTAGAATTCTCAATATTCATGAAAATAAAATAAGGGTAGTATCAAGTCCAATGGGTGGTTCATTTGGTGGTAAAGATGAATTAAACGTTCAGCCATACGGCGCTTTGCTTGCTTTGAAAACTGGATTTCCTGTAAAAATTCATAATAGCCGAAAAGAATCGATTAGAGAAGGGCTCAAACGTCATCCAATGCGTATTTATATGAGAACTGGTGCTAATAAATACGGAAATGTCTTGGCTCATTCAGTCAAAATAATCGCTGACACTGGGGCTTATTCAACATTAGGGTCGGCAGTATTAGAATGCGCTGTTGAAAATGCATCTGGTCCATACCGATTTCCAAATGTTCATATCGAGGGAGTATCGGCTTTTACAAACAACGGCGTTTCCGGGGAATTTAGAGGGTTTGGTAGTCCACAGGTAGTATTTGCTCTTGAAGGACAGCTAGATCGCTTAGCAGAGAAGTTGAATATGGACCCCATTAAATTGCGTGAACAAAATATTAGGAAAATAGACGATTTAGGACCTCTTGATCAGACGATTATTCCAACGAATGGAGCATTTGAGGCATTAGAAGCTATTAAGCAATCTAAGATTATTAGTTTAAAAGGAAAAAAGACCGAAAGAAATAAATGGAAAAAAACCGGTGTAGGTTGTGCAATTACTTTACTAGGCTCTGGATTAGGGCGCGGGATACCAGATCCAGGGGGAGGACGATTATCATTAAATATTGATGGAAGGATTGAAGCATCCTTTGGTGTTGAAGAAATTGGTCAGGGAATATTATCAGTCATTGAAACATTATTAGTAAAGGCATTTAATTGCCAAAGAAATGATCTACAGATTGTCATTGGTGACACTGAATTAGTCCCTCCTTCTGGTTCAACAACAGCTTCAAGATCAACGACTATGATTTGGCTAGCCATTGAAAGAATGAAGAAACCATTTGTAGAGCAAATTCTTAAAGCAGCATCACATATTATTGGTTGTCCGATAGATCAATTGAATCTAGGACCAGGTGGTATTTGGAGGGAAGATAATCAACTTGAAATAAGTTATCAACAAATAGCAAGCCAGCTTGAGGAACCTTTGGTGGTCAATGTTAATTTTCCTTATCCACATTCTTCTGATGCAATACAGAAAGGACGATATCTTTATTCATTTGCTGCTGTAGCGGCACACGTGGAAGTAGATGTCTTAACTGGAAAAGTAAGAATACTAGGGTTGGATCAAGCTGTGGCAGCTGGCCCTGTCATAAGTCCAATGGGATATCTAGGCCAAATCGAAGGTAGTGGTGTCATGTCCATTGGTTATACATTAACGGAAGATTGTGTTATGGAAAGAGGAGAATATGTGTCGAAGAACTTTGACACTTATTTCATCCCTACTATTTGTGATATACCACTTGAGATGAATGTAGAAGCGATTGAAACTATACAGCCAGGAGATATTTATGGCCCTAAGGGAATTGGTGAAATCGGAACCGTTGCAGTCGCCCCTGCAATCGCTAGCGCAGTACACAATGCTATTGGGTTTCGGTGCAATCAACTCCCTGTTTCATCGGAATTAATATTACGAGCTACAGAAAAGGAGAGAGGAAGATGGGGGGAAATATAAAAGTTCAGTTTAAGGTGAACAATCAGCCAGTATCACTTAATATTCCTCCTTTACGACGTCTCATTGATATTCTAAGAGAGGATCTCGGCTTAACCGGGACAAAGATTTCCTGTGGAATTGGCAGATGTGGGGCTTGTATTGTTTTGGTGAACGGACAAATTACAAATGCCTGCTTGTTAATGGGATATCAGTTACATGAGGTTGAAATAGTAACAATTGAAGGAATAGGAATTGGGAAGCTTGATCCAATACAGCAGGCTTTTATAGAGGAAGGTGGATTCCAATGTGGATACTGTACACCTGGAATGGTTTTATCTGTTAAAGCTCTTTTGGAAAAAAACCGTAATCCTACACAAGATCAAATACTTGAAGGGCTTTCTGGCAATCTATGTCGTTGCACAGGATATGGTGGAATTCTTCGAGCGGTAAATTATTCTATCAAACTATTAGAAAAAGAATGATTGAAGCTTTGAATATTGTGATGGAGGGATTCTAATGGGGGATAAAAAGCTAATGGAAAAGGCGGTAGAGCTTGCGCTAAAAAATGTCGAGGCTAACCATGGAGGTCCATTTGGGGCAATTGTTGTAAAGGATGGACAGATTATTAGTGTAGGTCGAAATGAAGTCACTGCTACAAATGATCCTACTGCCCATGCAGAGGTCCAAGCAATACGTGCAGCCTGTAAGGCATTAAATAGTTTTCAATTAACAGAATGTGAAATTTATACTAGCTGTGAGCCTTGTCCAATGTGCATTGGTGCCATCTACTGGGCTAGACTCAAGGCTGTGTACTATGCATGTACAAAATCAGATGCAGCCCAAATTGGATTTGATGATCAATTTATTTACGAACAAATTTCGTTACCAATTGATAAGCGTGATATTAAAATGATACAAGTTTGTTCAGATAAATATGATCTTCCATTTCACACATGGAGAATTTCAACTCGTAAAACGGACTATTAATGTAGGGAATAGTCACCTAGGAGCAAGTCCTATGTCTGCGTCTGTTGCTCCAGCGGGTATCATTAGATTAGAATGGGATGGAGATTTTAGTGAGGAGATAGAAGTGGAAAACACTACGAATACTTTTCAAATCAGTTGTGGATTTGAAATAAAGTTACGAAGTTTATAAAAAAGAAGCGATGTCTTGAATAAAGACGAGATGTTTATAAAAAAGTTACGATGTTTTATCCCTTTGGATATTTTTGTATGAAGGGGTGTTTTTATGACTAAAAGAAAAAGAACATCTGAATAAAAGGTGGATTAAGGAACTATTGAGTGACATAGAGTTGTTCCATTATAGGTCCAAATTCTGGAATAATTCTTGTGAAAGTGATGGTATTTTGACATAATTGTTATTAAGTTTAATGGACAGCGTAGCGACATAAGAAGCCCTTAAGCTTATGTTTCAAAGAGAGGTTAAAGGTATGGTAGACGTAATTATTCTGAATGGTGGATCGAGTTCCGGGAAAACCACTATCGCAAAATGTCTTCAAAATTTATTGCCAACGTCATGGTTAAGATTCAGTATCGACGATTTAATCGACGCCATGCCCGATGCAATGATGGAAGCAGACAGTGGAATTAAATTCGGTGATGATGGGTCTGTCAGTCCAGGTACGGAATTTCGTACATTAGAATCTGCATGGATGCACGGTATTGGCGAGATGGTCCGTAGAGGAGCCCGAGTGATTATCGACGATGTCTTCATTAGCGGAGTAGATTCTTGTAATCGTTGGAAAGCTGCCTTGGAAGGGTTGCAGGTGCTGTGGGGTGGTGTTTTCTGTGACCCTATTGTGGCGTCCGCCCGTGAGAGGGAACGAGCGGACCGCGTTGAAGGAATGGCAGTTTCACAAGCGACTTCGGTTCACGTTGGCATACATTATGACATCAAAGTCGACACAACAAAGACATCGCCAGAAGAATGTGCCCGAATTATCTGGCAAAAAATCACCCCATGAGAACCTACGAGGTGTTTTTAAGCAAACGGGGGCATTTCTGCAATAACTCTCAATCACAGATGTACAGAACGGTCTTCCGCAATCAGGCGCGATTGTGGAGAAATACAGGCAGAAAATGATCAAACTTTTTTATAAAACCGAAACAAAAATCTGCTGGAAAAGAGTCCATTTTGATCAAGCTTTTTCAAAAGGGACTCTTTTTATTTTCCGTAGAATACGGGTTGACGCGCTATTTTTAATCAAACTTTATTTTAATGCTACATTAAAAAATTTAAATTTTATTCCTACTTAAAAGAGTAATAATAACCAATTTCGTAATCATGGGCTAGCCCCAAGATTTAATATTCGCAAATTGTTCTAAATTTACCTATACTCATATATTTTATATGGAAGGATGTACACATTCCATATGAAAAAGGTGATGCCAACATGTTTGCTGTTCATTTTTTTGAAAAAAAGAATCTTTTATTAAGTCAGCTGCTTAAGCGTGTTCCATCCGTTGGTGAAGATTTAAAAATTAAAGGTCGTAAAGGAAAAGTTTCAGGTGTTAATAATATTGATGAAAAAATTTTTCATGTGCAAGTTATTTTAGAAAACGTAAATAAAAGTAAACTTATTGTCGATAATTCAAAAAAGAAAAAAAAGTAAATTAAATTTATTCATAAAAGTCCCACAGCCTTTCTAAAACAATTAAAAAGCAGTTGTGAACTGCTTTTTAATTGTTTTTTATAGGTTATTTCCAATGTAGTACTTTGAAAAAAACAGCTTTAACTTACGAATATTAATAACCTTTAGAAAAATCAACCAGATTGATTGTTGGAGTTTTTCCGTCAGTATAGTCTTTTAAGTTAGGGATTAAAATGTTTTCGATTACCCGCATATTATAATGCTCAGTTGAACCAGAAGTGTGCGGTGTAATAATGACGTTTTCCATTTCCCATAACGGACTATCCGTGCTTAATGGTTCTGTTTCAAATACATCAAGACCAGCACCGGCAATGGTTCCTTCCTGTAATGCCTTAACTAACTCTTCCTCCACAACGGTTTCCCCTCGCCCAATATTAATAAAAAAGGCAGATGCTTTCATTTGTTTAAACTGTTCGGCACCAAATAAATGGCGGGTTTCTTTTGTATGTGGCAACGTTACAACTACATAATCACACTTTGGCAGCATTAGCCCTAACTGATCTGGCGTATACATTTCATCGACATTGTCCACCGGCCTGCCTGAGTTTCTTACACCTAGAACGTTCATTCCAAATGCATTGGCAATTTTCGCTGTTTCTTTGCCAATCTTTCCAACGCCAATAATCCCAATCGTTTTTTCATGTATTTCAAGACCCATGTGGGCATGATGCCATGTTTTCTCTTGTTGATTTTTAACATATGTATGGATTTTTCGTGTTAAGCTAAGCATTAAGGCGAAAATGGTTTCCGAAATAGGATAGGCATGCACGCCATTTGCACTTGTTAAGGTAATATTTTTCGATTGTAATGATTCAAGTGGTAACGAATCGACACCCGCACTCCATGTTTGCAGCCATTTAAGCTTTGATTCAGGAGTGAGACAATATTCTTCCAGTCCCTTTTTCCAGCCGGCAATAATTTCAGCATCCTTTGCATGTTCCTGCCAGATGGCTCGATCTTTGCTTACAATCAATTCCCAATCAGGAATAACGTTTTTTATTTGATCGATGTGCCCCTGTTCTAATTTATGTGTAATGACCATTTTTCTTTTTTTCACATGATTCCTCCGTTCAATTGATGTATATAGTAAATATCCACTTTCTGATTTCATTATATTTTGTTCCATTGAGAAAATTCAATAAATACCATTCTGCGAATCTGTGTATGTCCTATGTACAATAATTGGTCACTTTTTAAAAAAAGATGTACAAACGGCAAACACAGGAGGGCGAGGAATAATCAATAATTGCATACTTTCTAAACATATCCTTTGGCATAATTCTTGCAAAATAAGAAGTTAAGAATTCACAAGGAGGGAAAAGCAATGAAATTACAAGATTGTCGAGCAATTGTCACAGGTGGTGCATCAGGGCTTGGTGAGGCAACAGTTCGTAATATTGTGCAAAACGGAGGAAAATCTGTCATTTTTGACCAATCAGAAGAAAATGGTGTGCGTCTTCAAAACGAATTAGGTGAAGCTGTTTTATTTTTAAAAGCCGATGTAACGAAGGAAGAGGATATTCAGGAAGCAGTTAATAGAGCCGCTGAATTTATGGGCGGAGTGAATACGGTTGTGAACTGTGCAGGGATTGGAATTGCAGAAAAGGTGCTTGGACGAAATGGCGCCCATAATTTAGCACTTTTTTCAAAAGTGATCAATGTGAATTTAATTGGTTCTTTCAATGTGATTCGTTTGGCAGCTGAGAGAATGACAAATAATGAAGTGAATGACCAAAACGAAAGAGGTGTTATTATCAATACCGCTTCCGTTGCAGCTTACGACGGACAAATCGGCCAGGCTGCCTATAGTGCCTCAAAAGGCGGAATTGTCGGAATGACCTTACCTATTGCAAGAGAGCTTGCACGCTACGGAATCCGTGTGATGACCATTGCCCCAGGACTTTTCCATACCCCAATGTTTGATACTCTGCCACAGGAAGCCCGGGAATCACTTGGAAAAATGGTGCCGTTCCCACCAAGGCTAGGGTTTCCAAATGAATATGCGCAACTCGTCCAAAGCATTATCGAAAATCCAATGCTCAATGGAGAAACTATCAGGCTCGATGGGGCGATTCGCATGCAGCCGAAATAAAATACTAAAAAGGGGGAAGCGTATGCTTTCCCCTTACTTTTGTTTGAGGTGAAATAATTTTAACAAATGGTTATGCGTTTCTTAAGCCAGCACACTACTTACCCATGAAATGAAAACAGCAGAAGGAACTAATAAAAATTGTGCCAGTAACGTTCCAAAGAATCTTGCCACCATAAGCCAAGCATACGTCTTCGTCATCTTGTCGTCCCCATTCCCTTCATTAAGGGCCCGTTCAGTCATAAGAGCAATTTGTGGGTCCAGAAATATTGTTAAGAGGATGGTTGCTATCCCATTTACTACACCTGTAGCCATATTGGAAGTAGCACTGTGACCAGGATTCAACACAGATGCATATAATGCAGCCAAAATTCCAGATGTGTAAATCGCTGTAACGATGATATTAATGAGCATAATACGTTTCGGAATTCCGCCTATTCTAAGTCGATACAGCATTTGAATCCTTGGCCGTCTTACATATGTGTCCGTTCTTTTTAATTTATGAATATTAGTCATTTTCATCATGGAAATGACAGAACCGTCTACCTCTAATCTTTTAATCATCAGCATCGATAATCGGGTAAAAGTAGGATATAAAAATAAAGCTAAGAGAGTTCCGGCAGAAGCTGATAGTAAGGCAATACGAAACACTTTTAGTACATCTATAGAGGCATTAACCTTTGCATTATCAACGATAGCACCTAATAACGGAGCTTGAAACATATTTGAAGTACGGGCAATAAGGAGCACAATACCTGTAAGTGATAATGATACTGCAATCTTTTTAAGTCTTATTCCTCCAAGGCGAATACTATAGGATAGGGTCTCAGTTCCATGAATAATAATAGTCAGGAAAATTATGATGATAATTTTTATTGTCAATTAAAAACACCAACAATCTACTAGAATATCACTGTTATTATATAAAATTACCAAAATAGTAATAATATTACTATAGATAATGGTAAAATAATAGAATAAATTCTGAAATGGAAACGGGTTATTCAATTAGATGATCTTGCCCTCAGCCCTTTGGTGGAAGGCTAATTGATGGTTTTACATTAGAAATAAGAGATAAAGTCTGAGTCATCTAATGAATTAAACATTATAGGGGGTAATTTGATGTGCAAAGAATTAGAGAAGGCAATTAATCTACGAAAAGAAGGAAAACAAAAGGAATCTAACGTAATGCTTATAAAATTAGTGAAAGAATTTCCAGACAATGCTTTGATTAATTATCAATGTGCTTGGAGTTTCGATATATTAGGGCAAGAATCGGAAGCAGTACCTTTTTATGAAAAGGCAATTAAATTAGGACTTTCTGGTGAGGATTTAGAGGGAGCTTTTTTGGGGTTAGGAAGTACATATAGAACATTAGGTGAATATGAAAAGTCAAAAAATGTATTTCTTAAGGGAATGAGTTTATTTCCAGAGAATCGAGCCCTTCAAGTATTCTATTCGATGACACTTTATAATTTAAAAGAATATCATAATGCTATGGAATTACTACTAAAATCCTTAGTAGATACGACTGCAGATAAGGAAATATTAGGTTATAAGGATGCGATTAAATTTTATGCTGATAAACTGGATCAAATTTGGTGAATTAATATAGGTGGTAGCGGGTTTTCAATGGAACCGGAAAACCTATTATTAGACATATATGTTCTATGTCTAGTAAACAAACTTCCTTTAAAGAAAATTAATAATCATTGTCACCATTAAATTAAAAAGGAACAAAGAAAATCTTCAAATGATCCTCTTTGTTCCTTTTTGTATCAACCACCAAAAAACAGGTCAATAATATTGGAAGCAGTCGATGTGTTCTTGTTATAAAACTCAGAATACCCACAGTTTTTACAAAACACGACGGTAAAGGTATTGTTTTGAATATCAAACATTTTTGACAGCCCCGTGCCAGTCATGGCTACGTCTTTAGTGCCGGTATCTCTGCTCCCACATTTAATACAGCCTTTTTCGCTCATTATGTCACTCCTCGATACATTCTCTTTAAATATCTACGATTAAAAGGTTTAAAAGTTTCCTATTTTTAAATCAATATATTATTAAAATATTCAAAAATATCCATCATTTTTGCTACAATAGAGGTATGTGAAAAGTGAGGAGTGATGACATGCTCCAATTTAAAGATATTATTACACCTGTTGATTTTGTTGTTACCGAAGAAACCACTCTAAAAGAAGCGATTACCCTTATGTACCAAAAGAAGTGGAACCTCTTGCCTGTTACAGATGCTAGCAGACATCCAGTCGGTGTTTTTACCCGCAGCAGTTTGCATCAGATGGTCACCGCAGAATGTCAGCTTACGACTCCAATTAAAAATTACATAAAGAAACAGGTTGAAAAGATCAGTGTAGATATCCCCTATGAAAAAATCGAAGAAATCGTCAAAAAAAGCAAGGTTGGAACCGGTGTGGTCGTCGATGAACAAAATCGTGTCGTTGGCATCCTAACGAAAACGGATATGGTGATGTCACTGCTGCAAACGTCACAAGAGCTGCAAATGATTAAAAAATTAAAGAGAACATTGGAAACAGCCATTGACCATGCTTTTGATGGAATCGTCATGACGGATGAAAAGAAAGTTATCACGATGGTCAGTCCTCCGCTTCTGGAATTATTTAATCGTCCAGTAGAAGCGGTACTGTACAAGGCAGCTGCGAAGGCATTGCCGCAGCTGCATTTAGAAAAAGTTTATGAAACAGAAGCAGCTGAGGTCAGCGGCTTTTTAGAAATCAATGGGATAAAATATATCGTTCACCGCATCCCAATCCTAGAGGACGGAAAAGTCATTGGGGCAATCGGCAAGGTCGTCTTCCGCCAATTAAACGAGGTAAGCGAATTATTCAAAAAGCTGCAGAAGGCAGAAAACAAAGCGAACTTTTATCATCAACAATATCAGAGATCGGAAACAGCTCGGTTCACATGGGAGCAAATTTTAAGCACGGACCACTTAATGGAAAAATTGAAGAAAAGCGGGGCAAAGGCGGCAAAAGGCAGGTCAACGGTGCTTATCCGCGGCGAAAGCGGCACAGGGAAAGAACTATTTGCCCACTCGATTCATAACAGCAGTGCCAGAAGTACCGGGAAGTTTATCGTCGTGAATTGTGCTGCGATTCCGGAGGATTTGCTAGAATCCGAATTTTTTGGCTATGAAGAAGGTGCTTTTACTGGTGCAAAACAAAAAGGCAAGCTTGGGAAGTTCGATCTGGCCAACGGAGGGACGCTTTTTCTCGATGAGATTGGAGACATGTCCCTATCATTGCAAGCAAAGCTGCTTCGCGTACTTCAAGAGCGGGAATTTTACCGGGTTGGCGGCACCGCAAAGATAAAAGTAGATGTCCGAATCATTGCGGCAACGAACAGAAATTTAGAAGAAATGGTCAGGGAAGGCCTTTTTAGAGAAGATTTATATTATCGCCTCAATGTTATTTCACTTCATATTCCGCCGCTCCGTGATCGTCCATATGATATTGATCATTTATTCAAGCAGTTTATGATTGAATTCAATCAAATTTTAGGCACAAGTATTACCGGGATTGAGACCCGTGCAAGAGAAGCGCTCCTGAGTTATGAGTGGCCGGGAAATGTTCGTGAATTACGGAATGTCATGGAACGGGCGATGACATTTTCTGAAAGTGGAAAAATTAAATACGAGGATCTGCCGGATTATTTAATTAAGCAGATTTCATTTAAAGAACCTGCCTTAAATGTGTCCCTGGTCGAAAATGCTGAGCTCGAAGCAATTAAAAAAGCGCTTGTTCAGGTACAAGGAAATAAAGTGCAAGCAGCTAGATTATTAGGAATCAGCCGCTCAGGCCTATACGAAAAAATTAAGAAATACAAACTAGTATGAAAAATTTGGAGGACTTATGTAGGCAGCTATTAGATTTTTAATTGGTATTATTGGACTAAGCTTATCCATATTTGTTGTGTTTTTTCATAAAAATGAATTCCGCCCGATTGTTTGGCTATGTTTATGGGCGATGTTTGCAGTAATAGGTGTGATCGTACTAAAAGCAAAACGAAAGGATACCGCCTTGATGTATTTCACTGTCGTGGGAATAATGTTATTGAGGGGGGGTTATATCCTGGTTATGGAATAAAATAGTAGATAAATTGTAGGTGTCCAGCAATTGGACACTTTTTGTATATGAAATGTAGTTGAAATACATAAATCTCTTATGGAGTGACATTTATGCTGCAGGTTGTATCTGTAAAATGAGTTTTCGGAATATTGGCATAAAAATTGCATGCTTAAAGGTGGAGATCATTTTTAATAAAGGGGGATCCTTGAATGAATATTGGAAGTCTCTTGTCTCAAAGTGCCCGCAAGTTTCCGGAATTACTAGCAATTGAGTGCGAAGGCAGAAGCTATTCGTACTGCCAATTTAATGAAGAAGTAAACAGGCTTGCTCACGGACTGCTGGAGCATGGTGTGAACAAAGGTGACAAGCTTGCTTTGATGATGAAGAATTCTGACCACTTTGTATTTACCTTTTTTGCCGCTGCTAAAATTGGTGCTGTCGCAGTCCCAGTGAACTTTCGTTTAACAGCAACAGAGGTTCAATATATTTTAGAACAGTCTGATACCGCCATTATGGTATGTGATAAAGAATTTGAACTAATCATTGCTGAGGCGAAACAGGGAACAGGGGTCAGAATGGTCATAACGGTTGGCGAGCCGGAAACTGTAGGTTTCTATTCTTATGAAAAAATTTTATCTGAAAACACTATTGAGCCAGATATAGAGGTTTCTGAGAAGGACGATGTTGAGATTTTGTACACCTCGGGTACAACAGGACGGCCAAAAGGCGCCCTCTTTGATCATAGTCAAATTTTTAAAGTAGGAATTTCCGTTACCATCAACATGGGGATTAGGATGCATGAGCGAATTCTCCATCTCGCGACGCTGTTCCATTCCGCCCAGTTAAACCTATTTCTTATTTCCGGCGTTGCCTTAGGTGCGACCCATATTATCCATCGCGATTTCCATCCAGTAAAAACATTGCAGGCAATCCAAGAACATAAAATTACCCATCTGTTTGCAGTACCAGCCATGTATAGCTTTCTTCTCCAAGTTCCAAATGCTAATGATTATGATTTATCTTCCATTAAAAGAGTCGGATATGGAGCAGCCCCAATGGCTCCAGAACTTGTCAAAAAAAGCATGCTGTTATTTAAAACGGATCAATTTTACAACTTATGCGGCTTGACCGAGGCTGGACCAGGTGGCATTCTCCTTGATCCAGAGGGGCATAAGCAGCATCTGGGCAAGGGCGGGAAACCAATTTTCATGACCGAAACGCGGGTTGTAAATGAAGAGGGAAAGGATGTATTACCAGGTGTCATTGGAGAATTTATTGTTCGCAGCCCGATGGTGATGAAGGAGTATTATAAAAAGCCGGAGGAAACAAAGAGCACTCTTAAAGGCGGCTGGCTCTATACAGGAGATTTGGCGACCATTGACGAGGAAGGCTATATCACGTTAGTTGACCGGAAAAAGGACATGATCATCTCGGGCGGAGAAAATGTATACTCCGTTGAGGTCGAAGGAGTTCTGTATGAACATCCAGCAGTGCTTGAAGCAGCAATTATTGGCTTGCCGGATGAGGTTTGGGGTGAGGCTGTATGTGCGGTCATCGTTCCAAAAGAAGGCGCAGTAATCGATGAGCAGGAATTGAGAAGCTTCTGCCGGGAGAAATTGGCAGGCTTTAAAGTTCCAAGGCGGATTTTTATTGAGCAGCAGCTGCCAAGGAATGCCTCAGGGAAAATACTAAAATACCAACTGCGTCAAAGAATGAATCAGATTAGTGGGGAAAGATTGTCGTAGATTCTAAAAAAGAGTGTGGATTTGTTCATATTGACCCAGAATTTGTTCATATCCATCGTAAATTGTTCATATCGACCCAAAATTTGTTCATATAAATCTAAAATTGTTCATATCGGCCTAATAATTGTTCATAAGCTATTTAATCGGAAATATCCGCACGTAAATGAAATTTTGGAAAGTGAGGTTAAAACATGAAACATCCATATTTAAACGAAGATCACGAAATTTTTCGCCAATCATTAAGAAAGTTTTTGGAAAAGGAAGCATATCCCTTTTATGAACAATGGGAAGAAGAACGAATGATTCCCCGTTCCTTTTGGAGGAAAATGGGCGAGCAGGGCTTTCTTTGCCCCGATATCGATGAGAAATATGGCGGCAGTGAGGTAGATTGGGGATTTGCCGTTGTTATTAATGAAGAGCTGGAACGCGTTGGCTCTGGGCTAATTGGGATAAGTCTCCACAATGATATTGTTGTCCCGTACATCACCTCTTACGGGAGCGAGGAACAGAAACAGCGCTGGCTACCTAAGTGTGTCACAGGAGAAATTATTACAGCCATTGCGATGACAGAACCAGGTACGGGATCTGACCTCGCTAACATTAAAACAACCGCAAAGCTGGAAGGGGACCACTATATTGTTAACGGTCAAAAGACGTTCATCACGAACGGCATCCAATCCGACCTTATTGTGGTTGCGGTTAAGACCGACACGCAAGCAGTACCGAAACATAAAGGTGTTAGTCTAATTGTCATCGAACGGGACACTCCTGGTTTCTCAAGAGGAAGAAAACTGAACAAAGTTGGCCTCCATTGTCAGGATACAGCAGAATTGATTTTTGAAGACTGCCGAGTGCCAAAGGATAATTTGCTTGGCGAGGAAGGGAAAGGCTTCCTATATTTAATGGAAAAACTCCAACAGGAACGGCTGCTTGTCTCGATTGGGGCGCAAACGGCATCAGAAGTAATGCTGAAAATGACCATTGATTATGTAAAAAGCCGGGAAGCATTCGGAAAACCAGTCAGCCAGTTCCAAAATACCCAGTTTAAAATTGTCGAAATGGCTACCGAAATTGAAATGGGCAGAGCCTTTTTGGATCAGTTAATTGGCGAGCATATTGAAGGGAAAAATGTTGTGACGAAAGTATCGATGGCAAAATGGAAACTGACTGACATCGCGAAGAAGATAGCTTCTGAATGCATGCAGCTCCATGGCGGTTACGGATATATGGAAGAATACGAGATTGCCAGACGATTCCGTGATATCCCTGTCTCAAGCATTTACGCCGGCACTAATGAAATCATGAAAACGATAATTGCTAAAAATCTCGGATTATAGAAAGAGAGGAAGAAGAATATGCGTGAAGTTGTCATTGTTGAGGGTGTTCGTACTCCGGTAGGAAGAAGAAATGGTGTATTGAAAGATATCCGTCCTGATGATTTGGCTGGTTTAACATTAAAAGAGCTGGTGAACCGTGCCGGCATCGATCCTGCTATCGTTGATGATGTTATTTTAGGCTGTGTAACGCAAGCAGGTGAACAAGCAGGCGATATTGCCAGAGTCGCCGCATTAATCGCCGGCTTTCCAATAGAAGTGCCAGGTACCACGATTGACCGTCAATGTGGTTCAAGCCAGCAAGCCGTTCATTTTGCTGCTCAGGCCATCCTTGCTGGCGACATGGAAGTCGTTATTGCAGGCGGTGTCGAGAGTATGTCCCGTGTGCCGATGGGTTCCAACTATAAAGGTGCTGAAGAACCATATAGCTCAACTTTAAAATCAAAGTACGAAATAATCCATCAAGGCCTGTCAGCCGAGCAGATTGCTGAAAAATATGGCTTTACCCGTGAACAGCTTGATCAATTCTCACTTGAAAGCCATCAAAAAGCATTAAAGGCACAGGAAGAAGGTTACTTCACAAGAGAAATTTTCCCGATAGAAGTAACACTCACTGATGGTACAACGGCTGTTATCAAAGATGATTCCGGCCCAAGAAGAGGAACTTCACTAGAGGCATTGGCAGGTTTGAAGACGTCCTTCAAGGAAGATGGTGTCATCCATGCTGGAAACTCTAGTCAAATTAGTGACGGTGCAGCCGCTCTATTACTCATGTCTCGCGAAAAAGCAGAAGAGCTTGGTCTGAAGCCTCGTTTCCGTGTTCATACCCGAGTAGTCGTTGGCTCCGATCCAACCTTGATGCTGACAGGGCCGATTCCAGCTACACAAAAAGCACTTGAAAAATCAGGCCTATCGATTGACGATATTGATGTATTTGAAGTAAACGAA
The DNA here is from genome assembly GCF_030123405.1 of Neobacillus sp. WH10. Taxonomy (GTDB): domain Bacteria; phylum Bacillota; class Bacilli; order Bacillales; family Cytobacillaceae; genus Neobacillus. The sequence goes on from NZ_CP126110.1 coordinate 1,263,584, forward strand.
GCCTTCGCACCAGTAACACTTGCCTGGTTGAAAGATACAGGTGCTGACTCAGCGAAGCTTAATCCAAATGGCGGTGCGATTGCCCTTGGTCACCCGCTGGGTGGCAGCGGCGCTCGGTTAATGGTGACAATGATGCACGAGCTTGAACGTACCGGTGGACGATACGGATTGCAAACGATGTGTGAAGGCCACGGAATGGCAAACGCGACAATTATTGAACGGTTAGATTAATTCTCAATCAGAGTTTATTAGCAGCCGTCTAAATTGAATTTGCCGATAGAAGGGAGAAAATCGCCGATTCCAAATTTCGCAAATAGAAAGGCCGAATTTCCCGATAGAACGATGTATCATTTTAAAATTGCTGTTAAGAGGTTCTAAACTGTTAGGTTTAATAGGATACGTCCATTAAAAAGTTGATTTAAAGCAAAATCGATGTTTTTGTTATAAGGTGAAATAACACTGTTAAGGCAGTCGGTTCAGTGCCGATTGCCTTCAAATTTAATGTATTGGAGGCATATACATGACCACGACAATCGGAAAAATCTTTGATTTAACGGTAAAAAAGTTTCCAAACAAAGAAGCACTGTATGATGTTCGAAAAAATGTCCGCTACACCTACAAAGAATGGAACGAACAGGTCAACCGGCTGGCAAATGCCCTATTAAAAGGAGGAGTAAAAAAGGGCGACCGCGTTTCCACATTCATGTTCAATACTGAAGAATTAGGGACTGCCTTTTTTGCTTGTGCCAAGATCGGCGCTATTTTTAATCCGATTAATTTCCGGCTCACACCTGAGGAAGTGGCCTATATTTTAGCGGATGCGGCGCCAAAGGTTGTTATTTTTGAAAAATCTTTAGAGCCAGTCGTGGCAGCGATCTCCAACCGTTTCGACAAAATCGCTTTCTGGTTCATTGATGAAGATAAACCTGAATATGCCAGCAGCTATCAGGAAAAAGTCGCCTCCGAATCTACTGAAGATGTTCAAATTGAAGTCAATGAAAACGATATGTATGCCTTTATCTATACAAGCGGGACAACCGGAAGACCAAAAGGAGTGGTGCATATCCACCGCAATATGGTGGACCAAAGCGTCCTCTGCGCTGCCGCAGGAAAGCTTGTAACGGAAGATGTAGGCCTAGTGACTGCGCCGATGTTTCATTGCGCCGAATTGCATTGTGCCTTCCTGCCGAGAGTGCATGTTGGGGCAAAAAATGTTATTCTGCATCAATTTAATCCTAAAGCAATTCTTCCTTTAATTGAAAAAGAAAAAATTTCTAGGTTCTTTGCGGCACCAACGATGTGGAATATGCTCCTTCAAGAAGACTTGAGCCATTATGATTTATCAAGTCTGAAGCATGGTTTTTATGGTGCGGCTCCCATGGCTCCCTTTCTCGTTCATGCTCTACATGATCGCTTAGGCATCTCACTAATGCAAGCCTATGGAATGACAGAAATGGGACCTGCAATTACCTTCTTGTCGGAAACTGATCAACTAAGAAAAGCGGGTTCTGCAGGACAGGCTGCTCTAAATCATGATATTAGGATTGTCCGTACACGAGAAGATGGACCATCTGATCCTGATGATATTGTTCCTCTAGGAGAAACAGGTGAGATCCTTGTTAAAGGGCCATGTATGATGAGAGGTTATTATAATCGCGAAGAAGCGACGAAAAACGCGATGTATAAGGGCTGGTACCATTCGGGAGACATCGGCTATCTTGATGAAGAGGGATTTCTTTTTGTCAATGACCGTGTCGACGATATGATTATCAGCGGTGGAGAAAATATTTATCCGCGTGAGGTTGAAGATGTTTTGCACGCACACCAGGGAGTTCTGGACGTTGCTATTGTCGGCCAGCCAGATGACCGCTGGGGTGAAACCGTTACTGCTTTTGTTGTTAAAAAAGATCAAAATGTGACCGAACAAGAATTAGATGAATTCTGCATTAATAGTGATAGTCTCGCAAACTATAAGCGTCCGCGGAAATATGTTTTCTGTGAAGCACTGCCGCGCAATGCCAGCGGAAAAATCCAAAAATTCATCCTCCGTAAACAGCTGGAGGAACTTTTTGCCCCAGGCTCAACTAATTCCTAAGAAAGGGTACTTAAAATGCTAAAAGGGATAAAAGTCATTGATTTCACAAACTACCTGCCAGGCCCTTATGCTACATTACGATTAGCAGAAATGGGAGCAGAAATTATTAAGGTGGAGTCCCCAGAAGGAGATCCTGCCCGCAATACAGGAATATCAAAACAGGGCACAGGACTTGTTTTTCTAGCAAATAACCGTCAAAAGAAAAGCATTACCCTTAATTTGAAGGAAAAAAAAGGTTTAGAAATAGCTTTTAAACTGATTGCCAGCGCCGATGTGGTTATTGAAAGCTTCAGACCTGGAGTGATGGAGAAGCTGGGGCTGGGGTATGAGGCTGTTCGAAAAGTGAAGCCTGATATCGTCTACTGTTCTATTTCCGGATATGGACAGAATGGACTCCTTAGCAGGCTTGGCAACCATGACCTTAATTATATGGCATTAAGCGGAGTTCTAGCGCAGCTCAAAGATAAAACGGGGAAACCTGTCCATCCATCCATTACGATTGCTGATTATTTGGGCGGATTTGCCGCAAATGAACGAATTCTAGCAGGACTTGTCTCTAGGTCATTAACTGAGCAAGGAAGCTATCATTCTATTTCAATTACCGATCAACTTGTGTCATTGCTAGGTAACCATGTAATAGTTGAAAGGGAAACAGGTGAAGGGACAGGCATTAATGTCCTAAACGGAAGCATTATTTCTTACGCCATCTATGAAACGTTGGACGGAAGGTATATGAGTTTGGCTGCACTAGAGCCGAAGTTTTGGCGGAATTTTTGTCTGGCACACGGACGTGAAGACTGGATTGAGGGTCAATTTTCAAAGACGGAGGATGCCAATCTTATTTTTCAGGAAGTGACAGCCCTTTTTAAAAGTACAACCTTTTATGAGTGGACGGAGTTTTCTCAAAAAGTAGATTGCTGTATGGCACCCGTTCTTGAGATAGGGGAACTAAGTGAAAACCCATATTTTAAAGAAAAGGAACTCATCTTTGCCACTTCCTGGGGAGATTATCAAGTAAAAATGCACAGTGACCTAGAGCAGGAATCAATTACCCCTCCTCCTAATAAAGGCGAGCATAGAGATGAAATATTAAATAATATCCTAATATAAATCGTATGGACTGCCGAGGATGAATGGCAGTCTAATTTTGTTAAAAGTCATTTAGACTAGTATATTGCATGAACTCGAGGAAAAATCGTTTAAATGGTAACGTAGAGTTGTTCTACGAGCCTGAACCCGAGGGAAAAAGGAGAAAAAGGTAACGTAAAGCCAATCTAAGAGAAAGGCAATACCAACAAGCTTATAAGCTTATTGTGCACAAATAATCTTAAATAAAGACAAAATTTGAGAGTGAAAAGCGGTATAATAAGATTATGTAATAGATTTTTTTAAAATGAAAGGAGAAACGATCTTGTTTGAAAAAGCACTCCCACTACTTAATTCCTACTTCGGTTACAGCTCATTCCGTAACGGCCAAGAGCAGGCAATCCGTTCAGTATTAGACGGCAACAATACCATTTGTGTCATGCCGACGGGTGGTGGTAAATCCATCTGTTATCAAATTCCTGCTCTCGTCCTTCCTGGTACCACAATTGTTATTTCCCCATTGATTTCCTTAATGAAGGATCAAGTAGATGCCCTCATTCAAGCAGGAATTTCAGCCACATTTATTAATAGCTCATTAAGTTATAGTGAAGCAAATGAACGAATTCGGGATGCGAAGCAAGGAAAATACAAGCTTTTATACATAGCACCGGAAAGATTAGAATCATATGACTTTATTGAAGATCTAAAAAATATGGTCATTCCATTAGTCGCTGTAGACGAGGCGCACTGTATTTCGCAATGGGGACATGATTTCCGTCCGAGCTATCGCCATATTCAACAAATGATTAATAGTCTACCGCAACGGCCGAATGTTCTAGCGTTAACGGCAACTGCAACCCCAAGAGTTCGTGATGATATTTGCAAACTCTTAAACATTGATGATAGGAATACCATTATCACTGGATTTGAACGGGAAAATCTGTCTTTTTCAGTTATTAAAGGTCAGGATCGGTTAAAGTACATGCTGGATTATCTGAAAAAGAATGAACACGAAGCGGGCATTATTTATGCGGCAACACGGAAGAATGTCGATCAGCTTTATGAAAAGCTGAAGAAGGAAAAGATAAATGTCGCCCGCTACCATGCAGGCATGAGCGATATAGACCGCGCTCGTGAACAAGAACGATTTTTAGAAGACAAAGCCTCCGTTATGATTGCCACATCTGCCTTCGGAATGGGGATTGATAAGAGTAATATCCGATATGTTGTTCATTACCAAATGCCAAAAAATATGGAGAGCTACTATCAGGAAGCAGGCCGTGCCGGACGTGATGGGTTGGAAAGTGAATGTATCATGCTATATTCCCCCCAGGATGTACAGGTTCAGCGCTTTTTAATTGATCAGTCAAGTGACCGGAGCCGGATTACACAGGAATTAGAAAAGCTGCAGCAGATGGCTGATTATTGTCATACTGAAAACTGCCTTCAGGAATTCATTTTAAAATATTTTGGCGAAACAGAAACTAAAAGCTGCGGAAGATGTGGGAACTGCTTGGACTCCAGGACAAGCATTGATGTCACGAAGGAAGCACAAATGGTGATGTCCTGTGTGATTCGCATGGGGCAGCGTTTTGGCAAAAATATTACCGCACAGGTGCTTACCGGATCGAAAAATAAAAAAGTGATAGATATGGGCTTTGAGCGGCTCACTACCTATGGAATCATGAAGGATCAAGGAGCGAAAGAGGTCAGCGATTTTATTGAATTTTTGATTTCACAGGAGTTAATCGCGATTGAACAGGGACAATTCCCGACCATTTATGTTTCTCCAAAAGGAAAGGATGTTCTCTTAGGAAAGCAGCCGGTTTTTCGTAGAGAAGCAGTGAAGGTGAAACAAGTTTCGAAGAATGATCCGCTATTTGAAGAACTGAGGGATGTCCGCAGAAGGATTGCGGAAACCGAGAAAGTGCCGCCATTTGTCATTTTTTCTGATGCTGCAATTAAGGATATGTCTGCCAAGCTGCCGAAAACAAACGAGGAATTTTTACAGGTCAGCGGTGTCGGGGAGCATAAGCTCAAGAAATACGGACTCGAATTTATCCAGTCAATTCGTGCTTTTTTAGAGGCTTATCCTGATTATCAGAGTGAGTGCGATTCAGACTCACAAGCAGTTAAGAAACCTGCCAAAAAGGCAGTGCGTGATTCCCATTTGGAAACTTATTCTCTATACAAGAATAACCTTTCTCCAAATGACATTGCAGAAAAGCGGGAGTTATCAACTAAAACAGTTGAAGAGCATTTAATCCTCTGTGCACAGCAGGGAATGGAAGTGGACTTTGCGAAATTCATCCCCGATGAATACATTCCATTATTGGAAAAGGCAGTTGCTGAGGCAGGAAGGAATCGCTTAAAACCCATCAAGGAACTCCTCCCTGAGGAAGTCAGCTATTTCATGATCAAAGCGTATCTATATTTTTTGAGTAAAAATAAGTAGGTAAGTGGCTGGCTTTATGCCAGCCATACTTTTTTTAGAAAACAAGGTAAAATATGTTATTATTAAACTATCAATTATGATAGAAGGTGATGACAATTAACGAAGTAGTATTGTCGATTAAGGATTTAGAAAAGCATTATGGTGTAAAAAATGTGCTTAAAGGGATCAATTTAACTGTCTATCGCGGACAAATTATCGGCTACATTGGACCAAATGGAGCCGGTAAAAGTACTACGATTAAGATTTTACTTGGACTTGAAGGGGACTATAACGGTAAGATAGAAATCTTTGGCGAGGAAGTTACAGAAAAGAATATCGACTATAAAAGAAAAATAGGCTATGTACCGGAAATTGCTGACCTCTATGATAATCTCACTGCGATGGAATACCTAACCTTTGTCGGAGAATTATATGGTGTGGATTTACCAGCAGCGGATGAAAAGGCGCAAAGGCTGATGAAGGTCTTTGGCTTAGAAGATGTTTACCACTCACGTATTTCCTCTTACTCGAAGGGCATGCGGCAAAAAGTACTGATTATTTCTAGTTTATTGCATAATCCTGACCTGTTATTTTTAGATGAGCCTTTAAGCGGACTCGATGCCAATAGTGTAATGATTTTTAAAGAAATACTGGCCATTCTTGCAGCACAGGGGAAAACGATTTTTTACTCGTCCCATATTATGGATGTGGTCGAGAAAATCAGCAACCGGATTATTCTCATTAATGACGGAAAAATTGTTGCCGATGGCACCTTTAATGAGTTGAAGGAGCAAAATAAGGAAGGGACACTGGAGCAGATTTTTAATCAGTTGACAGGTTTTAATGAATATAGGGTTTTAGCAGAAGAATTCGTGTCCATCGTTCAAGAGGTATAACGGATGAAAAACTTTAAGACGCTAAGATTCCTAGATTTATTCCGCGGCCTTTTTGAACGATTCGGTATCAATTACACTGTCATGAGAAAAATATTGACGGTTAAACTGACAATGGATGGGAGAAGAACCCCGACTATCTTTAACCAGCAGGCAAAGAAAAAGAAGAAACCTGAAGAAAACGGTTTTATCAAATCATTAGGGATGTATGTGTTATTAAGCCTAATGCTCATTCCTTTTGTAGTGCTTGAACACAGCTTACTTTATCAAATGAGCATCTTTTATGGCATCGTCATGTTTTTAGTGATGACATCAATGATTTCAGATTTTTCGAATGTACTTTTAGATGTCAGGGATAAGGGAATTCTCCTGACAAAGCCGGTGGATAAAAAGACACTTAATGTAGCGAAAACAGTTCATATTTGTATTTATTTAGTCTTTTTAACTGTCGCACTTACGGCCGTCCCTATAGTAATCGGGACATTTAGACATGGGATTTTATTTTTACTCCTATCAATAATCAGTCTTATTTTAGTAAATCTATTTATTGTCGTATTAACGGCCATTATTTATTATTTTATTTTGCGGTTTTTTGATGGTGAAAAGCTGAAGGATATCATCAATTACGTGCAAATTGGCTTATCCATTTCGATTGCTGTAGGTTACCAAGTATTAGCAAGAGCCTTTAGCTTCGTTGATATGAAAATAACCTTTACACCGAGCTGGTGGCAATTCTTCATTCCACCGATTTGGTTTGGAGCACCATTTGAGATATTCCTGAAGAAGCATTCTGACGTTTATCTTGTCTCATTTTCGCTCGTAGCATTAGTTATTCCGATCGTCTCAATCATCATCTATACCAGGATGATGCCTTCATTTGAAAGAAATCTGCAAAAACTATCGAATAACAGCGGGGGAAGCAAACGGAGGGAGCGAACATGGAAAAATGGGCTCGTAAAAGTAATTTGCCGAAATAACGAGGAAAGGATCTTTTTTCGCTTTGCCGATCATATGATGCGAAACGAGAGAGAATTTCGTTTAAAGGTATATCCCGCCTTAGGATTATCACTCGTTTTTCCGTTTATTTTTTTGTTTAATGAAATCCAAATGAATTCCTATGCCCACATGGTTTCGAGTAAATGGTATTTATCGATTTATTTTAGCTGTTTGATGATCCCGAACGCCATCACCATGCTGAAATACTCGGGGAAATATAAAGGAGCATGGATTTACCAAACTGCGCCAGTCCAAAACCTAGCACCATTTTACAGCTCAGTCTTAAAGGTGTTTATTGTTAATCTCTTTTTGCCTGTCTATATCGTTTTAAGCGCAATATTTATTGCCATTTTTGGGATAAAAATCATCGATGATTTATTGGTTGTATTTGTTTCCGCTATTTTATATACGGTTATTTGCTCGAACTATCTAAAAGGAACATTGCCATTTTCCGAATCATTTGAGGATGCCCTTCAGAGCGGGGGATTAAAAGTGATTCTGGCTTCCCTTTGTATAGCTGCTTTCACAGGGATCCATTTTGCGGTAACATTTATTCCTTATGGTGTGCTGATTTATTTGATCTTTCTTATAGCTGTTACCATTTTTGCATGGAAGCTGGCGTATAAGACGGTGTGGGATTTTAAATAAATCATTGGGGAATTTCTCTTGGTGTCGGCTATCTACGAGGGAAATTAAAATTGATATTTTTTTAAAAATTTTCACATCGTTGTCGATATCTCTCTTTAATTGTTGTTATTTCCCAGGTAATTTGTCGAGAAAAAGAACAGGACTATTTGCCCTGTTCTTCTTCATATTCATCTAAAAACGGTTTATTAGCGTAATAGTACATCATCGCCATAAACACAGATCCTCCAATCAAGTTACCAATTGTAACCGGTACTAAATTATGGATCACGCCGCCCCATGAAATTGTCCCAGGGTGATTTAGGACTAATGCAATGGCAAACGTACACATATTGGCGATGCTATGTTCATAGCCGGAAATAAAGAAACAAAACACAAACAGCATCATCGCAAACATTTTCGGCCCATCCCCTTTTAACCCCATTGGAAGAAAGAAGGCCATGCAGACTAGCCAATTACAAAGAATGGCTCGGAAAAATAACTCCGTCGTCGGCACCTGCATTTTAATCTCCACGACATGGAGTAAAAACCCATTGACTGACGCCTCGGTATAAAGTCCAGTTGTAAAAATTATAAAGGCAAATACAGCTGCCCCTAAAATGTTTCCTCCATAACTGCAAGCCCATAGCTTCCCTACGTCTGTCCAGGTCATTTTCTTACGAAGCGCAGCATACGTGTAGTAGAACGTATTTCCGGTAAACAAATCTCCGCCTCCGTAGGCAATTAAAATGATGGCCGCTCCAAAGGTGAGCGCAGCCATCGGATAGGCGAAAGGGGAATGTTCAAGATAAAAGTAATTCCCAGTTTTGAATGCAACTATGACGCCAAAACCAATAAACATACTGGCAAGCATTGAACGTAAGATATAACGGAGAATACTTTGCCGAAATATTTTCACCTTTTTTAAAGCTAGTTTTTCAGCTTCACCTAAAGCCTGCATTTCCATGTGTTATAACACCATCCCATTTATCGTTATACCTGTTTAATTTTAAACGAAAAAAGGTGAGATATGTATAGATGGGGTAAATTTTCCACATTCGCAATTACCTTTATCCTCTGAATAAACGTATTTTGGGAATCATAGAATGTTGTAGCAGTAGAAATTAGCACATTTGTCCATAAATCAGCTATAATAAAAAAAGTTTTGTAAAGACTGATTTTTAAGGAGTTTATTATGCTGAGAATGAAAAAAATTACACCGATATATGATCCGTGGGAGGCTTATTTAGATATCGAGGAATATGGAAAACCTGAGCTAACGAACGTCGAATTTACTACGACAACTCTTTGTAATATGCGCTGTGAGCATTGTGCAGTAGGATATACGCTGCAGACAAAGGATCCAGCGGCGCTGCCTCTTGATTTATTGTTACAAAGGCTGGAAGAATTCCCGGCCCTCCGTTCCTTAAGTATCACTGGCGGGGAACCCATGTTATCATTATCCTCTGTAAAGAATTATGTCGTACCGATTTTAAAATACGCACATGAACGTGGCGTTCGGACACAAATAAACTCGAATTTAACCCTTGATTTAGCTAGGTATGAATTAATCATTCCTTACTTAGATGTATTACATATTTCACATAACTGGGGAACAATAGATGACTTTGTTGAGGGCGGTTTTGCGAGGATGGAGCGTAAGCCTGACTATGAACAACGAGAAAAATACTTTACGAGAATGATAGAAAATAGCCGAGCGCTTGTTAAAGCAGGAGTGATGGTTTCGGCTGAAACGATGTTAAACAAACGGACATTGCCTCATTTAGCAAAAATTCACCATCAAATTGTCAATGAAATGCATTGCCAGAGACATGAGGTTCACCCGATGTACCCTAGCGATTTTGCTAGTAATCTGGAAACTTTGTCGTTGGAGGAAATAAGAAAGGCTATCCATCACTTACTAGATATCAGGGATGAAAATGTATGGATGCTGTTTGGGACACTGCCGTTTTATGCTTGCAGCAGTAACCAAGAGGAATTAGAGCTTTTAAAAAGGCTGTATAGGAGTAAGAATGTCACCGTCAGAAACGATCCTGATGGCCGTTCCCGCTTGAACGTAAATATATTTAACGGAGACATTATTGTTACCGATTTTGGTGATACACCACCACTAGGAAATATTCAAACTACGAAGCTGGTAGATGCCTATGCTTCTTGGCAATCAACGTCTTTAGCAAAAGAATTAAGCTGCCATTGCCCAGCTGTTTCCTGCCTTGGACCAAATATATTAGTCAAGAATAGCTATTATCAAGATTGTGATTTTAGCAAACGGCAAAACAAAATTCAAAAATAAAAAAGCGGCACATAACGGGTTCTGTTTTCGAGTACAAAATTATAAAAACATTAGAAAAAGGGTATCAAATCGAAATGGTTTGATTACCCTTTTTTTATTGATGTAAAGCCATTTTTATAATTGTTTTATTATTTAATCTAGCACATAAGAAAGATGGTTACAGAACTTTCTGTAATGCTAATAATACATATACTTTTTTATACTCGAATTAGGAATAATGCAAATATATCCTAAGAACTAATTTCTGTCCTGCGTAGAAACGATTTATGCGAATTAAATAGATAATGAAAAACAGATGTCATAAGAAAATGTCCCTTTCATTGTAAACACGTTTAAACAAAAAACTATTTACAAATTTTACATAAGTTGTATAATTAACACTGTAATATAACTTAACGGTGTTAACTAAAATAACTATGTAAACTTAAGTTCTAACAATGATTCTAGCTTGGAGCGTGAAACAGTATATGAGTACGAAAGAAAGACGAAAACGTGAGATTGAGGAGATGAGGCTAGAAATTATTGAAGCAGCGGTTGGGTTGTTTCTATCTGATGGGTATGCAAATGTTTCAATGAGAAAAATAGCAAAGCAAATCGAATATTCACCTACAGCCATTTACAATTATTTTACAAACAAAGAAGAAATTTTAATTCATTTATTAAGGCATGGCTATTCCATTTTTCTAACATGCTTAAAGGAAGGAGTAGCTAAAAGTGATTCACAGGATGCTTTGGAAAGATTGAAGGCATCATTACATGCTTATATCGAATTCGGTTTAAAGCATCCCGATTATTACCGGTTAATTTTCATTGAGAATCTCCATCAGCTTCAAAAGATCTTGAAAGAAGAGGATGATAGGATAAGAGGTTTTCTTCTATTAACCGAGATGGTTGCTAAAGCGATAAGCACAGGGGCATTAAAGAAGAATGATGCTCAACTGGTTTCACAGTCTTTATGGGCATCACTTCACGGCATAACAAGTCTTTTAATAACCTTTCCAGACTTTAGCTGGCATGAAAAAGATGGATTTGTCACTTTTCAAGTAGATGCGATGATTAAGGGATTAACATAAGGGGTTGAAACAATTAGGGGGGAGAAATTAATGGGGAAACGTAAAATTAATTGGACAGTTTGGCTCAGTTATCTTGTCATTACGGGATTCATCGTATATATCTTAATAACCTATGGTCTTAACGACCCCAAAAAAGCTGCTATGGTTTCAGGGAAGTTAGAGAATCCATCCTTTCATTATCAAACATGGAAAATCTTATTCCTCTTTCATATATCAACTGGAGCAATAGCATTAATCCTTGGGCCTTTTCAATTTTTAAAGGCAAGCCGTAAAAATATAAAAATACATCGTACTATTGGGAAAATCTATGTTTCATCAATTTTTCTAAGTGTTCCTGCAGGAATCTACCTTGCGTTTTATGCAACTGGTGGAATTGGTGGAACAATTGGATTTCTCATACTGGATATTGTTTGGATGGTGACAACATTCATAGGACTTAAACGGATTCGTGAGAGAAATATCCAAAGCCACCAAGAATGGATGCTTCGCAGCTATGCAGTTACACTTGTCTTCGTTACATTCCGTCTTCTAATGCCAATTTTCGTATTTCTTTTCCATCTTGGGTTTGCAATTGGTTTTCCTCTTGCAGTCATCGCTTCGATGATTATTAATTTATCTGTGACAGAAAGATATTTAAAGAGAAATCGGACGGCAGGCAAAAAATCAACCCGATATACTTGGTCAGCAGAGTAAATAGATAAAAATTAATAGTCAGTTATCTAAAGGGGTGGGGAATCAATGGAAGGAATCAAGGTATTGAATCTAGGAGTGCGATTTTTGTTAGAAATCATTGCACTCGTTATTTTAGGATATTGGGGATTTCAAGTATCTCAGGGTACCATTATGAAAATCATAGTAGGATTCGGTACACCCTTACTAGCAGCGGTAATATGGGGATTGTTTGGAGCGCCAAAGGCAACGTATTTATTAACCGGATTCCCCTTTCTATTATTAGAAATCATCATTTTTGGATTACCAGCAGTTGCCCTGTTTTTTATCGAAAAACAAAAACTGGCCGTTATATATGGATTAGTTACGGTTATTAATCTCATATTAATAAAAATCTGGGATCAATGAAATGGAAAACAGTCTGCATTTTGAAGTAAAGTGTTCCGTTTTCGGGTGCATAGGCATTAAATGACACATAAAATGGTGTGAGAATTGACTCACGCTATTTTTTTTTAAACAAAGGCAATATTCCTCTTGTCCTGTTCGATAAAGCCACGCATTCGGACAAGAGAAGGTAATTTTCTGCTCATCCTGTCCGAATAAGCCATGGATTCGGACTACCAAAGGTAATTTCCTGCATGTCCTGTCCGAATGAGCCTCGCATTCGGACAAGACAAGGCAATATCCAGCTAATCCTGTCCGAATAAGCTTTGCATTCGGACAAGAGAAGGCGATGTCCAGCTAATCCTGTCCGAATAAGCCTCGCATTCGGACAAGGCAAGGTAATATCCAGCTAATCCTGTCCGAATAAGCCTCGCATTCGGACAAGAGAAGGCGATGTTCAGCTAATCCTGTCCGAATAAGCCTCGCATTCGGACAAGGCAAGGTAATATCCAGCTAATCCTGTCCGAATGAGCCTCGCATTCGGACAAGACAAGGTAATATCCAGCTAATCCTGTCCGAATAAGCCTAGCATTCGGACAAGAGAAGGCGATGTCCAGCTAATCCTGTCCGAATAAGCCTAGCATTCGGACAAGAGAAGGCGATGTCCAGCTAATCCTGTCCGAATGAGCCTCGCATTCGGACAAGACAAGGCAATATCCAGCTAATCCTGTCTGAATAAGCTATGGATTCGGACTACAACAGGTAATTTCCTGCATGTCCTGTCCGAATGGGCCTCGCATTCGGACAAGACAAGGAAATTTTCAGCTTATCCTGTCTGAATAAGCCTCCCATTCTGACTATCAACAAGCAAATCCACATAATGATGCCATTATCGGCGGTTTTTTCTTATTGCAAGATCGGGTGCTTTAGCTTTAGGTGATTAAGGAGAAGCCTTAATTTGATTATCATTTAGTCCATTGGAATATTAAAAATGGAGTGATAAACTGAAAGCAGTTTTACATACTAAAATCTTTGTCATTTAACTGTTTTGCACCTGAAAACTGAACCCTTCAATTCTAAAGGAGTTTTAGTTTTAATAAAAATTGCTTCATATGGTTGTTTTGATTTAAACTAAAAAACAAATGTAGAAACATGTGGTGAGTGATAGATGGAAAAACAAGTAGAAAAAACATACGATATTATGGAGGTCTGCCTGCTTGCGGGGAAAATCATGCTGCAAAGCGGCGGAGAAACGTACCGGGTTGAAGATACAATGATGCGGATTGCCGCCTCCTTCGGTATTGAAAATACACATAGCTATGTAACCCCAACAGGTATTATTTTTTCAGCAGAAAGTTCGGAGCCAACAAGGACCAAGCTTATCCGAATATCAGAGCGTTCCACAGACCTGAAGAAGGTCGCCATGGTGAATAGTATATCTAGAAGTATTAGCAGTGGGGAAGTTAATCTGAAGGAAGCTTTGGTGCAGTTAAAGGAAATTGAATCCCTGGACGTTACATTTCCCTTTCGGATTCAAGTGGCTGCTGCCTCATTAGCTAGCGGCTGTTTTATGATTATGTTTAAGGGTGGCTGGAATGATTTTATCCCGGCTATGATATCGGGGGGAGCAGGTTTTTATAGCTTCGTTCGGTTCCACCGATTTGTCCCGATCAAATTTTTCTCAGAGTTTTTGGCATCCTTTGTGATTGGTTTACTTTCTTTTTTGTTCGTAAAAATAGGTGTCGGTCATCAATTAGATAAAATTATTATTGGTTCGGTTATGACCCTGGTACCAGGCCTTTTGGTGACCAATGCAATTAGAGATTTAATGGCGGGGCATTTGGTTTCAGGTTTGTCCAAAGGAGCGGAAGCATTTCTGACGGCCTTCGCCATTGGTACGGGAATTGCCGTTGTATTATCGTTTTTATGAAATGGGAAAGAGCGATGCAAGTTTAGCGCTTGATATACATTTTTGGGCAATGTATGAAGTGAAGCCCTAGCTTTGCTCACACCGCCTTTATTAGGTGACTAGGGCTAGTACTCTGAATTTATTTCCATGGTAAGTGGTGGCATGGAATGCCATATTGGTTTTTTATGAAGGTGAGGCGGATGTAGAGTGGCGATTTTTGCTCAGTTAATAACAAGCTTTATTGCTACGGGTGCGTTTGGAATCATTTTTAATGCGCCAAAAGAAACATTAGTAAAATGTGGACTGATTGGAATGGGGGGCTGGTTGATTTATTATCTTCTTGAAGGATATTTTAACGATGCCATTTTAGCAACTCTGATTGCTACCATTTTTATTTCCGTCTTAAGTCAGGAATTGGCAAAGTTTTATAAAACGCCCGTCATTATTTTTAGTGTTGCAGGAATTATTCCGCTGGTCCCGGGTGGTCTGGCCTATGATGCCATGCGGAACTTTGTGGAGAATGACTACAATGCTGCATTAGGATTAGCAGCCAAAGTGTTCATGCTTGCAGGAGCCATTGCCTTCGGGCTAGTCTTTTCAGAAGTAATCAATCGAGTGATACGAAAAATTAATCAAAATAAAATACGGATAAAGAACCCCTTTTAGTGAATCTCTAAAAGGGGATTTTTCTTAAGGATAACTTAAGAAAAAACAATTATTCTTAAGTTGGAAATGATTTTCCTTTATCGATTTAATACTATTTGATATGGTTATATAATATGATATTAATAACTTAACTGTATAACCTCGCAAAATTTTTTACAAGGATTGGTATACATATCTATGAAAAAAATGGTGCTTATCAATATTATGCTATTGATATTATTAATTGGTCTAAAAACAATATCAGCAGGCAAGTTTAACTTGCAGACTGTCGTTGAAGTGAAGGAAGCAGTACAATCTAAGACAAGTAAGGTTGTGTCTCAATTAGACACTAAACTACAAAATACAAGTAAAAACTTCCTTAAGGGTGAAGGGGAACCTTTAAGGAAAGATACAAAAAATAGTGAAGAGCCAATTTTTCCAGATAGTATGCTGCTGGATGTGCCATTATTGAATCAGATGGATCAACCTAAACTTTTCAATGGCTGTGAGGTAACGAGTTTGGCGATGATTCTTAACTATCATGGGATGAAAGTGACAAAAAACGAATTGGCAAAAAATATAAAAACAGTCCCTTTAACCTATCAAAATGGAAAAAAGGGAAATCCAAATGTTGGATTTGTCGGAGATATGGCAAATGGTCCTGGATTAGCAGTTTACAATAAACCGGTATTTGAACTGACTCAGAAATATGCGGGGGATAGAGCAGTTAATTTAACGAATAGTTCCTTTAATGATTTACTAAAAAAGGTGGGGCAAGGGCTACCTGTGTGGATAATTACAACTAATAACTTTTCACCAGTCTCGAATTTTCAAACGTGGGATACTCCGCAAGGAAAAATAGATATTACCTTTAGTGAGCATAGTGTCGTGATTACCGGATATGATGAAAACTATATCTATGTAAATGATCCATATGGAGAGAAAAACAAAAAATTAAACCACGAGAGTTTTATTAAGGCATGGGAGCAAATGGGTAAACAAGCGATTGTTATCGAAAAATAAAAAACATCATTTTTAAAATTTCATATCTACATGGTGAATGGGCGAAGGCAGAGGAATGTAAATATCCCTCTGCCTTCTTTGCTTTGGATTCATTTAGAATCCATATTGTAACTTGTGAATGGTTGTCTTTTTATCATTCATCCATCGCAAGGTAAAAACTTTATTTATTGTAATTGTTAATAAAAACAAGTTTGCCGCGGTTATTCTTCCACCTGATGGTTTTATACCTAAACGACGTAAGCCCTACCTCTCTTACATCCTAACGGCTCCGAAGCCGATCCAGTGTGAATAAGTTTTTATTTTAAAACATAAGCAGAATGCCAGAAAAAAATTCTTACATTGCGTATCTTATCTATTACAAGTTACTTTAATGTGAAGCACAAATATTTATATTACATTAATTGGTTTGTTTTGTCAATAGTTGTTGAGATTTTATATCTTCGAAAAAATAAACTAGAACCAAGATCAGGCTTCCGGGTACCGTTTGTACCATATATCCCAATTCTAGCCTTCTTATTTTGTGGGTATTTAGACCTGCAGATGCCGGCAATATCGTGGATCAGCTTTGGTGTTTGGCACGTAATTGGATTGATTGTTTACATTGGTTATGGACACAAGCATTTAACCTTGAATACCTCGGTGGAGCCGATGAAGAAAGTAGGTTTAATAATTGTATTAAACAAAAATGGGAAAAATAGAATAATAAAATGATAAGGACTTGCCAAAAGCAAGCCCTTTTTTTGTGGATTTTATCGAAATGTGTCGAAAATCGTAGTTTTTTCTTTTTAATTGTAATTTTTTTCGTAAAAAGATGGTAATATGGTAGGAGAGGAAATATTTATTAGTTTTTTAGATTATTTGTTCATAGAAATAGACCAAGGGAGCTACTTACATGGAGGAAAGCAGTAATAGTCCTAAATTAATATTTGAAGAGAATAAGGCAAATAAATTATTTTTATGGTTATTTTATTTCTTGTTTTTTTTCTTTGATATTTTCTATAACTACATTTCTTCTTTTAAATTCAAAGAAGAAATAGTATTAATAACTAGGGATGGTCTAGGTTTTTGGCTTTATATTTGTGTTTTTAGTTTATTGCCAATTTCCATTTATATTTCAAAAAAGGGAAATCCTTATGTTGTAAAATACGTGTTTGTTATAGGATATTTAGTCATAGATGTTATTGATAACTTTTTAAAGTATTATGGTACTTCAAAAACTTTTTTTTCTGGTAATATTGTTGAGCTATTATTTATTCTTTATTCACCAATTTTTGTGAATAAAAAATATCTTTTGACTGTCTCTTTAGGATTAATAGGTAAGTATTTGTTTTTAGGATTAATCCTGCAAGATTTCAATGTAGCTTTTCCAATACTTGTATTTATTGCCCTGTCAGCACTAGCCTACCTTTTATTATTACGATTTATATCTTATGTTAAGTCCTTAACGACTGCTTACGAGGAGCTCCGTCAAAAAGAAAAATTAGTTGTAGTCGGTCAAATGGCTGCAGCAATTGGCCATGAAATTAGGAACCCACTTTCTTCACTTAAAGGCTTTACACAGTTACAACAGGAAAGTTACCCGAATACAAACGATTTTTATCCAATCATGATTCAGGAAATCGATCGGATTAATTTTATCGTTAATGATTTGATGTATCTTGGAAAACCAAAGGAAATGCAATTTGAAAAAGCTAGGATTGAAGAAATTATTGCCTATACACTTTCCATTACACAGCAGCAAGCTGAAAGGCAAGGAGTAACAGTTGAGACGACTATTGCTGGGGCTTTACCATCTCTCGATTGTGATGAAAAGCAACTGAAACAGGTCTTTCTTAATTTAATCAAAAATGCAATTGAATCAATGCCTGAAGGGGGAAGGATCCTGGTACATGCTAAAGGTATTGAGAGTCATAAAATGTATATTTCCATTCAGGATGAAGGCTGCGGGATTGCTGATGAAAATATCCTAAATCTAGGAGAACCATTTTTTACAACGAAAAAGGATGGAACAGGTCTTGGTTTAATGGTTACGAACCAGATCATCAAGGACCACGATGGTAAGTTAAAAATAGAAAGTGAGATTGGAAAAGGAACAAGGGTTAAAGTTATGTTACCAATATCACATAAAAAAAATGGAAATGAATAGTTCTACAATTATACAAATATCGGTAAAATAAAGTGTTCCAACGCCTTTTCCAATGAGATATAATGTAGAGGAATATTGGATTTTGATAGATTTTGTAAAAAAGATAAAAGGACTATTAAATATTAGTAATTTCTGTTAGGAGTACGTGGTAGATACACTTGGAGGTTTATATGATTTCGCATGAAGAGCAACGTACCGTCAAATGGTTTCTTCTATTTTTCTATATTATTGTAATTGGTTACGACTTTTTTTATTATTTCTTTTTACCTATTTTTGTTACGGATAAGAAGAGTGGTGTACCTAGTAATTTTTGGTACTTAAACTATCTAGTATTATTGATTTTGATTCCAGTTATGTATTATTTAAGTAAAGTAAATAAGCAATCTTGGATTAAATATGTGTTTATTATTAGCTATTTATCAACTGCTTTTATTGTTGATATTATAACCTATTGGGATAGAGGAAAGGACTATTCAAGTGGGAATGTGGTTGAGGTATTTTTGATGTTATCATTACCTCTATTCCTTGATAAAAGATACTTTTGGTTAGTTAGTCTTGGATTAGCCGCAAAATACATTCTTACTAGCATTATACTACATATCTCCTTTTTTCTTATCCTACCGATTATATTAATTGTAATTTTATCTATAATGTCCTTTTTCTTGTTAGTTCGCTTTCAAGGTTATGTTAAAGCAATAAGCACTTCGTACGATAACCAGTTGAAGGGAATTGTAAAAGGCGTTATTGCCACTCTAGAGCTTAAAGATCCTTACACAAGGGGACATAGCGAACGAGTTGCCAGCTATGCTTTATTATTAGCACAAGGGTTAGAAAAGTTTTCGGAAGATGAACAAAAATCATTTTATTATGCATGCTTACTACATGATATTGGAAAGGTTCATATTCCTGATCAGATTCTTATGAAACCAGGGAGACTGACAAAAGAGGAATTTGAAATTATTAAATCCCATCCTGTTGTAGGGGCTGACGCTGTCAAGAATGTCGAGGGAATAAAGGATTGTATTTGTGTTATTCGTTCACATCATGAGCGCTGGGATGGAGGAGGATATCCAGAGCAATTAAAGGGAGAGGAAATTCCTCTACTTGCTCGAGTGGCTTCTATTGCGGATGCCTTTGATGCGATGACATCTTCAAGATCTTATCGGGCAGCTATGCCGGTTGAAGAAGCCTATCAGCGTATTATTGAAGGTAAGGGTTCCCAATTTGATCCAATGCTCATAGAAGAATTCAAAAATGTCTTCCCTGCATGGGTCAAATTTCATGAAAAATATCCATGGACAAAAGAATGGGAATTTCCTAAGGAGGTGGAAAAATGAAAATTCGTAAACTTAAAAAGATTAAGACAACTTGCTGGTGGTGTGCATATGTAGGAATAAAGCCATAACAAAGTGGGATGCTAGCTTAATGCTACGCATCCTTCTTTCATGATAAATAAAATGTTAAAGGGTGTTAAAATGATCATTGCACTCGATTCACATCTTATGTTGGTTCCGATTAATATTCGTAAGGATAAAAAACATTATATTGTCGAAGATAAGGATTCTGGTGAGTTTTATGAAATGCCAGAGATTTGTATTGATGCGATCAACTTAATGAATCAAGGTGATCGCTTAGGAGAGATTGAGAGAAAACTTAAGGGAAAATATCCTGATGATGAAGTAGATATTCTCGATTTTGCTGGACAGTTACTAGAATTGGAATTGATTGAGGAAATTGAGGGGGTAAAGGTTGAAAAAAAGATTCAGCTAAAAGAAGCAAAGGGCTTTTTATGGATCTCATCAAAGTTTGGAAAACTCTTCTTTAATAAGTTTACCTATCTTTTGTATATATCCTTATTTGTAATAAATCTCATCCTATTCATTTCCAAACCTTCCTTAATTCCTCATCATGAAGATATATTTGTTTTTGATATTATGGTACTTAATGTAATTTTATGGATGACTTTTACGTTTTTTCTAGTGCTTATCCACGAGTTTGGGCATATTTTGGCCATAAGAGCATATAACCTGCCAACAAAATTGGAGATTGGTCATCGTTTATTTTTTGTTGTCTTTGAGACAGATATGTCATCGATTTGGAAACTAGCACCTAAAGATAGGAATGTGTTATTTTTAGCAGGTCTTTGTTTCGATACGGTAATTCTTTTTATTTCCTTAGTCTGTCAATTAGTTTTTTCGAATTCAGGGATTATCATTGGTTTAACCAGTCTGGCTGTTTTTGATATTTTTATGAGAATTGCTTTTCAATGCTGCTTTTATATGAAAACAGATTTATATTTTGTCTTTGAAAATGTATCTGGATGTTACAATCTGATGGAAAATGCAAATCAGACTATTAGTAAATGGTTTCCGATTCTTAAAAATAACTCTCTGGACGAGACTGAATTCGAAAGCGAACGAAAGACGATATTCTTATATGCTATTTTCTGTGTCGTTGGAATAGTATTAACCATCTTCTTATATGCAAAATATTATATTCCGGAAATAATCCATGCTGCAAAACTTCTGCTTCCAGGTTATTTAAAATCACCAACAAGCCTCGCTTTTTGGGATGCTGTAGTTTTCACACTGCAGGTTGGCATCTTCTTAATATTGCTTTTGAATTCATGGCGAAAAAAATACCTCAAAAATTAATTTGTGGCAAACCTTTGTCTAAAATAATATTTCTAAGGGTTTTTTTCCTCGAGGATAGGGGAGTTCCCCTATACAGTTAACACTTCTGTTTTTCTTACAATAAGGGTAAGAAAACGGAAGTGTTATTTTTTTGAGGAGGAGCATGAAATGCAGGCCAATACTTCAGCAACTAAAAAACAGGGTAGCTCAATCAATGATGCGTTTGCATCCCATTTTGCGAAATCAATGTTTCTAACGGTGGCCGGACTACTAATCTTAACTTTTATCGGAACAAGAATGTTTACACATATCGATTTAAATCTGTACGGATATATGGTGGGGACACTGGTTTTTATCGGCGGATTTTTTTACCGCTTTATTGCATGGGGCGAAAGACCGCCAACCAAAGTTTTTATCAAAAAAGGCTTAAAGCTGCTTTTTAGAAAAAGTACACCTAAAACAGCTGTAAATCATTTAGCGATTTACGATTTCATACGGAATCGTGGAATCTACCGCTGGGTTCAGCATATCTTAATCGGCTGGGGCTGTGTCCTTGCTTGCTTGGTGACCTTTCCACTTGTATTTAGCTGGATGTATTTTACGATGGAAGACAATGGTTACTACACAATCGTGTTATTTGGAATGAACATCATGCAGGTAAAAGCAGATGGCATCATCGCTTGGTTATCCTATAATGCCCTTAACATAGCGGCCATCATGGTTACCGCAGGAGTATGCATGGCGCTTTACCGCCGCTTGAAAAATATGCAGGCAAGAGCAGAGCAAAAATTCATGTATGACTTTTTGCCCCTTTACCTATTACTTTTTATTTCGATTACAGGACTTTTATTAACGTTCCAGAACGTTGTCTTACATGGCTGGATGCAGCCGCAAATGTCATTAATTCACCAATTCTCAGTCATCGTGACATTAATCTATTTACCATTCGGAAAGCTTGCACATATCCCATTCCGTCCAATGAGTGTATTTGCAAGAAACTACCGTGAACATTATGGAGAACAACATATGAAAGAATGTAAGGTATGCGGGGAAAATTTTGTATCTGTTGAACAATCAAACGATGTTATTCAAGTATTGGGAGTTAATGAGATCGAATTTAATATGCAAGATGGCTTTAATTTAGCTGAATTATGCCTGCCATGCCGTAGAAAATACCGTATTGCCAGATTTTCAGGAATTGCGACCCATCAAGTGAAGGTCAAGGAGGCAAACCAGAATGCAAAGGGATAATTTTAGGAATGAACGAGATAAATTTTTTAAAGAAATCGAAAACTTAAACCATCCTAATGAAACCTTAGTCAAGACACACTGCAGCTATTGTGCAATGCAGTGTGGGATGAATTTAAGGGTAAATACAAAAACAAACAAAATCATTGGGGTTGAGCCTCGATATGATTGGCCGGTAACTTTAGGAAAGATGTGTCCGAAAGGAGTTACTGCTTACCAACAGGTAAACAATAAAGATCGTTTGCTAAAACCATTAATTCGTGATGATCAATCATTAAAAGGTACGAAAAATGGATTCCGTGAAGCAAGCTGGGATGAGGCATACGATCTCATCGTGAAAAAATTCACCGAGCTTCAAGCGAATTATGGTAAAGATTCACTCTCAGTGTATAGCGGCGTTTCAATGACAAATGAAAAGTGTTACCTAACCGGGAAATTTGCTCGTGTTGGACTCCAAACACGCTACATTGATTATAATGGCCGATTCTGTATGGCTAGTGCAGCAGGTGGTTTAAATCGTTCATTGGGGATAGATAGAGGTTCAACAATACCCTGGACGGATGTACAGGAAACCGATTGTATTTTTCTTGCAGGCAGTAATACCGCCGAATGCCATCCGACCATGATGTTCAGGGTTTGGGCAATTCAAGAGCGGGGCGGCTATGTGATCGTTGCTGATCCAAGGGAAACACCAGTTGCCAGAAGAGCAGATCTTCACCTTGATTTAAGACCTGGTACGGACCTTGCACTTGCCAATGGGATTGTTAATTTAATTATCCAAAATGGCTATGCTGACGAAGAGTTTATAAAAAATCATACGAATGGATTTGAAGAAACAAAGGAATTTGTTAAACAATTTACTCCAGAATATACAAGTGCGATAACAGGTGTAGCACCTGAGAAAATTATTCGCGCAGCAGAATTGTATGGTAAAGCGCCAAATGCGATAGTCATGTTTGCCAGAGGGATTGAGCAACAAATTAAAGGGGTAGATAACGTTTCTGCCTATACAAATATGGCTCTTGTTACAGGGAAAATTGGCCGTGCTAAATCGGGTGTTGCGACCATTACAGGACAAGGAAATGGTCAAGGTGGACGTGAACATGGGCAAAAAGCCGATGCACTACCTGGATATCGTAAAATAGCGAATCCTGATCATGTAAAATATGTTTCGAAGGTGTGGGGGATTGAACCGGAAGAAATGCCGCAAGAAGGTGTATCCGCATTTGAAATGTTTGGATTAATGGAACAAAAGACCATACGTGCATTATATCTATTATGTTCAAATCCTGCCGTTTCTGCACCAGATCAAAATTATGTTCGTCAACAGTTGAAAAACTTAGACTTCATGGTATGTGTTGACTTTTATCTATCAGAATCTGCGGAATTTGCTGATGTCGTGCTGCCTACAACAACTTGGGCAGAGGATGAAGGGACAACTACAAATGTTGAAGGACGGATTATTAAGATTAATCGGGCACAAATGCCTCTAGGCGAATCCAAACCAGACTGGAAGATTCAAGTAGAAATTACCGAGCGAATGGGTCGCGGCAAATATTTTTCACACTTAAAAACTTCTGAAGATATATTTAATGAACTTCGTGTTGCTTCTAAAGGTGGAACAGCTGACTACTACGGCGTAACATGGGAAAAGATCGACAAACAAGACGGTGTGTTCTGGCCATGTAAAGATGAAAATGATCCTGGAACACCACGTTTATTTTTAGATAAAAAGTTTAACCATCCAGATGGAAGAGCAAAAATTCTTGCATTGCCATATAGACCGTCCGCAGAAGAGCCGGATGATGAATACCCATTGCGTTTAACAACAGGACGTGTAGTCTACCATTATTTATCAGGGAATCAAACGAGAAGAATTCAATTTCTTCGCGATATGTGTCCTGAGCCCTTTGTAGAAGTACATCCAGAAACAGCAGCAAAATACAATATTGAACACGAAGAATTCGTCCGTCTCTATACTCGGAGAGGAGAAACAACCTATAAAGTGAAAATCACAGAGGCCATTCGGAAGGATACCGTGTTTGTTCCTTACCACTGGGGCCATGAAAAATCTATTAATCTATTGACAATCGGTGCTCTTGACCCATATTCAAGAATGCCAGAATTTAAAGCCTGTGCAGCGCAGATTGAAAAACTGGAAAAAAGGGCGGTGCAGTAAATGAAAAAGAGGTTATATCTAGAACTTGAAAACTGTATAGGATGCCGCTCGTGCTTAGCGGCTTGTACACAGTGCGGAGGGCATGAGGAACGTAACCGTAACTATGTTTACGACGTTAACCCACTTGTTAACCGTCAAACGATGCCTCTAATGTGCCTTCACTGCGTGAATCCGGCCTGTGCACGAAGCTGTCCTGCTCAGGCGATCCAAATTCATGAAACAGGAGCTGTTCTATCGGCTCTTGTAGAAAAATGCATTGGCTGCCAAAACTGTACGATTGCTTGCCCATATGGTATACCGAAGTTCGATACAGAGCAAAATCTAATGTATAAGTGCGATCTTTGTATTGACCGCTCCAAAGATGGCATCCCGCCAATGTGTGCGAGCGTATGCCCTACGAATACATTACAATGGTTAACGGATGAGGAAATTGAAGCGAAACAAAAGCAATTTAATTTAAATAATGGTAAATGGGTTACAAGTATGCCTTACTTAGAAGGCGAAACAAATGTAAAAGTGAATCTCCCTGGAATCTTGCAGGGTGTCACTAAATTGTTTTAGGGGGGATTATGGATGTCAGACAAAAATAATAAAATCCCGTTCAATGAAGATAACTATACACATAACATAAATCGTAATAATGAAAGAAAACTAGACCGCCGTGGCTTTATGAAAACATTGGTCGGTGCTGCGGGAGTGTTCGCTGTTTCATCGCTCCCATGGGGAGTGCTGGCAGCAAAAGAATTAAATGGTCTTGGTGATAAAAAATATCCGAAACAGAAAATTACCGATGTCAGCGCACTGCCAATCGGTGATGCGGTTGACTTTTCCTTCCCTGGTGAGCATGACAGCGCCATTTTAATCAGACTTTCTGAAAAAAAATATGTTGCTTATCAAAATGCTTGTACTCATCTTCGCTGTCCAGTTTTTTGGCAAAAGGAAGAGCAAGAAATGCTTTGTCCATGCCACCATGGGAAATTTGATGTCGAAACAGGTGCACCTATCGCAGGTCCACCAAGACGTCCGCTTCCTGAAATTCATGTGAGGGTTGAAAACGGTGCTGTTTTTGCGGTGGGGGTGAAACGTTATGAAGCGTAGTTACATTCCTGTTGCACTCCTTCTAGCTGTGCTGATGTTAAATATTATTTTTACACAATACATGGTTCATCAATACTTTTATGAACATTATACAAAAACAATCATTGCTGCTATCATAAACGTTATTTTATTTCCAATCGCATTCCTTATTTATAAAAAAGGTGTGAATGTCAATGACTAGTGAAACATATATTGACTTTTGTTTTGTACGGCCGGAATCAGGTGGTTTTGCAGCCGAAATTGATGAATTATTGAAACATACCTTTGCAAAAAAACGCTTGAATTGGTTTTTGGAAGAAAAAACAATTGACGGTGCTGATATGGTTGTTGCTGAAATAAAAGGGATGAGTGATTGGAAATCTGAAGAGGAAACGATTGGTTTTCTTGAGGAGAATGCAGGAGAGAAGTTTTGGGAGTATTTACAAGGCTACAAATTGTTTATCTATCCTGTGATGAGAGGATGTAATAGCTGTGGAACTCATTAAATTAGAAGATGTGAAACAGTTTGTCGGTATCCCAGTAGAGATCTCCATTCATGACGAAGAGGGCGGTGACCAATCACCAGCTGTGAAGAAAACAGTAAAAGAAGTCCAACTTTGTCCTGACAGAACCCATATCCGTTTCTACTTTGACGATTATTATTTTCTCGCGGTGCCGCTTGCAAGTAATGTGAGTCAGTCAGAAGAACATTGGTCGGCTTCCAATCCAGAAAGTGGTTTAACCTATACAGTAAAAAAGGTTCAGGTCTTGTAATAAGAACCTGCCTTTTTTAATATAAAGGAAGAGGAGGGAAGCATGATGGATGTATTAAAGTCAAAGCAGCAAGTCAGTACTTATATTATTCATTCCCAAGAAGAAGAAATTAAACGGATTGCATTAGAACTTCACGAAGGTGTCGGACAAAACCTGTACAGTATTCTAACAGGTTTGCAGTTTGTTGAATCAGTAGTACAAGAGCCTCATATGAAAAATTATTTACGCGAAATGGAATCGCTGATTGAAAAGACCATTCAGGAAATCAGGCTGCTTTCTGTTGAATTGCATCCGCCTGCATTAACAACCCTTGGTTTACTCCCTGCTATTAAAAGCTATATTAAGTTATATACTTCGACTTTTGGTATTCTGGTTGATTTAGAATCGACTGGTAAGGAAAAATCAATTCCGGAGCGAAACAGTATCGCTGTTTTTCGGGTTTGCCAGGAAGCACTTACGAATATTGCGAAATATGCTGATACATCTAATGTAAAAATGAACTTTATCTGGAATAATGATGAATTAAAAATTACTATTCATGATTTCGGTAAAGGATTTCAACTTGAAGAACATGATGATGAACACCATCATTCATCTGGTCTTGCAGCAATGAAAGAAAGAATGCTTCTAACTGGCGGGCAGTGTATCATTTCCTCTAAAATAGGAGAAGGAACATCTATTGACCTATCTCTACCCTTATAAATTAAAGGAGAGTTAAACATTGATAAAAATCCTATTGGTTGATGATCATGCTGTTGTCAGAAGCGGCTTAAAAATGCTGCTGAATACGAATCCTGAAATCGAAGTAATCGGGGAAGCCTCAGAAGGAAATGAGGGAATCAAGAAAGCTTTAAAGCTGAAACCAGATGTGGTGGTCATGGACTTAAGCATGCCACATGGAAAAGATGGATTGTCTGCAACGACAGAGTTGAAAAAGTTAATGCCTGAGATAAATATTTTAATTCTTACAATGCATGATGATGAGGAATACTTATTCCGTGCGATTCAAGGCGGGGCATCTGGCTGTATTCTAAAAAGCGCCCCACACGATGAATTAATGGCAGCTATCGAGTCGGTTGCTGTTGGTGATGCTTATCTACATCCATCAGCACAGAAACGGTTAATGGAGGAATATTTAGGCAGCCTTAAAGGTGGCAGTGATACCTACAATCTCTTATCTGATCGTGAAAAAGAAGTTCTAACACTGATTGCTAAAGGCTACTCAAATAAGGAAATTGCAGAGCAGCTAGTCATTAGTGTAAAAACTGTAGAAACCCATAAAGGAAATTTGATGGAAAAACTACAAATGAAAACCCGGCCCGAGTTGGTGGAATATGCCGTTAAAAAGGGGTTATTAGGTTATGGTATTTAAGGAGAATGACCTGGGATGAAAGTAATTAAAGAACTGGAAGCGGTTACGGAGTTATGCAACAAGTTAATGGCTGCCGTAAATAGTGAATTTGTTGCTCTTGCCATTCAAAATGAATCTGGTCCTGATGTTAGATGGCATTATGCAACAGGCAATTTAAATGATAAGTACAAGAGAATAACGGTCCGTTACGGGAAAGGGATTGCCGGAAAAGTTATATCAAGTGGAAGTCCGATGATGATGTTCAACTTTCCGCATGATATTTTGGGAAAAGTAACCGATTATCCAATCGCACTTGCTGAAAAACTTGTGTCCTGTTATGCAGTTCCATTATTTTTTAATGCTGTTCCTAAAGGGGTATTGCTCGTAGGAAAAAGGGTGAAATATTCATTTACCGAAGAGGAGCAGGAAAAGGTAAAAGAATCTGCATTATCCTTGGAACAACTAGTAAAAGAGCAGTTATTGTGATGTGGGGGATGGGGAAATGGATACAGATTTTCAGCTAACCAAAAATGAACTGATGGATTATAAATTTGCCCTTGATGCATCATCGATTGTTGCCATCACCGATTCACGGGGTATGATTACATATGTGAACGATCAATTTTGTCATATCTCCAAATATTCACGGGAAGAACTTTTGGGACATGATCATCGAATTATTAATTCCGGTTTTCATTCTAGAGAATTTTTTAAAGAGATGTGGAGAACGATTGGTACAGGCAAGGTTTGGAAAGGTGAAATTTGTAATCAAGCAAAAGATGGAACCTATTATTGGGTTGATACAACGATCGTCCCGTTTTTAACTGATACGGGAAAGCCATATCAATATTTGGCGATTCGCTACGAAATTACGGAAAGAAAACGCGTGGAGCAAGAATTACAAAAAATGATGACGACCATCATTGATGTGCAGGAAGAAGAACGAAAGCGCTTATCAAGAAATTTACATGATGGAATTGGTCAAAATCTTTATAGTCACCTGATAACAATCAACCGGATGCTTTCTGAAATAGACCATCCGCTCCTTGTCCAGATGCAAAAAGAAGCGGCCCAATTGATTGAAGAAATCCGCGAAATCTCCTGGGAACTGCGTCCATCTGTATTAGATGACCTTGGGCTAGTACCCGCCATCCGTTCTTATTTATCCCGTTATTCAGACCATTACCATATCGATGTTTTTTTTGATTGCGTATTAAACCGCCGCCTTACTATCAGTATCGAATTGACGATTTATCGGATTATTCAAGAGGCATTAACAAATATCCGAAAATATGCTGAAGTATCGGAAGCAGCTGTGACTGTAAGAGAGATTGATGACGTGGTTAGGGTAATGATTGAAGACCAGGGAAAGGGTTTTGACACGAAAAAGCAATTGCCTGGTGTTGGCCTTTTCAGCATGGATGAAAGAGCTCGGTCTGTTGACGGTACCCTTACTATAAAAACTTCACCAGGAAAGGGAACAAAAATCATTTTAGAAGTACCAGGTTATTGAAGAGAATAAGAAAAGGGTGTCAGGCACCAAAAAGTGCCTGACACCCTTTTTCATTAGCTAATAGAAAAGAATTCAAATTTATTCTTTCCTAACGTATAAGTGCAACTGCGCTCTGGGTTCGCCCTTAGGGGCTCGCAAATCGGCAAGTTTTCTTTATATTCTAAATGAGCTTTTTAAACTAACAATCCGATTGAACACAAGCTTGTCAACTGTTGTGTCTTTTGGATCGACATTAAAATAGCCGTGTCTAAAGAATTGGAATTTTTCCTGTGGTCTGCTTTCTCTCATGTTTGGTTCGACAAAGCCTTGCAGCACTTCCAATGAGTTTGGATTAACATAATCAAGGAATGTTTTTCCTTCTTCATCAGCTTCTTCAGTTTCATCCAATATTAACGGTTCATATAAACGAAATTCAGCTGGAACAGCATGGGTTGCTTCTACCCAATGAATCGTTCCTTTTACTTTTCTGCCAGTAAAACCTGTACCGCTCTTTGTTTCTGGATCGTATGTGCAACGCAGCTCCACGACTTCACCATTTGCATCCTTAATGATTTCTTTACATTTAATGAAATATGCATTTTTTAGGCGAACCTCATTGCCAGGGAACAGACGGAAATATTTTTTTGGCGGCTCTTCCATGAAATCATCTTTTTCGATATAAATCTCACGGGAAAACGGAATTTTTCGTATTCCCATTTCTGGATTTTCTGGATTGATTTCTGCATCAAGCAATTCAATTTGGCCTTCCGGATAATTTGTGATAACTACTTTTAATGGGTTAAGGATACCCATTGTCCGTGGTGCTTTTAATTTCAAATCTTCACGGACAAAGTGTTCAAGCATTTGCGAATCAACGGTACTGTTGTTCTTAGTAATAGCTGTTTCGCTAACAAATGTCCGAATCGATTCAGGGGTGAACCCTTTTCTTCTCATCCCGGAAATGGTTGGCATCCGTGGGTCATCCCAGCCATCAACAAACCCTTCGTCTACCAATTGCTTAAGCTTCCGTTTACTCATAACAGTATTGGACACGTTTAAGCGGCCAAATTCGATTTGCTGTGGTGTGTTCTCCATTTCACTATGTTCCACAACCCAATTATAAAGGGGACGCTGATCCTCAAATTCAATCGTACAAATCGAATGAGTAACACCCTCAATCGCATCTTCAAGTGGATGGGCAAAAGCATACATTGGATAAATGCACCATTTATCCCCCGTGTTATGATGAGTAGCATGGGAGATACGGTAAATGACAGGGTCACGCAAATTAATATTTGGTGAGGCCATATCAATTTTTGCCCGCAAGACCTTTTGTCCGTTTTCGAACTCACCATTCCGCATCCGTAAAAATAAATCAAGGTTTTCCTCAACGGTTCGGTCGCGGTATGGGCTATTCTTCCCAGGCTCTGTCAGTGTGCCGCGGTATTCACGGATTTCATCAGCTGACAAGTCGTCTACATATGCTAAACCTTTTTTAATTAAAAGAACAGCTTTGTTATACATTTCTTCAAAATAATTGGAGGCAAATAATAAGTTATCCCATTCAAAACCAAGCCATTTTACGTCTTCTTTAATAGAATTTACATATTCGATATCTTCCTTTAACGGGTTGGTATCGTCAAAGCGTAAATTGGTTTTCCCGTTAAATTCATCTGCTAAGCCAAAATTGATGATAATCGATTTTGCATGTCCAATATGTAAATAACCGTTTGGCTCTGGTGGGAAACGAGTAATGATCTCCTGGTGCTTACCTGATTCCAAGTCTTTTATCATAATATCTTTAATAAAATTTGATGTTTGATTATCCACCATTTTCAACCTCTTTCTTCATTGTCTAGCTCCGGCCGCCATCTGCTCGGTCATAAGCCAACCCGTGTAAGAATATTGAAGAACAACTTTCCTGCCGGCTTGTCTTATCCTAGGCTGCTTCGTAGGCATTAAGGAAGATTAATCTTTGCTTCGTTTTACTTGCCAATCGATTAGTCTTCCTATTTCGCTAATAAGCAAGCGCCATCCGCTTTTCTTCATTTCTATTACTTATAAATAACATAAAAACTGATATTTTTCCATTGTTCCCAACAATTCATGAACAAAACAGGCATATTATGAAAAATTTTCAATTTTATCATTGGTAAACGAGGCATAAAAATACTAAAATGGTATCTTGAAAGTAATAAAAAGAAAGAGGTAGTGAAATGATTAACTTTGCTACAGTTGGAACAGGGTGGATTACCGAATCCTTTATCCAGGCAGCAAGCCTAAGCAAACAGTTTCAGTTAATGGGGGTATACTCACGAACAGAGGAGAATGCGAAAAAACTTGCTGATCAATATAAAGCTCCATATTTTTATTCAGATTTAGCAGAAATGGCGAAAAGCAAAGAAATACAGGCTGTATATATTGCTTCGCCTAATTCTGTCCATTTTGAACAAACACTAACCTTTTTGAAAAATAAAAAACATGTCATCTGTGAAAAGCCGATTTTTTCTAATACAGCTGAATTAGCAGAGGCATACCGGACAGCGGAAGAAAATGGAGTTTACTTGTTCGAAGCGATTCGAAATATCCATACACCTAATTTTAAAATTTTAAAGGAAAAGCTTCCTTTAGCTGGGAAGCTGAGAAGCACGATGCTTCCTTATATCCAATATTCCTCCCGGTATGATTTATTTTTGCAGGGAGAGGAGCCTAATATCTTCTCTGCCCAATACTCAGGTGGTGCACTGGTTGACTTAGGTGTCTATCCGCTATATTTAGCAGTTGGATTGTTTGGTGATCCGAATAAGGTTACCTATCACCCAGTGATGTTAAGAAGCGGTGTAGATGGAAGCGGGACGCTTGTGTTGGAATATAATGAATTCGTTTGTACGATTCTTTGTTCAAAGATATCTCATTCCGTTCTTCCTTGTGAGATTCATGGAGAGGCGGGAACCTTTGTCCTTGAAGATGCTGCGCCAATTTCTGAGATTAAATATATTGACAGCCACACAAAAGCAAGTCAAATCCTAAGTGTCGAGCAAGAAGAACAAAACATGGTCTATGAATGTTTAAATATCGCCCAAATCATTGAAACGAAAAATGATGAGGAGTATAATCGGCTAAAAAAATGGAGCGAAATTGTCCTCCGCATTACAGAAGAGGCACGAAAGCAAAATAAAATAATTTTTGCCGCAGAAAAATAAAAAAATGCCAGTGGATCTGTCTATCCACTGGCATTTTTTGTTTTTAGATAGGAAAGTATAATTTTCTTAGCTGAAATACTGCGACTACTCCTCTGTCTTACTCCTTCAGGACTCGCTAATCGGTGAATCTTCTTTATCACTTGTCTTATGACATCGGCTTTTACCAATCCAATGTTTTTACATGTAAGGAGCTTATGTGACATCTTTATGAAATGCATTAATTCGTTGATTTAAATCACATACCCGTTTTTTTCCGTTATTTATAGTTAAGATAACGAAAGAATGGAGGTAACGGTATGAAGTCAAAAGCTTGGTATAAGAAACAATTGAAATGTAAGCCTGTTCAAATCACAAGGTATATCGTTCAGGCAGTGTTTCTGTTGTTTTTACTATATGTAGGTCTGCAATTTTATCAATTTTATCAGCATTTTGAAACGAACGGAAAAACGCCCTTCGTCGAACGTCCATCTGCGGTAGAAGGATTTCTGCCTATCAGTGCTTTAGTGGCGCTGAAGGTTTGGTTGACGAGTGGAGAGTTTGATGTAATCCATCCGGCAGGACTTGTGCTGCTCTCGTTTTTTATTGGTGCAGGGATCCTCTTACGTAAATCATTCTGTAGCTGGATTTGCCCTGTTGGAACGGCTGGTGAAATGGTCGGCTGGCTTGGCAGGAAACTGTTTAAAAAGAACTTTGAATTACCGCAATGGCTTGTTTGGTTTTTAACGCCTATAAAATATGTCTTGTTGTTATTCTTTGTGGGTATGGTTATACAAATGGACATCTTCAGCGCAAAGAGCTTCCTTGTAGACCCTTATAATAAAGTTTCTGATGTAAAAATGTTATTACTATTCCTTAACATAAGCGGCTTTATGTTGAAATTTATAATTGTCATCTTTATTCTATCATTATTCTTCAGAAACTTTTGGTGCCGGTTCCTTTGCCCGTACGGTGCATTGATTGGTCTTGGTTCTATCTTTAGAGTTACCAAAATAGAGCGAAATGAAGATACCTGTACGAACTGTGAAATGTGTACAAAGGTTTGTCCGCAAAGATTGAAGGTTCATAAGGCTGAAAAAGTAAATTCACTCAATTGTTCAGCCTGTATGTCATGTGTGGAAGCATGCCCCGTAAAGGATACATTGAACATGACGGTTGCTAATAAAAAGGTTAATAAATGGTTCGTTCCTGTTACCTTCTTCGTTCTGTTTTTCGTTGTCATTGGTATTGCAAAAATAACAGGACACTGGGATACTATCATTTCCTATCAAGAATGGAAAGAATTGATTCCAAATGCACGGTACATCGGTCATTAGAATTAATTGTTCCATTTGCAGCATCAAGTTGGTTGCATTCTTTTGAATAGGTTTCTTGTGAAACCTATTCAATTCTTATAAAATTTAAACAAATATGTTTTCGTACTAATATGATTGGACTGATTAGGATGCTATTTTTAAAGGAAATGCCGATAGAAGCAAAGGAAAAAATTCTTTATTCGGGACTTTTTCTTTTTACCAATGAAGGCTTTAAAAAAACCTCCGTTCTGGATATTGTTGAAATGGCGAGGGTTTCTAAAACAACCTTTTACCAATACTTCTCTAGTAAAGAGGAATTAATGGCTGAGCTATTGAATTTGGTAGCTTCGGAAATACTTGAGGAGGTTAGAAGGGCAAGTGAACAAGAACCTAGAAATGCTTACAAAGCCTATGTAGGGATTCGCCGTTATATCGAAATTTGTTTTACTGATATTAAGGCCGCAAATTTAATGTTGGTAGAATCAGTTGGTGTTTCAAAAGAGGTGGAAAAAGTAAGGAATGAGGCCCATCGCCGTTTTGCCCAACTTATTTTTCAAACTGTACAGGGGTTGTTGCCTGAAACGGTTTCCGAATCGGATATGTGTGTCGTATCGCAGGCAATGGTAGGAGCCATCAACGAAGTGGTTGTTCAAAATTATAACGAAACGAGCGGCCAAAAAGTCAATTTTGATGAAATTGCCCGTCTTCTTAATCGAATTGTAATTGGAGCTTTCGTGAATTTAGCTAATTAACGGATGGTTTTTAAGGAGAAGTCAAAAAAGTTCAAAAATTTTTCATTGAAAAATACGGATACGTATTAGTATCATTGATTTAGATGAAATACCAGTTTCTACTAATGAGGGGGGAGTTATTAATGGCAAAAGCAATTAACGAATACTCGTTATCAGACCTAATGGAAAGAATTGAGGAGATTTTTAATGAAAATCCCGCGCCAATTAAAGGGTTTAACGCGATTGTTCAATATGATGTACACGGTGAGGAGACGGGTACGTACCAGCATTATTTTCAGAATGATAAACTAACGATTAAGGAAGGAGTAGAAGCTACTCCTGATGTAACGATGGCATTATCATATGATAACTTCAAGAAATTTGTTTTAGGAAAACAAAGTGGTGCCGTTGCATTAATGACAGGGAAGGTAAAGGCAAAAGGTGATATTAGCAAAGGAATGAAAATAGAAACCATTCTCCGAAAATACAATATTAAGGAACCATTTTAAGTCAGATTTAACCTGCAGGAACATCGATATTGGAAAAAGAGACAAAGTAAGGCTACGGCCCTTTTTGTCTCTTTTTTTTATACCATTTAATGAATTAAAAGAGGGGATTATTTATTATAGTGGTGAATTTTAGGAGCGATTCAATGAATTGGCAGGAGTCCACTCTCCTGTCTTTTTTAGTTTGAGATTCTATATATCGATTTCCAAAAAAAATAATGGAAAAAGATTGGGACAATATGAAATAATGAGAAAAAGCATAATATGATTGTTTTAGGAGGGAAAGAGGATGAGGATATTCGATATTTCTAGAAAACTGGAAAATGGAATGCCGGTTTGGCCGGGTGATACCCCTTTTCAATTCGAGGTCTCATGGCCTATGGAAGAAAGCGGTTCAGTAAATGTTGGAAGGCTCGAATTAAGTACTCACACGGGAACACATGTGGATGCTCCTTTTCATTTTGATAACGATGGAAAACGAATCATTGAACTGGATCTTAGTCTTTACATCGGCCCTGCGAGAGTCCTAAATATGATTGGTAAGGAAAGTATTAGTGCAGCAGATTTGAACGGCATTGATATTGATGGGTGTAAAAGGGTGTTATTTAGAACACTTGCCTGGCAAAATCCAGCCGAATTCCCTGAGAAAATCCCATATATTGAGCCAGACCTGGCGCCATTATTGGCTAGTAAAGGGGTTAAGCTTATTGGTCTAGATGTTCCGTCTGTAGATCCGATTGACAGTAAGGAGCTGCCAGCACATCACAGCTTGTATGATAATGGGATTCACATTTTAGAATCACTAATGCTAGAAGGAATCGAACCGGGAGATTACGAATTAATCGCCCTGCCGTTGCCACTAGTCGAAGGAGACGGCAGCCCCGTCCGCGCCATCCTAAGACAATGGTAGGGTGTCAGGCATCATTTGTACTACGGCAGAGGTAGATATGGTGTCAGGCACCATAAACATTAGATATGCTTGCGTTTGTATATGAGCCAGTAGCTTCCGAAGACGATGAGGAATACAAGACCTACAGAAACTGGAAGAACGTAGTCCTTAAATGAGGGTTCGGCAGTCTTTGTCTTTTTCGAAAGCACCCCAGTATTTTCTTTCACATGTTTGGTGCTTTCAATAGCTGAAACTTATGCAAAAGGGGGAGCATCCACGTCGGGAAATATTAAACTCTCTAAAAGCTGCACCAGTAGGAACTATTTTCGAAATTTATATACCGCATCGAGGGGAGCCGTTAATCGCAAATTTGCAATCATTTGGAATGAACGTGATTGTCAATGAAATCGAACCTATGCATTTTAGACATATGGCTGTAAAATTAGATGTGTTTTAATTCATTTCCGCCATTTGTTTAAGTTGGTCCAACTCTAGAATTTGTATTTTTCTGCGTCCATCGATTGTAATCAGTTTTTGTGACTTAAACGATAAGAGCTTTCTACTTACTGATTCTGGAGTTGTTCCAATATAGCTGGCTAAATCCTTTTTCGTTATGGGCAACGTAAAGGTTCCGTTCCTTGCGTTCAATTTATCATGAAAAAGAATAAGAGCCCTTGCCAGTCGCTGTTCCACCTCCATTAAACTCAAGAATCCAACCGACTCATCCGCTTCATACAAACGGTCATTAACTGTCAGTAAAAAACGGAAGGATAAATCAGCGTTATCCTCCATCGTCTTCAGAAAATCCTTTTTCTCGATATAGCAAATCAGCGTAGGTGATC
Organism: Neobacillus sp. WH10; assembly: GCF_030123405.1. Taxonomy (GTDB): domain Bacteria; phylum Bacillota; class Bacilli; order Bacillales; family Cytobacillaceae; genus Neobacillus. Next base: position 1,300,092 of record NZ_CP126110.1, read on the forward strand.
CCCCAATAGCTTCCGTATTTAGATAATGTTTTTCGCTCTTCAGTAATGAAAATAATCCAAAGAAATCCCCTGGAAACAACAAGCGGACAATGTGTTCCTTTCCTTCTGCAGACATTTTAGTTAGTTTAATCAGACCTTCATTCACAACAAATAGCGTTTCGGAACGTTCCCCTTCTCGAAAAATAATCTCCCCTTTTAAAAAGTGGCTGCTCCTTGTTACTTTTTGTAATAGTTGAAGGTCCGCTTCTTTCATCCCTTTGAAAACGGGAACAGATGTGATACATGAAGATGGATAAGAACAACAATGGTCACAGCTCATTCTCCCAACTCCTTTCCGATAATCTATAAGTTTAATATTATCTGCTTATGAAAATTTAAGTAGTGATTTGTATCAATTCTTTCCTTTTCTTGATACAGATCAAGGTTAATGAGAATGATTCCCATTAAAATGAAAGAAAAACATGAGGTGATTTCACCATGAATGCATCCTGTTTAATCGTTTATTCAAGTATGACAGGGAATACTGAAGAAATAGCCAACCTTATTGGAGAAGGCATTCAAAAGACCGACGGTTCTGTAACGATAAAGGATATTTTAGAAGTAGATGTAACAGATCTTCAAGATTACGATGGTATATTGTTGGGTGCCTATACCTGGGGAGATGGCGAGCTGCCGGATGAGTATCTTGATTTTTATCATGAAATGGACCAATTAAATTTAACGGGGAAAATAGCAGCTGCTTTTGGCTCATGCGATTCTTCGTATGAGCATCACGGGGGTGCGGTTGATATTTTAGCGAAAAAGCTTGCGGAATTGGGTGCTGATATCGTGCTTGAGGGTTTAAAAATCGACCTTTCACCAACTGAAACGGGAATAGAACAATGTATCAAATTTGGTCATTCCTTTGTAGAAAAATTATTATTTTCTTGAGAGGAGTTTAGTGAGGATGAGTATGATGGAACTGGCATTGAATGATGTTGCCTGCACAGGTTGTATCGGGAGAATTAAAAGACAGATACAAAGAACCCAAGGTATTGAAAAAATAAAGATATTGTCCGGAAGTGGAAAAATGTTAATCACCTTTAATGAAAATATCATTCAATCAGAGGAAATTAATCGTAATCTTTATAAATGGACACTGCGAACGTTTGATTAACAAATGCTGCTCGCAGGGAGCAGTTTTTTTTATAAAAAATACTTTATTAAGAACATTTAAGTTCGTTATAATAAATAATGATATAGCAATATCTACGACAGTAATAATTTTTCCTCCCGGTAAAATAATAACCAAAAAAGGGAAGAAATATTTTGGAGAACAAACAGGAAAGTAAATTCGAGGATGCCTTTATGTAAATTGAATTAAAGGCTCAGTTACAAGCGGACTTAAATGTTCTCTTTTTGTTTTTAAATAAAGAATGAGTTAGCGTACAAAATTAAGAGCAACAATTGTTATAGGTAGTAAAAAATTTTTAAAGGAGGAACCATGAGACTCTGCTTATTCCTGTTATTTGCCGGTGTATTGGACGCTGTCTTGACCCATTTCGGGATTGCTTCAGGTTTCGTTGAAGAAGGGAACCCGATGATGAAGCTTGTCATTGAACAAAGCTGGTCCTATTTTTATATGATAAAAATAGTTCTGCCTCTTCTCCTGCTTAGTTTGTTTTATTATCGACCTTTGAAAGGATGGATTAGAAAGCTCATCGCCTCCACCTGTGTTCTTTACCTCTCTGTCCTTGTATATCACACGATCTGGATTATCCTCTACATCAATACTTCAACATGATCCCATCTAGACACCCAAAGATTATTACGATAGTATCAATACGATATCGAAAAACAAATAATAAGAAAAATGATATAAGGAGTACAACATGTTAAATACGTTAAAGCCATTTTTACAGGAAGCGTGGGAAAAATCAGGGTTTCAACAACCGACTTCGATTCAAGAAGCCGCAATCCCACTAATTTCAGAAGGCAAAGATCTAATTGCCGAATCACCGACAGGTACAGGAAAGACACTCGCTTATTTACTTCCAGTATTAAATAAAATCGAGATGAATGCGCAGTCCCTACAAGCAGTAGTGCTCGCCTCTTCACAAGAGCTAGTCATGCAGGTCTATCAAGAATTTCAAAAATGGTCGGAAGGAAGCGGAATAAGGGGCACGTCGATTATTGGCGGGGCAAACTTAAAACGGCAACTAGAAAAATTAAAAAAGCGCCCCCATGTTATTTTTGCAACACCTGGCAGATTGTTAGAACTAATTAAGCAGAAAAAAGTTAAAATGCATGAAGTAAAAACAGTCGTTCTTGATGAGGGTGATCAGCTTTTGATCCCTGAGCATTTACACACTGTCCAAAACATTGTGAAAGCGACCTTGAATGACCGCCAAGTCGTATTATTTTCGGCAACGATGAAACCAGCGACAGAAAAGCTGGCAAAAGAAATGACAAACAAACCTGAAGTACTAAGAATTGAAAAAGATGAAATGGCTTCATCGGGAGAAGTAGAGCATATATATTTTTCATGTGAACCAAGGGATAAAATTAAACTGCTTGAAAAAATTGCCCGCTTAGAGAATAGTAAAACGCTCGCATTTATAAATGACATCGGAGAGATTCAAGTCTTTAAAGAAAAAATGCTTTTTAAAGAGTTATCAATCGGGGTCCTGCATAGTGACATGAAGAAGCTAGATCGTCAGGAAACATTAAAGGCTTTCCGCGATGGTAAAATAAAAATGTTGATTGCCACAGATATTGCGGCACGTGGCCTTGATATTCAAGGGGTTACACATGTGGTTCAGATTGACTTCCCAAAGGACATCTCCCAATATGTGCACAGAGCAGGAAGAACAGGGAGAATGGGCGCTAATGGTACGATTATCTCCCTTGTAACTGAACGCGAAGAACGTGAACTTAAGCGCTATTGTCGTGAGTTAAACGTCTCGCTTAATAAAAGAGTTTTTTATCAAGGACAAATTGTTCCTGAAGAACAAAGAAAACAAAAACTGAAAAAATGAAAGCAGTGGGGCCCCTCCCACTGCTTTTTTGCATTTGTCAAAAAGGATTTCCAGTTTCTCTCTAGAATTTGTAACTGAGAAATGGGGGGAGTAACAATGGAAAATCCAAAATTAATCAAATATCTCGATGAATGGCTTGAGGAGGTAACAATCAGCGAAATTCAACAAAAATTGGATTGTGGCGAGCTTACATCTAAAGAACTGGTCTTAATGTATTTACATAGAATTTCACGTTTCGATAAAGACCTGCATTCAATCCTTGAAGTGAATCCTGATGCCCTTCAAATAGCGGAAGCGCTTGACGTAGAACGGAAAGAAACGGGAAAACGCAGCAAGTTGCACGGAATACCGATTTTAATAAAAGATAATATTGACACCTTTGACAAAATGCATACAAGTGCCGGGTCGCTTGCTTTAAAAAATTCTATTGCCCTTAAGGATTCGTTTGTTGCAGAGCAATTACGAAAAGCTGGCGCTGTTATTCTCGGGAAGACGAATATGACTGAATGGGCAAATTTCATGGCGATTGGCATGAAAAGCGGCTATAGTTCAAGAGGCGGCCAAGTTCTGAATCCGTATGGTCTGGGAAAATTTGATGTCGGCGGCTCCAGTTCAGGTTCAGGAGCGGCAATTGCAGCCAATTTTGCCGCAGCCGCTATCGGGACAGAAACCTCGGGCTCGATTCTAAATCCATCCTGCCAAAATTCGTTAGTAGGAATTAAACCAACCGTTGGTCTAATTAGCCGCAGAGGAATTATCCCTATCGCCCATACTCAGGATACTGCTGGGCCGATGGCAAGGACGGTTGAGGATGCAGCAATTCTGTTAAATGCACTGTGTGGAAAAGATGAACTTGATCCCATTACCGGGACAAACCCGTTTAGTGATTTTGATTTTACTGAATTTCTTAAAAAGGATGGACTGAAGGGAAAAAGAATCGGAATCGCTTTAGATGGATTTATGGAGCTTTTAAGTAAGGAAAAACAAAAGGTTGTGGCGGCAGCTTTGGAAGTGCTGAAATCGTCAGGAGCAGAAGTCATTGAGCAAATTGAAATCCCTGCTGCTAAAGCAGAATGGAAGTATGATGTGTTAACATATGAATTTAAATCGGACTTAAACTTATATTTGAATGGCCTCCACCCATCCATACCCGTTAGAACTTTAGCAGATCTAATTGAGTTTAATAATAAAAATGAAGAAAATATGCTAAAGTATGGTCAGTCCGTACTGCTTGCATCAGAAAAAACGAGCGGTTCTTTAACGGAAGCTGTTTATATCGAAGCATTGGAATTCGACCTTTATCATTCGACAATGCAAGGGATTGATTTTGCTTTAGAAACATATGATTTGGATACAATTGTTTTTCCAAGCGATGAAGGCTCACATATTAGTGCCAAAGCAGGTTATCCAACAATTGCTGTTCCGGCTGGCTATACCTCTGAAGGAGAGCCAGTGGGGATTACCTTTGCAGGAACCGCTTATAGTGAACCGCTTTTAATCCAAATAGCGTATGCCTTTGAACAAATGACAGGCTACCGTAAGCCACCCGTCATAGAATAAGTTTTCTTGAATTCATCCATACTATCAATGAATTTCTCAAAAAGGAGTTGGTATGTGTGGGAAGAAAGAAACTAGGTAATGCCAATGCCCAGCGCAACAACAATACGAAAAAGCCAATGAAGGAAAGCACTGGACTGGTTGAATTTACAACCGGGCAGGATTTAAAACGAAATCGTCCGAATAGTAAATAAATCAAGAAACGCCTCCTGAAAAAGCAAGGAGGCGTTTCGTTTTGTAAGAAGTAGCTCAAATTAAGGATTTATTTAAATTCATTAGGAATGTGTTCATAACTCCGATAAATTTGTTCATATCTATTAGGAATGTGTTCATATCTCCCAAAAATTGTTCATATCTATTAGGAATTTGTTCATATCTATTAGGAATGTGTTCATAACTCCGATAAATTTGTTCATAACTATTAGGAATGTGATCATATCTCCCAAAAATTGTTCATATCCATTAGGAATTTGTTCATAACTCCGATAAATTTGTTCATATCTATTAGGAATGTGTTCATATCCCCCAAAAATTGTTCATATCCATTAGGAATTTGTTCATATCCCCGATAAATGTATTCATATCATCAAAAAATTTCCCATATCAACTAATTATTTGTTCGTTTCATCCAAAATTACGTTGCTTTCCTTTAAAAAGACTCTTATCCAACCCGCAATTTTACTCTTCCTTAAGCAATTCTAATGGTTTATTCGTTGGACCCTCAATCACATCGCCAGAATAGGAATACCGTGAACCATGGCATGGGCAATCCCATGACTTTTCAGCGCGATTCCATTCACATTCACAACCGAGATGTTGACAGGTGGTGTCAACTATAAAAAGTTTACCACTCTTGTCCTTATAAGCTCCCGCCCTTTTTCCATTATACATAACGACAGATCCTTCACCGTCTTGTAAATCTTCTGGATTCATTTCGACAATTTCAAGCTTGCCTTTAATCAAGTGTTTGGCAACGTCTGCATTGGTTGTTATGACACTTTTTAAAGCTGGATCAGCTTGGAACCGTGACGGTGAATAGAGTTCTTTGTAAGGATTGTTCCGGTCCATCACATAATCGGTTAATAAGTGTCCCGCGAGAATTCCTGTTGTCATTCCCCATTTTTTATAGCCTGTGGCCACGAGAATATTCTCACGACCTGCGGTATATGGACCGATATATGGAATCTTGTCTAATGTAACCATATCTTGGGCAGACCAGCGATAATGATATTCTTTCAATCCAAAGACTTCCTCTGCGAATGTTTGCAGTGCTTCATAATGCTTCAATGTGTCGATTCCCTGTCCTGTTTTATGGTTATCTCCGCCGAGTATTAGCAGCTTTTCACCATTATACGGTGTATAGCGGATGGATCGGGTCGGGCTGTCAGCACTGATATAGATGCCGCCAGGATAGTCTTTATCTGTTTTTATTCCAATGGCATAGGACCTATCTGCGTACATTCTTGCAAAATAAAGCCCAGGTTTATCATAAAAAGGGAAATGAGTTGCAATAATGACATGCTTGCATGTCACCCTATGACCTGACTTTGTAACCACTTTTGGTTCTGTATCATCATCTTCAATGTCTTCAGCGACTGTATTTTCATAAACAGTACACCCTGCTTTAATGGCATCATCCAAAAGTGATTTTAAGAATTTTAGCGGGTGATATTGTGCTTGATTACGCATCAAGAGGGCAGCTTTCGCTGGGATATTAAATGGAATCGTATCTTTTAAGGCTCCGTCAATTTCTAGACTCTTGTAAGCTTCCCATTCCGTTTGAAGCTTATCTACGTATTGATCTGTTGTTGCATAAACATAAGCATCTTCCTTGCTGAAGTCACATTCAATTCCATTCTCCTTTACTTTACTTTCAACAAATTGAATGGCATTCATATGGGAATCAAAATAAAGTTTTGCCTTTTCTTTTCCAAAATGATTAATAAATTCATCATAAATAATGCCATGCTGTGCAGTTAATTTTGCAGTTGTATGTCCAGTTGTCCCATTTAGGACACCGCCGGCTTCTAAAATAGCTACCTTTAGCCCTTCCTTAGACAGTAAATAGGCAGCTGTAATGCCTGTTATTCCTGCTCCTACAACCGCTACATCAACTGCTATATCTTCGTTTAATTTTTCAAAAGTGGGTAATTCAATCTCGCGCCAATACGTTTTGGGAAATTGATGGTTTTTTTCAGTTGTATTCATATGTACTCCTCCAGCTTCAAAATAATCACATGTTTAATTTTTCCCAAAATGAAAAATTAATGTCATGGAGGAAGAATATTAATATCTGGAACAACTAAAAGAACCCTGTTTTTTCAGGGTTCTGACGAAATCTGTTCATTATCGGTGTTTATTTTATCAATTCGTGTAGCATCCTCTGAATCAAGTGCTTCATTTAAGAAATGAAAAATAACCCAGCCAACACAACCAAGACAAATCAAAAAGCCGAGAGTAATGGTCCACAAAAGAAGAGTCATCATTAATCCCCCTTTTTTAAGCGTAGTGTTAAATTACGCTTTTTAAAGGTATATGCATCAGGGGGATTAATTTTTCCTAGATTCCGATATTAGTTTTTTTTCTTTTGTTCTGAATAATAATCGACCTTTTTAATATTGACGCCCACAAAGGTTTCAATAATCGACTGGCCGCCGGCAATTGAGAAAATCAAAATAAACACAAAGGTAATCTTGGGAAAAAGCAGATATGCACCGCCTAATAAAATAGCGCTCCATACACCGGCACACCAATAACATTTCAACAGATAACCAAACATTGATGCAGGGATTTCCTTAGTTTCAGTACCGCTATCCGTTTCCACGTTTACCTTTTTCATAAAAGGTTTGCGGATAAATTCGGTGATTTTATCAAAAACAATTAAATGGGTTAAACGATAGCTTGCTAAAATTAACATGATATAGGTCATCCATGAAATGTCTTTCATACTGGTTCCTCCACAAATCCGAATATGTTATCTCCGTCAATGGACAGCTAAATTTTATTTGTTGTTCCTTGTATATTTTGAGCTTGAAATCAAAATTATATATTCGGAGGAGGCGAAAAAATGAAAAAATCTTTTTGGTTTAGTTTTTTGTTCATACTATCTCTTTTTAGTATTCCAAGCCTGTCTTCTGCCCAACAAATTTACACTGTTCAGCCTGGGGACTCACTTTGGAAAATTGCCGTCAAATATCAGGTAGGGATTACTGAGATTATTCAAGCAAACCCGCAATTTAAAAATCCCAACTTGATTTATCCTGGTCAAAAGGTAAACATTCCCGATTTAGGCGGGATTAAATCGATTGAAAGTCAGGTCATTTCCTTAACCAATCAGGAGCGGGCCAAAAATGGTTTAAAACCATTAACTCCAGATTGGGAGCTTTCAAGGGTGGCCCGCTATAAGGCAATGGATATGCGCGATAAAAATTATTTTAGTCATACAAGTCCAACCTATGGAAGTCCGTTTGATATGATGAAAAACTTTGGGATTACCTATCGTTCTGCAGCTGAAAACATTGCTGCAGGGCAAACTACACCTGCATCAGTGGTTCAAGCTTGGATGAATAGCTCTGGTCATCGAGCAAATATTTTAAGTACGAATTCCACCTATATAGGTGTTGGCTATGCAAGTGGCGGCTCACAAAGATACTACTGGGTACAGATGTTTATATCTAAATAATGGGCGAATGGGTCAGTTTCAAAGCTTTATGCTTTAGAGACTGACCCTTTCTACGTCTAGAGACTGATATAAAAATCAAGCTCTAGCGCAATTATGAAAAGCTTTGGAAAAAGGTAAGATGAAAACAAGAAAAGAAAGGAGTGAAAATAAAATGAAAAAATTTGGATTACTGGTAGCAGGAGGAATTGCATCTGTTATCTTGCTTTCAACAATTGGTCCAATGGTGGGTTTACTCGTTAGTCTATTACTCCTGTACTTCATATTCAAACAGTTTTTAAAAGCTGAATCTACAGGTGGAAAAATTGGTCTTGGGATCATCGGGTTCATCGTCCTAATGGCTTCCATCCATAACGCACCAGCCATCATTGGCGTTGTAGCAGCCTATGTGCTTTACCTCGTTTATAAAAAATGGAACGAGAACAAACATACTAAAATTAAAGAAGAATCTGACCCATTCGTTAATTTTGAAAAACAGTGGAATGAATTGAACAAATATTAAAATAAAAGGAGAGAATTACAATGACAAACCTATTTACAAGAATTAAAAATACTATTACTGCTGACTTACATGAGGCACTTGATAAAAAAGAAAAACAAAATCCAATCGCCTTGCTTAATCAGTACCTCCGTCAATGTGAGCAAGAAACAGAGAAGGTAAGAAAGCTTTTGGAACGTCAATATACATTGAAGGATGAATTTACGAGAGAGTACCACCAAGCAGTAGAGTTAGCTGAAAAAAGAAAGTATCAAGCAGAAGTTGCTTCTAAAGCTGGGGAAACTGAGCTATATCAATTTGCCTCAGCAGAACATCAGCAATATGCGGAACGTGCCAGCCGCTTAAGTGCGTCACTAGAACAAACAAAGGCGCAGCTAGGGGATTTAGAAAGAAAATATGAAGAAATGAAGCATAAACTTAAGGACATGAACCTAAGACGGATGGAATTAATGGGCCGTGAAAATGTCACTCGTGCAAATCTTCGTATAAATCAGGTTCTTGATTCCAATACTTATTCAGATAAATCATACTCTAAATTTAAGGATATTGAAAACTACCTGGACCGCTTAGAACATCAAGTGAATAGCTCTTTTTACCGCAATACGATTGATTCAAGGATTGCTCAAATAGAAAAAGAAATAAAATTGGAAGAAAGCAAGTCCATTTAGTAAGAAAAGATGGTATTCTATAAGAAAAGCGGAAGCGCCTTGCACAGGGGCAACAGGCATAAGACGAGCCGGCGAGAAGGTTGCACTTTAACCTTCTTGACGGATTGGCTTATGACCCCGAGCCCCTAGGCGCTGGAGCTGGACAATAGAAGGCGTAGTATTTCTGCGCCTTTTACCCATATCATTAAAAATATTATGTATAAAAATCTAAATAAATTAAAAAGGGAGGGTGAGCCAATGTTTAAAAATAGAAAACATGATTATATTGGATGGCTGATTTTGATTGGTATTGTCATTCTGGTCCTCGAGATTTTATTTTTCAACCAAGGGCTTATATTCTCTCTTTTTATTTCTGGTGGAATGATTTATCTAGGTCGAAAAAGGACAGGTAAAAGGTTTGGAAAAATCCTTTTTATCGGTGGGATTATCTTCTTTGGCCTTAGTATTGTCAATATGATGACCTTCAAGTTTTTATTGATAGCTATTTTACTGCACTTTTTCATTCAATTTTTAACATCTAAAAAGCAGCCAAAGAAGATTTTACCGGATATTACCACACCAGAACCAACGCAGAAAGAAGAAACATTAATTAAATCGGAGCCGTTGTTTGGAAATATCTTCTTAGGCCAACAAAAAACTCCTGTCGGCGTATATGAATGGAAGGATGTAAACATTCAGGCTGGAATTGGTGATACCATCATTGATCTCAGTTATACGATGCTGCCAAAGGGTGAAACAGTGATTTTTATTCGAAATATCATCGGAAATGTCCAGATCCTTGTCCCATATGAAATTGATGTAAGTATCCATCATTCCTGTGTAGTCGGTTCGACAACCGTTTTCGGCAGCCATGAATCCAAGATTTTCAATCAAGTGTTCCAGCTAAAAACACCAGACTATGATCAGTCCGAGCAAAAAGTGAAAATTTTCACTTCGCTTGTTGTGGGAAATTTAGAGGTGAGCCGCATATGAGTACGACTGGGCGTCAAATTGTTTGGAGCGTCGGCTTTTCCTCACTTATTGCCATCATTGTTGGGGCCGTTTTTATTTTTGTTTTCCCATTAAACAACTGGTCAGAATTATGGGATCGGAATGTCATGGATATTCCCATTATTATTTTTATTCCTGTCTTTAGCATTGCGGTAGGAATTCTGTCAGGCGGGGCTTCTGGCCTTTTTTGGCGAAAGCAATTTCTTTCTATTGAACATGCTTTGCACCAATTGGAGGAAGGAAGACAATTGGATGTGAAAGAGAAACCGCCTGTCACAGAAATGCAAATGATTGCCGAGCGTATCGAGAAAATTGGCAAACAAATGACTGAGCAGGCAAAGCTTTCACAACGATTAGCAACTGAAAAAGTTGAAGATCAAGAAGAGAGAATTCAGGAAATTATCGAGCAGGAACGGAACCGTCTTGCTCGTGAGTTGCATGATTCTGTAAGTCAGCAATTATTTGCCGCATCGATGATGATGTCAGCTATCAATGAAACAAAACAGCAGTCAGAAACGGACCGGGAAGCAAAACAGCTAAAGCTAGTAGAAGAGATGATACACCAATCACAGCTCGAAATGCGTGCCCTCCTTTTACACTTGCGGCCAGTTGCCTTAAAAAATAAAACGCTGCAAGAAGGAATTGAAGAGCTTTTAATCGAATTATCACAAAAGGTAACAATGGATATTAAATGGAAGGTGGAAGCTTTCCCATTAGATAAAGGGGTAGAAGATCACCTTTTTCGTATCCTTCAAGAGTCTGTGTCGAACACCTTAAGGCATTCAAAAGCAAGTAAACTCGAGGTTCTAATGGTTAAAAGAGATGACCTTGTTATCTTAAGGATTGTCGATGATGGAATCGGTTTTGAAGTAAACGAAATGAAAGCGGGTTCCTATGGCATGCAAAATATGCATGAGCGGGCCGTTGAAGTGGGCGCGACATTAAAAGTGATAAGCGTTAAAAATAAAGGAACAAGGCTGGAAGTGAAAGTTCCGGTGATGGTTAATGGAGAGGGTGCCAATGATTAGAGTATTATTTGTGGACGACCATGAAATGGTAAGAATCGGGGTTTCTTCTTATTTATCGGCGCAGCCAGACATTGAAGTCGTAGGTGAAGCGGATGATGGAAAAAAAGGTGTCGAGCTAGCCCTAGAACTTCGCCCTGATATCATTTTAATGGATTTGGTGATGAAAGAGATGGATGGGATTGAAGCGACAAGGCAAATAATTGAACAATGGCCTGAAGCAAAGGTCATTATCGTAACGAGCTTTTTGGACGATGAAAAGGTATATCCTGCGCTTGAAGCCGGAGCAACCAGCTATATGCTGAAGACCTCTAAAGCAGGTGAAATCGCCAATGCTGTCCGCGCTACATACCATGGACAATCGGTCCTTGAGCCGGAAGTAACCGGAAAAATGATGGTGAAAATGCGCCAAAAGAATACTCATCTGCCACATGAAGACCTAACTAGCCGCGAACTGGAAATATTACTCTTAATGGCCGAGGGCAAAACCAATCAGGATATTGCCGATGAATTATACATCGCCTTGAAAACCGTCAAAACCCATGTCAGCAATATTTTAAGTAAGCTTAACGTCCAAGACAGGACACAAGCGGTTATCTATGCGTTTAAACATTCGTTAATCAAATAAACTCGCAGACTTTCCAAGCTTATTGGAAGGTCTTTTTTTATTATAATTGAAAATTCCTCTCAATTAATGTTATTATGGTTAATGAAAATGATTATCATTATTAATTTTATTGGAGGAACTATTTACATATGAAACTACTAAAAGTATCAGGAATTTTATTGTTTTCTAGCAGTCTTTTATTTGGTTGTGCAAATACGGACAAAACTACTTCAACTGAAAAGGTGAAAGAAACAAAAAATACAGCAACAAAAGCTCTTGATGGGGTAACAGAAGCTTACCGCGAATATGCTATTGGCGAAATTGAAGAATTTGTAAAGGCAACAGAAGCATTTACGACAGCTGTTAAAAATGGAGATATCGAGCAAGCAAAGGCTCTATATGGACCAGCTAGGATGCACTATGAGCGTGCTGAACCGATTGCAGAAGTATTTGGGGATCTTGATCCGAAAATTGATGCACGTGAGGGGGATGTCCCTGAGGAAGAATGGGGCGGGTATCACCGAATTGAAAAAGGATTATGGGTGGATAACACAACAAAGGGATATGAGCAATATGCCGATCAGCTAATGAAAGATGTTAATCTGCTCAGAGCCAAAGTAGATACGGTCGAGGTTACACCAGATTTATTAATTACAGGGGCAGTGGACCTTTTAAATGAGGTATCAACATCAAAAGTGACAGGAGAAGAGGATCGTTATTCCCATACCGATTTATATGATTTTGCAGCGAACGTAGAGGGCGCGGAAAAGATTTATCAGCTGTTAAATCAGGAACTAGAGAAAAAAGATAAAGAACTATCAAAGGAAATTCAAACACGTTTTGATGAGATTTATAGTTTATTGAACCAGCAGAAAAATGGTGATGGCTATAAGCTTTATACAGAATTAACGGAAGCACAAGTGAAAGAGCTTAGCCAGGCGATTGATGCACTTGCAGAACCGCTATCCCAACTAGGCATGGTTACGGAGGCGTCTTAATTGACAAAGCATACAAACACCCAAAAAGATCTTGCCATTAATGGAGCAAAGATTTCAAGAAGAGATATCTTAAAAACTGCCGGTGTGGGCGGTGTCGGGGTAATTCTCGGTGCATCGGGCCTCGGCGGTTTACTTTCGCTTAAAGAAGGGAATGCTGCTGCCACTGATAAAAAGGATATCATTCCTTTTTATGGGAAACATCAAGGCGGAATCACCACGAAAACACAGAATCATGTTTATTTTGTTTCCTTGGATGTGACAACATCGAAAAAAGAGGATTTAGTGAAGCTATTCAAGGATTGGACGACAGCTTCTGCCTTGTTATCTGAAGGAAAGCCTGTTGGAGAGCTTTCCAGTAATGAGTTTCTCCCTCCAAAGGATACAGGTGAAGCAGACGGTTTATCATCATCGAATTTAACCATCACCTTTGGCGTTGGCCCAAATCTGTTCGTAAAAGACAACCAAGATCGCTTTGGATTAAAGCAAAAGCAGCCGAAGGAATTAGTTGATCTTCCAAAATTTCCACTGGATGCGCTGGAAGAAGCATGGACAGGCGGCGATTTATGTATACAAGCCTGTGCAGATGATTTACAGGTAGCCTTTCATGCTGTCCGGAATTTGATTCGAATCGCACGTGGAAAGGCGACACTTCGCTGGGCACAAACCGGTTTTCAGCGAACGAAACAAGCAGATCCTAAAGAGGCGACACCAAGGAATTTGTTTGGCTTTAAAGACGGTTCAGCCAACTCAGATGTGAACAATGAAAACCAAATGAATGAACAGGTCTGGGTGCAGCCTGGGGATGGGCCAAATTGGCTGGTGAACGGAAGTTACCTAGTAGTCCGCCGAATTCAAATGTTTATCGAAGTATGGGATCGTTCGACATTAAAAGAGCAGGAGAAAACCTTTGGCCGCTATCGTGACAGCGGAGCACCACTTGGACAAAAAGATGAATTTGAGACATTAGATTTGAAAAAGAAAAATGAACAAGGTGAATATAGCATACCTGTTGATTCACATACCCGATTGTCACATGGGGATGGTTCGCAAAAGATTCTGCGCCGCGCCTATTCCTACTCCGATGGGATGGATGTAAAAACAGGAAGCTTTGATGCAGGCCTGCTATTCCTATGTTTCCAGCGTACACCAAGTAAACAATTTATCCCCATCCAAAATAGGTTGGCTAAAATGGATAAATTAAATGAATATACATCCCACCGGGGAAGTGCCATTTTTGCTTGTTTGCCTGGAGCAAAACAAGGCGGATTTATAGGAGAGACACTTTTTAACTAATGGTTTCCCTTTTACAGAGGAGAGAGTGTAATGCCAAGATTAACAAAGTTATTTAAGTCTTTAGTTTTACTAACGGCATTTTTTGTTCTGCTGCAATTGACCTACCCCGTAACGGCTGCTGAAAATCATGATGAACTATTCGTCCTAATTGGTGACAGCTTAATGAAAGCAAAAGATGGTGAGCAGGCTGTCGTCTCCAAAAATATGGAGCAATTCGCAGCGGAATGGAAATCGATTAAGAACGCTGACAGCAAACAGGCCAAAAAGGTTGACCAGGAATTAACAGAGGTTCAAAGATTACTAACGGAAAGTAATGTAGAAAAAGAGAAACTTTCAAAAAGCCTTTCGTCCCTATCAAGTGCAGTAGTGCTTTATGAGCAGGAACAAAATCCGGCGGATAGGGCAAAAGGAAAAGAACAGGTAAAACAGTTACTTCCGCTCATTAACAATCTGAAAGCTTCGATTGAAAAGGAAGATATCGCTGCTTTAAAAGGTCAATACCAACAACTAATGAACGAGTGGACTGCCTCAGAAAAAATCGTCCATGATGAGAGCATTGCCGCATACGGGAATATTGAAAAATACACGGCTCTCATTAGAATTGCGATTACACAGGAGCCAGCCGATTTGGATAAGGCTAAGCAAAATGCGGAGCAATTAACAGTAGAAGTAGAAAACTTTTTAGCGGGAAAAACTTCGAAAGAACCTGAAGGAAATTATTCGCTGACAGACGTATCGAACCTTTTAAGCCAAGCAGAAAAGCAAATCTCGGAAAAGGATTATCAAGGAGCTAGCAGCCAATTAAATGAACTCCTTACCATCTGGCCAATGGTGGAAGGGGATGTTTCAACAAGGGATAGCAAGTTATATAGTGATATTGAAACAAAGATTCCTACCGCAATCAGTATCTTAAATTCGAAAAACGTGAAGGCTGAAAAAGCTTCCGATATCGTGAAGGACATTAACACGCGCCTTGCTCCGTTAATGAGCAAAACCAATTATTCCTTCTGGGATGCGGCACTGATATTATTACGTGAGGGTTTAGAGGGTTTATTAATTGTCGTAACGTTAATCGCCTTTTTGAAAAAAATGGGGCAATCATCCAAGCAAAAGTGGATTTGGTCCGGAGTGATTGCCGGGATTTTAGCAAGTGCAGTCCTAGCTGTCATTATCAACATCGTTTTTTCGCAAATCGTTGCCGCTTCTAGCAGGGAATATATTGAAGGAATAACCGGTATTGTTGCAGTTGTGATGATGCTGACAGTAGGGGTATGGCTTCATAATAAATCGAGTATCGTTCAGTGGAATAAATACATTAATCAGCAAATACAGCAGGCAATTGCAAAAGGAAGCCTACTATCTTTCAGCTTCATTAGTTTTCTTTCTGTTTTTCGTGAAGGAGCCGAGACGATTATATTTTATACCGGCATTACCCCATATATTAGTTTAGCCCAGCTCACTGCAGGAATCCTTTTGGCCGTTGGTATTTTAGTAATAGTGGGCTTTCATATTATAAAATACAGTATAAAAATCCCAATCCGTCTATTTTTTAAAGCGGCCACCTTGTTAATTTACTTCTTAGCCTTTAAAATTTTGGGGATCAGCATCCATGCCTTGCAAATTTCGAATGTGCTTCCAACTTCGACGGTTGAAAATTTACCGTTCATAGAGTGGCTTGGACTATACCCGACATTGGAAACAACGATAGCTCAATTATGTTTACTGGCCGTGATAGTATTCATGACTTACTTAGTTAAAAAAAATGATAGTAAACAAATCATAACTACAAATGTTTAAAAAGGGCTTCTACTAGCCCTTTTTTTCGTGTAAGAAAAAAATCCCCTACTATTCAAGGAACTTGTCTCATAAGTTTAAATGAGATGAAAAAAAGGGAGATTGTAAAATTGGCTATTTATTATAAAGGAATATTCTTTTTAGCTGCTTCTGCTTTTTTAGGGGAAGGAATTGAAGTCTTAGTAAATATGATTCTCGCAAGGGAGTTGGGATCACATGGATTAGGACTTTATATGTCGATCCTGCCATCAATCTTTTTAATTGTGTTACTGTCCAGCTTCGAACTTCAGGTATCGATATCTAAATTCATTGCGGAAAGAGAGGAACGCTACCACCGAAATATTCTTTATCATGCGCTTACGATTACAATTGTTTTTACCAGCATTTTATTTTTAGTTACGGCAGCGGTGATTCCCTTTATTCCAGTATTTAATACGTACCATCCCTACATTAGATGGTTTGTTTTGATCCTTATTCCAGTTATTTCCTTCACCTCTGTTGCCAGGGGCTATTTTATGGGGATGCAGCAGATGGGAAAAATTGCGGTATCAAATTTTTTACGAAAAATCATACAACTCGGAATGCTGTTTATATTATTCCGATTTTTTTCTTTTGACGCAGAATCATCCTTGTTAATTGCCGTAGGTACACTGATAGGCAGTGAGATTGTTGTGTTTTTTTATTTAATTTACTCGTTTATTATTCAATTTCAGCAGCTGAAACGTCAGCCTTTTTCCAATATAAATAAGAAAGTAGTCCGGAAAAATTTAATGGCGGTGTCGATTCCAACCACTGGTCTCCGTTTGTTTTCAGCAGTCACGGGTGCAATCCAGCCATTCATTATTAAGGCAGCGTTAGTTCACTCCGGAATGACTGATGCACTCGCTACTGAGCAATTTGGAATGTTAATGGGTGTGGCGGTATCCATCGGATTCTTCCCAGCGTTTATTGCCCACTCTTTAATGATTGTCCTAATCCCAGCTGTTTCGAAAACCTATTCACAAAAAGATTATCCAACCTTACAAAAAATGCTCCAGCAAGTGATGAAACTTACCCTTTTATATGGTGTGGCTGCTGTAACCATATTCTATTTTTTTGCGCCGCAATTAACGTCCCTATTTTTTAAATCAGAGACATCTGCTGTATTTTTGCAGCTGCTTTGGCCGTTTTTCTTATTTCATTTTTTCATCATGCCACTTCAGGCCTTTTTGATTGGAGTTGATTTGTTAAAAGAGGCATTTATTCATATAATCTGGTCTACGATCATATCCTTTGCGCTCATTCTCTGGCTTGGTTCCTCGCCGGAATGGCAAATGAATGGGGTCATTATTGGGATGAATACAGGAGCCGTTTTATTAGCGCTGATGCATTATTTAACAATCTGTAAGAAGATTGGCGTCTCAGTTTTAATGAAGGGCGTTATGTCAAAAGCAACTGAGCGGTAGGAATTTCTTAAAAAAATTCAGAAAAAGTGTAGGGATTAGGCTGTCCTTTCCGTCTAATTATATGAGGAAGATTTTACAGGGGGAAAGGACTTAGGAAGATGAACATTAAATCATTTGAGGATTTAGTAAATGAATATGGAACAACCATTTATAAATATATTTTATCTTTAGTTAACCATAAAGAACTTGCCGAGGATCTTTATCAGGAGGTATTACTCTCCGCTTATTTAGCATATCCTTCCATTAAGGAGCCGTGTAAATACAAAAGCTGGTTGTTTAAAATTGCTGTAAATAAGTGCCGTGATTACTGGAGAAAAGAAAATAAGTCGAAGCAATTTTGGAAGAAAGAGGTATATACCTACTCAGCCTCGTTCGAGCCAACATCCATTCCAGAAGAGGAACTTTTACATAAATTTTCTGCAGAACAAATGGCTGAAAAGGTAATGACATTACCTGAAATCTATCGTTATCCTATTTATCTATATTACTATCAGGATTTATCTCTTCTAGAAATTTCCAAGAAAAGCAATCTGCCAATGTCGACCGTAAAAACGAGAATGAAACGGGCGAAGGAACGATTACGGCCAAAAGTGCTGTCACTTGCTTAAGGGCTCCATTCAAATCTTTTAAATATAATTGAAAAGGGGAAGGTTTACTTATGACTGGAAAAGGAAGAAAGGATTTTCCTGCGAATTTACAGCCATATATTTCAAAGCAATATTACCAACGCTATACACCAATTGATCATGCAGTTTGGCGATTTGTTATGAAACAAAATCATTATTTTTTAAAGGAAATTGCCCATTCTGCCTATGTAAATGGTTTAAAGGATTCAGGGATCAGGACCGAATCCATTCCAAAGGTAGATGATATGAATACGAGTCTCGCAAAGGTGGGATGGGGGGCTGTTACAATTGATGGGCTGATTCCCGGAGCGGCTTTTTATAGCTTTTTAGCAAATGGGATTCTTCCGATTGCAACAGAAATAAGGAACATCCAAAACCTTGCCTATACACCTGCACCAGATATGATTCACGAAGCGGCAGGACATGCGCCGATTTTATTAGATGAATCATACCGCGATTTTGTAAAAAAAATCGGCGAAATGGGCGCTAAGGCACTTTCTAGTAAAGAAAAGCTGGAGGTTTTTAAAGCAGTCCGCCATTTAACCATCGTAGCAGAAGATCCTGCCTCTACCCCGGAGCAGGTAAAAGAAGCTGAAATACAGGTAGCAGATGCGAGAATGAAGGTAAAAGGTTTATCTGAAGCGGATCAAGTTTCAAGGCTATTTTGGTGGACGGTTGAATATGGGCTAATAGGGGAGCTGAACAATCCTAGAATATACGGAGCGGGCCTGCTTTCGTCGGTAGGTGAGAGCCAAAGCTGCTTGAAAGATGATGTACGAAAAATTCCTTTTTCAGTTGAAGAATGTATAAAGACCCCATACGATGTTACAAAGACGCAGCCACAGTTATTTGTTTGTAAAACCTTCGGTGACTTAGTAGAAGCCGTTGATCAATTTGCTGCGACAATGGCATTTCGAAAAGGCGGAACGGAAAGTCTTGATAAGGCACTGCAAACAGATAGTGTTGCCACGATGGTTTTTTCCTCCGGATTGCAAGTAACCGGAACATTAGCATCCATTTTAAAGGATGAAAATGGGGATGCTGTTTATTTCCGTACGAAGGGACCAACAGCATTATCCTTTGATTATAAGCAATTAGATGGGCAGGGGACAGAAACACATCGTAAAGGCTTTGGAACACCAATTGGCAGTTTAGAAGGTAATATTGTACTAGAGGATTGTACGGCGGAGCAACTACAAGAGTTAGGAATCATAAAAGAGAAGGAAGCCGTATTAACGTTTCAAAGCGGGGCAAAAGTAGAAGGCATCATCAAAAATATCATATTGTCTGAAAATAAGCCAACCTTAATTTCTTTTAAAGAATGTACAGTAAGTTATAAAGATATGATACTGTTTGAAAAATCCTGGGGGACATTTGATATGGCCGTTGGAGCAAAGGTTATATCAGTCTTTGCAGGGGCAGCTGATCCGAATAATTATTATGAATATGAAAAAATAGAAGAAGTAGAGGAAATAATAGGACAAAAGGGTTGGAACGAACTAGAAACCTTATATGAAGAAATTCGCAGCTTACGTGAGGGTTCCGAATGGAATGAACAAAGTTTATTTCATATGAATCAAGTTTTAGCTATTTTAGATGAAAAATATCCGAAGGAATGGTTATTGCGGCTGGAAATATTAGAGCTTTATAAACTGCACCATGGCAGTCATTCCAAGGTTCCTCTCCTTATAGAAAGGCTTGAAAATACAGCTTGGGATTCTTCAGTTAAACAAATGATACAACGTGGATTAATTTTAATCCATAACAGCTAATAGAAAAAGGAGCTTGGATTTTATGATCCAAGCTCCTTTTATGATTAATCTTTACTTGATAAAATCCCTAAAATGCGAAGGATGCTGACGAATAGGTTAACAAAATCCAAGTATAAGCTTAATGCCATTAATGGTACTTCTTCTGCTCTTACACCGTGGTGTTTCATACGGCTGACATCAAAGAGAACATAACCGCTAAATACTAATACCCCTATAAAGGAATATGCGAGCATTCCCGTTGAGCTAAGCGGGAAGAAAATATTAAAAAGTGAAATTGCCACTAATGCTAGCAAGGCAGCAAGCAGGAAACCTCCTAAGAAGGAAAAGTTCCGTTTTGATTTTGCGGCATATATTGAAATACCGGTAAACACAACTGTTGTGGTAGCAAACGCCATGATTACGACATTTGCACCTGCCGTCGCGGCATAATAAGCGACAATTGGATACAGCGTAATCCCTGAGATAAAGGTAAAAATATAAAGAAAGGAATAAGAGATTGCTTTTTTACGTCTGAAAATGACTGCTGCGAGAATCATTACAAATTCTAAGATTGCCAATGGTAGAAATAAACTTGGTGGTACATAAACACCTGCCATTGTGCCAAGGAAGGCAATCGCAAGAGATAAAGCAAATGTACGTAAAACGGATGGCATATATTCTGATGTAGTTTGTGTATACAAATTTTTTCACCTCTTATTAATTTGTTACTAAAGATATACGAAAAAGTGGTCAAGATGTTTCGTTTTTTCTTAAAATATCTTTCTCTTCTTTTAATAAATCACGAATCTCTGCTAAAAGTTCTTCTTGGCGGTTAACTTTTTCCACCACTAGAGCAGGTTCTTCTTTCTTTTTAAAACGATTAATGAATTTAATAAATAGAAAAATTGAAAAGGCGATAATAAAGAAATCGACGACTGCTTGAATAAATTGTCCGTACTTTATACCATTATAGGAAAGTTTAGAAAAAGAGTCTACATTCCCGGTTAACAATCCTATCAATGGCATGATAATATCCGCGACAAGGGAAGAAACAATTTTCCCAAACGCCCCGCCAATAATGACACCGACAGCTAAATCGATTACGTTGCCTTTCATGGCAAACTGTTTAAATTCTTTCCACATAAATAAGTTCCTCCAAAATAAATGTCCATTTACTTAATAGTACATTTTATCCCCTAACCCTACTAAATGGCAATAATAAACCTTTAGAATCCTTCTTTTTTACTATAGTGAAAAGAGCAGGTAAGTCATCACCTGCTCTAAGTTAATTATGAAAAGTGGTTCAAAAAGCCCAATTTCCAGCTCTGAAGATTGGTTCTGACGCCCCGTCGGCAGTGATTCCGTCGATGTCCATTTCGGATGAGCCAATCATGAAATCAACATGGGTAATACTTTCGTTTAGCCCGTTTTCTGCTAATTCCTCCGATGACATTTTCTTGCCGCCCTCGATACAGAAGGCATAGGCACTTCCAATTGCTAAGTGATTTGATGCATTTTCATCAAATAGGGTGTTAAAGAAAAGGATGTTTGATTGTGAAATTGGTGAGTTAAATGGAACAAGAGCCACTTCACCAAGATAATGTGAGCCTTCGTCTGTCTCGACAAGACGCTTCAATATTTCTTCGCCTTCTTCAGCTTTTACGCCAACAATTTTTCCATTTTCGAATGTTATTGAAAAACGATCAATAATATTACCACCGTAACTTAGCGGTTTTGTACTTGCGACCGTACCATTAACACCAGTTTTTAATGGTACGGTGAAAACCTCCTCTGTCGGCATGTTGGCCATAAACTCAAAGCCCTTTTCATTCACACTGCCAGCTCCCACCCAGAGATGTTTTTCTGGAAGCTCAATCGTTAAGTCCGTACCAGGTGCTGTATAATGAAGTTTTTTGTATCGTTTCTCATTTAAATAGTTAACCTTCTCATGAAGGGTTTCGTCATGTTTCTTCCAGGCATCGACAGGATTTTCAACATCCACACGTACCGCTTTAAAAATGGCATCCCAAAGCATGTTTACTTGGTTTTCAGCTGGCGCATCAGGGAATACCTTAACAGCCCAAGCTTTTGATGGGACAGCAATAACCGACCAGCTCACCTTATCAGATTGTGCAGCCTTGCGGTAGTTTGCAAGGGCTTTTCCGGCAGCTTTATTGAAGTTGGCAATCCGTTCAGGGGCCACGCCTTTAAGTAAATCCGGACTGCTAGAGATAACAGACATAAAGGCAGCACCATTGTCCGCAAGTTCTTCTATTTCTTTTGCACGCCAGGCAGGGTATTCATTGAATGCTTCATCTGGTGCTAAATCATATTTTGTTCTCGTAACGGTATCGTCGTTCCAGTTAACAATGACATTGTGGGCACCAGTTTCGTATGCTTTTTTGACTACTAAACGGACAAATTCTGCGGCATCTAAAGCTGCGTTAACAACTAATGTTTGACCAGGCTGTACATTAACGCCAACCTTTACAGCAAGCTCAGCATATTTTTCAAGGTTTTTTTGAAATTCACTCATATGTAATTCTCCTTTTTCAGAATCTTCCTTTATATTGTAGCGTCTTTATATTAAAAAAGAAATCATTCAAAGTGTAGTTTTGCTAAAAAAATCCAAAAAAAAACAGTAAAGAGAATTTATCCCTACTGTAGCTTGCTTCCATGTACTTTAATATTAAAATAAACACCTGCGGAAAATAGTACAATAAACGTTATAATGCCTGATAAAGATGTTGGAGCCATGAATTGCGATAATTCCATTGATTCCACCCCTTTAGAATATAACCTTTACACTATAATTATAATACTAAAAGAGGTAGATGTGAACAAAAAAGTACATTTTTTTTGACAAATATTTGAATTTTAAGGATGGTAAAAAAGCACAATGTTCAACTTTGAGAATTGTCCAGCTCCAGCGCCTAGGGGCTCGGGGTCATAAGCTAATCCGTCAAGAAGGCTAAAAAGCAGCCTTCTCGCTGGCTCGTCTTATGCCTGGCTACAGAAAGCTATCGCTTTCTGTACGCATTAAGGGAGACTAATCTCTGGCTTCGCTTAGCTTGCCAGTCGATAATTCTCCCTATATCGCCCCTGAGCAAGGCGCTTCCACTTTTATCTTTTCCTTTATCTCAGTCGAAGCGCTCCAGTCTATACGCCGCTAGACGGGCGCTTCCGCTTTTTGCTTTTCAAACACATAAAACATAACCCAATATAAACCTGCACTGATCAGTGCCAAAAGAAAGAGAACAAAGAATGTCCACCCATAGCCGATCCAAACAGTCATAGGGATTGAGAGTGGTGCAATGGTACGCGCGATTGTAAATCGCAAGCTTGCTGCAGCAAAATATTGGCCCCTCATATGCTCAGGTGCAAGCTTAGAAACAAAGCTTTGCTGAAGTCCCGCACCCATTAATTCACCAAAGGTGAAAATCGCCATCGCTGCAATTAAGCCCCAAATCCAATGAGTTTGACTAAAGAGAACTATGGAAATGGCATAGACAACTGAGGAGAGGACAAACACGTTTCTTTCATAATATTTTCCCATCCACTTAGTAACAAAAACAGTCAGCAGGGCGACAAGGAAGCCATTTTCAGCAAGGACTATTCCAAATGCCTGCTCACCTTTGACAGTAAACGACCACTCACCAAAGGAAAAGAGGGTTTGATTTTTCACAAAATCCTTAATATATACGGGAATTAATAAGTCCAATTGCATAAACGTCTGCCCAGCTAGAACACCTGCAAGAATGAAGAGAAGGAACGTTTTATCCTTTACAATAAGTGCATAATCCCTCAGTTGATTTTGTAAAAAGTAATACCATTTCCCGTCGCTGGATAAAGGATTTGACTTTTGAAGCGGGACGGTTTCCCTAGTCCATTTTGCTAGAATTAATCCTAGTAAAATACAAACTGCTCCTGCAAAAAGCAAAAGCTGAAAGCGATAGTGGACATAAAAAATAGCTCCCAATATCGGCCCTACAACAACTGCTATATTAATAGATGTATAAAAAATAGCAAAAACACTGCTGCGATGTTTTTCATCCACTACATCCGCGACCATTGCTTGACTTGCTGGCCAGTAAAAAGAACCGAACACACCAGCAACGGTAAAAGAGATAAACCCTAACCAAGGCGATTGAAACCAAGGAGAACTGGCTAGAGCAAAGCCTAAAAACGAAAGGCCTTGTCCGATTGAGGAAAGAACCATCATTCGTTTTCTCCCAAAACGGTCGGCACAATATCCACCCATAAGGTTAGCTAATACGGAAAAAACCTGCGAAAAAACTAATAATAAACCAGCTTTATTTTTACCGAATTCTTCGGCAAAATAGATCGTTAAAAACGGAAAAAACATCCAAAAGGTGATATTCATCATTGCTTCAGCAAACAAGCGAACCTTTAAATTCGTATCCCAATCCCTAATTCTCATTATGTATCCTCGTTTCAATATTCTGTTATTACATCATACTATTGCGATGGAAGATTATACAAGAAAAAAATGACAAACGACGTTTCAGCGCCGGGATTGGAATTTTCGGAATTACTGAATCCATTAGGGAGGTATGCTATATTTATCTTATGGAAATTCGAAAGGATGTTTTTATATATGGTAAAAAGTGTTGTAATTGCTGAAAAACCTTCTGTCGCACGTGATATTGCACATGTGCTTAATTGTAATAAAAAAGGAAACGGGTATCTTGAAGGAAATAAATATATCGTTACGTGGGCGCTCGGGCATCTAGTCACACTTGCTGACCCAGAAAGTTACGATATCAA
Source organism: Neobacillus sp. WH10 (assembly GCF_030123405.1). Taxonomy (GTDB): domain Bacteria; phylum Bacillota; class Bacilli; order Bacillales; family Cytobacillaceae; genus Neobacillus. The sequence goes on from NZ_CP126110.1 coordinate 1,324,829, forward strand.
ATATAAAACATGGAATTTAGAAGATCTTCCTATGCTGCCTGAGAAATTGAAATTGACCGTCATTAAGCAGACTGGAAAACAGTTTAATTCTGTTAAAAGTCAATTGATTAGAAATGATGTCAATGAAATAATCGTGGCTACAGATGCAGGGAGAGAGGGAGAATTAGTCGCACGTTGGATTATTGATAAAGTAAAAGTCAATAAACCGATTAAACGTCTATGGATCTCATCTGTTACTGATAAAGCGATTAAAGACGGCTTTGCAAACTTGAAGCCTGGCAAGTCGTATGACAATTTATATGCATCAGCTGTTGCGCGTTCTGAAGCTGACTGGTATATCGGTCTTAATGCAACACGTGCATTAACAACCAGGTTCAATGCCCAACTTAACTGCGGCCGTGTTCAAACACCTACTGTTGCGATGATTGCAGCCCGTGAAGACGAAATTAGAAACTTTAATGCACAAACCTATTACGGCATCGAAGCCCAAACAGCAGACCAATTAAAGCTGACTTGGCAGGATGCTAAATGTAACAGTCGCAGCTTTGATAAAGAGAAACTCGATGCGATTGTAAAAAAACTAGTAAAACAAAATGTCATTGTGACGGAAATTGAAAAGAAGCACAAGAAGTCTTTTTCTCCAGGGCTATATGACTTAACAGAACTACAACGCGATGCGAACAAAATCTTTGGTTATTCGGCAAAGGAAACGTTAAACATTATGCAAAAGCTGTACGAACAGCATAAGGTTTTAACGTACCCGCGGACAGACTCACGGTTTATTTCTTCAGATATTGTTCCAACCATACCAGAGCGTCTTAAGGCATGTGGAATAGGTGAGTATCGCTTCCTAACAAGCAAAGTCTTAAAAAAACCAATCAAGGCTTCTAAATCTTTTGTTGATGATAGCAAGGTGTCCGATCACCATGCCATTATTCCTACAGAAGGATACGTGAACGTGTCAGCTTTTACAGATAAGGAACGGAAAATTTATGACTTGGTTGTTAAACGCTTCTTAGCAGTTTTATTCCCGGCATTTGAGTATGAGCAATTAACGCTCCATGCAAAAATTGGTGAGGAAAACTTCGTTGCTAGAGGAAAAACCATTTTAGCGCTTGGTTGGAAAGAAGTATACAATAATCGACTTGAAGAGGACGATGAAAGTGATGATCTGAAAGAGCAGATTTTACCTCGGATTGATAAAGGTGATACATTAAACGTCAAACTAATCGCCCAAACATCAGGTCAAACGAAGGCGCCTGCTCGTTTTAATGAGGCGACATTACTGTCAGCAATGGAAAATCCGACGAAGTATATGGATACGAAAAATAAACAACTGGCAGACACCTTAAAATCAACGGGCGGGCTTGGTACTGTTGCTACACGTGCGGATATTATTGATAAGCTATTCAATTCATTCCTAATCGAAAAGCGCGGCAAAGACATTCATATTACTTCCAAAGGCCGTCAATTGCTGGACTTAGTGCCTGAGGAGCTTAAATCCCCGACATTGACAGCTGAGTGGGAACAAAAGCTTGATCAAATTGCACATGGCAAGTTGAAAAAAGATGTGTTTATTCGCGAAATGAAGAATTACACAAAAGAAATAGTTGCTGAAATTAAAGCTAGTAATAAAAAGTATAAGCACGACAACATCTCCACAAAGAATTGTCCAGACTGTGGAAAACCGATGCTTGAAGTGAATGGCAAAAAAGGCAAAATGCTCGTATGCCAAGACCGTGAATGCGGCCATCGGAAAAATGTTGCCCGCGTCACAAACGCACGGTGCCCAAAATGCCATAAAAAACTTGAGCTTCGTGGTGAAGGTGAAGGTCAAGTCTTTGCATGTAAATGTGGATATCGTGAAAAACTATCTGCTTTCGAAGCACGCCGCAAAAAAGAATCTGGTGGTAAAGTCGATAAACGGACAGTACAAAAGTATTTGAAAAACCAGCAAAAGGAAGAAGAACCTTTGAATAATGCCTTAGCAGAAGCATTAAAAGGGCTGAAGTTTGATTAATACCCATACTAAAGGGGCTATTCATGAAGATTAAAATATCTTTATGGATAGCCCCTTTATCAAAATTTCTGATGGCTGATCCCCTTATTTATCCTTTCATATATTATCCTGCTAAAGTGATATCGTGTTAAAATTCAGAAAATTTAATTGACAGCCAAGGTTTTCATCACATACAATAATTATCATAAGAATAATTTATAGATTGGAATGATGACGCATGTGGCATCCCCAAAAAATAGGTCAATATTTAAATTTATTTATAAAAGAGGCTGGACTCCAAATCTAATTTGATTAGGAATCCAGCCTCTTTCTTTATTATACTAAAGTGGTAGAGGAGCGAGAAATATGATAACGCTAACAGGTAATAGTTTAACTCTTGAGCAATTGAAAGATATTTTATACCGTAAGCAAAAGGTTATAGCATCTGAAAAGAGTATAGAGGCTGTACAAAAAAGCCGGTCAGCAGTAGAGAGAATCGTTTCTGAATCAAGAGTAGTATATGGGATTACGACCGGATTTGGAAAATTTAGTGATGTCTTGATTGACCAAGACGATGTACAAGATTTGCAGCTTAATTTAATTCGCTCTCATGCGTGCGGGGTGGGCGATCCTTTTCCAGAGGTTGTTGCAAAAGCAATGGTTCTCCTTCGTGCGAACGCACTTTTAAAGGGGTATTCTGGGATAAGACCCCTTGTGATTGAGAAATTATTGGAATTAGTGAATAAGGACATTATTCCTGTCATCCCGCAGCAAGGCTCCCTTGGTGCAAGTGGTGACTTGGCGCCGCTATCCCATCTTGCTTTAGTGTTGATTGGCGAAGGCGAAGTTTTTTATAAAGGGGAACGAGTGGATTCACTTGTGGCATACAAGCAAGAGGGGATCTTACCAGTAACCTTAGAAGCAAAGGAAGGTCTGGCTCTTATTAACGGTACCCAGGCGATGACCGCAATGGGCGTTATTGGCTACTTGGAGGCCGAGCAGCTGGCACATGAAAGTGAACTAATTGCCTCGATAACAATCGAAGGTCTGAATGGGATCATCGATGCTTTTGCGGAAGAGGTACATGTGGCAAGGGGCTATAAACAGCAGATTGATACAGCAGCAAGAATCCGCCGTTACTTAAGTGATAGTTTATTAACAACACAACAGGGTGAGCTTCGGGTTCAGGATGCCTATTCACTGCGTTGTATCCCTCAAGTTCATGGTGCTTCCTGGCAGGCCCTTGATTATGTAAAAGAAAAACTTGAAATTGAAATGAATGCAGCAACCGATAATCCATTAATTTTTGATGATGGAGAAAAAGTAATCTCAGGAGGGAACTTCCACGGACAGCCGATTGCTTTTGCAATGGATTTTATGAAAATTGCTGTGGCAGAACTAGCCAATATATCGGAGAGAAGAATTGAAAGATTAGTTAATCCACAGTTAAACGACCTGCCGCCATTCTTAAGTCCTGAACCAGGCTTACAATCAGGGGCAATGATTATGCAATATGCCGCTGCTGCACTTGTATCAGAAAATAAAACACTTGCTCATCCTGCGAGCGTTGATTCGATTCCATCATCAGCCAATCAGGAGGATCACGTGAGTATGGGTACAATCGCTTCAAGACATGCTTATCAAATTATTCAGAACGTAAGAAGAGTCCTTGCCATTGAGTTGATTTGTGCGATGCAGGCAGTAGAAATCCGCGGTGTGGATAAAATGGCAAGCTACACAAAAATGTTTTATCAAAAAGGACGGGAACAGGTTCCTTCTATTAAGCAAGACCGTATTTTCTCAAAGGATATCGAAAAAGCGGCTAAGTGGTTAAAGACCATTGAATTTTCACAATTTATAAGAGATTTAAGCATGGAAAAAGGTCAATATTAATTGGAAAAAGGCGTGAAAATTTCACGCCTTTTACTTTGTCTGGTCTGGCAGCCAGCGGGCGGTATCTCCTCGTCCTTCATCTTCCTCAACTCTATTTTTAAAAGCTTCCCGGGTAACAAGGAATTCCTCATCACCTATAGCTTCTTTTCCATGCTTTTCCGTTAAACTGTTTTCTGGAAAATTACCAGGATGGTTCTTCTTTTTATGTTCAAAATGTTCTCCGCGTGCCAAACTCAACACTCCTTTCATCTTCGGATGTAGCATACCCAAACATTGGTGAAATAATTACTTTCCAAAAAGAATTCTATTTTTTAACAAAAAAAGCTGGCTGAAGAAGTGAATTTCTTTTCACTCTTCACCAGCTTTTTTTTCATGTTTATCGGGTTTGCACATTCGATCAAGCATAATACCAGCGAACACAATAAACGCAATAGGAATTGAATAATTTAAAACATGAATAACCGTCATACAAGCTTCCACCACCATTGTGTTAATATTTGTAATATTAAGTATATTGAAATGTTGTTAATATTATATGCTAACAGTCACAATTTAGACAAATTCCAATAGCATTAAATTTTATCCATGACCAATCCACAATCTAAACACTATTTTATCCTCTTTTTTATTAATCCTATAAAATATTCCATTTTTTTTAAAAAGGATTTCAAGAATAAATATCGTAATTGTTAGTAGGAGAAATTATTTCAATTCTGAATTACTTTACTATGTTTCCAAAGGAGTTGTGCTGACGATGAACATGAAGGAGACAAAAATATACGATATTATCTGTATCGGCGGTGCGAATGTGGATCGGAAAATCCGAGCATTGAAACCATTGGCTAACAGAACATCTAACCCAGCTATTAGCACAAAAACAAGAGGTGGAGTGGCTAGAAATATCGCGGAAAATTCAGGGCGGATAGGACTGAAGGCCTCTTTATTAGCATATATAGGAGCAGACCCTGAAGGGGAATGGATACTCCAAAATACAAAAAACTATGTAGATGTTAGCCCTACAGAAATAATTCATGGAAAATCCACGGGAACTTACACAGCGGTGCTTGATGAAGATGGTGAAATGGCGGTTGCCCTTGCAGATATGACAATTTACAATGACGTGAAGGAATATTTCTTCGAAAACAATTTGCATCATCTTCAAAGTGCAAAAATGATCTTACTGGATACGAATTTTCCTGCGAAGGTTATCGGTCAAGTGATAAGTAGCTGTAAAAACACTGGCATACCTATTTGTATTGCTCCAGTATCTGCTCCGAAAACTGATAAATTACCAGCTTCTTTAGAAGGTGTTACATGGCTGATTGCTAACCATAAAGAGGCTGAAGCTTTATCAAAACTAAATATTAACTCGGAAGGTGACTACTATCGTGCAGCAGAAGTAATTTTGACAAAGGGTGTTGAGAAAGTCGTAATTACAAGGGGAGAGAAAGGCTTAATATATTTTACAAACAATGGTGAGGCAGGAGCATTAGTCCCACCTAGTGTACCGATAGTAGAGGTTACAGGCGCGGGGGACTCACTTATTGCAGGGATATTATTTGGTTATTTAAAAGGTCTCGGTACAGAAGATGCCTGCAAAATAGGTATCTCCTGTTCGTTAATTACCCTACAGACGAGCGATACAGTAAGCCCTGAATTAAATCAACAATCATTACAGGAAACATTTCAAAAATACTTTAGTAAGGGATTAAGCCAACGATGAATCATGCAAATCTACCTTATTATACATATAATGCGACAGTTGGGATGCTGATTGATTCCAGCTTAAAAATGAATAGAATAAATTTGTGGGATGGAATCTTCCTTAATTTCCTTCCCTTTTTTATTTGAATTGTAAAATAGAGGAAGTTTTTTGTGGAATTATGGAATATTTTGTGTGAAAAAGAAGTTAGAAAATTAAAAAAAGCGACAAAATGTAACACCCTGTTATAAAAGGACTAGATATAATTAACATATCATTTTGAATTAAGTAAATCGACCTATCAGGAGACAAACATAGAAGGAAATCGGTAATACTTAAGTTGTACTGTTGACAGAAAAAGGCAAACCTGTTGAAAAGCAGGGACGCAAAGCCGAGGATCTAAGGGAAGTATTTAACTTGCTATGGTGGCCGGGCTGCCTGGAATGCGAAATGTATTTTAGGAGTGAGAAAATGTTTATTAGAGAAAGAGATGTGGATGTAATCGATCAAGAATGGATGGAGCTCATATTGGAAGCAAGAGACCTTGGACTTTCAATTGAAGATGTTCGTAATTTTCTTTATCCAGATAGTCAAAAAGAAGCATCAAGTACATACTAAAAAGTGAAAAGCATTCTACAAAAAACGACATTTTTGTAGAATGCTTTTCTTCTTGCGAAACGAATGTTTTCTTTAAGACACGTATGCTTACTCATTATTATTTTGATTAATTCGCCATTTATTAAATTCAAGGAAGTCGCGAAATTGTTCTTTTGATATCCCCGAGGTCATAGCCTCTTGTACCAGATTCAACCACTCGTTATCCAATTCAGTCTTGTCAATTTGCTCATGAATCAAGTGCTCAACTGGAAGATTCAAAACAACAGCAATTTTTTCAAGAAACTGAATAGAAGGATTCTTTTGCAGGTTTCTTTCAAGTGAACTTAAATAAGATTTAGCAACTCCCGCTTGTTCAGCAAGTTCGGATAGTGACATTTTCTTTTCTAAGCGGAATTTTTTAACGCGGTCACCAATCATGGGGTCTCACACACCTATTTTAATATTAATATGTTTATTCTACCAAAATGAATGGAAAAGTACCATATCAAGAACACGTGAATATTGCAATAAAATGAACATCGAAATGAGCGTTTCAGAGTTTTACGGCAAGTAATTTTGAAAAAATGTGCAGTTAGAGGTAATATTAAGAGTGTTGCCAATCTATAGGTAAAATTTCTTAAGTATAATGATGCTTTGTTGAACGATATTGTAAACTATACATAAAAATAAACAAAAAGGAAGGGGATCCTCTTAAATGATTGTCCTTAAATCACAACGAGAAATTGAAGCGATGAAAAAGGCTGGAGATATTCTTGCAGCCTGTCATAAAGAAATTGCAAAATTAGTAAAACCAGGTGTAACAACGTGGGAAATAGAGGAGTTTGTTAACGGCTTTCTAAGTAAAAATGGAGCAACACCTGAACAAAAAGGCTATAAAGGTTATGAATATGCAACGTGTGCAAGCATCAACGACGAAATATGTCATGGCTTTCCAAGAAAGGAACCATTAAAAGATGGCGATATTGTAACGATTGATATGGTTGTTAATTACAATGGAGCCTTGGCCGATTCGGCATGGTCTTACGCAGTTGGCAAGGTTTCTGAGGAAACGGATCATTTATTAAAAGTAACAAAGGAAGCTTTATACAAGGGAATTGAACAGGCTGTTGTGGGTAATCGCATTGGTGATATTGGCCATGCAATTCAAACCTATGTTGAAAGTGAAGGTCTTTCTGTAGTTCGAGACTTTATTGGCCATGGTATTGGTGCAGTGATTCACGAGAAACCTGACGTTCCACATTATGGACTGCCAGGAAAAGGTGCAAGAATTAAAGAAGGTATGGTGTTTACCATTGAGCCAATGGTAAACATCGGCAGATACCAAACGAAGATGGATGATAATGGCTGGACGGCAAGAACATTTGACGGTAAATATTCAGCACAATATGAGCACACACTTGCAATTACAAAAGATGGACCAATTATCTTAACAGAACAGAAATAAGATCAAAACAAAAACCCGTTATTTACTACAATAACGGGTTTTTTGTTTTATCCCGCATTAACGGGCAATAAGATCCACAACTAAATTGTGTGAACTAAAAAGGATAAGTGGTGGATCAACTGCCCGTAAAAGCCCGATTGGTTCAACTAACAATTAGTGGAGGGTGGAAAAAATACCCACTAATTGTTAGTTGAACCTTATTTTTTTCTGAGATTTCCAAGTTCTTCAACTAACGCTTGCATTTCATTAGGACTAAATGAATTCTTTTTCAGTACCATTTCGTAAATTTCCTTTAATTCTTCGTACATTTCTTCATCGAAGTGAGAAGGTTTAATTGCTCCGAGGTTTAGTACCTTTAGTTTTTCCTTTATTTGTTCAATCATATATTCGACATTTTCGACGGATTTTTCTGATAAATTCATTTCGGGCACCCTTTCCGAATTAATAATTTCATCTTTTCATTTTAAATAGTATCTGTCAATATAAACTTCCTTTATCCCGCATTAACGGGCAGTAAGACCCCCATTGATTGTTAGTTGAACCATATAGTTTATCCAATGAAAGGTAAATAAAAGTTATCAGGTGAGACTTGCATAGGAATGATAGATAAAGCAAAATAAATGGGTAGGATTAAATAGGTATTATTTTTATTTGGATTAATTCATGATATTTATCATGGTGGAAGGAGAGTTTAAGATGACAAGGAAAAATCAATTTTGGAAGGGAATGCTGATCGGTGCCATTGCGGGCGGAGCCATTAGCTTATTAGACAAACAAACCCGTGAGGCTATGAAGGAAAACGTCCAAAAAACTTCCAGCAAGGCTGCCTATATTGTGCGAAATCCGAGAGAAATATCCGAAAAAGTAAAGGGGACAGCAGCAAAAATCAAGTCAACCTATGAACAGGTTAGTGAAGATATATCCTTTATTACAGATAAGGTTGAGGAATTAAAGGAGCTGACACCTCAGGTAACTGATATTCTAAAAGAAACGAAAGATTCCTTTACAGAGAATGAAAATACAAATCTGATCGAAGAAGTATTGGGTGAAGAGGAGAAAATCATTTAAAGAAGGAGGATGGAAATGGACAAGGAAGCGAATGTACGCTCTTCATTGCTTAGATTGCTTTGGCATCGGATCGAGGAAGATGATATTCCAGGATTAAGTGCTCAATTGGCCTACTTTTTTCTTCTTTCCTTGTTTCCACTCCTAATTGTCATATTTACGCTAATACCTTATATCCCGATTCCACATCAGGATATGCTTGGGATGATTGAATATTTCGCACCAGCAGAAGCGATGGAGTTAATTAAAAAAAATGTAAATGAAATCATGAATCATCGGAATGGCGGTTTGCTTTCGTTCGGGATTATCGGGACGATTTGGTCAGCCTCTAATGGGATAAATGCCGTTGTGAGGGCTTTTAATAAGGCTTATAATGTGAAGGAAAGCCGCTCTTTCATCGTCTCCCGAGGCACGGCTATTTTATTAACCTTTGGGATGATTTTTGTCTTTATCCTTGCGATTGTTCTACCGATATTCGGCAGGGAAATAGGTGTTTTTCTATTTTCAAAATTAGGCTATAAAACTGAATTCATCAAGCTCTGGAATATGTTAAGCTGGCTTGTTAGTGCGATTATTTTATTCCTTATTTTCACTGGTTTGTATTGGATTGCTCCAAATGTGAGGCTGCGCTGCCGAAGTGCTTTTCCTGGAGCTGCGTTTGCAACATTTGGCTGGATTCTGTCATCAATGGCCTTATCCTTTTATGTCGGGAATATTGGTCACTATTCACTAACCTATGGCAGTATTGCAGCTATTATTATTTTAATGATTTGGTTATACATATCCGCTTTCATTATTATACTTGGCGGAGAAATCAATGCCTTTTATAGTGAAAAAAATCGGTCGAACTGCTAATACTTTCCTTAATGAAAAAAGTTCATCTGCCTAAACTATGATGGAGGGGTAACCCAATATTAAGGGAGGTATTAAGTAATGACAAAGCATACTAAAAAAGATGGCAGTACAAAGCAAAAAGGAAAAGGAAGTAAAGGAAATAAAACGTCCGGATCGGCAAACGGCTCTAACGGATATCACTAAAAGGATTCGACATATAAAGAAAGGCTGGGAGTACCCAGCCCTTTCCTAAAGCATAAGTGAACTTCGCCTCTGTCTTCGCCCTAGGGGCTCGCCAATCAGCGAGTTTTCTTTATCATTTTAATAATCGAAGGCTATTTAAGATGACAAGGATGGTACTGCCTTCATGACCGATAACACCGTACGGTAAGTCGAGCATCTGAAAGAAATTGGATGCAATCAAAAGCATGATTACTGTAATGGAGAAAATAACATTTTGTTTGATGATTTTGTTCATACGCTGTGAAAGGCGGATGGCTTCTGAAATTTTTGGCAAATCATTTTTCATTAGTACAATATCTGCTGTTTCAAGGGCTACATCTGTCCCTTCCCCCATCGCAATCCCAACATTGGCAATCGCTAATGCGGGGGCATCATTGATACCATCACCGACCATTGCAACAGTTTTATATTTGTCTTTCAGTAGTTTAAGCTGATCCACTTTTTCTTCAGGGAGACATTCCGCGAAAAATTCATCCACATGACTTTCATCCGCTATGGCACGGGCTGTTTTTTCACTATCGCCGGTTAGCATCACTGTCTGTATGCCTTGTTTCTTTAAATGATCGATTGCAACCTTTGTTTCCTCACGAACTACATCCTTCATAGCAATCATCGCACTTAGCTCACCGTTAATTTTAATAAATACTAGTGTGTTGCCAAGGCTTGCAAGGACTTTGGCCTTTCCACCAGCAAACTTGTCGACATTTTCTTTTCCAACAAAAGCTGCTTTTCCAATCTTCCATTGGTCTCCATCCATTTCTGCCTTCACACCCCAGCCAGGGACATCCTCAAGGCTGTTTGGATGGAATAGTTCTTTACTTATAGTCTGCTTCGCATATTTAACAATTGCCTGTGCAAGCGGATGGTTTGAATGGCTTTCAATCGAAGCAGCTTTCCAGATGAGATTTTCTTTTTCCAGCCCATCTTTTACAATCACTTCGGTAACCTCAGGCTTTCCTTTTGTTAGTGTGCCAGTTTTATCAAAAGCTATGGCTTCTAAATGACTTAAATTTTCAAGATGGACGCCGCCTTTAACTAAAATTCCATGTCTGGCTCCATTTGAGATGGCTGATAAGGTAGCAGGCATGATCGAAGCGACAAGGGCACAAGGAGAGGCGACCACTAATAAAATCATTGCTCGATAAAAGGATTCATGCCAGCTCCAGCCGAGTAAAAAGTACGGCAGGAAAATCATAGCAATCACCACAAGCAGGACAACCTTTACGTAGGTTCCTTCAAAGCGTTCAATGAAAAGCTGTGATGGTGACTTTTCACTTTGAGCTGATTGAACGAGCTGAATGATTTTTTGAAAAAGTGTATCATTGCTCGCCTTTGTCACTTGGACAGTAATCGAGCCTGTCATATTAACGGTTCCAGCAAAAACTTCCTCTTGTTCACCCTTGGAGACAGGCATCGACTCGCCTGTAATCGCCGCTTCATCAATATTGGTTTGTCCTTTGATAATCGTTCCGTCTGATGGGACACGTTCACCCGGTTTAATTAGAATCTGATCACCGACAAGAAGCTCAGAAACGGGAACCTTATTTTCATAACCGTTTGAGATAAGCAAAGCCTCTTCCGGCTGCAGCTCCATTAAAGAAGAAATTTCTTTATGGCTTTTATTCATCGTGTAGGTTTCTAACGCACCACTGACAGCAAAAATAAAGATTAATACAGCACCCTCTGTCCAGTACCCAATAATGGCTGAACCAACCGCAGCAAAGATCATCAACATTTCTACGTTTAGTTCTTTATTATCATATGTGGCTTCAATGCCTTCCTTTGCTTTAGCAAAACCGCCGATTACAAATGCCAGCAGGTAGGCAACAATAGAATCAACACCATTCCCATATTTATCAAACAGCCAGCCGGCAGCAATCAAAACTCCACTTAAAGACGCAGCAATCAGTTCTGCATGTGGTTTGATTTTTTCTATGAAACTAATATTCTGTACTTTTTTTGTAAGTGATTTTGCATTTGAACTCATTGTGTATCTCCCCCCTTATTAATTTGATTGTACTGTAAGCAAAAAACTATGTCAATTCTAATTGATAATATTAGAGTTTAATTGAGAATGAAATTCAGTGTAATGTCTAATAATATATGGAATTATAGCTAGAGTGGTTAATCATAAATAATAATTATTATCAATTGCTTGAGAGAGATAAGCTGTTTCTGTGATTTGTATTGCTAACAAGAATGAATTGAAGGTGTAATTGATAAGAATAATCAAACTCACTACCCCTAAAAAACACGAAAGCTGTCATCAAAGTGATGACAGCAATAATCTCACAATTCAATATATTTTATCTAATTTTACCATACACTCTATGCTTTAAGATATGAATTTGCTCCAAAATAATGTGATGATGAATTTTATTAGATAGTATTAATCATTTACCGTAATCAAGGACTTTTCCTTATTTAATGTAATTATTAAAAAGATAATAAAAAATAATGTACTAATAATATGAAAGAAACTAATGTTTTCAAAGTACTGAATAAAAAATCCTCCTAAAGTTGGGCCAATTAAACTACCGAGACTAAAAAAGATCCCGCACATGAGATTTCCTGTAGGGAATAAATTTTTGGGCATTAAGTCAGCCATATAGGAAATGCCAAGTGAGAACGTTGAACCAACAAACATTCCTGCTAAGAATAAACAAACAGCAAGCGAGAAAAAAGATTGCTCTAAGAAACTGGCTGTGATAAAGCATATAAAACCAAGGAATAATATGGTTATTAGTACATTTCTACGACCGATTTTGTCACTCAAAATACCTAATGGAAGCTGAAATACAATTGCACCAATAGCAAAGGAAGCCAAAAGAAGTGAAACATGCTTGACATCAAGCCCAATCCTTAAAGCATAGACTGGAAAACTTCCATTTAAAGATGACTCTAATACCCCATAAGCAAGTGGAGGTAAGAAAGCAGCCCACCCATATTTCCATGCTTGTGAAAAGCGTTTTAAAGTGGCAGCGAATGAATTAACCTTTATTTCTTGATCCGGATGTTCGTTTTTAAGAGCAAATAAAAAGACCCATCCCACTAAACATAAAGCAGAAGATAACATGAAAGGAAGAGCCTCATTTATATTGACCAGTGGTGTCATTAATGGTCCCGTTGCAAACCCAATCCCAAAGAATAACCCATAAAGAGAAAGGTTTCTTCCACGTCTGTTTTCGGGTGAAAATGAAGTAATCCACGTCTGTGTTGCGAAGTGCAAAGCGTGGTCTCCGACACCTATGAAAAGCCTTAGAATAAACCAAAACCAAAATGTTTTCCATAACGGAAACAATGCCAATGAAACGATAACCATCAAACCACCAAAAATGATAACGGGCTTATAACCAAATTTTCGAAGCGGTTGTTCCATAAATGGGGATACTAAAAGTATTCCAATGTATAGTGCGGTCGCATTCAATCCGTTTAATGAAGACGAAATCCCACTGTTTTCAAGAATCACTGCTATCAGTGGAAGAAGCATACCTTGACTGAAACCTGAGATCGACACAATACTGACTAATATCCAAAATCTAAAATTTGTGTTTACATTTATCATTTTTTACCTCTTAAGAAAATAAATTGGTGTTGGTACTCAATTATTTATTATAACAAGATAATGGTTCTTTTGGTTAAAAATGAATAAAGTGGTTTATGCCTGTCCATATTGATCATTTCATCTAGACATTTAATGGAATTTAGGTTAATTTAGGTGAATGTGGAAAAAACATATAAGGGTAGAAAAAAAGATGTGATAAAAAAAGACTATGGAGGGAAGGCTTTGACTAAAAAAATATTTATGCTATTGACATTCATTGGGGTTCCACTTTCTGTCATTGGAACACTGATGCATTGGCCGAGTATTATTCTATTTATTCTTTACTGTTTAACGATTATTGCTTTATCCAGCTATATGGGCAGGGCAACCGAAAGTCTTGCCATTGTGGCAGGCCCGCGAATAGGGGGGCTTTTAAATGCAACCTTTGGAAATGCGGTTGAGCTGATTATTTCGGTATTTGCTTTAAAAGCAGGATTAATAGGGGTTGTTTTAGCTTCATTAACAGGTTCCGTACTGGGAAACCTGCTTCTGGTCGCCGGTCTTTCCTTTTTTGTCGGCGGATTAAAATTCAAGCGGCAGAAATTTAACGTATTTGACGCCAGGCATAATTCAGGACTGCTGATGTTTGCGGTAATGATTGCTTTTGTCATTCCTGAAGTATTTTCAATGAATATGAATGAAACGAAAACTCTATCATTAAGTGTTGGAATTTCTGTTATCCTTATCCTCCTTTATCTCGCGGCATTATTTTTTAAACTCGTTACACACCGGGGGGTCTATCAATCTGGGACGGAAAATACGGCTCATGAAGAGGAGGAACCGGAATGGGGGAAAGGCAAGGCGATCGCCGTGCTTTTGGTTGCAACGCTTGCTGTTGCCTATATATCCGAGCATCTTGTTCATACTTTTGAGTATGTAGGAGAGGCTTTCGGTTGGACTGAGCTCTTTATCGGGGTAATCATTGTAGCCATTGTTGGTAATGCCGCGGAACACGCTTCAGCGATTTTAATGGCCTATAAAAATAAAATGGATATTGCTGTTGAAATTGCAGTAGGATCTACCTTACAAATTGCAATGTTTGTGCTGCCAGTGCTTGTCCTTATTTCGCTGTTTTTTGACAAATCGATGCCGCTGGTATTCAGTTTGCAGGAATTGATTGCAATGGTTTCATCGGTACTCCTAATGGTTGTCATCTCTAACGACGGTGAATCCAATTGGTTTGAAGGTTTGACCTTGCTGGCAGCTTATGTAATTATGGGGATTGGCTTTTTCTTACTATAAGGACCTTTAGAATATCACTTTTGGTGTCAGGCACCCAATATAAAGACTCTAAGCCCAAGGGCCTAGAGTCTCTTTTGCTTTAAAAATATTTACTTTTTCAAATGTACGGAGTTAATCCTTTTTGCTGTGCTATAATGAAACAGCAATATTTTTATTAGGGTTTTAAAATCAATCGCTTTCTCTGGGACCATCAATCACCAACCTTCATGTTTAGTTTAAGGCAAGAAAAACACGAGTGTTGAATTTCATATAAGACGGGAATCCCAACCTCCTTAAATGTAAATAAGTAAATGGTTAGCCGATTGATTACAGCCCTCCTTTTTTGAAAGGTTAAATATAGTATAAACTTATATTAAAATTTTGTAAATAGTCTGATTATTATATTTTTCCTGCTTTTTTACCAATTTTTAAGGAGCGAATAATGAAATTTTTTATAAGGCTATTATTTTTTATTATCGGGTTATCGATTATGACTTTTGGTGTATGTATGACAATTGAAGCAGCAGATATTGGAGTAGGGGCCTGGGATGCCCTCAATGTTGTCCTAACTGAAAAGGTAGGATTATCGGTTGGGAAATGGGTGATGATTGACGGTGCAGTTTTAGTCATGGTCAATTCCCTTTTATTAAAAAGTAGACCTGATCTGCTTTCACTGTTAACAATTATTTTCATTGGTTCTTTAGTTGATTTTTGGTTGATCACTGTTTTTGATTTATTTTCAATGGAACAATTTATCGCTAAATTGGGAATGTTGCTGGTAGGGATCCTTATCATTGGTTTTGGGGCGGCGATTTATTTGCAGGCAAAGTTCCCTCAAAGTCCAATCGACAATTTTATGTTAGCAATAAAGGAACGTCTTCATGTGAATTTAATGACGGCAAAAACACTTGGTGAAATTACAGCATTGGTGCCTGCTTTTTTTCTAAAAGGACCTATTTCGTACGGAACGATTATCATTACTTTTACAGTGGGACCAGCGATCCAATTATTTTTTCCTTACTTTGAAAAATTAATGAAGCAACTGCAGGCGAAATATTAATTGAAAAAGTCGTTCAGGCGGAAATCCCTGAAAATAATTGCTTGAAATGGATAATATTTATGAACTCCGAAAAAACTAGGTAGAGACATGATTAATGTTACTAGTGAAAGGAGTTTACCCTGTGAAGAAACATATTTCTTTACTTATGACACTGCTATTAATGCTAACCTTTATTCCGCCTGTTTTCGCGCAAAAGGCACCGGTAAAAAAGGCACCAGCTCCAGTAAAATATCAAGTCCCAGTTTCAGTTCGGAACATTTCAAAGGAAAATACGTATCCGAATTCCACTCAAGACCTGCCAAAGCTGAAGCCTAGTGATTTAACCAGAAAGTTAATCAATTCTTCAAAAGAAAAAATTGAAAATCCTGATTTGATTCGTATGCTCAATGAGTCGAGTATTAACAACAGTCCATTTGCTGTTGGATATCGTGCAATTATTTACCTTGGTCAATGGCCATTGAACTACGAATCATCAGAAACCTCCCCAAATTGGGAATACCAAAAGATTAATACAAATTACTTTGATAATCGCGGCGGTGGTGTGCCATATCAAATTAAGTATGTTCAAGAGGCACAAAAGATTGTCCGTGGCGGGCTGACAGCCAAAATTGCCAATGCCGAAGATGTGAAAAAGATGATGCTTTTAAAGGCAATGGAAAAAACTCGTTTGCCACTCGCATTTGAAACGATTATCGGGGCTGGAACGAAAAATGATCATATTTATAATATCCCTGCCAACCGCTTGGGATACTTATATGCTTATGCGCCCGGTGTTAATGAAAAAGGGAAAGTAACCTATGGAGAAGTATATTTAATGCTTAAAGGAAGCAAAAAGTTTATCGTTATTAAAAACGTTACCTCTCAAGGGATCGGTGCCTGGATTCCAGTTCAGGATTATGTTTCATTTGGCTTCGCAGCTTCAGAACGACCACGCTAATTTGAGCAAAAGGACTCCTAGCAGCAGGAGTCTTTTATTTTTGTTAAATAGGACAAACTAATTGTCAAAGCTCTAATTATTCGGTAGGATGAAAACATTAATGAAAGGAGAGATATAGCTTGGGAAGTCCAATTCAAGATAAAAATTCACAGGTTGATTTTTTAAAACAGCGTTTAAATATGTTTATCGATGTGCTCGATGCCATTGATCCAGAGGATACGGATCTTGAAGATATTGACCGTTTAATTTCTTTGCTTAATGACATGGAATCTAAATGCAGAGAATTCAATAATCGTGAAGTAAGTGAGTCTGTTTAAAAGCAGGCTCTTTTTATTGGTGGATGTAGGTGGATTACCTCAAACTTCCATGTATCCGCTTGCAAGCTTATTCTTTAAATACTACGGCTATAGGAGTATAATAGAAGCGTGCAAAAAGTTGTAATATTTTAAATAGAATAATTTGGGGAACAAAGGGAAAAGGAAAAGGAAAGGGAAAGGGAAAGGGAAAGGGAAAGGGGTACTCGAATTGAATATTGAAAAATTCCAGGAAAGTATGTACAAGCTTGTTGTTGAAACTTCTACAAAACTTCCAAAGGATGTTCGTCGTGCAGTTTTGGCTGCGAAGGAAAAGGAAAACGCTGGCACGAGTGCAGCTATGAGCCTTGCTACCATCACGAATAACATTAAAATGGCGGATGACCAAGTGTCTCCAATCTGTCAGGATACAGGTCTGCCAACGTTTAAAATTAAAACTCCAGTTGGTGTTAACCAATTGGAATTAAAGGAAGCAATTCGAAATGCGATTGTGTTGGCTACAAAAGAAGGCAAATTACGTCCAAACTCTGTAGATTCATTAACAGGTGAAAACAGTGGTGATAACCTAGGTACGGGGGTCCCGGTTATCAAATTTGACCAATGGGAAAAAGATTACATTGATGTCCGTCTGATTTTAAAAGGCGGGGGATGTGAAAATAAAAACATTCAATACAGCTTGCCATGTGAGTTAGAAGGACTAGGACGTGCGGGCCGCGACCTTGATGGTATTCGCAAGTGTGTCATGCATTCCGTTTACCAGGCACAGGGCCAAGGCTGCAGCGCTGGTTTTATCGGCGTCGGAATTGGCGGCGACCGTTCATCAGGATATGATTTAGCAAAAGAACAGTTATTCCGTTCTGTAGATGACGTTAATCCAAACGAAGATCTCCGTAAGCTTGAAGAATATGTTATGGAAAATGCAAATAAATTAGGAATTGGAACAATGGGCTTTGGCGGCGAGGCGACTTTACTAGGATGTAAAGTCGGTGTCATGAACCGAATTCCTGCCAGCTTCTACGTATCTGTTGCCTACAACTGCTGGGCATTCCGCCGCTTAGGTGTCAGCGTTGATGCTGTTAGCGGAGAAATTAATGAATGGATGTATCAAGATGGTGAGTTCATTGATTTTGCTGCTACGGAAGCAGAGAAAGAAACAGCTGCAGCTTCTGCTGAAGAAGTGATTACATTAGAGGCACCAATTACAGAAGAAAAGATTCGCTCGTTAAAGGTTGGCGACGTTGTTCAAATTAACGGATTAATGTATACAGGCCGTGACGCAATTCATAAGTTTTTGATCGATCACGATGCCCCTGTTGATTTAAATGGCCAAGTCATTTATCATTGCGGTCCAGTTATATTAAAGGACGAAGCTGGAGAGTGGCACGTTAAGGCTGCCGGGCCAACAACAAGTATTCGTGAGGAACCATACCAAGGCGATATCATGAAGAAATTTGGGATTCGCGCGGTTATCGGTAAAGGCGGTATGGGACCTAAAACATTGGCTGCTCTTAAGGAGCATGGTGGTGTGTACCTGAATGCGATCGGCGGTGCAGCACAATATTATGCTGATTGTATTAAAAAAGTCGAAGGTGTTGACTTGATGCAATTTGGTATTCCTGAAGCGATGTGGCATCTTCGTGTCGAGGGCTTCACAGCCGTTGTCACCATGGATTCACACGGAAATAGCCTGCACGCTGATGTTGACAAATCTTCTTTGGAAAAATTAGCACAGTTTAAGGAAGCAGTTTTTAAATAAGATTATGTGGGGTAGGCGCAGAGTGGGCGTCTATCCTTTTTTTTACGTAGCTTGAAGGGGGGCGTTTGTTCATATCGCAATGAAATTTGTTCATAACTTAAGTGAATTTGTCCATATCGTCCTAGATTTGTTCATATCCTTAAATTATTTGTTCATAACTTCAAAAAATTTGTTCATTAATTTTGACAGCAAAATGAAGAGTAAAAAAATTCTTGTATTTAGTGCAGGAATGGGTTAAAACAATGTCGAAATATACCATAAATTAGAATAGGAGGGGATATTTTGTTTGATTTA
The DNA here is from genome assembly GCF_030123405.1 of Neobacillus sp. WH10. GTDB lineage: Bacteria > Bacillota > Bacilli > Bacillales > Cytobacillaceae > Neobacillus. Next base: position 1,343,813 of record NZ_CP126110.1, read on the forward strand.
GACTTAATTAAACCCATTATATTAGAGCAAGCGGAAGCTACCCAAAGAAGATTACCTATTAATCATGTTATGAGGAATGATGTTGAAGTAAAAATAAGGAAATTAGCTTCTGGATACCAGGGAGAAAAAACATTAAACTATTTTCTTGGATTACTTCCCCAAAAAAACTATCATATTTTTCATGGTCTGCGTCTTCCAGCGGAAAAGTCTTTCTTCCAGATGGATGCTCATCTCCTTTCCACAAAATTAATAATTATCCTCGAATCAAAAAATTATTCTGGAACACTTTTTATTGAAAAACTTCAATTAACTCAAGAATTTAATGAATCAAAAGTGATCTACGAAAATCCAATCGCACAAGTGAATAGGCATAAATTACTTTTACATTATTTTTTTCAAAAGTATCAAATTCCTGCAATTCCAATTGAAACTCTTGTTGTGTTTACTAAATCTTCATCAGAAATTAAAATCGCGCCAGGATATGCCGAAGGAGAAAAAAAGATTTGTAAGGCCAGCAATCTATTGAAGAAAATTGAGGAGCTGGAGAAATACTACACCCAGGATAGAGTCGATCAAAAAACAATTGGAAAAATAAAAAGGCTGGTTTTAAATAAAAACACTCCAATTAGAACAGATTTTTTACAAACGATGGGTATAGATAAAAAAGATATTTTAACAGGCGTTCGTTGTCAAAACTGTTCGTTTATACCAATGCACTATAAAAGGAATAATTGGAAGTGCCCAGTTTGTCAACAGCTTTCTAAAGATACACTTCTCGAAGCGATAAATGACTATTTTCTTCTAATTAATACCTCTATAACAAATTCAGAATTACGTGAATATCTCCATCTCCCATCAAGAAGGGCCTCTACCTACCAATTAACATTACTTCACTTACCGTCAACTGGAGTTCAAAGAGGACGAATCTACCATCAACCACACCCATTTCCTTAATATGCTAATTATTTTTTTTCATATAAAACAAACACTAATAAAAATAAATACAGGGGGAACATGGATGAAAAGAATAATCAGCATCCTAAGTATGCTGCTCATACTAATTCCAAATGCTACATACGCAGCAGTGACCAATCAACCGATTCACTGGGGATTTAAAAAAGCAGTTAATGAGCAGCAGCCGGAAGCGGGAGCAGAGTATGACCAAATTCTTGCAAAGCATGGTGCTTTTTACAAAGGTAATCCCAATTCAAAAACATTATATCTAACCTTCGACAGCGGTTATGAAAATGGCTATACCCCGAAGATTCTTAAGGTCCTAAAAAAGGAAAAGGTTCCTGCTGCTTTTTTTGTGACAGGGCATTTTTTAATTTCAGAGCCTGAACTTGCTAAACAAATAGTTAAAGAAGGACATATCATTGGTAACCATTCTTGGAGTCATCCCGATTTCACAGCCGTGAATGATGCAAGAATTCGTGATGAACTCGAAAAGGTAAAAATCAAAACAAAAGAAATAACGGGACAAAAAGAAATGAAGTACTTGCGTCCGCCACGAGGAGTTTTTAGCGAAAGAACGATGAAAATTGCAAAGGAAGAAGGATACACGCATGTATTCTGGTCACTCGCTTTCGTCGACTGGAATATTAACCAGCAAAAAGGATGGCAATACTCGTACGATAATATTATGAGGCAAATCCACCCTGGATGCGTGCTGCTGCTTCATTCCGTTTCTAAAGACAATGCTGATGCACTTGAAAAAGCGATCAAAGATTTGAAAAAGAAAGGCTACAAATTTAAAAGTCTTGATAAGTTTAAATAAGATAACAAAGCTGGATTTCGTCAGGAATTCGGCTTTTCGTTGTGAATCATGCTATAATACGGGGAACTTAAGCTTTATGAAAAATTTGGAGTGAACAAAATGAAAACCGAACAAAGTATCAAAATTCAATTACATCAGACATTCCCTTTAACGATAAAAAGGCTCGGCATTAACGGAGAAGGTGTAGGTTATTTTAAAAAACAGGTTGTCTTCGTGCCAGGAGCTCTTCCAGGTGAAGAAGTTGTCGTTGAGGCAACAAAAATTAATCCTAAATATGCAGAGGCGAAAATAAAGAAGATTCGCATTAAATCGCCGCATCGTGTCAAGCCCCTTTGCCCTGTTTATGAGCAATGCGGCGGCTGTCAGCTTCAGCACTTGAAATACGATCAGCAGCTTAAGGAAAAGCGGGATATTGTGATCCAATCGCTCGAGCGCCATACAAAACTAGCTCTTAACAAGCTCGAAATTCGTGAAACCATTGGTATGGAAAATCCATGGAGTTACCGTAATAAAAGCAGTTTTCAAGTTGGTCAAAAAGACGGCAAGGTACTTGCTGGACTATACGGGCTTAATTCGCATCAGTTGATTAATATTGATCAATGCGCAGTTCAGCATTCGCAAACAAATGAAGCAACCGCCAAGGTGAAACGAATTCTCGAGGATTTACACATTCCCATCTATAATGAAAAAACTAGAAAAGGTATCGTCCGAACCATTGTCACCCGTGTCGGTGTACAAACGGGTGAACTGCAAGTGGTTTTGATTACAACGAAAAAAGAGCTTCCCAAAAAAGAACTCATCATAGAGGAAATTCAAAAACGGCTGCCCAACGTGAAATCAGTTGTCCAAAACATTAATGGTGAAAAAACATCCCTTATTTTCGGCGAGGAAACGGTAAAACTAGCTGGCGAAGATTTTATTCAAGAAACATTGGGTGATTTGCAATTTGAGCTATCAGCAAGAACATTTTTTCAATTAAATCCTTCTCAAACAATTAAACTTTATAATGAAGTTAAAAAAGCAGCAGAATTGACGGGAAAAGAAAAAGTGGTCGATGCCTATTGTGGTGTGGGAACAATCGGGTTATGGCTAGCAGATCAAGCAGCAGAGATCCGGGGTATGGACGTGATCCCGGAGTCAATTGAGGATGCCAAGAAAAACGCGAAACGTCACGGATTCACTAATACCAAGTATGTTCCTGGAAAAGCCGAAGAGGTACTGCCTAAATGGGTCAAAAAAGGCTGGAAGCCGGATGTTATTGTTGTCGACCCCCCAAGAACCGGTCTAGACAAACAGCTGATTCAAACTATTTTACAAGTTAAACCAGAGAAACTTATTTATGTCTCATGCAACCCGTCCACCTTGTCAAAAGACATCCAAACCTTGAGTTCAAATTATGATGTCAAATACATTCAGCCGGTGGATATGTTCCCGCAGACGGCGCATTGTGAAGCGGTAGCGCGGTTGGAGTTGGTATAATAGAAAAGCAGTTGATATAGAAAAACTCTATACCATCTGCTTTTTTGTTTATAAAAATACCATTCAGGACCGATTTTCGTTAAAATAAACATTGCCGATTTTCACAATAGTTTTTCACAAATTATAAATGTCCAAATGTACTTGTGTTGGATAATAAGTTATTAAGCATGATATAAGTGTAAAAGAAGTGGAACATTTGGCTTTATATTTTTTGACCGAGAGTTTGAAGTTGTATCCATAGTGAGAGGATTTGAGTTTGAAATGATAGATAATTTTTGGCGGGATTTACCACGACCATTTTTTGTACTTGCACCAATGGAAGATGTGACAGATGTTGTTTTTCGTCACGTAGTAAGTAAAGCCGGCCGACCGGATGTATTTTTCACAGAGTTTACAAACTCGGATAGCTATTGTCATCCAGAGGGCATGAAAAGTGTGCGTGGCCGTTTGATTTTTACAGAAGATGAACAGCCAATGGTGGCACATATTTGGGGGGATAATCCCGAATATTTCCGTCAAATGAGTATTGGCATGGCAGAGCTAGGATTTAAAGGCATCGATATTAATATGGGCTGCCCTGTACCGAATGTGGCATCGAGAGGGAAGGGGAGTGGCCTTATTCTGCGTTCAGACGTAGCGGCAGAACTTATTCAAGCAGCAAAAACGGGCGGACTGCCTGTCAGCGTGAAAACGCGACTTGGATATAAGGATGTAAAAGAGTGGGAGGAATGGCTAACGCATATTTTAAAACAGGATATTGCGAACCTTTCTATTCATTTACGTACAAGAAAGGAAATAAGCCAAGTAGATGCGCATTGGGAGTTAATTCCGGAAATCAAAAAATTACGTGACCGTATCGCACCAAATACGATGCTAACAATCAATGGAGACATTCCTGACCGTCAAACTGGGCTGCAGCTTGCAGAACAATATGGTATTGATGGCGTTATGATTGGGCGAGGTATTTTTAAAAATCCTTTTGCTTTTGAAAAAGAGCCAAAAGAGCATACCAGTAAAGAATACCTTGATCTTTTAAGACTGCAGCTTGATCTTCAAGATCAATATGCGGAAGCACTGCCACGTTCAATCACAGGGCTTCATCGCTTTTTCAAAATTTATGTCAAAGGATTTCGTGGAGCTGGTGAATTAAGAAATCAATTGATGAACACGAAATCAACAGATGAAGTGCGCGCATTGCTTGATAACTTTGGAAAAGAATGTGATGGGACGGGGGCAGTGAAATGATAGCACTCTCAAAAGGTTAGAGAAAAAATGAATCACATCAACTCATGTGTACTTATTTTATTCAGTTTCAAGTTCCTTTGCAGCCGGCAACATTTGTTTTGATTAAGTCTGTTCTCTGAAAGAAAAAGGTCTTAGGAATGTAATAAACCCACCAGCAACCTTGTGTTGCCACATACACTGCACATGTTGAGTGCTGTGGTTGTTAGAAAAAATTAAAGAATATGCAGTTGGGTTCGAGAATCTATAAAAGTTTCTCGGACTTCCAACTGCCTTTAATTTCAATACGATCTATTAAACGATGAAGGATTTCATGAGTTAATTCCCTGAATTCCATAAATGCTTCGAGTGGTTACCATTTGTCACTTGAATTTTTCTTTCCTGTAGTGATTAGCCAAATAAGTGAAACCTACTTGTGTAAAAACTACCCAATCATAATTTTACCCTTTGGATAACGGAAAGCATCTGGATTTCTGCGGATGGTTACGGCAAAGGCAATAGTCAATGGACCAACCCTTCCTGCAAACATCGTTAAAATAATCAGTACCCTGCCAATAGGTGATAATTCAGGAGTTAATCCCATAGATAGTCCGACGGTACCAAACGCGGATGTGGCCTCAAATAATATCATGAGAAAATCTTTCCCTGGTTCGGTAATGGTTAATAGCATTGTAATGATCAAAACTAGGAATAATCCACTGACCGATACTGTTAGAGCCTTATAAATCGTTTCATATCCAATCCGCTTTCGATAAAAGATAACATCCTCTTTTCCTCGTATCTGGGACCATACTGCTCCAAGTAAGGTTGAAAAGGTAGTTGTTTTAATGCCGCCGCCCGTCGAACCAGGTGATGCACCAACAAACATTAGAAAGATAATCAATAATAGGGTTGTTTGGGTCAAGTCAGGAATATTTAGTGTATTCGCACCTGCTGTTCTAGGGGTTACGGATTGAAATAGAGACGCAAGAATTTTCCCAGTTAAAGATAACGGTTTTAATGTTTTTTCATTAGAAAACTCAAATAAAAAGATTAAAATTGTTCCCGCTGCAACCAAAATCGCGCTAGTAATTAAGACAATTTTTGTGTGTAAAGATAATCGTTTAACTTTTCTAAACTCAAATAGTTCATTCATGACAATAAATCCAATTCCGCCAAGGGTTATTAGTATACAAACCGTTAACGTAACTGTTGGATCGTCTACATAACTAGTTAAGCTGTGAAATTCCCCCATTAAATCGAAGCCCGCATTATTAAAATTTGAAATGGAATGGAAAATTCCATAATAAATCGCTTTATAGAGGGGCATATCGAATGAGAATCGAGTGGCTAATAAAACAGCTCCTAGCAATTCAATTAAAGCAGTGAAAATCAAAATACGCTTCGCTAACCTTACAATCCCTTCTATTGATAAATTATTTAATGATTCTTGAAGTAAAATCCTTTCCTTCAAGGAAATTTTCTTTCCTAAAAGGAAGGCAAATAAGGTAGCAACCGTCATAAAACCAAGACCGCCCACTTGAATCATAAACAAAATCACCAATTGTCCAAACAACGTGAAGGCAGTTCCAGTATCCACTACCACAAGTCCTGTTACACAAGTAGCTGAAGTCGATGTAAAGAGGGCATTGAGAAAGGAAAGACCCTTTCCATCCACTGTTGAAATTGGCATAGTCAGCAATAAGGCTCCTATGAGGATGATGGTACTAAATCCTAAAACAAGAATTTTAGGTGGGTCCAAGTAAAATTTTTTGCCCAACGTTTTTCCTCCAGACATAATTTGAATTTTTCCAATTACATGAAATACCTAATGTAAATATAAACAGTAGAAATGCTAATCGACACGATCATTAGTGGAAATCCTACGGCTAAAAACTTAATGAATGAAATTTGATGCCCTTCTCTAGCGGCTATACCGGCTACAACTAAATTCGCACTCGCACCAACTAATGTACCGTTCCCACCAAGACAAGCTCCAAGTGAAAGACTCCACCAAAGAGGCTCTAAATGGGAAATTCCTAATTGTCCCATTTCATTTATTAGGGGAATCATCGTCGCAACAAAAGGAATATTATCAACAAATGCAGAAATAATCGCACTCATCCATAAAACAAGAAAAGTGGTAGGTTTTAATTCTCCCCCGGTCCATGACATGGCTTTCTTGGCAAATGCTTCAATTAAACCTGTTTCCACAAGGCCGCCTACAATAACAAATAACCCAATAAAAAAGAACAAGGTTGTCCATTCTATCTTTTCCAAAGCAACATGCAAAACTTTCTCTCCAGTTAGCAAAAGTAAGATAAATGCTCCAATCAAGGCAATGGTGGCCGTTTCGAAATGTATGAATTGATGGGCAAAAAAACCGCCAATTGTCATGATGATGACAAATAAACATTTGACTAATAAATCTTTATCCTTTATTTCCTGTTTCGAATCTTTACTTAAAAGATGATTTTTTAATTCTTGCGATGTCTTTAACTGTTTTTTGTAAATCAGTGTGAGCAGGAAGACTGTAACAATCAAAATAATCAAAATTACAGGGGTTAAATTATTGATAAATGCCATAAAGGTTAATTCTTTTACTGCGCTGCCAATCATGATATTAGGGGGATCACCAATCATTGTGGCTGTCCCGCCAATATTAGAAGCTAAAACCTCTGAAAGCAAATAGGGTATCGGAGGAACCTTCAATTGATTTGTAATGCTTAATGTTACCGGTACGACAAGGAGAACGGTTGTTACATTATCAAGGAAAGCGGAAGCGAATGCTGTAAACAGGCTTAATACGACAAGAATTTTTATTGGCTCCCCTTTCACTTTTTGTGCTGACCAGACGGCGATAAATTCAAAGACTCCTGTCTGCGCTGTGATACTAACAATGATCATCATCCCGATCAATAATCCAATTGTATTAAAATCGATATGGTGAACGGCTTCATTCTGCTCAAGAACGCCAAAAGCAACCATTAATAAACCACCGATCATTGCAACAATAGTGCGATGGATTTTTTCAGAAATGATGACTGCGTAAGTGATCAAAAAAATAGTTAAGGCAATAATAGCTTGGGATCCCATCATCGACGCTCCTTCAAGGTAATTATTGATAAATAGTTTGTGCAAAAACAGGAAAAAAACTACGGTAACCCTTAGTAAGCTTTATAAAAATAATAATGGCTATGTTACTGGGCATGGATTCAATTAAGAAGGTAATCGTTTTCACATCAATACAAAAAACCATTGTTTGGATTGAAAACCCGAATAAATGACACTAAAAACAGTGTCCTTATTCGGGTTTTTCTATGACCTAATTATTTATGAGTTAATTAGTAATTGAGCCATTTCCAATGCGTCATCCGTTAACTTCATTTTATAATAAAAATTAAACAATTCCTTTTTAGAACGTTGAATCAAAAAAGTATAACCACATTTAACAAACATAGGTAATGCTTTATTAGATAAATATTGATGATATTCTTTTTCTTTAGATTTTAATAAGTAAAGAAGAAGTTTAAATAAATGAATATATAATAATTGATTATTATTAATTGCAATAGTTAATCCTTTTTCAGCATGTTGTATTAATTCCTCATTCGGAATAAGAACACCTTCAAATAAACTTCGTATATAACCTTCTAAAGATAGTAAGTAGGAAGGAGACTCATTTTCTTTAAGAGACATGGATTCTTTATAATAGAAACTGGCTTGTTCATATTTTTTTCTTCGCAAGTATTCATAAGCTAAGTTATGTAATACTTTTGCTTTTCGATTAGGGTCATTGCATATGTCACAACTTTTAATTAATTTTTTAAACCGGTTTATTATTTCTTCGTAGTCATCATTATCTTTAACTTGAATAATCATTAGCATTTCTGCATCAATTACTCTAGGATAATTATTCATATATTCAAAAAATTGATGGGATTTTTCAGCGTAATAATAAGCTAATACAGGTGATTGTAATGTATGATAAGCAATTGCTAAGTAATAGTAATATTCTGGATTATTATAAATTTCATTTTGGATTCCTTTTAATGTTTGAATAGCTGAGATGTAATCTTGTGTTGATATATAATAGATACCCAAACCATGTTTTAATAGATTGCTATCATAAGGTGTTAATTTATTTTCCGTTTTTTGGATTTTTTTTATAATCTTAAATGCTTCATGGGAATTATTATGTAATAATAAATACCTAGCTCGTAGTAACTGATACATATTGTTATGTTCTGAAATTTGAATTAATTCTTCGCGCTCGAGTTCATTATTTATTTGATCCATTTCGTCAAATAATTGCATAATTATTGCTTCATGCCAATTGAATAACTGCTGTTTTATATTTATTAGTTTTTTTACTTCCAACTCCATATTTATTCCAAGGCGTTTGGATAATAAAGTAATGATATCTGTTGCGTACGTTGTTTGAGCACATTCGATTTTACTAATATGTGTTACGGAGCATATATCTTTCCCTAACTGTTCTTGAGTTAGTTTGTATTTTTCTCGATAAAACTTTATGATTTTACCTTCATACATAACAAAATCCCCTTCATCAGTTAGCCAATTAAGGCAGCTGGATTTTAATTGGTTCTTCGATTTTTTCAATAGACTCAATACTGTCTTTCGATAAACCAAAATATTCTTTTTGTCCGTACAGAGATATCATTTACCTAATCTGAAATAATTTCATAAAGGATACTCTATTAATCTTTATTTTTCAAAATAATCTACATACCGGATTAGTCTTGATAGAATTATATTCAAGAACAATTTCTTTATCAAGTATACAATTTATCATTTTTAGGTAAGGAAAAAGTAAGTAGTGAAGTCTTTTTGTTGCTTCATTAGGATAAAATTTTGTTTTAAGGTTTATGGCTTTGTTGAACTATATGAGTGAAAATTTTAAAGTATCTCCACAGAATAAAGGTTTCTGGTAATAAAGTTGTTTTTTTAGTACTATATTTAAATATATTTTGATAGATTTAAAGAGAAATAATTGGTTTTATGCTTGGATAATTCATCTTAGTTTGAATTATATTGCAAAACATATATAAGAGAACATTAAGTAGAGGTATGTATATATGAATAAGGAGTTAATAAAAAATGCGGATGCCTGCTATCAACTGGCTGAGGAGAAGGCTGCTCAGTATTTTAAATCACTTTATGAGCAGGTCTCACAAAAGACCTATGTCTCAACACTGACAAAAGATATACAATCGTGGAAACACAATCATATTCATCATCATCCATTATTATCCTTTTTTCTTCGAAGAAAGGGAAAACCTGATCATCAGGGCTATCACAATTATATTCAATGGCTGGATTATACGGGCAAACTAGATAATTACCTGGATAGAAGCATTTCTTATATTTTTATGCGGGATTTGGGTAAAGCACTGAACTCACCTGACACACAGACTAGGGTTCGGCGTGCAGTTGACAGTTTAAAAAATTATCTGACTAATTCTACCGCAACAGATCGAGAAGACAAAAATGAGATGTTTAGCATGACCAGAATGTACCGGATAGCCCAAAAGGAAGGCGTTGAATCCACCATGATTTGGGTGGTAAACAAACTAAAGAATGTGGCCGCCAATATTCCAAAGGGGATGGATGCTGAGCAAGCCCAGCGAAAGCTTATCAAAATTATTGCAGGTGTATTGATGCACACTGTTGAGGAGATGGACGATAAGCTATCGCCTGCAGAACGTACTCAGAAACTAAATAAAGCTATTAGATTAGGCTATGCTTACGGCCTAACCTATCCCTTTATTGATGATCTTCTGGATGCCAATGTTTTATCCGATAAGGAGAAGAAACAATATTCCGATTTGATACGTACCACCCTTATTACAGGATCTGTGCCAAAACTGGGGGAGTGGAGTGGAAAAACAAAAGATTTAATCCGATATATTCATTCGGAGCTCCGAGATGCCTTTGAGTATATTAAAACACAGCAGAGACAAGAGACAAGGAAAAACTTTTTCGAGCAGGCCTATGTGTTTTTTAATTCCCAAGAAGTTGACCGTGTAAAGGATCTATCCAATGCTAATTACACCAATGAAGAGCTTTATATCCCAATCATTTTAAAATCCTCTTCTTCCCGATTGATTGTCCGTTCTGTAATTAGTGCTCCTAAGGATGAGGACTTTGACAGCCTAACATTCTTTTATGGTATATACAACCAGCTTGCTGATGATTTTGCGGATATGTTTGATGATATGGAGGAAGGTGCAGTAACACCCTATACCTATTATCTGAAATATCATGATAGGCGTCCGGATCTAATAAACCCTTTTGAATTATATTGGTCGGTCATTTCCAATTTGATTCATAACGTGTATCACTCAGATAGCAAGACCTGTGAGGTGATTCTGGATCGTGCTATAAACGGTCTAAAACGTTTTAAAGCTCGAATGGGAACCAAAAAATACAACGAAGTTATGGAGCTATTTTCTTCTGGAAATCCGAAATTCAATCGTATTATCCAAATTATGGTTCGGAAAGCGGATGATGTGGATTTCTTTGATAAACTGCTTCGGGACCAAATAATTACTAATCTAAAAAATGAAAAGAAGGAGCAGGAAGACTTTTTAGATACGATCGAAATCGTACGCAATCAGATCAACAACATTTTGAAAATCCCTAAATTAGAGGATGTTTCTATGGAAGACCCGATAATTGATGCAGCAAATTACAGTCTGAAAGGTAATGGGAAGCGATTGAGGCCGATAATGACTTGGGTCATGGGCGTTAACGGATATGGATTAAACAGTTCGGCAGTCGTTCCGCTTCTGAGATCATTGGAATATATGCATACTGCATCCTTAATCTTCGATGATCTGCCATCCCAGGATAATGCGTCCACCCGCAGGGGGCGTCCAACCCTGCATCATGTATATAACATTGCTATAGCAGAATTAACCGGTCTCTTTCTAAGCCAGAAGGCTATTGAGCAGCAAGCATCTCTTGACCAGTTCGATTCGAAAACTGTGCTTAAATTGATTCAATATTCGGCTCAGCTGACAGAGATAATGTGCAAGGGACAGGCGATGGATTTGGATTCCAAAGGAAAACAATTGACACTGGAACAATTGAATAGGATGTGCTTTTATAAAACTGGAGTAGCATTCGAAGCTTCCCTCATAATGCCTGCAATTCTCGCTCATGCAAAGGAATTCGAAATGAAAGCTTTAAAAAAATTCGCCCATCATGCCGGTATTGCGTTTCAGATTAAGGATGACCTTCTTGATGTTGAAGGAGATCAGATCTTACTCGGAAAACCCATTGGCAAAGATGCCGAAAATAACAATTCAACTTTTGTGTCAATCCTGGGTAAGGAAGGTGCAAGAAAAGAAATGTGGGAACATTACTGTCTTGCCATGGAAACGTTGCAAGACGTACCGCGCAATACTACATTTCTGAAGCATTTATTGAATTATATTGTAAACCGCGACCATTAAAATTTGTAGGAGGTAATCGTTTCTAAAAGAAAGATTGCCTCCTAATACAGTTCCGAAATTCGATGATTAATATCCTCTGTTAACTTCTCCATTATGCAAAAAGCTTTCCCAAATTACATTATGCTTCCAGCATATAACTGGCCACGAAATATGTTAATATGTAAGAGAGGAAAAATGATATACGAGCAAAGAATTTTTTCAACCATTTTAGGGGAGGATTATGTATGAGTAAGGATAGCATTGCTGTCCCACAAAATGGTGGGGGAGCTGCTTTATCAAATTCTACTTTGTTTGCTGATATAAGGGCACTATTTAAAGGGCCTGTTTTAATCGCAAACGTTTTGCCTGTGTTTACAGGATTTTGGTTAGCTCTTTATTTTACGGGTGCTTCTATTAATGATTATTGGGATTTGTTTTGGCTAACAATTATTGGCAGTACGCTGGTTATGGCGGGGGCTCTTGTGATCAATAACTGGTACGATGTTGATATTGACACCGTTATGGACAGAACGAAGCATCGTCCAACGGTGACGGGGCATTTTTCACTCAAGCTGGTTTTAACGATAGGAATTACTTTGTCTATACTAGGCTTCATCCTATTACTTTTCACAACAATTGAAGCAGCCATTTATGCGTTGGTTGGTTGGGTTACCTATTGTTTTTTATATACGATGTGGTCAAAACGAAGATATACTCTAAATACTGTTATCGGGAGTGTTTCTGGGGCCGTAACCCCTTTAATAGGCTGGACGGCAATAGAATCCGGTTTTCATATCATCCCGATTATTCTAGCGCTCATTTTGTTTATTTTTCAAATGCCCCACACTTTTGCGATTGCCATCAAGAAATACGATGAATACAAAGCAGCAAGGGTTGCCATGCTTCCGGTCGTGTATGGATTAGAGATGACGAAGCGGCAAATGGTGGTTTATATTGCCTGTTTGCTTCCATTACCATTTTATCTAGCACCGCTAGGGACTACATTTGTTGTTCTTGCAACGCTGCTTAATATTGGTTGGTTGGCTGTAAGTATATACGGATTTTTCACTAAGAATGATCTTAAATGGGCTCATGTGAATTTTCTTTATTCTGTAAATTATATAACAATCTTGTTTCTTATGATGATTATTGTTACTATGCCGGCATTTAGGTAAAACCATTAATCTTCAAAAAAATAACACAATGCTGTCTCCAAAGTATGCAAGCAAATTGCCGTACAAGGAAGCAGCTTTTTTTTGATAAATTTTACCTTGATCACAAATTTGTCATTTTTGCAGTTGTCCCTTTACTTTGAACTAAAAGAACACCTCGAAAACTTTGACGAAGGAAATGCGAAAAGACGAAACAACTGATTGATGAACTGAATGGAAATTAATCGTAGACAATTGTAAGAGCCCGATTTTTGCTAATTGGGCTCTTAAGGCTGTTAATCGATATTTGGCGTGTGGTCTTTTAATTTCACCATAATTTTATTGTATGTTTCATTAGCAAAATCCTGGAAGGGGGTATTTGTTAATGTGGAATAATTCTCAACAGCCATTTTCGCAAATTTTATTGCATCAATCCCACTTCCCAGCTCAAGGTGACATAGTGCTTTATACGTATCCTTTACATACAATAGTGACAAATCAAACGGATGACGTGCCCATGAAGGTATGTTTACTTTTTCGAGAAAAGAAAGTGCTTCATTAAAGCGTCCGAGACCAAAAAAAGCCTTTCCTTTTTCTAGGAGAAACCAAATTTCATAGAACTCCGTCATTTTCGGATCTGTTAAATACTGGTCAATTATTTCTAGAGCCTTTAAATACTCATGCTTTTCATTTATTAGTGACATGATATTGAAAAGTTCATGAAATAGGGTGGAATGTACGTCGTCTGCAAATTCCCCGTATTGCTTTAACTTGGTGGAAAAGTGGGTTTTCTTTTCCTCATCATGTGTCATCAGTGCATGGACCACAGCAAGTCTATATAAATCATCAATACGATAAAAAATACGATGCTCTTTAGAAAAATGAATGGCACTTTCCATAACCATTGTGGCTGATTCAGAATCGCCGACAGCAAAATGTAAGATGGCCTCATTATAGTCTAGGTCGACCCGTGTCATTGGGTCGATATAAACATGGTTTGACTCGATTTCAGCACGTTCTCGTAACAAGATGGTTAATGAGTCTGTATAATCATGATCGACAAATTTCTCCATTGCTCTAAAGATGCCGATGCCTGCTCGTTTTGCTGTAAGATTCATCTCATCATACATTTTTGCAGCACGGTCGGAAAAGTCCTGCCATCCATCCATTTTTTTATGATAAAGACTGCGGCTATAGATTTCTAATAATCGAGCCGACTCATATCCTTGAGTAAGCTTATCATTATAGGGTTGGATGAGGGTAATGAGCTGTTCATATTTATCAGTTTCAGAATCTAAATTATAAAGCTTCTCGGCCTTTTCAAGAACCTCTCTCAATTCTTTTGTACTTACCTCTTCTAGGAGATCGCCTATCTCCACTTCTAGACGTTCTGCGATGTATGCTAAGCTTTCCATGGAAGGCTTGGCCTTATTATTTTCAATCAGGCTTAACATCCCTTTTGTCAGCTCTTCACCCGCGAGAACCTCTAACGTCATCTTTTTCTTTTTCCTTATTTCGCGAATTCGTTCACCAAGCATATTAGAAAGCCACCTTTAGGTTTATTAACTATATTTAATTATATTAAACTTTTGCTTGTGATGGAAGAGGTTGGTGTGATATGATTTGTTTAATAAGATTAAACTTTTAAGGTGGTGTTCTTATGGAAGATAGTAAAAGGCTTAAAAAAGCAACATATCATCTGTGGACGTTCACAATTAGTAAGCTTATTTCCTCTTTTGGAGCCCAAGTATATTCTTTCGCTCTCAGTTTTTATATTTTACAACTAACAGGATCGGCCACAAGTTTTGCCGCAAATCTGATCTGTAATATTTTGCCGCGCACCCTTGCAGCTCCATTTGCAGGATACATTGTGGATAAATATTCACGTAAGATGATTACGATTACCGCACAAATCGCAACAACCATGGCTATTGCTGGGCTGTTAGTGGTGACCTTAACATCAGGATTATCTCTCATCGCGATATATACCACTTCTTGCATTTTATCCCTTACTTCCATGTTTTCCGGAGTTACGTTTACCTCATCTATTACTGGACTTGTCGATAAAGAAAGAATTCAAAAAGCGATGTCATTGAATCAAATGTCGATTTCATTTGCCTCCATAGCCAGTCCTGCAGTAGGAGGGCTTTTATATGGTGCTGTTTCCATGCCTGTTTTTTTAATCATGTATATCGCTGCATCAAGTTTGGCCGTTTTCTTGGAATCGACAATGAATTTTAACCTGTTTGCCCATCGCAAAGAGGAAGTAGAAGGAGAGCCAAAAGAATCGATGTGGCAAAGTATGAAGGCTGGGATTACTTATTTAAAACTACAGCCGTTACTTATGATAATTATCTGGATTTCTCTGTTAATTAATTTTCTGTTTGGCGCATTTGAGGTTGGTTATTCATTTATATTAATCGAAAAAATGAAAATGGCCTCACAGCGTTTTGGTTTTACCCAAGGGGCTTTTGCCATTGGAATGCTGCTGCTGTCGATTTATTTCTCTATGAGAAAGGAAGTCAAGTATCCACTTCTCGTATCAAAAAGGGCAATCATTGGTATGGGAATCGTCATGGGGGCAGTAGCGGGACCATTACTGATGAGGTTATCCGATAACGCTATTTTTGTTTATTATCTGATGACTATGTTCAGTCTTGGGGCATTAATGATTATCGTTAACACACCTATAATGGTGATGATGCAAAAACAAATTGATGATGATTATAAAGGGCGTGTTTTTTCTATACTTGAAACGATGTCGATGGCTTTGATGCCATTAGGAATGGTGCTATATGGATTTCTTTATGATGTTTTTCCGGCACAATGGATTCTTCTCGTATCGGCATCTCTTTTTGTTGGTGTGACCCTTATTTTAGCACGACCATCTGTTGTAAGGAGGGCACATCCGGAGCTGGACAAAGTAAAACCACTTCAGGGGGAAGTGGTTTCATAAAAGAATATTTCCTGGTTTTCTTTTCTGGAGCAATTTTTTAGTAGGTAATAAAAAAGGTGCATGCTTTTCTTCATAAAATTAATTGAAGAGAGCATACTCCTTTTTTAGATTAACGAATGCCTTTCATGAAGCCCTGAATTTTTGGTGCTAACATTAATAGGATAATACCTAGTAAGATGGAGACACCACCGATGACACCAAAGTAGGTCATTTCGGTTTCAGGTGTGTAAAATTTAACAACTTGTGCATTGAGTGCTTGTGCTGCAGCGTTTGCTAAGAACCATAAGCTCATCGTCTGCGCTTGGAAGGCTGCAGGCGCTAATTTCGTGGTCGCTGATAAACCTACAGGTGATAAACATAATTCACCAAATACACAAATTAAATAACTTAGAACAAGCCATAAAGGATTTACCAATGAATCTGCACCGCCAAGATATACTGGTACTAGAATCACAAGGAATGATAACCCAGCGAAAAGCAGGCCGAACGAAAATTTTTGAGGAACCGATGGTTGACGTTTCCCTAATTTTACCCACATCCAAGCAAATATAGGCGCAAATATAATAATAAATAATGGATTTAATGATTGGAACCATGCTGGAGAAATGTGAATTCCTGCAAAGTCAAGCTGTGTACGCTTATCCGCATAGTTTGCTAGGATGGTTGATCCTTGCTCTTGAATAGACCAAAACATAACAGCTGCAATAAATAGCGGAATATAAGCAAGAATACGTGAACGTTCTACATCAGTTGTTTTAGGGCTGCGGTACATGATAACGAAATACGTAGTTGGAATCAAAATACCAAGAATTGTAACTAGATTAATAAAGCCTTTAAAAGTTAAGAGTCCTTTTGGAATTAAGATTGCGCAAAGGATGGCAAGAACGACTACCCCTAAACCGATAAAAGTGAAGGTTTTTTTTCTTTCAGCTGGTGAAAGGGGATTTGCTACAATAGTACCAGCAAGACCTAGATTTTTTTTCTTTGTAAATACAAAAAGTAAAATTCCTAAAAACATACCGACAGCGGCAATACCAAAGCCTAAGTGGAAATTGTAGTTCATACCAACTGTTCCGACAATAAGAGGGGATAAGAATGCCCCCATGTTAATACCCATTACGAAAATGGTAAAACCTGCATCACGACGATTATCTTGTTCGCTGTACATATCACCGACAATAGTAGAAACGTTTGGCTTCAGTAATCCTGTACCAAGAACAATCAATACCATGGATATGAAGAACATGGAGATGCTTCCTGGAATCGCTAGGACAATATGTCCAAGCATAATCAATATTCCACCATAAAACACGGATTTAGAAGTACCGAAGATTCTATCGGCTAGCCAGCCGCCAATTACTCCGGACATATAAACAAGTGATCCATAAATGGACATGATAGAAAGCGCTAGAGATTCATCGATACCCAAGCCGCCTTTGGAAACACTGTAATACATATAGAACACAAGGATTGCTCTCATTCCATAATACGAGAACCTCTCCCAAAATTCTGTGAAGAAAAGTGTGAAAAGTCCTTTAGGATGTCCAAAAAATCCTTTCTGAGGTACACTCTCCACAATTTTCTGTCTATTTATGCTTGACATTATACAACCTCCTTTTTGTTATTCTATAATACTTTTTCTATGTTTGAATTGTCAAAAACTTTTTTTGGAAATTATGTGACTAACGTTTGAAAATCTAGAGATTTCAGTATTATAATGAGTGTTGAAACAAAGAAGAAAGTTTTTTTAAAATAGTGATTAAATTCTGATTTTAGAGATTATTTATTTTAAGAGAATTGTAGTTAACCCATTATGAGGGTTAAAGTCCTTTTAAGAGAGAAATAAAAAAGACCTCGGTGAAACTTAACACCGAGGGCAATAGTATAAAAAATAGAGTGATAGGATTATTCTTTTTACTTTTGTTTAGTCTTGAGAAGGAACCTGTCTGCCATATCACCCAAAGTAACGGTAAGGGCAGCGTCTATTTTAGTGTCATTGTCAATCCCAAGCCAATTATCAGGGATAACTATATAATTGCAGGTGCTGCCTTTTAAATAGCTATAGATAATCTGCGCTTCATCTATATCATCCCTGCTAACTTCAATGTTGGTGTATGAGTCAGCCTTGAAAGAGGTTAATACGTTTGTTTTGATCGTCTTAACAAGTTTCTCTAGAATAAGGTCCTCTACATTATATTTTTCTCTAAAAAGAACCTTGTTCCCTTTTATAAGAAAGAGTTTAAGAATATTGTCATGGAGGGATTCTAAGATGGCAATATTTTTATTCGCTTCAGTAAATTCAATCACTTTTTCTTTATAAATGAGGGACCGGATCGCATCTAGATTGTCTCTGTATTTTGCTGCTGTTTCAAAGTCAAAATTCAAGGATGCATCTACCATTTTTTCTTTCATTTCTTCAAGTATGACCATGTCAGTGCCATTAAGTAAGTCGATGATTTTTTTCAATATGTTTTTGTACTCTTCAACTGTAGGAGCTCGGAAGCATAATCCAATACATAAGCCTAATGAATAATTAAGGCAAGGGGTGTCCCTATAAGTTAAGTTACTGCAGCTTATTTTAAAAAATTCTTTTATTCCTTGGATTGCTTTTTCTACAGTATGTTTACTTGTAAATGGACCGAAATAAAAATTTCCATCTTTTTTTAGGTTTGTGGTGATTTCAAATTTCTGATTGCTGCCATCCATTTGAATCATGACATAGCTGTAGGAATGTGGATTTTTCATCTTTTTATTAAAAATTGGCTTTAATTCTCTTATCATTTGGCATTCAAGCATAAACGCTTCAAATTCCGTATCTGTAAGGATGTATTTAAAATCCGCTATATTTACTTTGAGTTTTTTTATCTTTTGAGGTTGTGCCTTTGAGTTTTGAAAGTAGGATCTAACTCTATTCTTAAGATTTTTTGCCTTTCCTACATAAATAATCCTTCCATGAGAATCTTCCATAAGATATACACCAGGGGTTTCGGGAAGGTTCTTTACTTTTTCTTTTAGGCTCATTTTAATTCCCCCTATTACTAACTGTATTTTATCACAGTTAGTAAAATAGGCAGTTATTTCGGGGGGATTATTTAAATTTAGAAGAGAATTGCATGTCAAAAGAGGATGTTTCATAAGGGTTTACCCGTTTGAAACATCCTCTTTGTTAGCTATTAGGAAAGTATAAGTGCAACTACGCCTCTGTCTTCGCCCTTAGGGGCTCGCCAATCGGCGAGTTTTCTTTATCTGGGAGCTCGGTTGTATAAAATGATAAGCAAGACTAACATGACGATGTCTAATCTGGCGTTGAAAGCAAACTGAATAAAGCCTGTGTGTATAGAAGGTAATTTTGTTAATAGAAGGGCAGCAATCATGATGGTGATTAAAGGAATCACAGCATTTTCTACAGCCTTATTCAGCAATATTAAAATCCCACAAACAATCTCAAGAAAGACTACCATATATAACATGATGTGGGGATAGGGAAGTCCTAATTTGAGAAAGCTATTGGCTAACTCAGTACTAATCAGTTTCATAAACCCAGAGGTTATAAAAACATATGCAACAACAAACCGTAAAAGTTTAATAGTTGACAAAGAAGTGTACATGCCAATCCCCCTTTGTACAACTGTATGCCATATGGGGGACAAACATCACTTGAACTTGTCCGGAACAGAATGAAACCAAAAAAAGGTAGCAGCAGTTGCACTATCTCCTATTTTTCTAAATAGAAATAGTGAAAAAAGTAGTAATGGTGCCTGACACCCTAAATAAACTACCTACTATGTAAATAGGAGTAATGGTGTCGCACCATGAAAGGTATTTTGGAAAGTTGGGCATTTTAGTGATTGACATTGACGTTGCGTGAAGGTGTATTGTGATGATGAGGATGTGATCAAATGGAGTATACAGTGCAAAAGCTGGCTCATTTAGCAGGGGTTAGCACCAGAACCCTTCGGTATTATGATGAAATTGGTATTCTTAAGCCGGCAAGAATCAATTCATCAGGTTATAGGATCTATGGTCAGGAGGAAGTGAATCGCCTGCAGCAAATCCTATTTTACCGGGAATTAGGTGTCAGTTTAGATAGAATAAAGACAATAGTTACAGCCCCTTCCTTTGATGGTGTAGCTGCACTTAGAGAACATCGTGAAAAACTCCTCGAAAAAAAGGAGCAATTAGAGTTATTAATTGCCAATGTAGAAAAAACCATTTCAGTAACAGAAGGGAGAATACAAATGTCTAATAAAGAGAGGTTTGAAGGATTTAAGAAAAAAATGATTGAAGAAAACGAGAAACAGTATGGAAAAGAAATTCGTAAAAAATATGGCAACGATACCGTCAATCGCTCTAATGCAAAAGTAATGAATATGACCCAAGAGCAGCATGATGGGGTAACAGCTCTAGCGGAACAAGTTACAGTAACCCTAGCTGAGGCTTTTAAAACTGGTGACCCTGCAGGTGATTTAGCACAAAAAGCCGCAGATCTGCACAAACAGTGGCTATGCTACTTTTGGAACGAATACAGCAAGGAGGCACATGCTGGGTTAGCACAAATGTATGTCGACGATGAAAGGTTTACAGCGTATTATGACAAAGAGCAGCCAGGAACAGCAGAATTTTTAAGAGATGCTATTAATATTTACACTGGTTCAAAGAAATAACTCTTATCCTGAAGATACTCATGTTTTTGAAGCACGAAAAAGAAATAAAATAGCGAGAATGGATGGTGCCTGACACCGTTCGCGATAAACCGCGAATGATGTCAGGCACTTTTTTTAATAATTTTTATGTTTCCAACAAATTTCTACAAATTTCTCTATATGGGTATGTAATAATAGTCATAAAATTCACTAAATTAAAAAATATTTGAAATCTACTGATGGATAATTATAAGAATAGATAAAGTAGGTGTAAATGTGGATAAGGATCCAATACTTTGCATAAAGAACTTAAAGGTGTCGTTCCAATCGGGAAAAAAATTCGTCCCTGCAGTGGACGGTATCAGTTTTGAATTGAAAGATGGAGAAATTCTTGGGATTGTCGGGGAATCTGGGAGCGGGAAGAGTGTCACCTCCCTAGCGACAATGGGGTTGATTCCGTCTCCGCCAGGAAGAATTGAGAACGGCGAAATTATTTTTGAAGGAAAAGACCTGAAAAATATTTCTGAAAAGGAATGGCGAAATATCCGTGGAAATCAGATATCGATGATTTTCCAAGAACCGATGACATCTTTGAATCCTTTGTTTACGGTAGGAAATCAGCTGATGGAAGCAATTCGATTACATACCAGCCTTTCAAAATCACAAGCGAAGGTACGGAGTATTGAATTATTAAAGTTAGTTGGTATCCCAAGGGCAGAAGGAATACTTAAAGAGCTTCCTTACCAGTTATCAGGCGGAATGAGGCAGAGGGTGATGATTGCGATGGCGATGGCCTGCAATCCGAAGGTGTTAATTGCGGACGAGCCTACGACGGCTCTCGATGTCACGATTCAAGCACAAATCCTTGCTTTAATGAAAGATTTAAATCAAAAGACAAACACTTCGATCATTCTAATTACCCATGATTTGGGTGTGGTAGCAGAAATTTGTGAACGGGTGATTGTTATGTATTCCGGTCAAATCGTTGAACAAGGAGACGTCAGGAAAATCTTAAAGGATCCGCAGCATCCTTATACAAAAGGTTTGCTAAAGTCTGTACCAGATTTACGTGGGAAAAAGGAGCGTCTCTACAGCATCCCAGGAACGGTCCCTGTACCTGGCTCTGTCCATAAGGGCTGTCGGTTTGCTGCTAGATGTGCTGAGGTATTCAATCAATGCCATGAAGAAGCGCCAGAATTATATAAATCGGAAAGAGACGGACATGAAGTACGCTGTTTCTTACATACATTGAAGGAGGGGAGTGACAAACATGTCGGAGTTACTTCTTGAGGTAAATGGGCTGAAAAAATATTTTCCGATAACGGGTGGTCTTTTTGGTAGAAAACATGGAGAAGTTAAAGCGGTCGATGATGTTTCATTTTATGTTAAAAAAGGAGAAACATTGGGGATTGTCGGGGAAAGCGGCTGTGGAAAGTCAACGACCGGACGCCTTCTGATGCGTTTGATTGAGGCGAGTGATGGAAGAATTATCTTTGAAGATAAAGAGATTACCAGCATGTCAAAGTCAGAATTAAGAAAAACGCGCAGGGATATTCAAATGGTGTTCCAGGATCCCTATGCATCCTTAAACCCAAGACACTCTGTTGAGCAAATTTTAGAAGAGCCGCTGATTGTCCATGGAATTGGAACGAAAGAAGAACGACAGAAGCAGGTAAGAGAAATGCTTGAGGTGGTTGGCCTAAGCCGATATCACGCGAAGCGGTATCCCCACCAATTCAGCGGCGGACAGCGGCAGCGAATTGGGATTGCTAAAGCATTGATGACAAAACCGAAATTGATTATTGCCGATGAACCCGTTTCTGCACTTGACGTTTCGATTCAGGCACAGGTTCTCAACTTAATGAAGGATATTCAAAAAGAGTTTCAGCTCACGTACATATTTATCGCTCATGATTTAAGTGTCGTCCGTCATATCAGTGATCGTGTCGGCGTAATGTATTTAGGAAGATTAATAGAATTAGCTGATAGTGAGGAGCTCTATGAAAATCCAAAGCATCCGTATACGAAAGCACTTCTTTCGTCAGTACCTGTGCCAGACCCGGATATAAGAAGGAAAACGATTTTAATTGAAGGAGAACTGCCAAGTCCGGCCAATCCTCCTACAGGCTGTGCCTTCCATACAAGATGCTCACAGGTAATAGGTAGTTGTAAAACGGTAAGACCTGCGGAACACAATTTAAATGGTCATTTTGTGGCATGTCACTTATACAACAAGTGATTTGCTACATTTATGATAATAAAACAAAAGTATAGGGGGTAAAAAAAGCTCATGAAGAAAAAGTCTTTTAAACTGCTGTTGATTTCTTTATTAGCCATCAGCGTGTTTTTAGTTGGATGTAACAGCAAAACGAATAATGAAACTGATGGTAAAAAAGACCCGGGTACTAGTAATGGTTCCAAAAAGGATACACTTGTGTATGGCCGCGGCGGTGACTCCACTTCTTTGGACCCAATCACCACGACTGAAGGGGAAGCATTTAAAGTAACAGAAAATATTTATGAAACTTTGCTTGAGTATGGGGAGCAGGATACCACAATCAAGCCAGGACTTGCTAAAGAATGGACAGCCTCTGATGATGGTTTAACTTACACTTTTAAACTACAACAAGGGGTGAAATTCCATGACGGCACTGAATTTAATGCAGATGCCGTTGTCTTTAACTTTAATCGCTGGATGAATGGAAATGATGAGAAATTCCCTTATTACACAATGTTTGGCGGCTATAAAGCCGATGATGGGCACGTAATTAAAGAGGTTAAAGCAGTTGATAAGAACACAGTTCAGTTCATATTGAAACGACCACAGGCGCCGTTCTTGAAAAACTTAGCGATGTCGCCATTCGGGATTGCCAGCCCGACTGCCGTGGAAAAATGGGGTGACGATTTCAGAAGCCATCCAGTTGGAACAGGTCCATTTAAATTTGTTGAATGGAAAAAGAAAGACCGGATTGTCGTTGAAAAGAATCAAGACTACTGGCAAAAAGGTTTACCGAAGTTAAACAAAATCATTTTCCGGGTTATTCCAGAAAATGCTGCACGTCTTAATGCTCTTGCAAAAGGTGAAATCGATGTAATGGATGGTTTGAATAACTCAGATGAGGAAAAGGTTAAGTCTAATGACAAGCTGCAAATTATCGAACGGCCTTCAATGAACGTTGGTTATATTGGTTTAACCAATACTCGTAAGCCATTTGACAATAAGCTTGTTCGTCAGGCAATTAACCACGCTGTTGACAAGAAAGCCATTATTGATGCTTTCTATGGCGGCAAAGCACTTTCAGCTAAAAACCCAATGCCTCCTTCCATTGAAGGCTATAACGATGCCATTCAAGAATATCCATATGATTTAGAAAAGGCAAAAGCTTTATTGAAGGAAGCAGGATACGAGAAAGGATTTAAAATGGAATTATGGGCAATGCCTGTTGCTCGTCCATACATGCCTGAAGCCCAGAAGGTTGCTGAAGTGATTCAAGAAAGCTTAAGTAAAATCGGAGTAACGGCAGAAATCAAATCTGTGGACTGGGCCACATATTTAGAAAAAGCAACAAAAGGGGAATTTGATGCCTTTATGCTTGGCTGGACAGGTGACAACGGCGACCCTGATAACTTCATTTACACATTACTTGATAAAGACAGCATTGGCAGCAACAACTACGCTTACTACAGCAACGACGAACTGCATACCAACTTAATTGAGGCGCAAACAGAAACGGATCAAGCAAAGCGGAACGAGCTTTATAAAAAAGCCCAGGAAATCATCCATGAAGATGCTCCATGGGTACCGCTTGTCCACTCAACACCACTATTGGCAGCGTCTAAGGATGTATTGAATTACGTCCCACATCCAACCGGTTCAGAATGCTTAAGTAAAGTAGAATTTAAATAATAACTGGAAAAAAGGGGAGGGAGCTTTGCCTCCCCTTTTCTTAACATAGGTATGTATATTTTCCTTGTTGTTTAAGTTCGAATTTTAAGCTCTATGTTCAAATTACCATTGGAAATATTCGGAAGATAAGGCGTAGAGAGGTTCAACGTAGACTTTTAGGGTGAAAATCCATTAAAAACGCGATGTAGGAATTACAATGCCTAACATAAAAGTCTTTTTTAAAAGGGGTGAATGTATTGTTAACGTATACAGTCCGGCGGATTCTAGCATTAATTCCAGTATTGATCGGGATGACCCTTGTTGTTTTTGCCATTATTCATGCGATTCCCGGGAATCCGGCACAGGTGATTCTCGGACAAAGGGCAACGAAAGAAGCGGTCGCCAATTTAACGGCACAGTTGGGGCTGGACAGGCCGTGGTACATACAGTATTTCGATTATATAAAATCCTTATTGCATGGTGATTTAGGTATTTCACTGGAGACTAGGTTACCTATTAACGAAGAAATATGGCCATACTTGGCTGCCACATTGGAATTAACCGTTGTAGCCATGATCATCGCCATCGTTATTGGCGTGAATGCCGGGATTATTAGCGCTTGGTTTTCAAATTCATGGTTTGATTATATAGCTATGGTTCTCGCCTTAATTGGTGTATCGATGCCCATTTTTTGGCTGGGCTTAATGGAACAATGGGCTTTTTCCATTGAATTAGGCTGGCTTCCGACAACCGGTAGGGAGGATGTCAGGGATCCTATTACAGCGATAACGAATCTCTATTTAATCGATACATTATTTCAGGGAAGATTTGATCAATTTATAACGGTTATAAAGCATCTGGTACTGCCGAGCATTGCTCTTGCCACCATCCCAATTGCAATTATTGCAAGGATGACCCGGGCAACGATGCTTGAGGTGATGAAATCCGATTACATTCGTACAGCTAGAGCGAAAGGACTTAGAATGTTTTGGGTGGTGTACAAGCACTCATTAAAAAATGCGATTATTCCAGTACTTACAGTTATTGGCTTACAGACAGGGATGTTATTGGGGGGAGCAATCTTAACAGAAACCATCTTTAGCTGGCCGGGAATTGGCCGGTATTTATACGATGCCATTGGGTACCGTGATTATCCAGTTATTCAGTCAGGGATCTTAATCATTGCAGCTATTTTTATCCTCATCAATTTAATCGTGGATCTCTTATATGTCTTTGTTGATCCAAGAATTAAATACACGAAATAAGGAGGGATCTAGAGTGGCAGAACTGGCAAAAAACACGGCAGATATCTCGACGATACCTGCCGAGGAAAAGCTGATACCTCCATGGAAAGAGGCATGGCAATTATTTTATAAAAACCGATTAGCACTAGCAGGATTATGTATTGTTATCTTTTTTATCATTATTGCCATCATCGCCCCATGGATTGCCCCATATGGCTTTAAAACCCAAGTGTTGGCCGACAGGATGCAGGCACCCTCAAGTAAACATTGGTTCGGAACCGATGATTTTGGGCGTGATATCTTTTCACGAGTTATCTATGGTGCAAGAATATCTTTATGGGTAGGATTTTTCTCAGTTTTAGGATCTGTAGTCTTTGGAACATTACTTGGTATCGTTGCGGGATACTATGGGCGCTGGGTGGATGCAATTATTTCACGGATCTTTGATGTCATGCTTGCTTTTCCAACTATCCTTTTAGCAATTGCGGTTGTCTCTATACTTGGACCATCTCTGAAAAATGCGCTTATTGCAATTGCAGTAATCAACATCCCTAATTTTGGCCGCCTTGTCAGATCAAAGGTTTTAAGTGTAAAACAAGAGGAATATATCATGGCAGCTCGAGCTGTCGGAATGAAGGATACTCGAATACTTCTTCAGCATATTTTACCTAACAGCATTTCGCCGGTAATTGTCCAGGCAACATTAGCAATTGCAACAGCGATCATTGAAGCAGCAGCCTTAGGGTTTCTGGGATTGGGTGCCCAGCCACCCGAGCCTGAATGGGGGAAAATGCTGGCTGATTCTAAAAACTACATTACAAATGCACCTTGGACATTATTTTTTCCGGGGATGGCAATCATGCTGACTGTTTTAGGATTTAATTTAATGGGTGATGGATTAAGGGATGTGCTGGATCCGAAAATGAAACAATAGAAGACTCCTTGGGGGTCTTTTATTTGTTGATAGGAAGTATTACTTTTCTATTAGGCATAAGGGAGGCTCCCCCTCTGTCTTCACCTTTCCTGGATCGTCAATCGGCGAGTCTTCTTATTGCAAAAAATATTTTAAAAGAGAGTGGGTAGAATAATTGTTATTTGATGATGGAAAGGCTTATAATTGAAAAAAATTCAGAAAAATCACTTGGACTTATTGTTTATCTTTTGGGGGATTGAAAAAATTTGAATAATGATAGAGAAAAAAGCATTGTATTTATTGGGTTCATGGGTGTCGGGAAGACGACCATAGGTAAACTTGTAGCAGAAAAACTTAATCGTGAATTTATTGATATTGATGAAGAAATAGAAAAAGAATATGGAATGAAGGTTTCGGAAATTTTTAATAAAATTGGTGAAAGGTCTTTTAGAGAAAAAGAAAAAAGCGTTATCACCAGTTTATGCGAACAAAAGAATAAGGTTTTATCTCTTGGTGGTGGGGCCTTTTTGCAAAGGGAAATCAGAAAGGTTTGTTTGTCTGCTAGTTTTGTTATTTTTCTAGATTTATCTTTTGATAATTGGAAAGAGCGGATTAGTCAGATTATTGAAAGCCGTCCTATTTTACAAGGAAAATCAATAGATGAAATAAAAGAGCTTTTTTATAAAAGGCAGGAGATTTATTCAAATCATCATCTAAAGGTGATTACTGATAACCAGGATCCAGAAGAAATTGCTAAGTTAATCATAAACAAATTAACTATTTTGATGTAATAGAGAAGGTGGGATTATGAAAAAAAGTGTAACTGTCAGGGGGATTACTCTCGGTAAAGGGGCACCAAAAATCTGTGTGTCGATGGTAGGAAAAACCTTGTCGCAATTAAAGGAAGAAGCCTCTTTTTTAAAAACAATAGAATTAGATATCGTTGAGTGGCGGGTTGATTTTTTTGAACATGTGGATGAGATTGAGAAAGTGAAGGAGGCAATTTTTGAAATCCGTGCTATCCTAGCTGACACACCGCTTATCTTTACATTCCGCAGTGCTAAAGAAGGTGGCGAAAGGGAATGTAATCCGTCATTTTATTTTGAATTAAACAAGGCAATTGTTGAAACCAGCCAAGTGGACCTCATTGATATTGAATTATTTAATGATGAAAGTGATATCAAAAAACTTATTAATGCAGCCCATACATACAACGTGTTCGTCATCATCTCCAATCATGATTTTGAAAGAACTCCACCAAAGGAAGAAATCGTGTCACGATTAAGGAAAGCACAGGAATTGGGAGGCGATTTACCTAAATTAGCTGTTATGCCGGTTAGTGCTGCCGATGTACTAACATTATTGGATGCAACCAACACAATGAATGAACAGTATGCTGACAGACCATTTATAACAATGTCTATGGGTGGAAAAGGGGTTATCAGCCGTTTAGCCGGTGAAATATTTGGCTCAGTTTTGACATTTGGAGCGGCAAATAAAGCATCTGCACCAGGGCAAGTAGATGTAACAGAATTACGAAAAATTGTGAACCTCTTGCATTCGAATTTATAAACTAAAAGCATTCAGAGAGCTTTTTGTTTTAGATGTGTGCCCAGCAAGGATGCAGACTCTAGTGTGCAAGTCCCGAACAGTGCAGGCAGTAGTAGTTGTAGCTTTAGACACTTCATAAGGTCCAATGAAGGCCAAAACCCATCATGAAAACTAGAGAAATGGTCTTCATAAGGTCAATGAAGGCCAAACCTCATCATGAAAACTAGAGAAATGGTCTTCATAAGGTCTATGAAGGCCAAAACTCATCATGAAAACTAGAGAAATGTCCTTCATAAGGTCAATGAAGGCCAAACCTCATCATGAAAACTAGAGAAAAGGCAGGATATGTGGAGTGGCCTCCATATCTAGAGGAAGCCGGCGGCAAACTTCCCCCACAGGGAACACGAATCCTATAAGAGGCTAGGTGACCCTGGATGAGTCTGCAATACAAGACGAAGAGTCCTTACTGCCGAAGGTGTCACAGAGTTTTGAAGAATTTCTAATAGTATTAAATCAAAGTTCTTGCTGGAGCAGGGACTTTTTTTTATGCATAAAAAATGTATAATCCTTCATTTGAAATTGTAAGCGTTTCCAAAATAAAAGGCGATTATTTTCAGTATAAATGAAAAATTAAGTAATTTCTTTATTGAATAATTATATATATGTATGTATAATAATTCATTATATAAAAGCAATATAGGAGTTG
The DNA here is from genome assembly GCF_030123405.1 of Neobacillus sp. WH10. GTDB lineage: Bacteria > Bacillota > Bacilli > Bacillales > Cytobacillaceae > Neobacillus. The sequence goes on from NZ_CP126110.1 coordinate 1,372,800, forward strand.
AAAAAATTGAGGGCTGCGGTTATTGGGGGAACAGGTTATGGTGCAATTGAGTTAGTGAGGTTAATAAAAAAGCATCCATTTTTGGAGGCTGGTTCTGTTGTTTCAAACTCCCAAGCTGGGTTTACTTTTAGCGATATTTATCCTCATCTCTCTAACGTTGTTGTTCAACCACTTGAAACATTCAATAAAGAAAGATTATGTGAAGAAAATGACATTGTTTTTTTTGCAACTCCATCAGGTGTTAGTAGCAAGCTCGTACCGAAGCTATTAGAGAAAGGTAAAAAATGTGTAGACCTATCTGGAGATTTCCGGCTAAAGAAAGCTGAAGAATATGAATCTTGGTATAAGCACTCACCCGTTGATGAGAAATATCTAAATCAGGCGACATATGGATTAAGTGAAATTAATACGATAGAAATCAAAAATGCGTCTTTTATTGCCAATCCAGGTTGCTATCCGACTGCCGCAACACTCGGACTTATCCCGATACTCAAATCTAATTTAGCAGTTATAGATTCAATAATTATTGATGCAAAATCAGGAGTCTCTGGTGCAGGAAGAGGACTATCATTAACCTCACATTACGCAGAAATAAATGAAAACTTAAAAGCTTATAAATTAGGGGAACATCAGCATATTCCAGAAATAGAACAAGTGCTTTCGGACGAGAGCGGAACTCCAATAACTATTACATTTACTACACACCTTGTACCGATGACGAGAGGTATCATGTGTACGATGTACGTAAATCTAAAAGAGAAAATTTCAACAGAAAAAGTTCTTGAATTATATAAACAATTTTATCAAGAATCTTATTTTATAAGAGTTCGGCCTGAGGGAAATATACCCTCAACTAAAGAAGTTTTTGGGTCAAATTTTTGCGATATTGGCTTGTATGTCGATGAACGAACAAATCGCTTAACTATTATTTCTGTCATTGACAATTTAGTTAAAGGGGCAGCCGGCCAGGCTATTCAAAATGTAAACATTATGAATGGTTGGGATGAACGAACAGGACTAACGGATATTCCGATGTATCCATGAAATAAGAAAATTGGTAGTTTCCTAGTTATACGACCAAAGGGAAAATAAGGGGGAAATAAAATTGACGCAAGCAACTTCAATAAATGAGATTGTTGTTCTAGAAGATGGGAGTATAACGTTGCCGAAGGGATACAAAGCTGGTGGAATGCATTGTGGTATTAAAAGAAAACGGCTCGATCTAGGTTACATTGTTTCCGAAGTTCCAGCAGTCGCTGCTGGCGTGTATACAACAAACATTTTTCAAGCTGCACCGTTGTTAGTTACCCAAGATAGTATTGCAAAAGAAAATAAAATCCAAGCGATACTCGTGAATTCAGGTAATGCAAATGCTTGCACAGGGGAGCAAGGATTATTGGACGCATATGAAATGCAAAAGGGATTCGCTAGTGAGTTAAGCATTCAAGATCATTTAGTTGGAGTTACTTCTACAGGAGTTATTGGAGAACTGCTGCCGATGGGCAAGATCAAAACTGGTATTAAACAAATTCTCCAGAAAGAATATGAAAGTGAAGAAAACTTTAAGCAGGCAATATTAACAACCGATACTTGCATAAAGCAAATCGGGGTCCAAATAAACATAGACGGAAAAACAGTAAGCATAGGTGGAGCTGCTAAGGGTTCTGGAATGATTCATCCAAACATGGCTACAATGCTTGGCTTTGTAACAACAGATGCAAACATAGCCTATGATGATCTTCTTTTTGCCTTAAAAGAAGTAACTAATACAACATTCAATATGATTACCGTTGATGGTGATACAAGCACAAACGACATGGTATTGGTAATGGCGAATGGATTAGCTGAGAACAAGCAACTGACTAAGAATCATCCGGAATGGGACGATTTTAAACAAGGGTTAAAAATTGTTTGTGAATCACTTGCAAAAAAAATTGCCCGCGATGGTGAAGGAGCAACAAAGCTAATTGAAGTACAAGTTGATGGGGCATTTAGTTTAAATGCTGCAAAAGCAGTAGGTAAATCGATTATTTCTTCTAATCTTGTAAAAACAGCCATTTATGGAACCGATCCAAACTGGGGAAGAATTGTAACAGCTGCCGGGTACAGTGGGGTTCCAATCGAGCCTAACTTATTAAATGTTTCATTAGGCCAATACAAAGTATTCGAAAATGGTTTGCCTTTCCCATTCGTTGAAGAAGAAATAAAAGGTTATTTAGAAAATGAAAATGTTCTCATTCATGTTGAATTAAATCAAGGTGATTACAGTGCAACTGCCTGGGGATGCGACCTTACCTATGATTACGTGAAAATAAACGCATCCTACCGCACCTAAGGGGGCCGAAAATGAAATATTTAGTCATTAAATGCGGCGGAAGTGTGTTAGATAATCTGCCAAGATCCTTTTATGAGGATCTCGTGAAAATGCATAAATCTAGCAAATGGACGCCAATTATTGTTCATGGCGGTGGCCCGCTAATTACCTCATTATTAAAAAGCTTAAACGTTGAAACAAAATTCGTGAATGGTCTCAGAGTAACGGATCACCAAGTTTTAGATGTAGTAGAAATGGTTTTAAGCGGCTCAGTAAACAAACAGGTTGTACGAAATATAATCGAAGTTGGTGGAAATGCTATTGGAGTCAGCGGGGTCGATGGCAGTTTGCTGCAAGCAATGCCTACTCAAAATGCAAAGACTTTAGGTTTTGTTGGTGAAGTAACGGGGGTCAATCACAAGGTGCTTGAAGGAATCATCGCACATGGAAGTATTCCGGTTGTTTCCCCAATTGGAATTGATTCAAGCGGCCAACGTTATAACATTAATGGCGATATTGCTGCATCCGCAATTGCAAAGGCTTTAGGCGCGAACCTTTGCTTTATCAGTGATATCCCAGGGATTTTAGTCGAAAAAGATGGTATTAAGACAAAACTAGATAAAGTATCAAAAGAAATTATCGAGGAAATGATAAAGGATCAAATCATTAATGGCGGGATGATCCCTAAGGTAAGAGCTGCTATTGATGGCCTAGTTCATAATATCCCAGAGGTTGGAATCATCAACGGTTTCGAGAAAAATAGCTTAATAGATTATACAAACGGTAAAAAAATCGGTACAAAAATTGTCTTAGAAGAGGAGATTGCATAATGGTGAACGACATTTCCATGTCCCAAATCTCACCGGTAATGGCAACCTACTCCCGCTTCCCAGTCACGATAGTGCAGGGAAAAGGAAGCTACGTTTGGGACAATCAAAAGAATCAATATTTAGATTTCACTTCAGGTATTGCAACCTGTAACCTAGGTCATGTGCCTGACCCAGTAAAAGAAAAACTCGAAGAACAATTACAAAGCCTCTGGCACTGCTCAAATCTCTATAACATTCCGAACCAAGAGCAGTTGGCTGCTTTGCTTACAGCAAACAGCTGTGGTGATCAAGTCTTTTTTTGCAATAGCGGTGCAGAAGCAAATGAAGCCGCTATTAAGTTAGCGAGAAGATATGCAAACAAGGTTAAAGGGAGCAGCTGTTCATCTAAAGTTGTCACATTCGAGCAATCATTCCATGGTAGAACCTTAGCTACATTAACGGCTACTGGTCAGGAAAAAATCCAACAGGGCTTTTCACCGCTTATGCCTGGGTTTAGCTACCTGCCGTTTAATGACCGCGAAGCGCTTGATAAACTTCATACAATCAAACCAGCTGCAGTACTACTTGAACTAGTCCAAGGTGAAGGCGGAGTTATTCCAGCAAACCCGGGATGGGTAAAAAAACTCGACCATGTTTGTAAAGATAACGACATCCTGCTTATGGTCGATGAAATTCAAACAGGCATTGGTCGAACGGGAACCCTTTTTGCCTATGAGCAATACGACATCGAGCCGGATGTTATCAGTATCGCCAAAGGTCTTGGCTCAGGTTTTCCAATCGGAGCCATTATTGCAAAAGAAGAAGCAGCAAAAGGTTTTGAACTGGGCAGCCACGGCAGCACATTTGGCGGGAATCCATTAGCGACTGCAGCAGGGCTGGCGACTATTACCCATATACTTAATAGCAATTTGTTAGACACAGTAAATGAAATGTCAGAGTATCTTGATCTTCAGCTTCAAAACCTGAAGGAAAAGTACTCAATTATAAAAGAAATTCGCGGAATAGGCCTATTAAAAGGATTGGTTGTCGAAACCAATGCCATTGAAATTGTCCAAAAAGCAATAACTAATAACCTTCTTATTTTAACTGCAGGTCCGAATGTCGTTCGGATTTTACCGCCGTTAACTGTAACTAAAGAAGAAATCAATGAATTTGCGAACAAATTGGAAAGAGCTTTCCAAAGTATTGAGAAAGGCGAGTGAGCAAACTTGGAACAGGGATACCTTACTTTGGAAACAGGAGAAGTATTTGAAGGAGTCCTAATCGGTGCAAAAAAGGATTCTCTCGGAGAAGTAGTTTTTAACACTAGCATGACCGGATACCAAGAAATCATTACTGATCCTTCCTACGCAGGACAAATAATCACCTTCTGCTATCCGATTATCGGAAACTATGGAATCAATGCACTAGATGATGAAAGTATTACACTTGCATTATCAGGGGTAGTAATCGGTGATTTATGTGAAACACCGAGTCATTATCAATCGATTCATAAATTCTCTGAAAAACTAAAGCAGGCGGGAGTACCTGGTATTGCTGGGATAGACACAAGGCTTCTCGTCAAAACAATTCGCAGCCGTGGGACAGTCAAAGGATATTTAAGCGATACAAAAAAATCGAACTTTTCCGCATCAGAAATGCAGACAACATGGGTTGAAAAAGTATCAACAAAGAAGACCCAATTTTTCAGAAACCGAGGTCCGCATATTGTCTTAATTGATTTTGGTTATAAAAAGTCAATTCTTAATGCCCTATTAGAAGAAAACTGTGCGGTAACGATTGTGCCATACAATACTCCTTTTGAAAAAATCAAAGTCATGAATCCAGATGGCATCCTATTAAGCAATGGACCTGGTGACCCAATGGAACTAAAAAAGTGGTTTCCGGAAATCAAAAAGATTACTCAAGCCTTCCCTTCACTCGGAATTTGTTTAGGACATCAATTAATTGCCCTTGCCTATGGTGCAAAAACCACCAAACTGGCTTACGGGCATCGGGGAGGCAATCATCCGGTTAGGGAGCTAAACACCGGAAAGGTTAAAATAACTGCCCAAAATCACGGGTATGTAGTTGTTGATGAAAGTATTGATGAGAACATCTTTGATGTCACATACCGAAATGTAAATGATCGATCAATTGAAGGGCTAAAGCACCAGAGCTATCCAATTCAAACCGTTCAATTTCATCCAGAAGCCCATCCGGGACCAAGCGATACAGAATATATTTTAAAAGACTTCGTAAAAAAGTTAGCATCATTGGGAGAGACAGCCTATGCCGTTAAATAAAAGCCTAAAAAAAGTACTTGTCATTGGCTCTGGCCCGATTGTCATTGGCCAGGCAGCTGAATTTGATTATGCCGGTACACAGGCCTGTATTGCTCTTAAAGAAGAGGGAATCGAGGTCGTTTTAATCAATAATAACCCGGCGACGATCATGACAGATGAAGCCATTGCCGACAAGGTATATATCGAACCATTAAACATTGAAACAATTGAAAAAATCATTCAAAGAGAAATGCCAGATGGTGTGATCGGCACTCTTGGCGGCCAAACAGGTTTGAATTTAACCGTTCAGCTTTATGAAAAAAAAATATTAGAAAAATACAATGTGGAACTTCTTGGCACCTCTGTTGAGTCAATCAAAAACGGTGAGGACAGAGAAAAGTTTCGCAACCTGATGCTAAAAATCGGGGAGCCGATACCGGAATCAGCCATTATTCACAGCATTGAGGACGGGGCAGCCTTTGTTAAAGAAATTGGCTTTCCAGTAATCATTCGGCCGGCCTATACCCTTGGGGGAGAAGGGGGCGGCTTTGCCTACAACGAGGAGGAACTCGAAAAAGTCCTAAAGAAAGGCTTAGCGGCAAGTCCGATCCATCAAGTCTTAGTTGAAAAAAGCATTAAGGGCTGGAAGGAAATCGAATATGAGGTTATGAGAGACGCAAATGATACATGCATTATTGTTTGCAATATGGAAAACATGGATCCTGTCGGTGTTCATACAGGTGATTCCATTGTTGTAGCACCATCACAAACATTAACTGATGTTCAATATCAAATGCTCCGTGATGTTTCGATAAAGGTGATCAGAGAACTAAAGATTATCGGCGGGTGCAATATCCAGTTTGCACTTCATCCGGAATCCAATCAATATTACATTATCGAAGTGAACCCAAGGGTAAGCCGTTCGTCAGCACTTGCCTCAAAAGCAACCGGTTATCCAATTGCCCGAATGGCGGCAAAATGTGCAATTGGTTATCATTTGGATGAGATTGTGAATCCGATAACAGGTAACACCTTTGCTTCTTTTGAGCCGGCGATTGATTATATTGTGGTTAAACTCCCCCGCTTTCCGTTTGATAAGTTTCCTGAGGCAGACCGTACGCTAGGAACACAAATGAAAGCAACCGGAGAGGTCATGGCGATTGACAGGACTTTTGAAGGGGCATTAAACAAAGCCATTAGGTCAATGGAAATGAATGTTTACGGTCTTTGCCTAGAGGTAAATATGTCTTTAAATGAGAATTCCATGTTTGAGCTTCTTGAAAAAGCAAATGACCAAAGGCTATTCGTCATTGCAGAAGCGTTTAGAAGAGGAATTTCTTTTGAGAAAATTCAAAAGTTGACCGAGATTGACCCGTGGTTTTTGCACAAAATCAGTTCGATTGTTGCGTTAGAAACGGAACTCACCTCCTATGAATGGGGAATTGTTCCAACACCACTGCTAAAAGAAGCAAAACGAAACAATGTTGCCGACAAGCTATTATCGCAAATTTTTCAGATCCCAGAAAAACAGATCAGGACCAAATGGAAAGAACTTAACTGGAAACCAGGCTATAAAATGGTAGACACCTGTTCAGCAGAATTTGATGCCGTAACACCCTACTACTACTCAACTTGGCACGGATTTGATGAAGTAGAAGTTACGAACAAGAAAAAGGTCCTAGTCGTTGGATCAGGACCGATTCGTATCGGCCAGGGAATTGAATTTGATTATTGCTCGGTACACGCCGCAAAAGCCATCAAGAAAAAAGGCTATGAAGCAGTTGTCATAAATAACAACCCAGAGACTGTAAGTACGGACTATTCTGTTGCCGACCGCCTTTATTTTGAACCACTTGCTGCCGAAGATGTGCTTCATGTTATTGAAAAAGAAAAAGTTGACGGTGTATTGATTCAATTCGGCGGCCAAACGGCAATTAATCTAGCGCATGCTTTAGAAGAAGAGGGCGTTAACATTTTAGGCACAACAGTAGAAAATGTTGACCACTTAGAGGATAGAAAAGAATTTTATTCTTTACTCGAGGAACTAAACATCCCGCATATCGATGGGAAAACAGTATCACACCCTGAAGAACTGATGGAGGCTGCAGCACAAATAGGCTACCCTGTTTTGGTAAGGCCGTCTTATGTCATTGGTGGTCAAGCGATGTTTACGATTTTTTCAAAAGAAGAATTAAGTCAGTATATCTCACAGCTTGAGAAAAATTCACATGCTGCGATGTGGCCGTTATTAGTAGATAAGTTTTTGCCTGGACTAGAATGTGAGATTGATGTCATTAGTGATGGTGAACAAATTATTGTTCCAGGAATATTTGAACATATTGAAAAAGCCGGTGTTCATTCAGGTGACAGCATCTCGGTGTTCCCGCCGATTTCGATGTCAGCAAAAACAAAAGAAGCCATTATTCATTATGCAGGAAAAATTGCTAAATCAGCGCCAGTAATCGGCATGATGAATATTCAATATGTCATATATGATGATCAAGTATATGTACTAGAGGTTAATCCTCGTTCGTCAAGAACAGTGCCAATCATCAGTAAAGTAACGGGCGTTCCCATGATTGAATGGGCTGTAAGTGTCCAATTAGGAGAATTGTTAGCCGATTTATCTTCAACTCAAGGTTTGCTTCCTGATCCCGGTTACTATTCGGTTAAAACTCCGGTGTTTTCCTCAAGTAAGCTTAAGGGTGTTGACCATGTGCTTGGACCGGAAATGAAATCGACAGGTGAAGCACTTGGAATAGGAGTAACATATCAAGCAGCACTTGAAAAAGCCTTCCCTGCTTTAAAGGGAGGTACGGAAGCAAAGTATCTGTTTTGTTCCATTTCTGACCGCGAAAAACCTGCAAGTCTTTCGATTATGAAGGAACTCTGCAAACTTGATTACAAGATTACGGCGACAGAAGGTACAGCGTTATTTTTTCAAAATAATGGCATTCCTGTTGAACAAGTCGTTAAGGACGATCAAGAGGTAAATGAACTTTTTCGAAAACAGCCTTTCAAGGCAGTGATTAATATTCCGAGCCAAGGGCGAAATAAACATAAATTTGGTTTTCAAATTCGTGAGTATGCTGTTCGTTACCAATTACCCGTGTTTACACATCTAGATACAATTGCAGCAATCCTAGGCTTACAAAATCATTTCTTAACAGATTTTGAGGTTCGGACAGTTTGTGAGTTTTATAATTTGGAAAAAAGAGGTGTGGAACATGTTTGAAGCATATAAATTAAGTGAAATAAGTGAAATGAAAAAAATACAATTAAAGGGGAAAGATTTTTTACAGCTTTCAGATTTCAGCACAGAAGAAATTCTGTATATGCTGGATGTAGCGCAGGAATTAAAGGTGCTGCAAAAGCAGGGAAAACCGCAGCCGCACTTAAGCGGAAGGGTATTAGGAATGATTTTTGAAAAATCCTCAACTCGTACAAGAGTATCGTTTGAGGTCGGTATGCTGCAGCTTGGGGGTCATGGTATTTTCTTAAGTTCGAAAGATATTCAGCTTGGAAGAGGAGAAAGTATTTCCGATACAGCGAAAGTATTATCCCGCTATGTAGACGGCATCATGATTCGAACCTTTTCTCATGATTCGGTCGAAGAATTAGCAGAGCATGCAACTGTTCCTGTCATTAACGGATTAACTGACCTGCAGCACCCAGCCCAGGTACTAGCTGACCTGCTAACCATACTTGAGCATAAAGGTAAATTTGCCGGCTTAAAGCTGTGTTATATTGGTGACGGCAATAACAATATGGCCCATTCATTAATGGAGGGAGCGGCTAAAGTAGGGATGGATATAAGCATTGCCAGCCCGACCGGATATTTGCCTAATGGAAAAATTACCGAAAAAGCCATCAAAGCTGGTAAACTGACAGGAAGTGCGGTTATGATCACGAATGATCCGCTTGAAGCCATCAAGGATGCGGATGTCATCGTAACAGATGTTTGGACCAGTATGGGCCAGGAAGAAGAATCTTCATTGCGATTGAAGGCATTCCAGGCTTATCAAGTAAATAAGGAGCTATGTAAATACGCGAAAAGTGATTTTATCTTCATGCATTGCTTACCTGCACATCGCGGGGAAGAGGTAACCGAGGAAATTATAGACGGACCACATTCGGTCGTATTTGATGAAGCTGAGAACCGCCTTCATGCTCAAAAAGCAATTTTAAAATTATTACTAGCATAATAGTATTTATTTTTTTGAGTTTTGATGTATAATAATACTATCGATTGAATATTAATACAAACAACCATAAGGAGAATACAGATGACAAAAGAAAAAATTGTTTTGGCCTATTCAGGCGGTTTAGATACATCGGTATCAGTAAAATGGATTCAGGAAAAATACGGCTATGATGTCATTGCCCTAGGACTTGATGTTGGTGAAGGAAAAGACCTGGAAGCAATAAAAAGTAAAGCGCTGAATGTTGGTGCCGTTAAAGCCTATATCGTGGATGCAAAGGAATTGTTAGCGAAGGAATATATTTTACCAGCCCTAAAGGCTAATTGTTTATATGAAGGAAAATACCCACTATCTTCAGCTCTTTCTAGACCGTTGATTTCAAAATTATTAGTTGAGGTTGCGGAAAAAGAAGGCGCAACTGCTGTTGCTCACGGCTGTACCGGAAAAGGGAATGATCAGGTCCGCTTTGAAGTATCGATTCAAGCCTTAAATCCAAGTTTAAAAGTGGTTGCTCCGGTTCGTGAGTGGGGCATGACGCGTGATGAAGAGATAGCCTATGCCGAGGAAAACGAGATTCCGATTCCAGTTGATTTAGATAATCCATTTTCGATTGATGCCAACATCTGGGGACGTGCATGTGAGGCGGGAGTGCTTGAAGATCCGTGGGCAGAGGCTCCGGAAGCAGCATTTGCTTGGACGAATCCGATTGAATTAACACCAGAGAAGGCAGAATATGTGGAAATTGAATTTGAACAAGGTGTCCCAGTTGCCCTTAATGGCGAACAGCTTCCCTTAGTTCAATTAATTGAAACCTTAAATCAGCTTGGCGGAAAGCATGGGGTTGGCCGAATTGATCATATTGAAAATAGATTAGTAGGAATTAAATCACGTGAGGTGTATGAGAATCCTGCTGCATTAATTTTAATCAATGCCCATAAAGAATTAGAGTTTTTAACCTTGACTCGGGAGGTCACTCAATTTAAAACACAGGTTGAACAGCAGATGGCGAAGATAATCTATGAAGGTCTTTGGTATTCACCGTTAAAATCTGCCCTTGATGCGTTTATTGATGAAACGCAAAAGACCGTTTCCGGCACCATCCGCGTCAAGCTTCATAAAGGGAACCACACGGTGGTAGGCCGAAAATCTGTTCACAGCCTTTACAATGAGGAGCTAGCAACCTATGCAAAAGGCGACGCCTTTGATCATAATGCTGCGGTTGGTTTTATTAAACTTTGGGGCTTACCTACGAAGGTTTACTCTGAAGTAAATAAAATAGAATCGGTTCTAAAATAACAATTAGTGCCCTCGAAGCTAAAATTTCGGGGGCAAACTTCTTAAAAGATGGGTTTTTAACGTAAGGATTTTGCAATTCACCAATAAAATTGGATATTCGCTGATAAATTGATTAAATTCGCCGATAAAATGCAAAATTCGCTGATATACACTCAAAATACGCTGATAAAAAATATTTCAGGATATAAAATACTAAAAAAAGCCCGGTTTGAAGGAGGAAAAATCTATGTCAAAGCTTTGGGGCGGACGATTTACAAAGGAAACGAACAAATTGGTGGAAGAATTCACAGCTTCCATTTCTTTTGATCAAAAACTAGCAAAAGAGGATATCGCAGGCAGCCTTGCACACGTCCAAATGCTTGGTGAATGCGGTATTATTCCGATGGAAGACGCGATAAAAATAAAAGAAGGTCTTCTCTCTATTAAAGCAATGATAGAAAATGATGAGGTTGAGTTTTTAGTTGAAGATGAAGATATTCATATGAATATTGAAAAACTATTGATTGAAAAAATAGGACCTGTCGGCGGCAAGCTCCATACAGGCCGCAGCCGGAATGACCAAGTGGCTACGGATATGCATCTTTATTTACGAACAAAAACGAACGAGATAATTAAATTACTGGAAGACGTCCAGCAGGCATTAATAGAACAAGCAAAAGAGAATATTCAAACGCTAATTCCAGGGTATACGCACTTGCAACGGGCACAGCCAGTTTCCTTTGCCCACCATTTAATGGCGTACTTTTGGATGTTTGAACGTGATAAAGAGAGACTGCTTGATTCTCTAAAACGGATTAATTGGCTTCCTCTTGGTTCCGGTGCATTGGCAGGGACGACCTTTCCTATTGATCGTGAACGCGTGGCCGAGCTACTAGGCTTCGAAACGGTATATCCAAACAGTATGGATGCCGTTAGTGATCGTGATTTTATTCTGGAATTTTTATCGAACGGTTCTATCATAATGACCCATATTTCAAGACTTTCTGAGGAGCTTGTTATTTGGTCAAGCCAGGAGTTTCAGTTCGTAGAGCTGGACGATTCGTTTTGTACCGGCTCAAGTATTATGCCGCAAAAGAAAAACCCGGACGTGCCAGAACTGCTAAGAGGGAAAACTGGTCGCACATATGGAAATTTAATCGGCTTGTTGACCGTGTTAAAAGGCTTGCCGCTCGCCTATAACAAGGATTTGCAGGAAGATAAAGAAGGCATGTTTGATACAGTAGAGACACTTGAAGGTTCATTAAAGCTGTTGGCACCTATGATCGAAACGATGACAGTAAACAAAGACGTGATGCATAAGGCCATAAATAATGACTTTTCAAATGCTACAGATATTGCCGATTACTTAGTACGAAAAGGGCTGCCATTCCGTGAAGCCCATGAAGTAATCGGAAAAATTGTCCTGTATGCCATTCAATCTAACAAATTTTTGTTAGATTTGAATTTTGAAGAATATCAAGGGTTCAGCCCATTATTTGAAAAGGACATTTATAAGGTATTGGCTCCTGATCATGTAGTTGCCGTAAGGAACAGCTTTGGCGGAACAGCACCTGAACAGGTGATTAAGCAAATTAAGCTGGCTGAAGGGAAACTGCAAGGGTAGAAAAGAGATAAGTAAAGCTCGTCATCTACGGCGAGCTTCTTTTCGTTCTTTAAGGGTCATTTCATTTGTATAAAAATCTAAAATATTTGATAATCTCATAGAGGAAATCTTAGAAATACTAATTGGAGGAGAAAAATGAAACTGAGAGTATCTGTTGTGCAGTACCATCTTCATACGATAGATACAAAGGAAACTATTTCTTTATTACCACTTTAGTTATAAGAAGATATTGACTTTTACGAATAATTCAACTAGAATTCTTTTTATAACTTGGAAATTTAATGAAAAATAAAATAATACTCTTATCCAGAGCGGCGGAGGGAATAGGCCCGATGAAGCCCGGCAACCTCAAGGTATTCCTTGAAAAGGTGCTAATTCCTGCAGGTTATTTTTAACCTGGAAGATAAGGGGAGGAATTCGGCCCTCTTCTTATGAAGAGGGCTTTTCCTGTTTCGAGATAAATGGGTGAAAAAAATTCATAATAAATTGAAGGGGTGGATGAACATGACTGTAATAAAAGTGGCAATCCTAGGGTTTGGAACTGTTGGGGAGGGTGTTTATCGGACGATTCAATCACATGCTGAGGAGTTAACAGCGTCATTGGGTAAAAAGGTTGAGGTTGCTGCTGTCCTGATCAAGAACAAACAGAAGGAAAGAAACATTAGTGAGGATGTTCTTATTACTACAGAATTTGCAGACGTTCTAAGTCTGCCACAGCTTGATATTGTTGTCGAAGCCATCGTCGACAAAGAGCCTACCTTCTCATTTTTGAAAAAAGCAATCGAGCGGGGATGTCACATTATTACGGCGAATAAAGAAATGTTTGCCCATCACGGAAAAGAGCTGCTCGATCTGGCGGAAAAAAATAATGTTTCAGTTGGTTTTGAAGCAACAGTAGCAGGAGGAATTCCTGTGATTCAAACACTTAGACAATTATTGAACATCAATCGCGTCCAAAAGGTTCAAGGAATCCTAAATGGTACTTCGAATTTCATCCTGACCGAAATGCGCGAGAAGAAGCAGTCATTTGCCCAAGCCCTACAATTAGCACAAGAAAACGGCTTTGCTGAAGCTGACCCAACAAATGATGTCGAGGGCTTTGACGCTTTTTATAAAACGATGATCCTTAGCAGAATTGCCTTTGGGGAAGAACCAAATTGGCGTGATGTTGAACGTAAAGGGATTACTGCTATAACAAGTGAATTGATTGAAACAGCAGAAACATTAGGATTAAGGTTTAAACATATTGCCTGTATAAGCAGGTTAGGCAATCAGATTAAAGCAACTGTTAAGCCAGCTCTTGTCGGAACGGAGCATCCTTTTTATCATGTAGAAGGGGTGCAGAATGCTATCAATGTCCACTCAGATATTGTTGGCGCCATCACACTTCAAGGACCAGGAGCTGGAATGTTTCCGACAGCAAGTGCCATTATCGAGGACTTGGTCTATGTGTGTCAAAACCCTCCTGCAAAAAGAAGTGTCTCATCTGCGGGAGATACTGCAACAATTCTTAAAAAAGGTCAAATAAAGGAAATATGGTTAGTTCACGGACTAAGCAATATACAGACGAGCTCATCGATTACTAAGATCGAACATGTAGCAGAAGAGACATTCATCATTATGGCGGCAAAAAAAGATGTTGAGCAACTAGCAAAGCTAGAAGCGGCACTTGTTTATTATCCAATCCTTGGAGAATATGCACCAGTACATCAACCCACAACAATAACAGCATTATAGAAAAAGAGGCAAATATACTTAAAAGAGCTCAGGCTCTTTTTTTATTTCTTTCATTAAATCCTTTTTTATACCTTTATGAAAAAAAGTGAACGTTACCAACAAAACTAGGCTTAAGTTTAGTCAAAAACAGATGGTAATCATATTGTGTATAAGCTCGACCAATAGGACTGGTTACAAAAACAAAAATGAAGGGGTGCGCTATGTCAGAAAATACAAAAAATGAAAGTTTACAAAAAGAGAAGAAGCAAACTCCCCAAACAAGTACTAGCGCAGGTCCAAAAAATACAAACAACCAAGATATTAAAGTCAGTATCATTATTTCATCGCAAAATAAATACCCACTAAATATTTTTACCCTCTATTCACTTGAATACCAAAACTTTAATCCTACAAAAATGGAAGTAATATTTATTAATGATGCCTCTACAGACCAAACCGATGAAAAACTTAAAGGCTATTCTCCTCCATACCATTTCAAATATATCCACAAAAAACAGAAGATTGGAAGAGCGAAGGCCAGAAATTTAGGCATTCGTTCTGCAAGGGGAAGCCTTCTGATCTTTCTAGATGCGGAAATGATCACAGATAGTGATTTTGTTGAAAATCACTATAAGTATCACCAATCCAAAAAAAATGTGATTCTGTCAGGGGTTATGCATTCTAAAGCACTATATACATGTGTTTTCCCAAACTTCTCCGAGCATAGAAAAGACACAATCGCAAATTTAACAAAAAATAATCAAGATATATATACCAGATTGCAAGATTGTAAAGATCCTCTTGATGAACCATATCCATTAGTAGAAAAAAACGATATTGCAAGAAAAACCTACAAGGATTTAGTATTTCATTCATTCCCATGGTTTCGGCAGATCGTAAGAAATTTCAGAGCAGATTTAAAAGGGTTTGCGTTTCCATGGATGGCCTTTCTTACTGGGAATGTCTCAATACGGAAAGAATTGATTGTAAAGGCAGGGGGGTTTGATGAAGAGTTTTTCCATTACGGTTATGAAGATTGGGAATTAGGATACCGTTTATACAAAATGGGTGTACAATGTATTGTCAGTAAAAAATTAATCACTTACCATCAGGAGCATCCGGTTGAAGAAAGAAAATGGAGAGAGGCAATTGGGAACTTCGGCCTTTTTACAATAAAACATCATGATGTCGATGTACTTATTCTAGGATTAGAGCTTTCAGGAATTACAGATATATTAACGATGAATAAACTCTTAAGGGAATATAAATTACTTAGACAATCAAGGTCTAAGCAATTTCAAAAGTTCCAAGAAAAATTCATCCTCATACTTGAAACAATCATCCTAATGCTCCAAGTTGATATCCAGCATTTCAATATATTAGGGGCTGCAGGCTTTAGCTCAAAGGATCGAAAAGAGCTTCTTAATGATATAAAAAGTCTAAGCGACTATCCTAATATAACAAGCTTTTTAAAACAAGTCATAAATTCATAACCATAGAAGGAGTAAAAAAGTGGTTTCTATCATAACGTGTACGATAAGAGAAGAGAGTATTGATAATGTTTTCAAGAATTATCAACAGCAAACCTGGAAGGATAAAGAGTTAATTATTATATTGAATAAAGATTCGATGGATATTGACCGATGGATTAAAAAGGCAAAGAAGTATCCAAATGTAAAGGTATTTCAACTGCATGAAAAAGCTACCTTAGGTGACTGCTTAAATTTTGGGGTAATGAACTCAAGATATGACTATATAGCGAAAATTGATGACGATGACTATTACGGGCCAGAATATATTACTAGTTCAATGGAAGTTTTTAAAAATAAAAATGTTTCGATTGTCGGAAAAAGCTCTTACTATATTTATTTTAAAAATAAAAAAGCATTGATTCATGTCCCAGGTACTGAAAATGCAATTTCGGACACTGTTGCCGGTGCGACTTTACTGTTTAAAAAAGAGATATTTTATAATGTTCGCTTTGAAAAGGTAAATCGAGGAGAGGAAAACTTTTTTATTGATCAATGTAAAAAGGAAGGTTATCAAGTTTATTCTACTGATCCTAACCATTTTGCTGCCATTCGCAAGGGCTCAGAAAATCACACCTGGAAGATCTCTGATGAAGATTTGATGGAGTGGGGCGATTTAATTGCTTATACGGATGATTATCAATCGATAGTGTCAAAAAATAGAACCGAATAAATAGGAGGTCCCTATTAGCGTGTTATCAGTGGGTAAACTAGACTAAAAAGATACGGCATCCATTATTTAAATGCCGTCTTTACATATTTCTAATATAAGCAACGTAATAAGTTCACATTCTATTCAGATTTCTAATATTAATATGTTAAAAAACTGTGAAACCCATTGTCATTATTATAGAAGGAGAGTATATTATAAGTGTAGAGAAGATAGTGAAACAATTCACAAACTTCTGCTACAAGAAACAGCTAGCTGATCACCCCCTAGTCGAAAAGGGGAAAAGGAATTATTTTAAATTTATTTGTGAAATTATTCACAAATTTAATAGGAGATGATTGTGATGAGATGGTATAAAACTCCTCAAGCAGCTGTAGTTTGGACAATATTAAGAGTTTGGCTTGGATTACAATGGTTTGAAGCAGGTTATCATAAATTAACAGGTGGATTTGATGCAGGTGGGTTCTTAAAAGGAGCACTAGCAAATGCTACAGGAGATCATCCAGCAGTACAAGGCTGGTACGCAGACTTCTTACAACAATTTGCAATCCCAAATGTTCATATATTTAACGTTTTAATTCCTTGGGGAGAATTACTTGTTGGTCTAGGATTAATCATTGGTTTAGCTACAATCCCAGCATTAATTGCAGGTGCCTTTATGAACTTAAACTTCATGCTTGCAGGAACAACTAGCACAAACCCAATTCTTTATACAGTTGCAATGATCCTGTTATTCACAGGAACTGGAGCTTACCTTTTCGGATTTGATCGTTATGCAGTACCATTCATCAAAGGCTATTTCAAAAAAGGTCATGTCAAAGGCGTCAAAATTAATCAACAGCATTAACGAGTTTTAATTGCTTAACCTCTCTTAAGAGCTCGTGGGAAACTATTTCCCCCTTTATAAAGCTTTAGAAGCAGGGTAAACCTGCTTCTCTTTTTTTATCTAACAAAGATTTACGATCTTTTGCGATTTTTTACACGTTGGTTAGCAGCATTTGCACGTGCTTGTGCTTCAAGGTCTGCGTTGTCAGCTAATTCTTGCGAATACTCTACATCGATTCCATCTGACTTCATGTTTTTCGGCACTTGTGGAAGTGACCCTTTATTTTTATCACGACTTTTATGTCCACGTGAACGACCCATTAGAAAACCCCTTTCATTTGTAAAAACGATAAGGAGCTCAAATGCTCCCATTACTAGCTTTTACAAGTAGAAAGAGGTTCATTAATGGAAAAATATTTAAACTAAATTAAAGCTTCGTTTTTCTGTCACTAAAGCCGCCAGCACGATCCGCCATTTTAAATTCCCGCTGATAGGATACTTCCTGCATACTTGATAAGGTGTATTTTCCTCTATCCTTGTCTTTTTTCTTCTTTTCTGCCATTTTGCTCATTCCTTTCAACATTTTTTAGTCAATCGTCATCAAGCTAAGTGGTAAAAAATAAAATGCACTTTATTGCTAATCAAAATTTATTTCATAATTTTTGAACACATAAGTGCAATTACGCCTCTGTCTTCACCCTTTAGGACTTGCCAATCGGCGAGTTTTCTTTAATACTTATTTCCATTTTTACCTTTTAGGAACGGAAAGATACTAATATGAGGAAAATATATTTTTCATGCTTTTTTTAATCGTGCTTACTACAAAGAATATGGTAAAGTAATTTTGAGGTGAATGAAATGGCCATTATTACAAAAATCACCACGCAGCAGAAAAATCAAGATCGTTTTAATGTGTTTATGGATCATGGCAAGGGTGAAGAATTTGCTTTTAGTGTCGACAGCGATGTATTAATTAAATTTCAATTAAAAAAAGGTATGGAGCTAGATGATTTTTCTTTCTTGGAAATTCAATATCAAGATGACATTCGCAAAGCGTACAATCTAGCCGTCAACTATTTAGCTAGAAGAATGAGATCTGAAAAAGAGATAAAGGATTATCTTGTTAAAAAAGAAATGGACGAACCTATTATCGAAGAAGTTATACATAAATTGATCGCTCAAAAATACATTAATGACGAGGAATATGCCTTTGCCTACGTAAGGACACAAGCTAATACAACTGATAAAGGCCCTGCTGTAATCAAAATGGAATTAAAGGAAAAAGGAATTGATGAGAAAATCCTCTTACACGCGCTTGAAGAATTACCTTTAGAGCAACAAATAGAAAAAGTAGCTAAGATATGCGAAAAGTTTTTTCAAAAGCATACTAAGGAATCAATTAAAGTCCAAAAGCAAAAACTGGAGAATGTACTGCTTAGAAAAGGATATTCTTTTGAAGTCATTACTATTGCTATGAATGAAACTGAAGTGCCAAAAGAGGCTGATGAGGAAATGGACGCTATCAGATTTCAAGGTGAAAAGGCACATCGGAGACTTTCTCAATTAAATGGATATGAATATCAACAAAAGATGAAACAAGCTTTATATAGGAAAGGGTTTTCAATAGATCTAATAGAACGGTTCCTCACGGAAATAGAAAACTCATGACAAAAAGCGTCATGAGTTTTTATTTTCAATAATAATTGAATCACGGTCCAATTGATCCATAATGATTTCTGCAATTTCTTTTGCTGACCTTAGCCGTGATTTGTCTTTAATATGGTCGCTTTCGTCCCAGAATGGGGTGTTCATACCGCCCATATATACCGCATTAAACTTTATACCACTGCCCTCATATTCTTTTTGCAGGCTTTCTGTAAATCCCCTGACAGCAAATTTGCTTGCAACATACACAGCCTCATTCGCTTTTCCACGTAAACCGGCAGTGGAGATTATATTCATAATTTGACCTTCGCCATTCTGCTCTAGAACGGGTAAGATGGCCTTTGTCATTAAGATGGTTCCAGAAACATTTGTTTCTAATATTTCGCTAATTTGCTGCTCATTTATATTCGTAAATGGACCAAAATGTCCAATTCCTGCGTTATTGACCAAACCATAAATTTCGTATGTACTGCTTATTTCCTTTATTTTATTTACTACATCCTCATTGTTTCGGATATCTAAGGGAAGTATATCGGCCGTTCCTCCAGCCGTTTCAATTTCCTGTTTTACCGCAATTAATTTTTCACTTGTTCTCCCAGTTAATATGAGGTTATAGCCTTTTTGTGAAAAAAGAAAAGCTAATTCTTTTCCTAAACCCGAACCGGCTCCAGTAATAATGATTGTTTTCATTGATCATGCTCCTTCACTTAAATTATACCTTTTTCCCGTATTAACGGGCTTAAAGACCCCACATCAATTATTGGCTTAAGTATGAAGCTAAAGTGGGGATCAACTGCTTGGAATGAGACTAACAATCAATGGGGCGTTCCTTGCTTGTGTTTCCACTAATTGAAGTTTCACTTTATTAATTACACAAATATTACTATACTAAAATAAAAAGGTAAATGGGAGTGAATGTTATGCACCAGGAGAAACGCTACAGTGTAATGTCAGAACATGAATTAAGGCAAGAAATTGCGACCCTTCAAGAAAAGGCCCGAAAAGCGGAGCAATTAGGAATGGTAAATGAGTTTGCTGTCCTTGAAAGAAAGGTACAAATGGCAAGGGCTTACCTAGCAAATCCTGACTCATATAAACCTGGGGAAATTTATGAAATCGAAGGGGATCCTGGCCAATATTTTAAAATTGATTATCTGAATGGCGTTTTTGCCTGGGGCTATCGACTAAATAGGGATGGAAAAGAAGAGGCTCTTCCTATTTCCATGTTAAAGTGCCTAAAATAACGGACAAACCAGAGAAATGAATCTCTGGTTTGTCTTTTTTTAATCTTACTTCCATACTTGCGGAGATTCATCATCGCGCTCCCCAGAAGCGCGCATTCGCTCTTGTGGATGAGTATTAATTGTCCCATTGGCTCTTTGTGAAGCATATTCTGCTTTCGCTCTTGGCTCTCCCTCGAGTTTGTTATTATTTTGATTAGGGAATTTCGTTTCTTTATTTCTCATGCTATACCTCCTTGTAGGGAATGAGAAAAACGTGAAAAGCAATTATTCTCAATGCTTACCACGTTCTCTTAGTATTCACGCTTTTTATTAGGGATATGTTAAAAGAAAATGGAAACAAAACTCATCGATTAGCCCCAAAAAAAAGCGAGTGACACAAATCACCGCTTTTAACTGGGAATAATACTTAACTTTTTCCGTAATTTCTTTTCGCTAAACACCCAACCCGTATAAGAACTGATTGGATTTAAATCACAATCTAATTGAACAACCGCTACAAACGGGTAGTGTCCATTACTACGGTAGCGTAAATCAATAAACCGGACTTCGTAAAAATCTTTGTATTCATCGACTTCCCAACGGTAAACCGGAGAAAATGATAAAAACGCTGAAAGATTCTTGTCCTTTTTGGCTGCTTCGATTACAGGTGTTTTTGGTACCGGTACACGGTTAAATCGGTCTAGGATTTCCACCTTATCCTTAACTGCTCTCCCTACAAAAAATTGCTTTTTATTCATGGCAGCAATTCTCCATTGATGAAGTTTCATTGTAGGTGCAACAATGATTTCAGTGGCATCGGGGATGATGGCTCTTACCCCAACCAAAACTCTTTTCTTAGCTTGATAGCGCCAGATGTAGTAAGCGATTATTACGGCATACATTAGTAAAAAGGTAATGCCTGGATTTGCACCTAAAATCCAAATAAAAATCCCAAGGATATGAATTCCGAAAATAATGGGATCAAACGTATTTATGACGCCAAGAGCAACCCACTTCGATGAAAAAGGTCTAAGCGCTTGAGTACCATAGGCATTAAAGATATCGACAAATACATGTATGAACACAGCTGCAAATGTCCAAGCCCATAAATGCAACAAATTGGCGTCTGGAAAAAAAAGATAAACGACTGCTGAAATGACGAGTGGCCATAATAACACAGCTGGTATGGAATGGGTAACCCCACGATGATTACGAATGTAAATAGCATTATTTCTTAGTTTTAATACAGTGTCAATATCTGGTATTTGCGAACCGGCAATTGTGGCAATTAACACACTAGTTGTAGTAGCATGGCTTGAGGCGACAGATGGATCTAAAGTTGCAAGACCCCCAAGGGCAATGCCCATTACAACATGAGTTCCAGTATCCAAAAGGAAATCCTCCTTCAATAAATTCTTGTCAAAATAAACAAATTGGATTATCGTAAAACGAAAATGTCTTATAATAAAATCGGAAATTAAACAAGAACTTTGAATAATGTCCGACTCCATAAGAATAAGCTTCAGAAGTGCTAACTCGCAATAAGGTCACTTCCGCCTTTCTTATTATATTTCCTTTTTATCTAATTGTTTAACAAAATGGAGGAACAAAAGTCATGTTAATTGAACAAGAAATTTCAGAAAAAATCAATATAAATGCATTTCAAAATGATTTAATTTCCTGGTTTAAAAATGAACAGCGTGACTTGCCATGGCGCAAAGACCAGGATCCATATAAGGTATGGGTCTCTGAAATAATGCTGCAGCAAACAAGAGTAGATACGGTCATTCCTTATTTTAATCGATTTATTGACTGGTTCCCAACGATCAATGATTTGGCTGAAGCTGACGAAGATAAAGTACTTAAGGCATGGGAAGGTCTTGGATATTATTCAAGGGTAAGAAACCTCCAATCTGCTGTTAAGGAAGTAAAGGAGAAATACAACGGGGAAGTGCCAAATTCTCCAAAGGAGATTGGCGAACTTAAAGGGGTTGGTCCTTATACAGCTGGTGCCATTTTAAGTATTGCCTACGGAATCCCAGAGCCTGCTGTAGATGGAAATGTGATGAGAGTATTATCACGAATTCTTTCCATTTGGGAAGATATTGCCAAACCTTCGTCACGGAAGGTTTTTGAAAAAGCTGTTCGTGAATTAATCTCACATGAAGATCCATCCTCATTTAATCAGGCATTAATGGAATTGGGTGCGCTAATTTGCACACCAACTTCCCCTTCTTGCTTATTATGTCCCGTGCGCGATCATTGCCATGCTTTTTTTGAAGGGGTACAGCATGAGCTGCCAATAAAAACGAAAAAAACGAAATCCCGTGAGGTTCAACTAGCTGCAGTAATTTTAACGGATAAAACGGGAAAAATAGTCATTCATAAGCGGCCCGCAAATGGGCTGCTCGCGAATTTATGGGAATTCCCCAATATTGAGCTCCATCATCCAATGCAAAATGATCGAGAGCAGGTTGTTCCCCTTTTTAAAGAAACCCTTAATCTAGAAATAAATCTTGATCAGATTATCGGTCAAATTGATCATGTGTTTTCACATTTAGTTTGGAATATTAATGTATACACTGGGATAATTAACGCTAAATTTCAGGAAACAGATGAGTGGAAGCTTGTTTCTATTGAAGAAATGAAAGCATATGCTTTCCCTGTCCCATATCAAAAAATGTTTAAACTTTATCAAAGTCATTAAAAGCTAGACCGCCGCTTAATTGCAGCGGTCAATTTTCATAATATGCTTTATCGCTTTATCCCACCGCGGTTTTCAATTTCCTCAATTATTTCTCGATGGATTGTCTGCCCCTCACTATTTAAATAGGGAGCAATTTGCTGCAAGGAATGATGAAAAAAGGCAAGCTCGTTGTCCTGCCAATCAGATTTCGCCAACATGGAAAGCTCTGTCATATCACGGCCGCCATACATATATTACACCTACCTCCGATTTGTTATTTGCCTTTAGTGTCTTATATTAATTGTCTTCTATACCTAGAAAAGATAAAATGGATAGAAAAGCGGATGCAGCCGCTAGGCACAGTAGCAAGAAAGTAATCAAAGATTAATGAATTAATAATGAACTCTGAAGAAGGGAAATGGGAATATGACACAAAAAGTAGCACTAATTACTGGAAGCAGCAGAGGGATTGGTAAAGCAACAGCACTTCGATTAGCCGAAGCAGGATATGATATTGTCATAAATTATGCAAGAAGTAAAAAGTCTGCCCTTGAGGTTGCTGAACAAATTGAAGCACTAGGCAGAAAGGTCTTAATTGTAAAAGCCAATGTGGGTGATGTAGCTAAAATTAAAGACATGTTTGCTCAAATTGAACAAGAATTTGGTCGTTTAGATGTATTTGTTAATAATGCCGCCTCAGGGGTACAGCGCCCTGTTATGGAGCTTGAAGAGTCACATTGGGATTGGACTTTAAATATTAATAGTAAAGCTCTGTTATTTTGCGCCCAAGAAGCAGCGAAATTGATGGAAAGAAACGGTGGCGGGAAAATTGTCAGCATCAGTTCCCTTGGGTCCATTCGTTATTTGGAAAATTATACAGTAGTGGGTGTATCAAAAGCAGCTCTAGAAGCATTAACACGATATTTAGCAGTTGAATTGGCACCTAAAAATATTATTGTTAATGCTGTTTCAGGTGGTGCAGTGGATACCGAAGCATTAAAGCATTTTCCTAATCGAGAAGAACTCCTTCAAGAAGCAAAAGAAAAAACGCCAGCAGGAAGAATGGTTGAAATTGACGATATGGTTAATAGCGTCATGTTCCTTTTATCTGATGAATCGAGCATGATCAGGGGACAAACCATCATTGTTGATGGAGGAATTTCATTACTCGTATAAGTTATTTTTAAATAATGATTTTTTTGGGATAATCTCCACGGAGCTTGGTTAAATTATATTCGTGGAGGTGATAACAATGGCAAACTTCAATCAACAGCCAAACAAAACTTCTGCTGGAACTAACATCCAGGAAGTAAGACAACAAAATGCTCAATCAAGTTCTGGAGCAGGTGCAAGTGCAAGTGCAGGTGCTGCTGGTCAATTTGGTACTGAATTTGCGAGCGAAACAAATGCACAAGAAGTAAAGCAGCAAAACCAAGCCGCAGAAGCTAAAAAGAACCAAAACGCAGGTCAATTTGGTCAAAGTTAATCATACTTAACAAGGGAGGCGCTCTTTTTCGTTAAAGAGTGCCTTCTTCCTATGTCGATCTCCTGTCTATACGTTACGCCAATGAAACGTGCTTATCATATTTCGACAAAACTTCCTTTAAGTTTACAGAAGTAGTCAAAGGAAAAAAGTAGTTGCTAAAGAATACATATAGTAGCTTAAAAATAAGGCGGTGAGGGAAATGGATCAGTTTAACCGATTAGTTTCCGAACAAATGGCGACAATGGAAAAATTACTGTACCTTCAAACTGAGCTTGAGCGTTGTCAACAAATCGAAGAAGAGCTTAAATCTTTACAAAATTCCACAGACCTTGATAGTATTCAAAATGACATTCAACTGATGAAAAAAGAGCTAAAAGAGATTCAATTAATTTTTGAGAAGCAGACAGATGAGGTCATTAATTCCTATCGAGAAATGAACTTTACAGCTTCTATGTAGTTTTAGAACTAAAAGTGCTGAAAAAAATTCGCAAATTTTTACAAAGAGCCACCTGAATTGTGGCTCTTTTGTTTTAAATTCTGTTCGTAACCGTTATAATAATAAAAAATAGGAATTTTACTTTGTTACCTCTTTTCGTTAATTATTATGGTTTTTAGAATAGGTTGCAAAGCGTTCAGGAATGAAGGTAGGGGAGAACATGGGCGTACCCATCGAAGGTGAACCAATGCAAATACATAGCTATAAGCACAATGGGCACATCCATCGCGTCTGGGAAGAAACAACTGTTTTAAAAGGGTCGCAGAATTTGGTGATTGGTGGAAATGACCGTACACTTGTTACAGAATCAGATGGAAGAACATGGATTACGAGGGAACCAGCAATTTGCTACTTCCACTCACAATACTGGTTTAATGTAATTGGAATGATTCGTGAAGACGGCATTTATTATTACTGTAATCTTAGTTCACCGTTTATTTTTGACGGTGAAGCACTAAAGTACATTGATTATGACCTTGATATTAAGGTTTATCCTGATATGACCTTTAATTTACTAGACGAAGATGAGTATGAACGCCATCGCCGTGAAATGAATTATCCAGATGTGATTGATCAAATTTTAAAAAGAAATGTGGAAAAATTGATCCAATGGATTCGGCAACGGAATGGCCCGTTTGCACCAGATTTTATTGATACTTGGTATGAACGTTATTTAACATACAGACGTTAGATGGCTGTATATGCCTGTTGATTTCTAATCAACAGGTTTTGTTATTTTTTATAAAAATGAAAGGGGGACTAACTTGAGCAGCATTCGTAGGTACCTTCAATTTGTGAAACCGTATCGTCTGCAGATTATTGGGACGGTCATCATAGGAATTATTAAATTTTCTATCCCGCTAATCATTCCCATGCTGATTAAGTATGTGGTTGATGATATTGTTGGAAATCATACCTTATCCCATGATGAGAAAATTAATAAACTAATGCTCATAATGGGTGTAATGATTTTCGTTTTTGTCATCCTTAGACCGCCAATAGAATATTACCGCCAATATTTTGCCCAATGGACATCTAGTAAAATCTTATACGATATTCGCGATACAATGTACAACCATATTCAAAAGTTAAGCTTCAAGTATTTTTCAAATAACCGAGCCGGGGAAATTATTTCTCGTGTAATTAATGATGTGGAGCAAACAAAAACATTTGTTATATCAGGATTAATGAACCTTTGGCTTGATATTGCAACCATTGCCATTGCAATTATTCTTATGTTTTATATGAATGTTAAATTAACAGTTGCATCAATTTTATTGTTCCCTTTTTACGCCTTTTCTGTAAGATACTTTTTTGGTAACCTTCGTAATCTAACACGGAAGCGTTCGCAAGCCCTCGCCGAGGTACAGAGCTATTTGCATGAGCGTGTACAGGGAATGCCAGTTATCAAGAGTTTTGCCATTGAAGAATATGAACAAACACAGTTTGATAAACAAAATAAAAACTTTTTAGAAAAAGCAATAACACATACGAGCTGGAATGCTAAGTCGTTTGCTGCAGTTAATACGATTACAGATATTGCTCCTTTAATTGTCATAGGTTACTCTGCTTATCTTGTCATTCAGGATCAATTGTCACTAGGTACAATGGTTGCGTTTTTTGCTTATATCGATAAACTATATAATCCTTTAAGAAGGCTGGTGAATTCAGCCACAACTATCACGCAATCATTTGCTTCAATGGATCGGGTATTTGAATTTTTAGATGAGAAATATGACATTATTGATGACCCTAAAGCATTAGTGTGCAATGATGTGAAGGGTGATATTTCTTTTGAAAATGTTTCGTTTTCTTATGAAACCGAACATGAAATGGTATTAAAAGAGATTAATTTAGATGTAAAAAGAGGAGAAACGATTGCATTAGTCGGGATGAGCGGTGGTGGAAAATCTACCCTTGTCAGTTTGATTCCCCGGTTTTATGATGTAACAAAGGGAAGAATCACATTAGACGGGGTGGATATCCGTCAATTTAAGGTTCAAACTCTAAGAGATAAAATAGGTGTGGTTTTTCAAGATAATATCTTATTTAGCGAATCAGTCATGGACAATATTTTATTAGGAAGCCCCGGGTCCACCGATGAAGAAGTATATCATGCCGCTAAAGCGGCAAATGCTCATGAATTTATCCTTAACCTCTCAGATGGTTACAACACTAAGGTCGGTGAAAGAGGTGTGAAGCTTTCTGGAGGCCAGAAACAACGTATTGCGATTGCCAGGGTATTCTTAAAAAATCCTCCGATATTAATTCTTGATGAGGCAACGTCGGCACTGGATTTAGAAAGCGAGCATTTGATCCAAGAATCACTTGAGGAGCTGGCAAAGGATCGAACCACCTTTATTGTAGCTCACCGGTTGTCGACCATCACACACGCCAATCGGATTGTCTTGATTGAGCACGGCAAAATCGTGGAAATCGGGACACACGAGGAACTAATGGCCAAGCGAGGAAATTATTATAATTTATTTCAGGTGCAGCAGCTTGAAAGCAAAAACCCCGATGCAGAGTAATCCGCATCGGGGTCTTTAATAACATTAGAATTTTATATCATTGGACTTTGAGAAGTACCCAGCACCATATGAATAAACTTCGGAAGAGATACCTCACACGAAGGAAATGCTGTAGCTTTTTCGAGAAGCACCGGAGCAGCGAGACAACGTCGCCCTTTTCCCTCTGATCAGTTAAAGTGCTCTAATCCATACACCGCTAAACGGACGCTTTCGCTTTTCGTATTTTATTCATGACCATTTTCTTCAATCGATATTTCATTGTGATGATAGGAATGAAAGCTTGTTATAAGTGTATCAAGATGTTCTACCTGTTCACCATAATCAATAATGGATGCGATGATTTGCATCGTATGATACAGATGTGAATTATTTTGGTCGGAATATTCTCTTTGATGTGCTAAAAAGAAGTCAAATAGTTCCTGTTTATTTAAGTATTCATTATCCTCATGATATGGAGGCGGAGTTGGGATTTTTCCAATGAATCTAAGTAAGACTTGTTCATGATGGTAAATAAGGCTATCTACCTGTTCCTGAATCGATTGCTTAAACTGTTCAGGGATATGAAGCAGCTCGTTTTCATACCGATGCAGTCTTTTTAACGTATCAAGTGCTTTTTTTGCCGTTAAGTTTAATTGGCGATAAATAACAAGTTTCCTCGATTTTTCCGGAAGATTTCTTTTTAAATAATATCGTTCTTCCTTAAGCATTTTATAAAACTGATCCATTGTATTGATACTTTCTTTAATTTTCTTAATGTCTGTTTTAAGAAGCTGATGGTCATAATCATGGCGTGTACTTAAGCGAATCCATTTAATAATTTCTTCTGTTGTGTCAACGATTTTAAAATAAAGCTTATTTTCATACCTTGGCGGTAAAAACACGAGATTGACAATAAACGCCGAAAATACTCCAATCATAATGGTCGAGAAACGGATTCCAGCAAACTGAATAAAGTTCCCACTTTGTGTTTCCATAATCGATATTAATGTTACGAGGGAAAGTCCAATTGTATTATCTAGTTTAAGCTTAAGATTGATGATAATAACAATGATAGCGGCCAAACCTATAACAATAATATGATTTCCTAATAGAAGTACGAAAATAACTGCAAGCAAAGCGCCAATAATATTTCCTTGAATTTGTTCAATAATCGTCAAATAGGAGCGATAAATGGTCGGTTGAATCGCAAAAATAGCTGCGATTCCAGCGAATACCGGGGAAGGTGAATGCAGCAACTGAGCTAAGAAAAGGGATAAAACTATAGCTATTCCCGTTTTTAATATGCGGGCACCTAACTTCATTGTAAATAGTTTCCTTTCAAAAATAATGATTATTTAATAGTATAAAAAGCGACTTTGAGCATTGTCCAGCTTCATAAGAATATGCTTTGGGAGCGATTCCTCGCACGAAGGAAAAGCTTAACTTTTTAGAGGAGCCCAGCGGTGAGATAACTTCGCTCTTCAGCTGTTCTTATTTTACTCAATCAAGAACAAATAAGTACTATACATGGATTAAACCATTTTATCAAGAGAAAGTATATGGATTTTTATTCGAATTTGTTACATTAATCAGTACAATTAAAAAACGTCCGCTAAAAAAGCGGACGTTCATATCATTCTGTTGAAACTGACGGATCTGCTTGTTCTTTTACAGGAAGAATTTGGACAAAGTGATTTTCCGGGTTCGTCAAAAGACCGCGAAGCTGATTTGCTTCATCAAACTGACCATTTTGCTCTAGAAGGTCTGTATATTGACTTAAAAGTTCGTTAATATCCTGTTTTCCTTTTTCGTTTACATCTAAGATAGAAACTTTCGCACCTTTGGCAATCCGTTTTTTAATGGTATCCTTTGTAAGACCCATTTCTGGTTGTTGGCGGACATAAACGACACCACCGGTCATACCTGCACAAATCCACGGTCCAGGGTCACCTAACACTAACCCGCGTCCGTTTGTCATATATTCAAATGCGAAGCCTTTAATATTGGCATTGGCACCAATGTTTCCTGCTTCTTTTTCTGGTAATGGTTTTTTCATAGCACCACCGATGATTAAATCAGCACCAGAAAGGCGAATGCCAGCGCGTGCATCTGCATTTCCTTGAGCAATAAGCAGCCCCCTTTGCGCCCCGTATCCAAAGCCTTTTCCAACGGACCCATTATAGTAGCGGCCATTTTTTCCTCTAGACTTAAGAACATGAATATTTCCTCCAAAGGAGGTTTTTCCGACACCGTCCTGGCCGCCGCCATTAACAGTGATCTCGATGCCTTCACTATTATAAGCGCCTAAGCCGTTACCGGGAATGGAACCTTCCTTATACTTAAGCTGTACGGGGGCCAGCTGTTTATAGGAACCATCTAGTCTTCCGCGGACACGGTGACAGGAAACTCGGCTTCCTAATACTCGCTGTTCTGATGTAACACTAACAAATTCGCGGGAGGAATGGAGCTGCTCCACACTTGCATCAAGATATTCTGCTCCAGCTGCCACCTGCAGTTGAACTTCTTCAATTGATTTTGAAGCATTTACTTTTGCAAATTGACTAATTTCCAGTGGTTTTAACAGGTAGGATAGGCTAAGCTGGTTCTTACCTTTTATTTGTTCCAATAATTCGGAATGACCCACAGCATCTTGTAAATTCTTAATACCCAATGAAGCCGCAAGTGCTTTTAATTCTGTTCCGAATGCTGTAAAAAGATTCATAATCCCTTGAACTGCTAAATCTAATTGTCTCGGAACAAAACGTCTTAGTCCGTGCTCCTTTGCTTGTGCTTCTGATTCAATTTGGGTGGCAATTCCGACATGGCATGTATCCAAATGACAGCCTCGGCAGGTCGTGCAGCCAATCGCGAGCATTGACAATGTTCCAAAGCCAACTCTATTTGCCCCAAGGAGCATAATTTTGA
This sequence comes from Neobacillus sp. WH10, assembly GCF_030123405.1. Lineage (GTDB taxonomy): Bacteria > Bacillota > Bacilli > Bacillales > Cytobacillaceae > Neobacillus. The sequence goes on from NZ_CP126110.1 coordinate 1,403,040, forward strand.
TGACGTCCATAGCACTCTTCATGCCGCCATCAGCCCAAATTTCAACTTTATGGCGGAGACCGCTCTCTAAGAGAGCATTATGGGCTGCTTTTACACCAATTTCAACTGGCAATCCGACATACTGCAGTGCATGAATTCTCGCTGCTCCTGTCCCGCCATCAAAACCGCTTACAGTAATAATGTCTGCACCAGCTTTAGCGATACCGACAGCGATTGTTCCTATATTCGGTACAACAGGAACTTTAACAGCAATTTTTGCCTGGTCGTTTGCTGTTTTCAATTCAAGGATCATTTGTGCTAAATCTTCAATTGAGTAGATATCATGGTTGTTTGAAGGTGAAATCAAATCAGAACCGAGCGTTGCATTACGCGCTTCCGCAACCTTTGCGGTAACCTTTGAACCAGGCAAATGTCCGCCTTCTCCTGGCTTCGCCCCTTGGCCAATCTTAATTTCTAACAGATTAGAAGAGTTTAAGAGTTCAGCATTAACCCCGAATCGGCCAGATGCAATTTGTTGTCCTCTCGTTTTTGGATATTTACCTAGCATATCCTTGATTTCGCCGCCTTCTCCATTCAGGCTGATCATATTTAAACGATCTGCCCCTTCAGCATAGGCCCTAAATGCCGTTTCATTTTGCGATCCAAAGGACATTGAAGAAATAACAAACGGTAAATCATGGTCACCGACACGAAGGTCAACTTCGCTTGGAGCTAGTTGTTTATCACTCTTTTTTATCTGAATTAAGTGGCGAATTGTTGTCGGATTTTCCGTTTCTTGTTCTGAGATTTTATCACCATAAACACTGTAGTCACCAGTTGCTGCCACCTCACCGATTGCCTTCCAAACGCGCGGGAAGAGGTGAAAGGTTTTTCCGATTCTTTCTTTGTCATTCTGGTAATCTTCTGCTCTTTTAAACGCATCGAGCTTCATCGCTTCAAAATCAGTTTCGATTTCTTTTGAACCAAAAAAGTTTACGATGTTTAAAGCATTAGCAATTTCATCATGTAATCCAATGCTTGAGAACAGCCTCCCGTAACCGCGGAGCTCATGGATTCCAATTGTCGAGATTACTTTTTCCAGACCCTTCGTTAAAGCGCTATAAAGGTTCAACAACGGTTCTACTGATTCATCTAGTACAGTTAAAAACATGTAATATGGGCTAATCAGATCTGCTCCAAGTCCAAAGACGGTTATAATGTCATGGAGCGAGCGAATGGAGGCGGAACGTAATACCAAAGAGCAATCTCTTCTTAATTCTGCTTTGACTAACGCTTGATCGATTACACTCGTTACAAGATGAGGATCAATCCAATAGAAATCATCTTGATGGGATTTCGCATCATCAAGAATTAGTAACGTTTTCCCAGCTTGAACAGCCTGAACGGCTTCCTTAGTAAGTCTTTCTAAGGCATGATCTACATTTTCGTCCTTTTTGAATGTAGTGGAAATATATGCTGCTAATTTTTGCTTCTGGTAATTCTGTACAATTTGGTCGAAGCTTGGTTGACCCGAACTTTCCGAACAAGAAAAACCGGCTTTTCCTTCTATTAGAAGCGGTGTGGTCAGCTCCATAACCGTTTCTGATTTTTCTTTTAAAAATAAAGTAGGCCGCTTGCCAATAATCACTCGTGTAGAGAAATGTTCAGTTTCCCTGTCACGGTCAATGGCTGGATTGGTAACAACAGCAACACTTTCTTTAATATAATCGGCGATATTCACGCGTTCAGGATTAAGGGCTGCGAGTGGTGCGTCATGCCCAAGGGAACGAATCGGTTCCACCCCTTTTTCTGCCATTTGTTCGATTAACTGAATATGATCCCGCTCCCAGCCGAAAGCCTTATATTGTCCGTTATGGATTTTATCAGGATAATTCATCGTAACGGTTTTAGCTAGAGCTGGTGTCTGCAATCGTAATCTTGATTCTTCAATAGCTAACCGATTAGAAAGGCGCTGGTATACTTCTTCTTGATAATGGTTTTGCTCGTAAACTTCTAATTTCTCACCGTTCCACTTGAAACCAACTTTTTCACCAGGTGCCAAAGGCTTTGGATCGTTTGTATACTCTGTTGAAGGAATAATTCCTGGTTCTGAGGAAAAGAGATACGAGCTTTCTGTTTCCAGCATCCAAAGCGGGCGGAGACCAAGTGCATCGACACTAAATACAGCTTCATCCCCATAACGCGAGATAATTCCTGCTGGTCCTTGGGCAAAGTGTCCCCATGCTTCACGAAGGTACGTATACAAATCTTGCAGGTGGTCTGGATAGGCTTTGATTTCATTAATAATAGGCGGAAACAATAGGTCCATTGCTTCAAATAATGTATATCCTTCACGGCAAATTAATGTTTCTATGGTTCGGCTTAAATCCTGTGAGTCACTGCCGTCTTTTACAAGCGGTACTCCTATCATTTTTGCTTCATCGCGAAGCTTTGAAATGGTATTTATTTCTCCATTATGGCCAAGGACACTGAAAGGCTGTACCCGGAAAAAGCTTGAAAGGGTATTGGTAGAATAACGATTATGACCTAATGTCATGGTTGATGCGATGAGTGGATTTGCTAAGTCATGATAGTACCGCGGGAGAATATCTCCGGCACCCATAACTTTATAGACAACATGATTTTGACTAAGTGATGCAACATGGACATGTTCATTTTTCTCAAAGTCAATTAGGGTATCGAAAAGAATCTTTGTTAAATCTTGGCCTTTTTTTACTGAAAGACAAGCAAATTGCCAAAACACAGGGTTTTCTTGAATGGCGATTGGACCTAAGGCGGAGGAGTCAGTGACATCATTTGTATCAAAAACTAATTTTAAATCATGCTTTTCCAGCTTTTTTACTAATTCTTGTTTGGTAGAAGACCAGTTAACCTTTTGGTTGATAAAAACATGACCTACAGAGAATTCTGCTTTTTCAGCAAGCAGCGGGTCAAGGCCTCTCTTGAGAAGCTTTTCTTTCCAAAGTTCGGTTGGAAGATCCATGTGGATTCCCACGCCATCACCTTCACCGTTAATAAAGCCGGCACGATGATTCATCGTAACAAGAGCATCAATACAGTTAAAAATATTCTTTCTTGTCGGGATTTTGCTTTTTTCAAGGCAAGCGACTATTCCACATGCATCGTGTTCATGTCTATGGAAATCCTTAAATTGGGAAGGGGTCCATTTTTGTGTCATTCTGATTGGCTTCATCGGTTCACCGCTAAAGCCGCTTCACCTCCTATGAAATTGTTAGACTGAGAAAATACTTTTTTGCGTAGAAATAATTTGATACTTTAACGAGGTATGATATTAAAGGGCTAAAAGAAAAATAATAATCTAATAGTATCATAAGAATTTTCAGAAATCAAATAAATATACATTATTTTGGATATAAAAATTAGTAAAAAAATTGAGGGTATTATTTGAGAAAGCTGTCTATGTAAACGTTTTCAAATGAATTCAAAAAAATAAAAGGAAGTGATTTCCACTCCCTTTCGTGCATAAAGTATGCATATTTATTCGGATTTTAGTGAAGCGAATGCATTTCTTACTGCGTGTAATGTTGCTTCAACATCATCTTCTGTATGAGCGATTGTTAGGAACCATGCTTCGTATTTTGACGGTGCAAGATTAATTCCTTGTTTTAGCATCAGCTTAAAAAACTTTGCAAACATTTCACCGTCAGTGTTTTCAGCTTGCTCGTAGTTTTCAATAGTTACATCTGTAAAATAAACGGTAAAGGCACCTTTCAATCGGTTAATCGTAATCTGAATATCGTATTCTTTGGCAGCCTCTAAGATTCCTTCTACCAGTTTTGCACCTAATCGATCTAAATAGTCATATATGCCTTCTTGCTTTAAAACCTCTAGGCATGCAATACCAGAAAGAATTGAAGCCGGATTTCCGGCCATTGTTCCTGCTTGATAAGCTGGGCCAAGTGGTGCAACTGTTTCCATGATTTCCTTACGTCCTCCGTAGGCGCCAATTGGCAAACCGCCGCCGATTATTTTTCCAAGTGCTGTTAGGTCCGGTTGAATATCTAATAAATCTTGGGCACCACCATACATAAAGCGGAAAGCTGTAATAACTTCATCATAAATGACTAGTGCACCTGCAGCGTGGGTAAGGTTATTGACCTGCTGCAAGAAGCCAGGTTTTGGCTCAACAATTCCAAAGTTTCCAACGATAGGTTCAACAAGGACCGCGGCAACTTCTGAGCCCCACTTTTCTAATGCCTCTTTAAATGGTTCGATATCATTGAAAGGTACCGTAATCACTTCTTGTGCAATACTTTTTGGCACGCCAGCCGAATCAGGTGTGCCAAGGGTTGAGGGACCAGAACCCGCAGCAACAAGGACGAGATCAGAGTGACCATGATAACAACCGGCAAATTTGATTATTTTATCACGGCCGGTATAAGCGCGGGCTACACGGATAGTAGTCATTACCGCTTCAGTCCCTGAGTTGACAAAGCGAACTTTATCCAGCGATGGAATGGCTTCTTTTATCATTTTAGCAAATTTTACTTCATGAGGTGTTGGAGTTCCATATAGAACCCCGGTTTCAGCTGCATGTTTGATTGCTTCTGTAATATGCGGGTGGGCATGGCCGGTAATAATTGGCCCATATGCTGCAAGATAATCTATATATTGATTTCCATCGACATCCCAAAAATATGCACCTTGACCGCGTTCCATCACTACCGGTGCACCGCCGCCAACTGCTTTGTAGGATCTTGAAGGGCTGTTAACTCCGCCGACAATATGTTCTAATGCTTCATTATGTATTTGTTCTGACTTTGTAAATTGCACTTGGTTTCCTCCTTAAATGTGTCTCCTTCCTATTTTATCACTTTTTTAATCGAGTTCTATCTGTTTTAACTTTTAGATTATTAAGGGAGTAGAAATAGAGGAGTACAGGGAATTATCAAGACTTGGATATTTTATTGTCCAAGCAAGCATAGAAATAAAATAACTAATGCTGTAATTAGAGGTGGTCTTAGTTGTTCTATTTCTTACTTCCTATCGTTATTTTTTGTATCTTTATGAGTTTACGAACATTATTTATACCAAACACATTAAGAGGAAAATTTGTATCGGTTGAAAATTTTCTTTATTTAGGGACAGTTTATCTAACCATTATTATTGGATTCGGATTAATTTATCTTCTATTTAATTTAATTGGGTTGCCATTGCTTAAAGAAGTGAACAGCCATCATCGAAATAACATCTTTGAAACAAGTTTTTATTTTAGTGCCATGACTCTTTTTTCAGTTGGCAATGGTGATGTGCTGCCACAAGGGATTGGAAGGATCATTGCCGTTATCGAGGCATTAATTGGCTACACGCTGCCTGCTGCGTTTGTTGCTAGAGTCATGTTAAACAGAGAAAAATAAACCTTTCGTTTGCGATATATTTGTGTTATCTGGAAAGATTAGTTACGCTATAACGAAGGAATATTTTACAATGGAGTGATTAGGATGTCAGTTGAAATAGGGATGCAAGCACCTGATTTTGAATTAGAAGCAAATAATGGCGAGATAGTACAATTAGCAAAATTCCGTGGTTCAAACATTGTTCTATATTTTTATCCGAAAGACATGACCCCTGGATGCACGACAGAAGCATGTGACTTTCGTGACCAAATTCAACAATTTACAGATTTGAATGCGATAGTATTAGGAGTAAGTCCAGACCCTGTTCCGCGCCATCAGAAATTTGTTGAAAAGTACGGATTGCCATTTTTACTTTTAGCAGATACAGATCATCATGTTGCTGAAAGCTATGGTGTTTGGAAGTTAAAGAAGAACTTTGGTAAAGAATACATGGGGATAGAAAGATCCACCTTTATTATTGATAAGGAAGGCAATCTTGCTAAAGAATGGGGAAAGGTGCAAGTGAAAGGGCATGTAGAGGATTCATTAACATACATACGTGAAAACCTCAGCTAATTTTAAGAGCCTATTTTCTTTAGAAAAGGCATTTGTCCAATGCAAGTAAGGCAAATTTGAATATCATTTTATTAGGGCATACCTCCTCAGATAAACTTTTGGGTCCTTAGTGACCCTTTTTTTTATGTAAAAAAGGATTTCTATGTTTTCAAGTTTTCTAAATATGTATACAGGTGTTATGATGAAGAAAAATAAATAGTTCTCACAATTATGGGGATTGAATCATATTTGAATTAAGTTATTGAATACATAAGAATAAATGCTGGAATAAATAACAACTTTTTAGGGGGGATTAAAGCGTGAAAATCTATACAAAGACGGGTGATAAGGGAACAACGTCCTTGATATACGGAACAAGGGTTGCAAAGAACGATTTGCGAGTCGAAGCATACGGAACATGTGATGAAACCAATTCAATGATTGGACTTGCTCTCAGTTATTTATATAAGGAAAATTTTCAAGGGAAAGAAATAATTGAAAGTGTATATCATAAAATACAAACAAATCTTTTCCATGTGGGGGCGGAATTAGCAACTCCAAAAGGGAAAGAGGTTAAGTGGACGATCACTGCTTTGGATATTCAAGAATTAGAAAACCAAATTGATGATTGGGACATAGAACTTCCTCCATTAACGAATTTCATCCTACCGGGAGGCCATCCAGCAGGTGCAGCTTTTCATGTAGCCCGAACAATTGCAAGGAGAGCAGAAAGATGTGCAGTTTCATTGGGAGAAGATGTAAATCCACTGGTTTTGGCCTATTTAAATCGACTTTCGGATTTATTGTTTGTAACTGCCCGTTGTGTGAATCAGAAGCTAGGGGAGAGCGAACAAACATTGCATGCTAAAAGTTAAGAAACAATTTTTGATAGTGAGATTACAATATTGACAAAAGTGTAAAAAACTTAGTAAAATTAATTATAACAATTACAATCTAAGAATATTTTTTAGAAAGAAGGTGCATGACGATGAATCAATTAAAAGAAGCGTTGGATACCTTAAAGGAAACAGGGGTACGAATTACTCCACAACGTCATGCGATACTTGAATATTTAATAAACTCGATGTCACATCCTACTGCGGATGAAATCTATAAGGCTCTTGAAGGGAAATTCCCTAATATGAGTGTGGCGACAGTTTACAATAATTTACGAGTATTTCGTGAAGTAGGTCTTGTTAAAGAATTAACCTATGGTGATGCATCAGCCCGTTTTGATTTTGTTACCTCACATCATTATCATGTTATTTGTGAAAGATGCGGTAAAATTGTTGATTTTCATTATCCAGGCTTAGATGAAGTGGAGCATCTTGCTTCCCATGTGACAGGCTTTAAAGTTGAAAATCACCGTATGGAAATTTACGGTTCATGTCCGGAATGTACAAGTAAAGAGGTCCATTAATTTTGGTGGATCACAGGCTGATTGGAAAAAACTCTTTTTGTCTGTAAAAAAGAGGGTGACAAAAACCTATATGGCTAAAGGCCATGAGGTTTGGGTCATCCTCTTTTTATTTTCCAGTTTTTTTACTATTATACGATTCGTCAAAATCTTTTCCTTCAAGTTTTGGGTCTAGTGTCAGCGGTTCACTGCAATGCATACACATATCCACCCTGCCGAGCATTTTAGTAGGCTTTCCACAGTTCGGACACTTAACTTGGATCGTTTTAGTTGAAAGCATTCCAATCCAAAAATAAACGGCTGTACTCGCGATAATAAAAATAAGACCAAAAAGCATAAAGATGGTCATAATAATTGGTGAGGTACGAAAATAGATACCTACATACATTACAATAAAACCAATAAAAATTAATGATAATGCAAAAGTACGGATTTTATTTATTTTACTCGAATATTTTGCCATGTTTCTCCCTCCTAGAGAAACTATACCATATTAATGTTCTAAGAAAAACGCTTCGTAAAGAATGTCGAAATTTGTCTACTACGAAAGAAGGAAATTAAGCTTCACTGTCGAACATAATAAGCTAGCTGAATAAAATGGAGGAATGATGAATGGAAGACATCCTTCGGCCTATTTATCAAGAAAGGGCGAGTCAATTAAATACACTTGGAGTGTTATTGGTTGAAAAAAGACAAAAATCAAGTCATATTACAGATTCATTTGATGTAATATTGTTGATCATCGTTAAAGAGTCAGACCAGCCAATATTTATTAAACATTATACGTATAACAATAAAAAGGCTGCTATGCATATCATTGCAGAAACACAGCTGCAGGAATGGTTATTGCTGGGCACGAATCGAAAAATATTTGAATGGATTCATGAAGCTAAAATCCTTTTTGATCGGAATGAATATGTTGCTAATTTAAAAATTGAACTGCGAGAATTTCCTTTTAACGGACGAAAGATCAAAATGGGATTAGAATTTGCAAAATTAATTCGCCGTTATGTTGATGGAAAAGCTCTATTTGAAGGTAAACAATTTTTAGATGCTTATAATCATGTTGTTCATTCCCTACACCATCTTGCAAGATTAGCGGTGATAGAAAACGGCCTCCATCCAGAGCTTACTGTTTGGCATCAAGTAAAGCAAATAGAACCAGAAATCTTTAAATTATATGAAGAACTTGTCAATAGCGAAGAAACACTTGAGAAAAGACTTGAGCTACTGTTTCTTGCAAGCGAGTTTATGATTCATTCCAGGACAAATATCGGTGCTGCACATTTAATGGATGTGTTAAGTCGCAAGGAATATTGGTTGTTTAATGAGATCATGAATGAAATAGAATTAATTCCTTACTCTGTCGATCTATCAGTGCTGCTTGAGTATTTGAATGAAAAACATTTATTAGATGTGGTTAATGTGGAAACAAAGGGGCACGGGGTTTTTCACCGATGTTATCGTGTGAATAAAAAATTATCTTAAAAAAACAATAAAATGTATTGACCTTTTATGATTTACTTGGTATATTAATAACCGTCGCTTCGAAGCGCTCGAATAAAGCTTTCGCGAGTGGCGGTTTTAAAAAAAGATATTGACAACGTAAAAAGCGTTGTGTTATATTAAGAAAGTCGCTTACGACAGACAATGATAATTGTTCTTTGAAAACTAAACAAACAAAAACGTCAACAAACAATAATATTAGTTTCAACTGAAACTAAGCCAACGTTTTATTTTATGAGCTAATCAACTTTCTTGGAGAGTTTGATCCTGGCTCAGGACGAACGCTGGCGGCGTGCCTAATACATGCAAGTCGAGCGAATCAATAGGAGCTTGCTCCTGTTGGTTAGCGGCGGACGGGTGAGTAACACGTGGGCAACCTGCCTGTAAGACTGGGATAACTTCGGGAAACCGGAGCTAATACCGGATAATCCTTTTCCTCACATGAGGAAAAGCTGAAAGTCGGTTTCGGCTGACACTTACAGATGGGCCCGCGGCGCATTAGCTAGTTGGTGAGGTAACGGCTCACCAAGGCGACGATGCGTAGCCGACCTGAGAGGGTGATCGGCCACACTGGGACTGAGACACGGCCCAGACTCCTACGGGAGGCAGCAGTAGGGAATCTTCCACAATGGACGAAAGTCTGATGGAGCAACGCCGCGTGAGCGATGAAGGCCTTCGGGTCGTAAAGCTCTGTTGTTAGGGAAGAACAAGTACCGGAGTAACTGCCGGTACCTTGACGGTACCTAACCAGAAAGCCACGGCTAACTACGTGCCAGCAGCCGCGGTAATACGTAGGTGGCAAGCGTTGTCCGGAATTATTGGGCGTAAAGCGCGCGCAGGCGGTCCTTTAAGTCTGATGTGAAAGCCCACGGCTCAACCGTGGAGGGTCATTGGAAACTGGGGGACTTGAGTGCAGAAGAGGAAAGCGGAATTCCACGTGTAGCGGTGAAATGCGTAGAGATGTGGAGGAACACCAGTGGCGAAGGCGGCTTTCTGGTCTGTAACTGACGCTGAGGCGCGAAAGCGTGGGGAGCAAACAGGATTAGATACCCTGGTAGTCCACGCCGTAAACGATGAGTGCTAAGTGTTAGAGGGTTTCCGCCCTTTAGTGCTGCAGCTAACGCATTAAGCACTCCGCCTGGGGAGTACGGCCGCAAGGCTGAAACTCAAAGGAATTGACGGGGGCCCGCACAAGCGGTGGAGCATGTGGTTTAATTCGAAGCAACGCGAAGAACCTTACCAGGTCTTGACATCCTCTGACAATCCTAGAGATAGGACGTTCCCCTTCGGGGGACAGAGTGACAGGTGGTGCATGGTTGTCGTCAGCTCGTGTCGTGAGATGTTGGGTTAAGTCCCGCAACGAGCGCAACCCTTGATCTTAGTTGCCAGCATTCAGTTGGGCACTCTAAGGTGACTGCCGGTGACAAACCGGAGGAAGGTGGGGATGACGTCAAATCATCATGCCCCTTATGACCTGGGCTACACACGTGCTACAATGGATGGTACAAAGGGCTGCGAAACCGCAAGGTTAAGCCAATCCCATAAAACCATTCTCAGTTCGGATTGTAGGCTGCAACTCGCCTACATGAAGCCGGAATCGCTAGTAATCGCGGATCAGCATGCCGCGGTGAATACGTTCCCGGGCCTTGTACACACCGCCCGTCACACCACGAGAGTTTGTAACACCCGAAGTCGGTGGGGTAACCGTAAGGAGCCAGCCGCCTAAGGTGGGACAGATGATTGGGGTGAAGTCGTAACAAGGTAGCCGTATCGGAAGGTGCGGCTGGATCACCTCCTTTCTAAGGATATAAGCTGGACATATGAGCCAGACAAAATAGTTTGTTTGATTGTTTTCTGTTTGTTTAGTTTTGAGGGAGCAATTTTCTCTCAAAGCTTTTTTTAATCGTTCTTTGAAAACTAGATAATCGTAAGAAGAAGCAAAGTAAACATCGAGTAATCGCCATTTTAGTTTTTCTCTCTAAATTTTAGAGTAAAACCAAGACAAATTAGCAGCGAGAAGGTCGAGGAAGCAAGCGAGCGAAGGCCGGAGCGTACCTAAATGTACGTGAGGACCTGAGTGAGTGCAGCTGACGAAGAGATTCGAAGCTGATCATTTGTCGAATAGGTTAAGTTAGAAAGGGCGCACGGTGAATGCCTTGGCACTAGGAGCCGATGAAGGACGGGACTAACACCGATATGCTTCGGGGAGCTGTAAGTAAGCTTTGATCCGGAGATTTCCGAATGGGGGAACCCACTGTTCGTAATGGAACAGTATCTTTACCTGAATACATAGGGTATTGAAGGCATACCCGGGGAACTGAAACATCTAAGTACCCGGAGGAAGAGAAAGCAAACGCGATTCCCTGAGTAGCGGCGAGCGAAACGGGACATAGCCCAAACCAAGAGGCTTGCCTCTTGGGGTTGTAGGACACTCTACATGGAGTTACAAAGGAACGGGGTAAATGAAGCGACCTGGAAAGGTCCGTCATAGAAGGTAAAAGCCCTGTAGTTGAAACTTCGTTCCCTCCTGAGTGGATCCTGAGTACGGCCGGACACGTGAAATCCGGTCGGAAGCAGGGAGGACCATCTCCCAAGGCTAAATACTCCCTAGTGACCGATAGTGAACCAGTACCGTGAGGGAAAGGTGAAAAGCACCCCGGAAGGGGAGTGAAATAGTTCCTGAAACCGTGTGCCTACAAGTAGTTAGAGCCCGTTTATGGGTGATAGCGTGCCTTTTGTAGAATGAACCGGCGAGTTACGATTACATGCAAGGTTAAGTTGAAGAGACGGAGCCGCAGCGAAAGCGAGTCTGAATAGGGCGAATGAGTATGTGGTCGTAGACCCGAAACCAGGTGATCTACCCATGTCCAGGGTGAAGTCCAGGTAACACTGGATGGAGGCCCGAACCCACGCACGTTGAAAAGTGCGGGGATGAGGTGTGGGTAGCGGAGAAATTCCAATCGAACTTGGAGATAGCTGGTTCTCTCCGAAATAGCTTTAGGGCTAGCCTCACGTAGTTAGAGTCTTGGAGGTAGAGCACTGTTTGGACTAGGGGCCCTCATCGGGTTACCGAATTCAGACAAACTCCGAATGCCAAAGACTTATCCGTGGGAGTCAGACTGCGAGTGATAAGATCCGTAGTCAAAAGGGAAACAGCCCAGACCACCAGCTAAGGTCCCAAAGTATACGTTAAGTGGAAAAGGATGTGGAGTTGCTTAGACAACCAGGATGTTGGCTTAGAAGCAGCCACCATTTAAAGAGTGCGTAATAGCTCACTGGTCGAGTGACTCTGCGCCGAAAATGTACCGGGGCTAAACGTATCACCGAAGCTGTGGATTGACACCGTAGGTGTCAGTGGTAGGAGAGCGTTCTAAGGGCGTTGAAGCTAGACCGTAAGGACTGGTGGAGCGCTTAGAAGTGAGAATGCCGGTATGAGTAGCGAAAGATGAGTGAGAATCTCATCCACCGTATGCCTAAGGTTTCCTGAGGAAGGCTCGTCCGCTCAGGGTTAGTCGGGACCTAAGCCGAGGCCGAAAGGCGTAGGCGATGGACAACAGGTTGATATTCCTGTACCACCTCTTTATCGTTTGAGTGATGGGGGGACGCAGGAGGATAGGGTAAGCGCGCTGTTGGATATGCGCGTCTAAGCAGTTAGGCTGGTAAGTAGGAAAATCCGCTTACCATAAAGGCTGAGCTGTGACAGCGAGGGAAATATAGTACCGAAGTTCCTGATTCCACACTGCCAAGAAAAGCCTCTAGCGAGATAAAAGGTGCCCGTACCGCAAACCGACACAGGTAGGCGAGGAGAGAATCCTAAGGTGAGCGAGAGAACTCTCGTTAAGGAACTCGGCAAAATGACCCCGTAACTTCGGGAGAAGGGGTGCTCTTTGGGGTTCATAGCCTCGAAGAGCCGCAGTGAATAGGCCCAGGCGACTGTTTAGCAAAAACACAGGTCTCTGCGAAGCCGCAAGGCGAAGTATAGGGGCTGACGCCTGCCCGGTGCTGGAAGGTTAAGAGGAGGGGTTAGCGCAAGCGAAGCTCTGAATCGAAGCCCCAGTAAACGGCGGCCGTAACTATAACGGTCCTAAGGTAGCGAAATTCCTTGTCGGGTAAGTTCCGACCCGCACGAAAGGCGTAACGATCTGGGCACTGTCTCAACGAGAGACTCGGTGAAATTATAGTACCTGTGAAGATGCAGGTTACCCGCGACAGGACGGAAAGACCCCGTGGAGCTTTACTGTAGCCTGATATTGAATTTTGGTACAGCTTGTACAGGATAGGTAGGAGCCGTAGAAGCTGGAGCGCTAGCTTCGGTGGAGGCGTCGGTGGGATACTACCCTGGCTGTATTGAAATTCTAACCCGCACCCCTAATCGGGGTGGGAGACAGTGTCAGGTGGGCAGTTTGACTGGGGCGGTCGCCTCCTAAAGAGTAACGGAGGCGCCCAAAGGTTCCCTCAGAATGGTTGGAAATCATTCGTAGAGTGTAAAGGCACAAGGGAGCTTGACTGCGAGACCTACAAGTCGAGCAGGGACGAAAGTCGGGCTTAGTGATCCGGTGGTTCCGCATGGAAGGGCCATCGCTCAACGGATAAAAGCTACCCCGGGGATAACAGGCTTATCTCCCCCAAGAGTCCACATCGACGGGGAGGTTTGGCACCTCGATGTCGGCTCATCGCATCCTGGGGCTGTAGTCGGTCCCAAGGGTTGGGCTGTTCGCCCATTAAAGCGGTACGCGAGCTGGGTTCAGAACGTCGTGAGACAGTTCGGTCCCTATCCGTCGTGGGCGCAGGAAATTTGAGAGGAGCTGTCCTTAGTACGAGAGGACCGGGATGGACGCACCGCTGGTGTACCAGTTGTCTTGCCAAAGGCATCGCTGGGTAGCTATGTGCGGACGGGATAAGTGCTGAAAGCATCTAAGCATGAAGCCCCCCTCAAGATGAGATTTCCCATAGCGTCAAGCTAGTAAGATCCCTGAAAGATGATCAGGTTGATAGGTCAGAGGTGGAAGCATGGCGACATGTGGAGCTGACTGATACTAATCGATCGAGGACTTAACCAAGTCATATTTATATGAATTGCGAACTCGTTTTTACCCAAACTTCTTCTGCATTATCTAGTTTTGAGGGAATGAAAAAAATAAAATTACCTCTTGAAAAATATGAAAAAGACATTATAATAAAATAGTGTCGATTAAATGGTCTGGCAATATTGGCGAGAAGGTCACACCCGTTCCCATACCGAACACGGAAGTTAAGCTTCTCAGCGCCGATGGTAGTTGGGGCTTTGCCCCTGTGAGAGTAGGACGTTGCCAGGCTGTAATATTATTATTCCGCAGTAGCTCAGTGGTAGAGCTATCGGCTGTTAACCGATCGGTCGTAGGTTCGAGTCCTACCTGCGGAGCCATTTTTATGGAGAGCTGTCCGAGTGGCCGAAGGAGCACGATTGGAAATCGTGTAGGCGGGTAACCCTGTCTCAAGGGTTCAAATCCCTTGCTCTCCGCCATAAATTACTTTTTAATATGGCCCCTTGGTCAAGCGGTTAAGACACCGCCCTTTCACGGCGGTAACACGGGTTCGAATCCCGTAGGGGTCACCATTTGGAGGATTAGCTCAGCTGGGAGAGCATCTGCCTTACAAGCAGAGGGTCGGCGGTTCGATCCCGTCATCCTCCACCATATATTTTTATTATCGCGGGGTGGAGCAACGAGCGTTGCTTCGATGAATAATCTGCGAGTTGTATCAATCGAGCTGCTACTTGAATAAGCTTACTGAGATTGATACAGTCCATGGATACCATGTGCATGGATAAAACCTTATATTTCTATTATCGCGGGGTGGAGCAGTCCGGTAGCTCGTCGGGCTCATAACCCGAAGGTCGCAGGTTCAAATCCTGTCCCCGCAATTTGGTCTGGTAGTTCAGTTGGTTAGAATGCCTGCCTGTCACGCAGGAGGTCGCGGGTTCGAGTCCCGTCCAGACCGCCATCTTAAGTGGCTCAGTAGCTCAGTCGGTAGAGCAAAGGACTGAAAATCCTTGTGTCGGCGGTTCGATTCCGTCCTGAGCCACCATTTTATTTATGATTGATTATGCCGGTGTAGCTCAACTGGTAGAGCAACTGAATCGTAATCAGTAGGTTGGGGGTTCAAGTCCTCTCGCCGGCACCATAAGCTGGCAAATGTTTATTATATATGTGGAGGGGTAGCGAAGTGGCTAAACGCGGCGGACTGTAAATCCGCTCCCTCCGGGTTCGGCGGTTCGAATCCGTCCCCCTCCACCATTTATAGGGGTATAGTTTAAAGGTAGAACGAAGGTCTCCAAAACCTTTGGTGTGGGTTCGATTCCTACTACCCCTGCCAATAATATTGCGGCGATTGTGGCGAAGTGGTTAACGCATCGGATTGTGGTTCCGACATTCGTGGGTTCGATTCCCATCAGTCGCCCCATAAAAAATTTATTGGATATTTTAATTTCTCATTGGGCTATAGCCAAGCGGTAAGGCATCGCACTTTGACTGCGACATGCGTTGGTTCAAATCCAGCTAGCCCAGCCATTTTGCGGAAGTAGTTCAGTGGTAGAACACCACCTTGCCAAGGTGGGGGTCGCGGGTTCGAATCCCGTCTTCCGCTCCATAATATACGGCGGCATAGCCAAGTGGTAAGGCAGAGGTCTGCAAAACCTTTACCACCGGTTCGAATCCGGTTGCCGCCTCCATATATTATTTGCCAAGTATGGATAAGAGTAAGTATTTAGACTTCGCCGGGGTGGCGGAACTGGCAGACGCACAGGACTTAAAATCCTGCGGTAGGTGACTACCGTACCGGTTCGATTCCGGTCCTCGGCATTGCTTCAAAAAACATTTTAATACGCCGGTGTGGCGGAATTGGCAGACGCGCACGACTCAAAATCGTGTTCCGTGAGGAGTGTCGGTTCGACCCCGACCACCGGTATCAATTTGTTTGATGAAAAAAGTTTTTCACATTCTTTGTGGAAAACTTTTTTTGTATGTTTCTCTTATGAAGAACAAATCACATTAGAAGAAAAGCAAAAATGTCCTTCATAACCTTAATGAAGGACAAATCACATTAAAAGAACAGCAAAAATGTTGTTCATAACTTCTATGAAGGACAAATCACATTAGAAAAACAGCAAAAATGTCCTTCATCGGCCTTAGGTTGTATAAAATAAAAAAACGGTCACCTGTTACTGATTCTCCCCATATTGTGTAATTCCAAAATGGTCGATGTTAGCATATCCATTATATTTAACATCTAAATCATGAAAATACGATGAACATCAATTAAGAAATCTATATTCTTTGTTTCAGATCCATTTTTCAATAACCCTTGAACATGAATGAAATCTGTTCTTAAGTCTTTATCCTAAACAACATTAATCATTTGATTAAGATCCTTAATGTATTCGTTCTAATGGTATTGGAAGACTATAAAACTCTATTTCTTACTTTTTCCCCAAAACTATTAATTATTCCAATATTCGTGATTACTATAGATGTATGTTCCTATATTTGCTTGATGTATGTATATTTGTTCAATATACTGAACCAGCAGTTCTCTAGATATCATTATGCTATTGTTGACATAAATAACAGCAAAACCAAATACGATACCTAAAATAACAGAATAAAGATATTGATCGCTTTTCGATTAAAAGGGATCACCACATTAGAGATAAATTTATTATTTTAAATATTCATTAGTTAATTTTCAAAAAAATACATTTGTTTGCTGATATTTATAATCCTTCGTTTTGGAGGGGAATCGACAAATTTTGCAAAAACTACTTGACGCATTAAAAAATAGTGTGTAATATTGTAAAGGTCAGTTCGCTTATGAAATGTCCTATATAAAAATATGCGGGTGTAGTTTACTGGTAAAACCTCAGCCTTCCAAGCTGATGTAGTGGGTTCGATTCCCATCACCCGCTCCATACATATTAACTAACGCAGTGTATCGTTACATAAGAGAACGATGCATTGCGTTTTTTTCATTTTATCAAAAAAAGAGATACCTTATTGGCCGCAAAGAATTCTGAAGGAAGCTTCTCCTCCATGAATTTGGGTAAACATGTCCATTAATGATTTAGTGAGCTTTTCTGCGTTTTTATTATCGGTTGATGGACGCAAATAGATAATTTGTATGGCATCTTTTGTATCATATGTTACGAGGGTTCTTTCCGAATCGACAAAAGGACTTCCAAAAGGCCCTCCTTGATCTGAAGACAGAATTAACCGTTCCAAGGAATTTTTCCTCCCGTTTAGTCCTAAGTATTCGTCACCTTTTTTACCAATCCGTATTTCAATTGACCCTTGTAACAGATCAATGTCATATATTCCGATTGGAACTTGATATTGCAGCGAGAAGAAATTATTGATATCAATGGCACTTTGAACAGAAGAAAGATAGTTTTGCTTTTGTACTCTTCTAAATAAGCTTTCCGCAGAATGGCGATAGCGGTTTGGATCCTTACCGGTCTTTTTAAAAATGTTTCGCCATTCCTGTATTCCTGGAAGGCTAGTTACATTGTTTTTTTCTAAATCAAAATAAATGGACTCTTGGAAAAGACGCAGTCTGCCCTTTAACATTTGTGGAGAATCACCAACCGTAATATTCCTGTATTCAATTACCCCTAGTTTAAAACCGGGAATTTGTTCCAAGATTTCAGATGATAGCTTAATTTCCAACGTTTCCACCTCCAAAATTCATTGAAAATAGTTTATCATAAATAGATGTGCTACTAAAAATTTAACAACTTAAATAGATGAAATATATTGGAAAGGGGTGGAATATAATGGATGTTATTAAATTGAAAAAAGAACTCATTGCGTATAGTAAAGAAATCGGAATCCAAAAAATCGGTTTTACGACCGCAGATCCATTTACTGAATTGAAAAACCGTTTAATTAAACAACAGGAACTTGGCTTTCAATCAGGATTTGAGGAGCCCAATATCGAGAAAAGAGTTACCCCTTCTTTACTACTTGAAGAGCCCCGTTCAATTATTTCTATTGCCCTAGCCTATCCATCAAAAATGAAGGAACGTGTGGAAAGTAGGAAGGGTGAGAGAAGAGGGATTTTCAGCAGGGCATCCTGGGGGCTTGACTATCATCATATTCTTCGTGATAAGTTGAAAAAGCTGGAGGGATTCATCATAGCCAAGGTGCCAGATGCCATGTTAAAATCAATGGTTGATACTGGAGAGCTTTCAGATCGTGCAGTTGCAGAAAGAGCTGGTATTGGCTGGAGCGGAAAGAACTGTGCGATTATTACCCCGGAATATGGCTCATACGTGTATATAGGTGAAATGATTACAAGTATCCCTTTTGAACCAGACACACCAATAGAAGATCAATGCGGCTCCTGCACAAAGTGTTTAGAAGCCTGCCCTACTGGAGCTTTAGTCCAAGGAGGGCAGATTAATGCCCAGCACTGCATTTCTTTTTTAACGCAGACAAAAGGGCTTATTCCTGATGAATTTCGAGAAAAGATTGGAAATCGCATTTATGGCTGTGATTCATGTCAAACGGCTTGTCCGTATAATAAAGGGAGAAACTTTCATTTTCACGAAGAAATGGAACCGGATCCTAATGTGGCAAAACCATTATTAAAACCTATTTTAAAATTAAGCAACCGTGAATTTAAAAATAAGTTCGGAGATGCAGCAGGATCATGGAGGGGAAAGAAACCAATTCAGCGAAATGCAATGATTGCACTGGCCCATTTTAAAGATGATTCGGCAATAATTGATTTGATTGATGTATTGGAAAATGAAGCAAGTCCTGTACTAAGAGGAACGGCTGCCTGGGCTCTTGGAAAAATTGGTGGTAATTTTGCATTTTCAGCGTTATTAAAGGCAAAAGAAGATGAAACGGATTCCGAAGTTCATAAAGAAATCGATAAAGCCTTGAGCTTTAATAAATGAGAGAAGAGCAAACCTTATTGGTTTTGCTCTTTTATATATTAAATTCCTCTTTCCCTCATATGTATAAAAAGAGAGGGGGGAAGACAGAATGCGTGAATTGCTCCAAGACCTATTTGAAAAAAGGCTCGATTTATTTTTATCCCAAAAAAGAAGCAACAAACTATTTTTCCCAAAGGCTGAAAGGAAACAAGCAGCATTTGCAAAAAGGTCTGCTGAAATTGTAAAAATTAATGCCTCGGGTAAAATCATCGAGGAAGCTGTAGACGAGGAATTTCAAACCTTAAAATACCATGCTCATTATCAGTATTTAATTAAACAAAAGGATCTCCTTTATATAGAAGAAGAACTGGAAGAAAGAATTGCTAAGTTTTACAATGGTGCTTTAGTTACGGATGAGGAAGTTAAAGTGCCGATCCATCCTCAAGAACCAACTAAAAAACAAATAAAGCTGGAATTGGATGAACAGGCTGTCAGGCTAAACTATGAATATAATCGCCTAAAGGCTGTCCAATATGCTGAGCGCTGGTGGAATACTTATAATCCTGCCTTTCAAAAATTTGAAAATAATTGTACGAACTATATTTCTCAATGTCTTAGGGCAGGTGAAGCACCAATGAGGGGACATCCGAACCGCGGAATTGG
Source organism: Neobacillus sp. WH10 (assembly GCF_030123405.1). Classification (GTDB taxonomy): domain Bacteria; phylum Bacillota; class Bacilli; order Bacillales; family Cytobacillaceae; genus Neobacillus. The sequence continues at coordinate 1,422,454 of NZ_CP126110.1, forward strand.
ATGGTGGTACCAACATTCAAATTGGAGCTATAGCTGGGTAGTGGCGCATTCACTAAAGAACTATTTAGGGAATTCTAATAACGGACTTAGGGCAAGGGAAGTCAGCAGCCCTGACCAGCTGATTTTAGGAGATGTAATTTGCTATGACTTTGAAGGAGACGGAAGGTTCAATCATAATACGATTGTTACCGGTAAGGATGCGCATGGGATGCCTTTAGTGAATGCCAATACCTACAACAGCCGAATGCGGTATTGGGCTTACGAGGATTCCTCAGCATATACTCCGAAGATTAAATATAAGTTTTATTCGATCATCGATGAATAAGGATTCTCCTTGGCCGTTAGGAAAGTATACCTTTCCTAAATGGCATAAGTGCAACTACGCCTTTGTCTTCGCCTAACGGCTCGCCACTCGGCGAGTTTTCTTTAAATGGATATATGAAAGTGGTATAATTGCATGTAGAGTTTTTATTCGAGGTGAAATTCATGTCCATTCATGTAGTCTTATATCAACCACAAATACCTTCTAATACAGGGAACATTGCCCGAACTTGTGCAGGAACGGATACCGTTTTACATTTAATCCGTCCGTTAGGTTTTTCTACAGACGACAAGATGTTAAAGAGAGCAGGCTTGGACTATTGGGAACATGTAAATATTTCCTACTATGATTCTTTAGAAGAGTTTTATGAAAAAAATGCCGGCGGTGAGTTTTTTTATTTAACGAAATTCGGGGAAAAGCCGCATAGTTCTTTTAATTACAGCGATTTAAACAAAGAGTATTATTTTATTTTTGGCAGGGAAACAACGGGACTCCCAAAAGATGTAATCGAAAAAAACAAGGAAAGAGCATTAAGGATCCCGATGAATGAAAATGTCCGATCTTTAAACCTGTCAAATACCGCTGCCATTCTTATCTATGAAGCGCTGCGCCAACAAAACTATCCAAAGCTACTCAAGAAAGGGCCTAAACATTAGGCCCTTTTTTATTGTATTTTTGGTAAAACTCCGATTCTTAAATCCCTTCCATTGCTACTTCCTGCATATGCCTTTTTTATTTAATAGAATTACTTATATGAACCCCTGAAACAAGAGAGTAATAGTTATTCATAACTGTTTATTCCAATTTACAACCCTATTTATAGATAGTTCTATCCATTTTTCTACCAGTATTTATACCTATTCTTACCAACTTATAAAGACTATATAGCAACAATTTCTTATTTTTAGTTGCTACATGAGATTTATCAATGTAGTTAAAATTTTATTTTTAGGGAAATTCAAACAAATGTAAGCGTTCTCGTAATCCTTTTTTGTATATTTATACCTATTTCACTATCAATTTCCTAATTCAAAATTATCATTTTCAGAATATACTGTATTTTTTCGGCGTAATTCGACGCTTCCTGATCTATTTATTTGATAATGTTTCCTTGTGAGGAAAATTTTACCGCGAGAAGATTGTCATTTAAGGAGGTGATCTGTCAGGAAATTGGATATCAACACCATTTTATTTGAATGAACTATTAAAGGACCAAAGGGGGAAGAGTTTTGAAAAGTAAGAAGAATGTTCGCTTTAAATGGATGTATGTCATGTTAACTGTATTTTTAGTCCTTCCATTGCTGTTTCCAGGAATGGGTATGGCAGAAGCAAATCAAAAGCCTTACATATCGGCTAAAGAAGCTGCTTTAGAATCTTCAAAAAGCAAGATTAATAGTAAGCTGAAAACTCAATTTAATAAACAGGATAAAGTAACCTTCCTAATTAAATTTAAAGGACAAGTAGATACACAGAAAGTAGCTATGAATGCTGAGAAAAACGCAATTACTCAAAAGGCTACACCAGCAAAGGCAAAGTATATGAAACGATCAGCAGTAGTTTCTTCTTTAAGGTCTACAGCAATCGAAACACAAGGAAATGTGAAAGAGTACTTGGATAAGCAAGAAAATGCTGGTAAAGCCAAAAATACTCAATCCTTTTATATTGTTAATGCAATGGCTGTAACAGCTACGAAAGAAGTAATGGAACAAATCGCAGCGTTTCCTGAAGTGGAAAAGATTCTTCCTAATGAAACGAGACAACTTCATCAAGCAGTTAATTCTGCTGATAGTAAAGAAACTTCCCAAACAAAAGCTAACGCAAATAGCAAAGCAGACTCTGTTGAATGGAATCTTAAAAATGTAGGTGCCCCCTCTGTATGGAAAATGGGGATTGATGGTACAGGGACTGTGGTAGCTTCCATTGATACAGGCGTACAATGGGATCATCCTGCATTAAAAGAAAAATATCGAGGATATGATCCAGCCAATCCAAATAACCCAGACCATGAATTCAATTGGTATGATCCAGCTTCAAATGCAACTACTCCTTTAGATGATGTTGGTCATGGAACCCATGTAACGGGAACAATAGTTGGTGCTGAACCTAACGGTGAAAATCAAATTGGTGTTGCACCAGGAGCGAAGTGGATTGCTGTTAAGGCATTCACAAAAGACGGCGGAGAAGATGTAGATTTATTAGCAGCAGGTGAATGGATTTTAGCTCCGAAAGATAGAAATGGAAATCCTCACCCTGAAAAGGCGCCTGACGTTGTCAATAATTCATGGGGCGGTGGTCCGGGTCTTGATGAATGGTATCGCCCAATGGTTCAAGCATGGCGCGCGGCAGAAATTTTTCCTGAGTTTTCAGTAGGGAATGCAAATTTTTGGAACCCTGGTGGACCAGCATCAGCCGCAGAACCTTCGAACTATCCTGAATCATTTGCAACAGGTGCGGTTGATATTAATAACAAATTAGGTGATTTTTCACTTCAAGGGCCTTCTCCATATGATGAGGTAAAACCAGATATTTCAGCCCCTGGAGTCAATATCCGATCATCCGTTCCAGGGAGTGGTTATGAAGGTGGATGGAATGGAACATCAATGGCAGGTCCACATGTTTCTGGGGTTGTTGCCCTGCTTCGTCAGGTGGATTCAAGTTTGACAGTAGATGAATTGGAGGAAATTCTATTATCAACCGCTGTTCCTTTAACAGACTCGACATTCCCTAAAACCCCTAATAATGGGTATGGTTATGGACTAGTCAATGCGTATGAAGCTGTAGCATCCATTACAACCGGTCTTGGAAAAATAAAAGGACAAGTCAGTGTAGAAGGAGAGGATAAAGAGAAACCAAAGTTCGAGCATAGTGGTCCACAAAAAACATATTCAGGCGAAGATTTACGTTTAGATATTCAAGTAACAGACAATGTCAGCGTAACGAATGTCGAATTACAATATTTAAATGCGGATGGGAATTGGAGTACGGTTCAAGCTAAAAGAACCTCAGGAGATCATAAAAATGGCTCATATGCTGCAACAATCCCAGGAAAAGACATTAGTGAACCTACTGTCACTTACAAATGGAAGATAACGGATTATAGTGGTAATGAGGTTATATCCAATTCGTACAATATCCCTGTTAGATCTGGAATTGGTATAGGTTATTTTGAAGATTTTGAAACTAAGCCTGATGGATGGAGTTCTTACGGGGAAAATAACGTCTGGGAATGGGGAACACCAACTTCTGGACCTAAAAATGCCGTATCAGGTGAGAAAGTTTATGCGACAAAATTAGATGGAAAATATCCTGATAACGCAAATATGACGTTGCTTATGCCTCCAATCGATCTTAAAGATGGAAAGGCATACTTACAATTCAAACAATGGTATGAGCTTGAAGAACATGTTGGTAAAGGTTATGATTTTGGACATGTATTTGTTTCAACAGATATGGAAAACTGGACGCAAAAACTTCGCGTCACTGGCAAATCCGAAAGTTGGATTGATGGAGAAGTTGATTTAAGTGAATATGCTGGTCAAAGAATTTATGTTGCTTTCAATGTAACTTCAGACATTCTTTTTGGTTATCAAGGCTGGTATTTAGACGATGTTCGTTTATCCAATCAACCTATTCAAGCATCTAACATGTCTACATTAGGGGTTGTTAAAGACCTAAATCAAAAGGATTCCAAAACAATGCCTGATAAGGTAAAAGTGGATCCAAGCAAAATAACTCCGTTCAAGAAAGAGAATTCTAAAGTTAACTTAGAACAGGAATCTTCTCCGTCACTTTTACCGCTAGGTGCAGAGGTAAGTGTGCTGGAATCAGGAAGATCAACCTTTACAAATCCGGAGAATGGCAGCTACAAATTAAATCACGCAACAGGGACATTTACTGTTCAGGCAGAGACATATGGTTATCGTTCAGCATCTCAATCAGTTGCTATTCCAGCTAACGGAGAAGTAACAGCTAACTTTGTCTTGGAAGAAATTCCAAAAGGGACGATTTCTGGAGTAGTCACAAATGAAGTGACAGGAGAAGCCGTTTCAAATGCTACTCTGTTGTTGATGGAAGATGCTCAGGTTCAACCTGTCCAAACAAATGAAAAAGGAGAATATAGCATTACTGCCTATGAGGGAAGTTATACATTAAAAGTGGCCTCCCCATCAGCCTATAGTAAAGAATTAACCGTAAAAATAAACGCGGGATCTGTCAAACAAGACGTACAGTTAAAACCGTTTATCGGGTATCCAGGAGAAATCGGCTATGATGATGGTACAGCAGAAGACGCACATATTTTCTATGGTGCAGGAAATGGCTGGGCTGTCAAAATGTCTTTAGCTAAAGGCGAAACTAGTGCGATGGTGACAGGCGGATTATTCAGATTCTGGGACACTAAATGGCCTGAGCCTGGTGGAACGGATTTCAAGGTTGCTGTTTACGATGCGAGCGGTGAAAATGGCAGCCCTGGTAAAAAAATAGCAGGACCTTTTAATGCAACTGCAAAAAGAAATGGTGAGTGGACACACGTAGATTTAAGTTCAAAAGGGATTATCGTCAATGGTGATTTCTACATGGTTTATATCCAAAGTGCAGATAATCCTTATGCCCCTGGGCTTGCAGCTGATACAGATGGTGAGAATGCGAAACGCAGCTGGATGCTATTTGGGGGGGAATTTTCTCCTACACCTAAAGAAGAAGGAAACTACATGATTCGAGCGGTTGTTAATTACGAAGTCAAAGCACCTGTTATCACATCACCTACCGATGGATTCTTTACGAATCAAGGTTCAGTAATGGTAGAAGGGAAATCAGCTCCGACTACTGCGGTTAAGATATTTAATAACGGTAAGGAAGCTACAGCTGTGCAAACTGATCAGAACGGGAAATTTGCAGTAGAAGTACAATTAAATGAAGGTGAGAACCTCTTTACAGCTAAAGCTTCGACAAACAGTGGTACAACAGATCCTTCAGCTCCTGTTAAGGTAGTTTATGATAAAACGAAACCAAAACTTTTTATTGACAAACCCGTAAACAACTTCAAAACAAATAAAGAGGCTGTTACAGTAGAAGGTACAGTATCAGATCAACATCTTGACTGGGTTAAAGTAAATGGTCAAGTAGCAGAAGTTACTAACGGAAAATATTCTCACCGAATCCTTTTATCGGAAGGAGTCAATACAATTAATGTCATTGCACAGGATAAAGCAGGCAATGCAACGAAAGAATCTGTAGTGGTGGATGCCAAACTTACTGCTCCTTCTGTGAAAAATTTACAACCTGCAGCTGACAAGTATTTGAAAACAGGTGAAACGGTTAAAGTGGAATTTGATAGTGAAGCAGGTTTAAAAGCTGTATTTGCGATTAGAATGCCATTACCGAATACACTAAATAAAGTGCCAAGTACGGCGACTGAATATACAATGATGGAAACATCTCCTGGTCATTATGTGGGCTATTACACGGCAACTTCAAATGTTAAAGAAGCTGGAGCGGAAGTAGAAGTAAAGATTTCAGATAGCTATGGAAATGAAACGAGAAAAATAGCAACTGGTAAACTATTTATTAATAAGAAAAAGTAAGAAACAGAAAAAAGTGGAAGCAGCTAGCCTGCCTCCACTTTTGTTATTAATTCTGCCCTGGTTTGTCGTTGTAACCTGCAGTGAAAATAGCTGCTAAAAATGCGATCATGACTAAAATAACCATGAATGTATTCATTATATGTAGTCCCCCTTAATTCATACAAATTTTCATAATGAACATATAGTTTTATTATAGCCTATCTTCAGAAAATGAAAAGTGCAATATTCTTTTTATTGGCTAATAGGAAAGGATAAATTTTTCAAATTTATCCTTTCCAAACGCATAAGTGCAACTACGCCTTTGTCTTCGCCCTTAGGGGCTCGCCAATCGGCGAGTTTTCTTTAACATAAAAAAGATAGACTGTACCGTAATATGGTTACGCATGTTCAAAGGGCTAAGTGCATAGAGTATATTAATCGTCTCTGATTAAGCTACAGGGGGAGGGCCTTATGGATATTTTAAAAAAAATCGAGATGCATCGCGAAGAAGAGGAAAAACTGCGTTGGGAAGGTTCGTTCGCTGATTACTTATTGTTGCTAAAGGAAAAGCCATGGGTAGCACAATCTGCACATTCTCGAGTTTATAATATGATCAAGGATGCCGGAATTGAAGAAGTTAAAGGGTCAAAGAAGTACAATTTCTTTAGCAATCAATTATTTGGATTAGAAGCATCACTAGAAAGGCTTGTTGAAGAGTATTTTCATCCCGCAGCCAAAAGACTTGATGTAAGAAAGCGGATTTTACTGTTAATGGGTCCGGTAAGCGGTGGTAAATCAACTCTTGTTACGATGTTAAAAAGAGGTTTAGAAAGTTACTCACATACGGATAGAGGCTCTGTTTTTGCTATAAAGGGATGTCCAATGCATGAGGATCCGCTGCACTTAATTCCCCATCATTTGCGTGTTGATTTCTATGAGGAGTACGGCATAAGGATTGAAGGGAATCTTTCACCGTTGAACATGATGCGTCTTGAGCAGGAATATGGGGGCAGAATCGAAGATGTTTTAGTGGAGAGAATCTTTTTCTCAGAGGATAAACGAACAGGGATTGGAACCTTTAGTCCTTCCGATCCAAAATCACAGGATATCGCAGATTTAACGGGAAGTATTGATTTTTCAACCATTGCAGAATTTGGTTCTGAATCAGATCCGCGTGCCTATCGTTTCGATGGAGAGCTGAATAAAGCAAACCGCGGGATGATGGAGTTCCAGGAGATGTTAAAATGTGATGAGAAATTCCTCTGGCATTTGCTGTCTTTAACCCAAGAAGGGAACTTTAAAGCAGGAAGGTTTGCCTTAATTAGCGCAGATGAGCTAATTGTAGCACATACGAATGAAACGGAGTACCGTTCCTTTATTTCCAATAAGAAAAACGAAGCGCTCCATTCAAGGATTATTGTCATGCCGATTCCATATAATTTAAAGGTTTCACAAGAAGAAAGAATATATGAAAAAATGATTAATGAGAGTGATGTTTCCGATGTCCATATAGCACCGCATACATTAAAGGTGGCTGCGATGTTTACCATTTTAACCCGCTTAAAGGAGCCGAAAAAAGGAGATATTGATTTACTGAAAAAAATGCGCCTTTATGACGGTGAGAGTGTGGAAGGATTTAATACGGCTGATGTTGACGAGCTGAAGCGCGAGTACCCGGATGAAGGTATGAGCGGAATTGACCCGCGTTACGTGATTAACCGTATTTCGTCCACGATTATTCGAAAAGAAGTACCATCCATTAATGCACTTGATGTATTAAGGTCATTAAAAGATGGGCTTGACCAACATCCATCGATTACTTCCGAGCTGCGTGACCGCTATATGAATTATATCTCTTTAGCACGAAAAGAGTATGATAATATTGCCAAGAAAGAAGTTCAAAAAGCATTTGTTTATTCGTACGAAGAGTCCGCTAAAACACTTATGGACAATTATCTAGATAATGTGGAAGCCTATTGTAATAAGGCAAAGCTTCGTGACCCACTGACTGGTGAAGAAATTAATCCGGATGAAAAACTAATGCGTTCAATTGAGGAACAGATTGGTATTTCTGAAAATGCCAAAAAGGCCTTTAGAGAAGAGGTATTAATCCGAATTTCAGCCTTCGCAAGGAAAGGCAAACGCTTTGATTATAATTCGCATGACCGGCTTAGGGAAGCTATTCAGAAGAAACTGTTTGCAGATCTTAAGGATGTTGTCAAGATTACTACATCTTCAAAAACACCAGATGAACAGCAATTGAAGAAGATTAATGATGTTGTTGCCCGTTTAATCGATGAACATGGCTATAATTCAACATCAGCTAATGAATTACTTCGGTATGTTGGAAGCCTGTTAAATAGGTAGTGAAGGATAGGATTAAAATATGAGGACTGACAGAACGTATCTGTCAGTCTCTTTTTTTCCGATAGGAAAGTATTACTTTTCCAATCAGGTAATAAGAGCTACGCCTCTGTCTTCGCAGGCTTGCCAATCGGGGAGTTTTCTTAAAAGATAAGAAAGAAATTTCGATTTTGAGAATTGTCCAGCACCATTAGAATAAGCTCCGGAAGCGATACCTCGCACGGGGGAAAAGCGTTAGCTTTTTAGAGGAGTGCCCAGCAGCGAGACAACTTCGATCGCTTGCGTTTTTTTAATCATTTCAAGGTGGACTCGTCCAACTTTTTAGGCAAGAGCCTAATTGTCTAAATTATTTGTAAATTATTTATCGCTTTTGCATAGGATAAAGTAATCCATCTTTTATTTAATTTTTTTCATTCGCGTTATCTTATGTATTTGCTAAAAAAGTGTGCAGTTTAAAACTGCATTCATTAATTTCATAAGGAGGGGTTTATAATGTCAACCGATAACCATCAATTTGTGATTTCTAGAGAAGACTGGTCCCTCCACCGTAAAGGCCACGATGACCAGCAGCGGCATCAGGAAAAAGTCCAAGAGGCAATTCGCAACAATCTTCCAGACTTAATTACAGAAGAGAGCATAATTATGTCTAATGGTCGAGATGTGGTAAAGATTCCGATTCGTTCATTAGACGAATATAAAATTCGTTATAATTATGACAAAAACAAACACGTGGGCCAGGGTGACGGTGACAGTCAAATCGGAGACGTAGTAGCACGTGACGGCTCCAGTGGGCAAAAAGGTCCCGGTAAAGGCCAAGGGGCAGGAGATCAAGCGGGAGAAGATTATTTTGAGGCAGAAGTGTCATTAATGGAGCTCGAAGAAGCATTATTTAAGCAATTAGAACTTCCTAATTTAAAGAAAAAAGAGGAGCAAGAAAACCTCGTTGAAAATATTGAATTCAATGATATTAGGAAAACAGGATTAATGGGAAATATTGATAAAAAACGGACAATGATGTCTGCTTTTAAACGAAATGCCATGAGTGGGAAACCGGCATTCCACCCTATTTACAAAGATGATTTAAAATTTAAGACTTGGAATGAAGTGGTTAAACCGGATTCTAAAGCTGTTGTCATTGCGATGATGGACACGAGCGGAAGTATGGGAATATGGGAGAAGTACATGGCCCGCAGCTTTTTCTTCTGGATGACACGCTTTTTAAGAACAAAATACGAGACAGTTGAAATTGAGTTTATTGCGCATCATACTGAGGCAAAAATAGTGACCGAGGAAGACTTCTTCTCGAAAGGAGAAAGCGGTGGAACAATTTGTTCATCCGCCTACCGCAAAGCATTGGAAATCATTGAAACTAAATACAATCCTCGCAAGTTCAACATCTATCCATTCCACTTTTCAGACGGTGATAATCTAACATCGGATAACGCCCGCTGTGTGAAGCTTGTTGAAGAATTAATGAAGGTATCTAACATGTTTGGCTATGGTGAAGTCAATCAATACAATAGGCATTCTACCTTAATGTCAGCCTACAAAAATATTAAGGATGAACATTTCCGTTATTATATTCTTAAGCAAAAAGCAGATGTATTTCATGCAATGAAAAGCTTTTTCCAAAATGAAGAATCCAAATTATATGCTTAACAAAATCGACAGGACTATCTGCCTGTCGATTTTTTTTTACTAAATTAATAATTTTGACTTATTTTTTCACAGAATAAAAGCAGTTGATTGTCAAATTGGTTGCGAAAATTGATAAAAGGAAAGAATTTTAATATAGTGGTAAAGGAAAAATATCATGAAAGGGATTCTGAATAAGATGAATATAGGATTAATTGGTTTGGGTAAAATGGGCTATAGTTTAGCCCTAAATTTAATGGACCATCAGTATGAGGTTGTTGCATTTGATGTAAATACAACTGCAGTTAAAGGAATATCAGAAAAAGGGGCTCATGGTGTAAGTTCAATATCCGATCTTGTAGCAAGCCTTCCATCCCCTAAAGTCATTTGGGTAATGGTACCAGCCGGGGAAGTTACCAACAGTGTGCTTAACGAACTGAAGGAATACTTAGGAGAAGGGGATATTGTCATTGAAGGCGGTAACTCACATTATAAGGAATCCATCAAACGGGCAGCAGAATTCTCCGAACAAGGTATTCATTTTCTCGACGTTGGGACTAGTGGAGGTGTTGAAGGGGCGAGAAATGGCGCTTGTACAATGATTGGCGGGAACAAAGAGGCATTCATTTTAGTAGAAGAAATTTTTAAAGACATTTGCGTGGCGAACGGCTACCATTATGCAGGAGAAAGTGGAAGCGGTCATTATCTAAAGATGATACATAATGGCATTGAATATGGAATGATGCAATCGATTGCTGAAGGATTTGAATTACTTGATAAAAGTCCATTTAACTTTGATTACGAAAAGGTTGCAAGGGTGTGGAGTAATGGTTCTGTCATCCGATCTTGGCTCATGGAACTTACCGAAAATGCTTTCTCTAAAGATTCAAAGCTAGAAGGAATCAAAGGAATTATGCATTCCTCTGGTGAGGGAAAATGGACGGTTGAAACGGCTTTAGACCTTCAGGCAGCATCCCCAATTATTACAATGGCTTTAATGATGAGGTACCGATCATTAGAAGAAGATACTTTTTCAGGGAAAGTTGTTTCTGCATTGCGAAATGAATTTGGAGGGCATGGGGTAGTAAGTAAATAAAATATCAATAAATGGATATCTTATAAAAGTGATAGGCGAGTAGCCTGTCATTTTTATTCCGTTGATTGGTATAGACAACTATACTTTTAGAGTGTAAAATAAAGATAGAACCTGAAAGGAAGTTTTGAAAATGACTCAAGAAGATAATCATATTTTACTTAAGGGTATTCGAATTTATTCAGAAGACAAGATCATTGAAAATGGATATATAACAATAAAAAATCAAAAAATAACAGGACTTGGTACCATGGATGAAACTATTATTGGGGAAGACTTTGAAGTGATTGAAGCTCCTGCACATTTTAACGCGGTGCCTGGTTTTATTGATGTGCATATTCATGGTGTAAATGGCGCGGACACGATGGATGGAACTAAGGAAGCATTGAATACAATGACAGTAGCATTGCCAAAAGAAGGAACAACAAGCTTCTTAGCCACTACTATGACACAAGAAGGCAAACAAATTGAAAATGCATTAATTAATGCAGGTGAATATATCGAAAAGCAGACAGCAAACGGGAATGCTGAAATACTTGGTCTACATCTTGAAGGGCCATTTGTGAATCCAAAAAAAGCTGGAGCACAGCCTATTCAGCATATAGTGAATCCAAATATCGCATTATTTGAAGAGTGGCAAAAATTATCTAACGGAACAATAAAACTTGTCACATTAGCCCCAGAGCAGCCTGGTGGATTAGAAATGATTCGCTATTTAAAGGAAAATGGAATTATCGCATCTCTCGGACATACTGATGCAACCTATGAACAAGTTGGTGAAGCCATTGAAGCTGGAGCAAATCATGTGACCCATCTCTTTAATCAAATGAGAGGACTGCACCATCGTGAACCTGGTGTGGTTGGCGCAGCATTTTTGCGTAAGGAATTAAAAGCAGAAATTATTGTTGATGGTGTCCATGTTCATCCGGAGATGGTTAATCTCGCTTACAAAAATAAGCAGAGCGATGGATTAATTTTAATCACTGACTCCATGCGTGCTAAATGCTTAAAAAATGGTTTGTATGACCTCGGAGGCCAAGAGGTTACTGTTAAAGATGGAAAGGCAGTCCTTGCTGACGGAACACTCGCCGGCAGTATTTTAAAATTAGGACATGCCATAAAAAATATTTTGACTTATACTGGATGTTCACTTGAGGAAGCGGTCGAAATGGCATCAGTCAATCCAGCCAAGCAGTTGAATGTGTTTGACAGAAAGGGAAGCATTTCTATTGGGAAAGACGCAGACATCGTAATCCTTGATGAGAATATGGATGTCTATATGACATTTTGCCGGGGAACACTTTCCTATAAAAAGGGGGAAAACTGCCAATGAAAATAATAGAAGTAAAAGATTACACCGAAATGAGTCAGAAAGCGGCTGAATATATTATTGAAAAGGTTTGCCAAAATCCTAAAATAAATCTGGGACTTGCAACGGGAGGAACTCCTGTAGGAACATACAAAAATTTAATTGAAGATCATGAGAAAAACGGGACTTCTTATCAAAATGTTACCACGTTTAACTTAGATGAATACATTGGTCTCTCAGGTGAAAATAAAAATAGTTATCGCTATTTTATGGATGAAAAGTTGTTTAATCATATTGACATCAATAAAAATAATACAAATATTCCGCGTGGAGATTGTAAAGACATAGAGGAAGAATGCCTTCGTTATGAATCATTACTTGCAAATTATGGCGGCATTGATTTGCAAATTCTTGGAATTGGCAGTAATGGACATATTGGATTTAATGAACCAGGGACAACCTTTACCTCTCAAACACATGTAATCAAATTAGCTCCTTCAACCATTAATGCAAATGCAAGATTTTTTAAAAGTATTGAGGAAGTACCGACTAAAGCGATCACCATGGGAATTTCTACCATTATGAAAAGTAAAGAAATTCTTCTTTTAGTTTCTGGTGAAAACAAGAAAGAAGCAATAGGTAAACTTTTAACTGGAAAAGTATCAGAAAGTTTTCCTGCCTCAGTGTTGAAAAATCATCCGTGTGTTACAATTATTGCTGATAAAGCAGCAATTTCAGGTTTAAAGAGTCACTGTCAATAATTATTAGGCAGCCAGGCAATAAAATTAAAACCTGTAATTGTTAAGTTTAATTAGAAGGGTGTAAATAAAGAGAATGATAAACAAGAATTCCCCCATTCCACTTTATTATCAGCTAGAGGAACATATTAAAGGGTTAATTGAAAATGGTGAGTTGAGTCCTGGTGATGCACTTCCACCAGAAAGAGAATATGCTGAAAAATATCAAATTAGCCGGATGACTGTCAGACAGGCCTTTACCCAGCTTGTTAATGAAGGTTATTTATATCGGCTGCAAGGAAAGGGCACATTTGTTGCTGAGCGAAAAATTGAACAACCTTTGCAAGGACTAACCAGCTTTACAGAGGATATGAAAGCTAGAGGATTAACTCCAAGTAATAAACTTATTAAGTTTGAAATTATTCCTGCTACAAGTCAGATTGCTGGTCAATTAAAGATTTCTGAATATGAGCCGGTTTATGAAATTAAACGAATCCGCTTAGCGGATGGTGTCCCGATGGCATTAGAAACCAATTATATTTCAGCGAATCTGATTAAGGGGCTAACAGCACAAATAGCAAATCAATCTTTATACGGTCATATTGAAGAACATTTAAACTTACGCATCGATAGCGCCTCGCAGGTAATTGAGTCGTCTAGCGCTAGTCAAAATGAGGCAAAACTTTTAAAAATTGCAAATGGGGCACCTGTCATGCATATCCAAAGGAATACGTATCTGCATGACAATACTCCTGTTGAATTTGTGAAATCTGTTTACCGTGCAGACCGTTATAAATTCATGATTCAAATGAAACGATAACTAATCTTGAGGATGATTTTATATGTTCGATCTCTATTTTCAAAAGCTAAAGGAGTTAATTAATACTGTTGAAAAAGCTGAAAATGAGAACCTTACAACAGCTGCTATTAAAATTGCCCAGTGCATTCAAAGGGATGGGATTGTTCATGTTTTTGGCTGCGGCCACTCCCATATGCTTGGAGAAGAGCTCTTTTACAGGGCTGGAGGTCTTGCATCAATTAACCCTATTCTTATAGAAGATTTAATGCTCCATAAAGGCGCAGTACGCTCATCACAATTTGAACAGAAGAATGATTTTGCCGAAGAATTCTTAGGTGATATGAAAATTCTATCTGAAGATGTGGTAATTGTGGTGTCAACATCGGGCAGGAACCCTGTTCCGATTGACGTAGCAGAATTTGCTAAAAAACAGGGCGCTTTTGTTATTGCCATTACATCATTAATTTATTCAAAAAGTGTTTCTTCAAGGCACACAAGCGGAAAATTTCTTTCTGACGCTGCTGATCTTGCAATTGATAATCATATAAGAATTGGCGATGCATTAATGGAGCATGAATTACTGGACGTTTCCTTTGGTTCCGGGTCAACTGTAATCGGGACAGCTATTGTAAACGGAATAATGGTGGAATCCGTAAAGGTCATGATTGAAAACAACTTTTCACCTCCTATTTTTAAAAGCAGTAATGCAGATGGGGCAGAAGAACATAATCGGAAATTAATCAATAAATATAAAGGCAGAATTCCTTTACTGGAAAGTTAATTTTAAAAAAAACAGATGCATATGCACCTGTTTTTTTTTGTTCATAAAGCCTTTTTCTTTCGGTACAGTCGGATATTACCACAAATAACTTTATTGAAAAGATGAAAAATAAGAAGGCAAGAGAAATTTTTTCAAAAAGGGGGTATTTCAATTGATAAAAAAACCAGTTGGTTTACTTTTAACAGCTTTCCTAACAATGGGACTTGCTGCTTGTAATAACAATGATAAAAATCAAATAAATGACAAGACTACAAACCAGGTAGGAATGAATACAACTAACAGGAACAATCCTTATTTTAACGTGGGAAATGGAAGAGATGACGGAATTGACCATAATGGTCCACTTACCGAGGATTATACGAATCGTAACAACAGTGAAAGTGATTTAGATGTTAATCTATATAATGATCAGCGTAAAACAAGAAAAAATAATCGGGACATGATTTCTTCGTATCAAACATCTTTAAACAGTGATCAATATCCTCATACAAGAGCGATATTAATCCAAGATGCAAAATATCAGTATACTACCGTAGATCCTAGTAAAGGCAAAGGATTTCAGTTCGGTCAACAAGGGCAGCCATTTATACAGCAGCAAACACCGATTGCAAAAGCACCAGTACCGGCACCAGCGCCGCAGCAAACTCAACCGGCAGTACCGGCACCTGCACCACAGCAAACTCAGCCAACGGCACCTGCACCACAGCCAAAACCGGCACCAAAACCAGCTGCCCCAACACAAAATATTGCACCAACTACTGGAACGGTCAGCCAATATGTACAACAAGTGATCAATTTAACAAATGCACAACGGAGTAAAAACGGGCTTCCTGCATTAAAAGCGGATACCCAGCTTAATGGCATTGCTCAGAAAAAGTCAGTGGATATGCAGCAAAAGAATTACTTTTCACATACAAGCCCAACTTATGGATCTCCGTTCGATATGATGAGAGATTTTGGTGTTACCTATAAATCCGCAGGTGAGAATATCGCCCAAGGTCAAAGGACACCACAGGAAGTCGTAAATTCCTGGATGAACAGTGAAGGTCATCGTAAAAACATTTTAAGTTCAAATTTTACTCATATCGGGGTAGGATTTGAAGAGACTGGGAAACATTGGACGCAAATGTTTATAGGGAAGTAATAAAGAATAGGTACTGATTAGCAGGAAAATAAGAAAAACGCAAAACAAAACCGGCAGATAACTAAGCTCTGCCGGCTTGTTGGGTTTTAATGATTGAAGAAATGGTAGGAAATTCAAAAAGAAATGTAGTCCCTTTTTCTACTTCACTTTCTACCCAGATAGAACCATCCATTGCACGAATAATACTATACACTACCATCATCCCCAGACCCGTTCCCTTTTTCCCTTTTGTGGAATAGAAAGGTTCCCCTAATCGTTCAAGTTGCTCACTTGTCATACCTAAACCTGTATCCTTCACCATAATTGTTACATAGCTTTGGCTAAATTCAGTTGAAATCGTTAAATAACCGCCTGTTGACATTGATTCGATTGCATTTTTGAGGACATTTACAAAACACTGGCGGAACTTCTGTTTGTCTCCTTTTATGAAACCTATAACTGAAAAGTCAGTAATGATCTCAACAGAATTCTGATTTGCCAGTGGTTGAAGAATATTGATAATTTGCCTAAGTTCACTTTTTACATTTAGTTCCTCTAACGTTTCTAGAGAAGGCTTCGCAAAGGTCAAATAATCCTGAATGACCCTTTCAGCGGAAATTAATTCTTCCTTAACGATAGATAAGTATTCTTTTCTTTTTTGCCTCGTAAGGTAATCATCCTGAAGAAGTTGAACAAATCCGCTAGCAGCAGTTAAAGGATTGCGAATTTCATGGGAAATAGCGGCTCCCATTTGTTCGACTGCTTTTAATTTTTCTGCTTTAATCAGTTGCTGCTGCATTTCATTATTTTTTCTAACAAATTCAATCCCATATGAAATGATGCCAATTCCGAGAGCAGGGATGACAAGGAGAGCAAACCAAGCATCAAAAAGGTTGGAGTTAGAATTAGTGAAACTCATCCCAAAAACTGTTAGCAGGCCAAGGATCATTCCCATACATACCGTTACAAAAATCCGTCGTTCAGGAGCCTGTTTCGAAACCCAAGGATATAGGTTCCAGAGTATAATGCTAAGCGGAGCATATAGTATAAGGGTTTGAAAAAAACCTATATTCAAACCATAGAAACTTCTTAAGAGTATAATTGCTAAAACAAGAATTGGACCGATTCCAACATATAGACCGCCTAAAACCAAAGGAATAATCCTTAAATCATACCTGGCAGATGGAACGGGGGTGTAGGAGAATTGGATACATAACCATAAAGTTGCGATAAACAAAATTATTATTGAAGATTTAGAAAGGGTGTATTTTTGACTTTTTTCGAGAAATATTAAACAAAAAAATAGTAGTATGATTAAAAGGGAGAGATTTAAGAAAAGGTGTTTCGTAATTTCCATTTCCTTCACCATCCAAAAAAGGGCTGATAGGGAAATTTTAACATGTATTTTCCACAAGTTACAACAAAATTTACGAAATATTTAGAAAAAAGATATATTTTGTTGATGAATGCAAATGATATTAGACGAATAACCCCATAAGGTTCATGATATATGCCTTGAAGATATGAATTAGTCCAATGTACTTTTACATAATAATAATGTTCTTTATTTAGTTTAAAGTATTCCAATTATACTATGAATTTGATATTTTTTAACAAAGTTTGAAAGTAAAAGAATATAAAAATGAAAAAACTTCCTCAAAAGGAAGCTTTCGTAATTGTTATTTTACACTTGAATTGATATCCCCTTAGCTAATTCTTTAGCAGCAAGTCTGGCATGATCTTTAGCTTTTGCAATAATTTCAGGTACCTTTTGCGGATTTAAATCGAATCCTTCTGCGATTAATGTGTCCATAACTTTAATCCCTAAAAAGCTGAGGGCAATTTTTAAATAGCGGTCACCTGATTCCATTTCCTGAAGAGGAGTGCCTGTATATTGTCCGCCTCTTGTTTGGATATGGACAGCCTTCTTATTTTTTAATAGCCCTTTTGGTCCGTCTGGGGTATGGGCAAAGGTTTTTCCAGCTATAAATAAATTATCGAGGAAAGCCTTTAAGACCGCAGGTGAACTCAAATTCCACACGGGGGACACAAAAACATAATAATCATATGAGATAAATTCATCTGCAAGAGCGTGCATTTTTATAATCTTCTCGCGTTCAGCATCTGACAACTGATCCAATGTATATCCGTAACCTGCTAATTTTCCTCTTGCCGAAACCAAATCAGCATCCATTTGTGGAAAATCTAAGGTGAACAAATCCATTTTCTTTATTTCTACTTCGGGACGTTCCTTCTGAAAAGCTTCAAGAAAGGCTTCCCCAATTTGCAGGCCCTTTGATTTCTCTAAGCCCTTTGGATTTGCGGTCACATAAAGCAACTTTTCCAATTCAACACACCCCATCTAACAATATTTACTTCAATATATTTATTATAGAAAAGATATATTTGCTCAATATTGAACAAAACGTGAAGTTCTTGAACATTAAGTGACTTTTTATCATGAATTAAGTTAATCATAGAAAAATTGCACAAACTATTTATAAAAGAAACTTTGGAGATAAAGATTGTGACAAATGAGGCATTCCGCTGTCGGACTGCTATACCTGAGTTTAATTATAAGCGATAAACAGTTAAAATAGGTTAGAATAGGGTTGTAAGGATTTTTAGAAAGGAAAGGGATTTAGAATGTCTAAACAACAAATTGGTGTTATTGGTCTTGCGGTTATGGGAAAAAACCTTGCATTAAATATTGAAAGCCGCGGCTATTCTGTTACAGTTTTTAATCGTTCCTATGATAAAACAGAAGCGTTTTTAAAGAACGAAGCAGAAGGAAAAAACTTTGTCGGTGCCCGGACCGTTGAGGAATTTGTAAATTCCTTAGAAAAGCCACGCAAAATTTTATTAATGGTTAAGGCGGGTACGGCAACAGATGCAACAATTGATTCATTAAAGCCATACCTTGAAGAAGGCGATATCCTCATTGATGGGGGTAATACCTTCTTCCAGGATACCATTAGACGTAATAAGGAACTTGAGACTGCAGGGTTCCATTTTATTGGTACAGGAGTATCCGGAGGTGAAGAAGGGGCATTAAAAGGTCCTTCGATCATGCCGGGAGGTAAAAAAGAAGCCTATGATTTAGTGAAGCCAATTTTAGAGGCAATTTCAGCTAAAGTAGAAGGGGACCCTTGTTGTACCTATATTGGTCCAAACGGTGCCGGCCACTATGTGAAAATGGTGCATAACGGGATTGAATATGGCGACATGCAGTTAATTTCAGAGGCTTATTTTATCTTGAAAAATGTCCTTGGCTTGTCCGCCGAAGAACTTCATGACGTTTTTGCTGAATGGAATAAAGGTGAGCTAGACAGCTATCTAATTGAAATTACAGCAGATATTTTTACAAAAATAGATGAAGAAACAGGTAAACCATTGGTTGACTTGATCCTAGACACTGCTGGTCAAAAAGGTACAGGTAAATGGACTAGCCAAAATGCGTTAGATTTGGGTGTCCCACTTCCACTAATCACAGAATCTGTATTTGCCCGCTGTATTTCAGCTATGAAAGATGAGCGTGTTAAGGCAAGTAAGATGCTTAATGGTCCTGAAGTGAAAGGCTATGAAGGTAATAAAGAAGAGTTAATTGAAGCGGTTCGTAAAGCTTTGTATATGAGCAAAATTTGTTCATATGCCCAAGGCTTTGCGCAAATGCGTGCAGCATCAGAAGAATATGATTGGAATCTTCGGTACGGTGACATTGCGATGATTTTCCGCGGCGGCTGTATTATTCGTGCCCAATTCTTGCAAAAAATTAAAGAAGCATATGACCGTGATTCAGAATTAGCGAACCTTTTATTAGATCCTTATTTTAAAGAAATTGTTGAGAGCTACCAATCTGCATTGCGTCAAGTTCTTGCTGTAGCAATTGAGCGTGGAATTCCAGTCCCATCATTCACGAGTGCCATTGCTTACTATGACAGCTATCGCACAGAAACGCTTCCGGCAAATCTGTTACAGGCACAACGTGATTATTTTGGTGCCCATACTTATCAACGTGTTGATAAAGAAGGTGTATTCCATACAAACTGGATGGAATAAGAATTACTTAGTTTTTCTTACAAGAAATAGGGCAGGAAAGTTAGATATAAAGAATCCTGTTATTTGCTTCTGGAACGGATAGAATAAAAAGGTTGTTTATAAGAACAAAAAATGTGCTGCTTAGATTTCCTCTAAGCAGCACATTTTTGAAAACTTTAAGTCCATATTATTTCTTTTAATAATTGCTGTCTAAATAATTGGATTATAAATTCATTGTAAAAGTCTTTTCTGACTATCACTTGATATCTGTTATTTGGGTGAATATAGTAATGGATATCAGTTATAACCTTATTTTCCTCAAAAAACTCTCGAACTTTTATCATGCTTTTCTTTAACTCACTATTAAGTAAGGTAATCGAGAATTCAAAATCATCTCCGTTTGCTGTTTCCATTAGTTCTAGAAGCTTTTCGTCATATTTGTATGCTACCTTCATGATTTTCCCCCTAAATTAAATATCTTAAATAAATGTATATCGTACAAATTATGATTGAGAGAATCATTAATGGGAAGGCAATTAAAAAGAATTTCCCAAACGAAATTGAATGACCTTCCTTTGCTGCAAGCCCGGCAACAATCACATTGGCACTTGCACCAATTAATGTTCCGTTACCGCCAAGACATGCACCAAGTGATAAGCTCCACCAAAGAGGTTCCAGATTATTAATTCCTAGTTCCCCCATATCTTTGATCATTGGGATCATTGTGGCAACAAATGGGATATTATCAATAAATGCAGATGCAATCGCACTTACCCAGAGAATTAATATCGAAGTAGAAGCAACATCGCCTCCAGTTAAATGAACTGAATAATCCGCTAATAAAGATATAACCCCTGTTTCAATTAAACCTGAAACCAATACAAACAGCCCAATAAAGAAGAAAATTGTGGTCCATTCTACTTTAGAAAAAGCTTTATCCAAATATCCTTCCCCGGTTAATAAAAGTAACAGAAATGCTCCAGCTAATGCAACAGTAGCAGACTCAATATGGAGAAGCTGATGCAGGAAAAAGCCTAATATAGTAATTGTAAGGGCAATTAACGACTTAATTAATAGTGTTTTGTCTGTGATTTCTTCCTTTTCATCCAAATCCATCAAGGCCGCTTTTAATTCAGCTGATGTCCGAAGCTGTTTCCGATAAATGAAAGCTAATATGCCAACGTTAACAAATAAGATAAAAAAACTAATAGCCGAAAGATTATTTATAAATGCCATAAACGTTAGTTCTTTAACAGCACTACCAATCATGATGTTTGGCGGATCACCGATTAGGGTGGAAGTTCCGCCTATATTGGATGCGATAATTTCTGTAATTAAAAATGGTATCGGGTTTACCCGTAATTGCCTTGTGATACTGAAGGTTACGGGAACCATTAATAAAACGGTTGTAACATTATCTAAAAAGGCCGAACCTAAAGCAGTAATGACCCCAAGGGCAAGCAAAATTTTTAACGGATCTCCTTTCACTTTTTTTGCTGCCCAAATGGCTATGTATTTGAACAAACCCGTTTCACCAGTGATTGCGACAATAATCATCATTCCTGTCAGCAATCCGAGTGTATTAAAATCGATATGGTGCAGTGCCTTTTCTTGACCGACAATTCCTAATAAAACCATCATGATTCCGCCGGCCATTGCGATGATGGTACGGTGTATCTTTTCTGTGATGATAAAAGCGTAAGTAATGAGAAATACACCAATTGCGATGATTGCTTGTGTGGACATATATCGACCTCTTCTCCCAAAGTATTTATACATACTATTGAAAAATGCAAAAAGGAGCCCGTTTTGACAGACTCCACCAAAATTCAACATATGTATTTTATACTTTATTTTATAAAAATATTCTTGGGATGTAAAGAGGGGGTAATCTGAAAATTACGTTAATTCCGTCCGAGTTTTATCATAGCCCCCCATTTCAACTAAATGAAATTGACAGCCATAGACCAAGAGCCGGACAAAAATTTATTTCTAGTGTTAATAGATCGGATAAACTGTTACTGAATGAAGGGGAATTTTGACATTTGTCTTTTCTAGCACTTGTATTCATTACAATCCTAACTTTTTGATAAAATCTACTGTTTCCTCGTGCTCTGGTTTAACCAGTTTATACAAACCCTTATTTGTTCTAACAACTGATTTACCGTTTTCATCTACAATTGGCCTTGTTAATGATGTACTATTTAAAACCTTCCATTTCCCCTCAGTTATTGAAAGCTGAAGATCAATAATTCCGAGATGGTTTCCAAATGCACCTGCCATTACAACAGGCTTACCATTTATTTGTCCCCTTTCCATATTTGTATTTGCAATAGTCTTAAAAACCGGGCCAGGAAAGACACTATGAGAATGTCCAGCCAAAATAGCATCAATTTCTGGGATTTTCGTCAAATAATAGACAGCATTTTCTGTATCAGGAATATATGGTTCACTGCTGATGCCTGTATGGGCAAGGGCTATGATAATGTCTGCTCCCTCAGCTTTTATCATAGGTACATATTCCTTTGCTGTTTCAACAATTGGCTTAGCAATAACCTTTCCTTCAAGATTTGCTTTATCCCATTTCAAGATTTGTGTTGGCATAAAGCCTATAACTCCAATTTTTAGCTCATGCTGCGCTCCACTTCGGTCTACTACCTTCCTTTTTAGTATTACATAGGGCGTAAAATATGGTTTATTTTTTTTTACTGAATATACATTCGCGTTTAAAACAGGCATATTTAATCCTTTCAATGCTGCCTTTAAAAAGTCTAAGCCATAGTTAAATTCATGATTTCCGATAGCAATCGCATCATATTGTAAATAATTAAATGCCCGGTATACCGGGTGTATTTTTCCTTTCCGTATTCCTCTAATCCTTGCTAAATACTCTCCGAGTGGATTTCCCTTTAAATGGTCACCATCATCAAACAATAAAGAATTCTTGACCTCGTTTCTTGCCTCATGGATTAATGTTGCGGTTTTAACAAGACCGATTCTATTGTCTACTTTTGTTTGGTAGTAATCATAATTGACTAAGGAAGCATGTAAATCAGTTGTTTCGAGGATGCGCAAATCGACTATTCCAGATTGTGCTGCAGTGCCCTCAACTGCATCTGAAGAGGGGGAACAAGAAAGCCAAAATAGTGTAAGTAGGATAAGAATAAAAGGAAGCCTTTTTTTGTCCACTTAAATTACCTCCATTATATTCTTGAAGTTAAGTAATCTTAGTATTGGTATTTCTAAATTAATTTATTTATGACAATTAAGTGAAGTGTGACATTACTCAAGGCGGTGCTGACCTATTTTATTTTATAATTGAATTTGATTTAAAGTTGGAATAATTTAGAAATAGGTATATTGGAAGCGTTTACAAATTCGTGAAGGGAAGAGACTTTATCGTTGATTAAAAAAAATAAAATTACTATTTTATCCGGTCACTTTGGAAGCGGAAAAACTGAAATTTCCATTAATCTGGCTTTAACCGAGAAACGAACACATGAAAAAGTAGCTATTAATGATTTAGATATTATAAACCCGTATTTTCGCTCACGAGATGTATCCAGTATCTTTCAACAACATGGTGTTGAATTAATTGCACCGAAGAATCGTTTGTCCACTGCCGATCTCCCTATTGTGTCTGGTGAAATGTATCGAGTTCTACATGACCATAGGTACCGATTAATTGTAGATGCCGGAGGAGATAAAGATGGCGCGACAGCTCTAGGACAATATTATCACGAATGGAAGGATCTAAACCTGGAACTACTGTTTGTTCTTAATGGAAATCGGCCATATGTCAGTACATTAGAGGGAGCTCTTTACACAGTTAACCAGATTGAAAGTGCCTCTCGTCTAAAGGTAAGCGGTATTATTAACAACACAAACATTGGCTCTGAAACATCAATAAAGGACATTGAGAGAGGTTATGAGTTGAGCAGTAGCTTAGCCGAAGAACTTGAAATTCCTTTATTATATACCACCATTTCCGTCCATTTGAAAAAGGAAGCTGAAAACTTTGCGAACAACTATGATGTTGTTTTTATTGAAAGGTATATGAAAATGCCATGGGAAAAGGAGTAGAAGGTATATGGAGAAAAAAGTCGTTTTTAATGAAGACCTTTGTAAGTCTTGCAGTCTTTGTGTTCAAGTCTGTCCAACAAATGTTATTTTTCTAGCAGACTATTTAAATGGAAAAGGGTACCGTCCGGCATCAGTTGTTAACCAAGAAAAATGTATTAGTTGTGCAAAGTGTGCACAAATATGCCCTGATGCTGTAATTGCTGTATACAGACCGGTAAAGATTTTGCAAACAGTGTGATTCGAAGGGAGATATTCTCATGGGGAAAGTGTTAATGAAAGGAAATGAAGTGATTGCGGAGGCGGCTGTACATGCAGGTTGTAAATACTTTTTTGGCTACCCCATTACGCCGCAAAGTGAACTTGTAGCTTACATGGCAAGAAGACTGCCTGAAGTAGGTGGATTATTTTTACAGGCTGAAAGTGAAATAGCGGCGATCAATATGGTTTATGGTGCAGCGGGTACAGGCGTCAGGGTCATGACTTCCTCCTCAAGCCCAGGCTTCAGCCTGAAGCAAGAAGGAATTTCCTATTTAGTCGGGTCAGAGCTTCCTGCTGTCATATGTAATATCGTTCGTGGAGGCCCAGGATTAGGAAATATTCAGCCTGCCCAATCAGACTATTTTCAAGTAACAAAAGGCGGTGGACATGGGGATTACAACATTCCTGTATTAGCACCTGCCAGCCTACAGGAAATTGTAGAATTGACAAAGGCTGCTTTCGACATAGCTGATCGTTACCGGACACCGGTGATATTAATGGGCGATGGCATGCTGGGGCAAATGATGGAGCCTGTGGAATTTGGAGAACGTTTAGATAAGGAACAGTTTAAGAAGGAATGGGCGACAACAGGTACCCGAGGCGATGGAGGCCCAAAAATTATCACATCACTTGAGCTAAATGCAGAAAGCTTAGAAGAGCGAAACAGGAATTTGCAGAGGAAATTTGCCAGGATTAAAGAAAATGAAGTTCGTTATGAAACATACCTAATTGATGATGCTGAATATATCATGGTTGCCTTCGGAACGGTCGCAAGGATAACCTTGAACGCCATTAATAAAGCGAGACGGGAAGGAGTTAAGGTTGGTTTAATTAGGCCGATTTCCCTTTGGCCATTCCCCGAAAAACCGTTTATCGAAACAAGGGGACGGGTAAAGGGTTTTATTTCCGTTGAAATGAGTGCAGGGCAAATGATTGAGGATGTTAAATTGGCTGTTAATGGCTTTGCACCGGTAGATTTCTTCGGTAGAACCGGCGGTGTTGTTCCTACACAAGAAGAAATTTACGATAAGATTATGTCTGTTACCGGGGGTGTAACTGTATGACAATGAAGACAGTCTTTAAAAAAACAAGCGGCCTGACCGATGCGCCTACACACTATTGTCCCGGCTGTACTCACGGTGTGATTCACCGACTAGTTGGTGAAGTTTTAGAAGAAATGGATATTTTGGAAGATACGATTGGGGTTGCATCGGTAGGATGTTCGGTGTTATCGTATGAGTATTTTAATTGTGATATGACACAGGCGGCGCACGGGAGAGCCCCTGCAGTAGCAACAGGAGTGAAGCGGGTTCTGCCAAATCGGTTTGTGTTTACGTACCAAGGTGATGGTGACCTCGCATCGATTGGTATTAGTGAAGTGATCCATGCGGCCGCAAGGGGAGAGAATATCACCGTTATTTTCGTCAATAATGCTATTTACGGAATGACAGGGGGACAAATGGCGCCTACGACATTGATTGGCCAAAAAACGGCAACCACTCCATTCGGCCGTGATGTAAGTATTCAAGGGTCACCGATTAAGGTTTGTGAAATGATTTCTACGCTTGATGGTGCTGCTTACATTGAGCGGGTTTCAGCCCATGATGTACCGCATATACAAAAGGTAAAGAAAGCCATTAGGAAGGCATTTGAAACACAGAAGAAAGGGTTAGGTTTCTCCCTGATTGAGGTTCTGTCGACGTGTCCAACAAACTGGGGGCTTGACCCGGCAGAATCCCTTGTCTGGGTAAAGGACAATATGGTTCCTGTTTATCCTCTAGGTGTTTATAAAAACAAAGAGGGAGTGAAATAGGGATGCTTGAAGAAATTATTATTGCTGGCTTTGGGGGACAGGGAGTCATGTCGATGGGGCAGTTGATTGCCTATGCAGGCATGCTTGAAGGAAAAGGAGTTTCATGGCTTCCATCTTATGGACCTGAACAACGAGGAGGTACAGCTAATTGTGCCGTTGTTGTAAGTGATGAACCGGTTGGATCGCCGCTCGTCACAAGACCATCGACAGCGATTGTATTGAATAATCCCTCATTTGATAAATTCGAGCCGCTTATTCGACCAGGCGGGATCTTAATTCTCAATTCATCACTAGTGGTCAGGGCATCCGCTCGTAAAGACATAAAAATCATAGAAATTAGTGCAACAGACATAGCTAATGACCTTGGGAATTCCCGTGTAGCAAATATGATTTTATTAGGAGCTTTTCTAGAGCATACAAAAATTGTTTTGGCCGATTCTGTAATTGAATCATTAAAGAAAGTTCTTTCAGCGAATAAGCATCATTTAATTGAAATTAACAAGCAGGCATTGCAAAAGGGTGCTTCGCTAGTTGAGGCAAGTATATCTAAAAAAGTAGAGTCAGCCTATGGCAAAAATAATTAACCACAAATATAAGAAGCCAGCCTAAAAATTAGGCTGGCTTCTTGCGAATCTTTCGCTGACGTTTGTTTTGATAACCAAAAAACCACCAATTCCAATCACCTAACAGTTTCATTAAAGCCGGAACCAAAACCATTCTTACAATGGTTGCATCAATGAAAATGGCGATTGCAATTCCCACACCCAGCTGTTTAACCGGCATTACACCTGTGAACGCAAAAGCACCTGTAACGACAATCATGATAGCAGCTGCAGAGGTAATAATTTTACTCGTATAAGTTAAACCGGATATGGTCGCCGCAGTATTATCGCCTGTTTTTATATAGAATTCCTGAATCCTTGAGATTAAAAAGACTTCATAATCCATAGAGAGTCCGAAAACAAGGGAAAACACGAAAACCGGTAAAATTAAGGCAATATCAACAGGCGTTATTCCAAAGTGTCCCTCCTGGAAAATCCAGACGACAATTCCGAACGTACAGCCAAGGCTCAAAACATTCATTAAAATAGCTTTAATAGGGATAAGAATGGATCGAAATGCCGCCATGAGAATAATAAAAGTAGAAACGACAATTAATAATAATCCATACGGTGCTTTTTGAAATATTTCGGCAAAAATTTCTTGCTCGAATTTAATCGGACCGCCAAAAGATGCCTTCAGTCCTAAATCTTTTCCAGACCATTCACTTACCCACTGTCTAGCTTTAGAGGAATGTTCACCTGTTTTTAAATACACCTCCAAAAGCATTTGATTATCCCTGATAAAATAGTCTTTAATGGGAGATAACATGGTTTTGTCGCCATGTGTAAGTAATTGATATAGTTGATCAACATCCTTCAATCCTGTCGCTGAAAATGGTGAGTCAACAGTATATACAAGTTTGTCGCTTTCAAGTTTGTCAATCACCTTATTAACCTTTTCTAAATTGTTTTTTTCGATGATATTACCATTTGATTGAAGAACAATCGTCACTTTTTTCTCATCGCGTTTTTCATTAGCGATAAAATGCTCTTGAAAAGTTTCTAAAGCCAATCTTGAAGGATATTTTGCCGGAAGGGAATCTGTTCCGGGAATAGCTAATACCATTTGCTTCACTGGTATTAGTCCAATTAACAGAATGGCAAGTGCCACAGTTGCCATTATGATAGGACGTCTCATCACAAGGGAAGCAAATTTATGCCATATGCTCGATTGCTTATTCGAAATCTTTATGACACTCAGCTTGTTAATGTTTTTCCCTAAAATGGCAAGTAAGGCAGGAAGGAAAGTTAAGGCACAAAGGGCAGAAATTAATACAACAGTCATTCCGCCAAGGGCAACATTTTGAAAAATATCAATTTTGATAAACCAAAGCCCAGATAATCCAATAAAAACACAAAGCCCTGAAAAGATAATCGATCGCCCTGCTGTGGCAACAGTTATTTCAAGTGCTTTTTGGATGGAGTTTGTTTGCAATTCTTCTTTGTACCGATTGATAAATAACAAAGCAAAATCGATACTTAGGGCAAGTCCAATCATTGGTACGATATTTAAAATAAAAATGGTCAAATCGGCACTATAACTAAAAAAATAAACAGACCCCATTGTCGTTAAGATCGAGACCACCCCGATTACAAGTGGCAGTGATGCAGCGACAAGACCACCGAAGGCAAGGATGAGGACGACTAAGGCTATCGGCAGACCAATCATTTCAGCTTTGGCTAAATCTTCTTGGCTCGCGATATTCAAGTCTTGGACAATAATGGGTTCCCCGGTCATTGTGACTTTTAATCCAGGTTTATTTTTAAGTAGATCGTTTAATTGCTCAATTTCTTTTCCAAGGTTTTCGGCTTTTTTGTCGAAAGTGAGGAGTCCATATGCATACTGATCTTTTATCATTCCTTCTTGTTCGAAGGGAGAGGTAATTTTTTCTGCTCCATCAAAGTCAGATAAATTTTTTAGTGTATCTTGAATAAAATTCTTAAAATCATCGTTACTAACTGATTTATCCTTTTCAAAAACAAGGATAATCGTTGATTTAGCATGTCCAAATTTTTCTTCTAAAATTTTTCTTGTTTCGTTGTATTCACCTTTATATTCAAAGCCATTACCACTTAAAACAGTGGGTAATTTTAATGCGAAAAAACCAAACAAGAAAATGACTAAAATCCAAATTATCAGCATCCATTTTCGATGCCGGTAAATAAATCCTCCTAATTTCTCCAAAATATCCCCTCCTTACAATCCATTTTCTTATTTCAGTATACAGAAGAATGTAATCGATTCGAATGACTTTTTCGTGACTATTTCAATATTCACCTTATAGGAGGTATCGTTCCATAGATTTTCCCCTATATCTAAGTGAAAATTCATCTTTTATTTAACCGGCTTGTGAAATGAAAAAAAGAATGTTCAAGAATGATTTTACAAATGTAAAGATATTGTGAACTTACACACTTTTTTTGTTACAATATAGATAATAATTTCAAATATTTTAGGTGATACAAGTGGATCGAGAAAAATTAAGCAAGGTCATTGAAGCTGCCAAATTATATTATTTATTGGATTATAACCAAAATGAGATTGCCAAGATTTTGGGTGTTTCCCGTCCTACTGTATCAAGATTATTACAGCAGGCGAAAAATGATGGGATCGTCCAGATTAATATAATGGATCCCACTGAGGATGTTGAAAATTTAGCTGTACAATTAGAAAAAAAGTTCAATCTAAAAAAGGCTATAATCGCTTCTATTCCTCAATATGAGAATCATATTATTAAAAATTACCTTGGAGAAAAGGCTGCAAATTATCTTGATGAGATCGTTAAGGATGATGATATTATCGGGGTAACATGGGGAACTACACTTTATCATATCGCTATCGAGTTAAAACAAAAGTTTGTGAAAAATGTTAAAGTTGTTCAATTAAAAGGCGGCGTAAGCCATGCGGAAACGAACACATATGCTTCCGAAATATTGTACCTTTTTGGAAAGGCTTATAATACTGCCCCTCACCATCTTCCATTACCTGCTATTGTTGACCATGTTGTGGTAAAACAAGCAATGGAGGCGGATCGTCATATTCGAAAAATATTAGAGATGGGTTGTCAGGCAAATATTGCATTGTTTACGATTGGGTCAATTAAAACAGACTCATTATTATTTCAGTTAGGCTATTTTACAGAGAGTGACTTGAAATCCCTAAATGGGAAAGCTGTCGGTGACATTTGTTCACGTTTTTTTGATAAGAATGGTGAAATATGTAATGAAAGCTTGAATGAAAGAACTCTTGGAGTTAATCTTGATGAATTAAGGAAAAAGGAATATTCCATTGTTGTGGCAGGTGGTCCAAATAAAATTGAAGGAATATATGGTGCATTAAAAGGTAAATATGCAAATGTGCTAGTCACAGATCAATTTACAGCTAAATTCTTACTTGATAAATAGAAATGATTTAATTAAACAGCATTAACTGCTGTTTTTTTTATATACTTTTTTACATTTGTTCAAAAAGACATTTACAAATGTTCATATTCTTTGTTATAGTTAAATTGTGATAAATAACAATGAAATGATAAATAATTTTATTAATAAGTGGGAGGATATAAAAATGAATCAAAATGTTGTTAGAATGATTGATCATACATTATTAAAAGCAGACGCTACTAGAAATGAAATCGTAAAAATTGTCGAGGAAGCTAAAGAATATTTATTTGCATCCGTTTGTGTTAACCCTACTTGGGTTAGGACTGCTGCTGAAATGCTTTCAGATACAAAAGAAGTGAAAGTATGTACCGTAATAGGCTTCCCTCTAGGTGCTTCAACACCGGAAACGAAGGCATTTGAAACAATTAATGCAATTGAAAACGGCGCAAATGAGATCGATATGGTGATCAATATTGCGGCGCTTAAAGATCAGCAGGATGAATTGGTTGAAAAAGATATTCGTGCCGTTGTGGAGGCTGCAAAGGGAAAGGCATTAGTGAAGGTTATTATCGAAACTTGCTTATTAACTAATGAAGAAAAAGTAAGAGCATGTGAGCTTTCTGTAAAAGCAGGGGCAGATTTTGTGAAAACATCTACTGGTTTTTCGACAGGAGGAGCAACAGTTGAGGATATCCGCTTAATGCGTCAGACGGTCGGCCCTGAAATTGGTGTGAAGGCGTCCGGCGGTGTCCGCAGCCGTGAAGATGCATTGGCAATGGTAGAAGCAGGAGCAACCCGCATTGGAGCTAGTTCCGGTGTTTCCATCGCTAAAGGTGAGCTATCTAATAATAACTATTAATAATATAAATGTGAGGGGAACCGAATGAAAGAAGTTTTAATGGCATTATTTGCAGGATTACTTGTTGGTATGCTGTTTAAATTTTTAAAATTGCCATTGCCTGCACCCCCTGTATTTTCAGCAGTTGTTGGTGTATTCGGTGTTTATTTTGGCGGCGTTTTACTTGAATGGATTATGAAGTTTTTCCAGCATTAATATTCCCTGGCGGAGCGTGAGTAGGATGGAAGAAAAAGTGCTTATTCAAGAAGCAAATAAAGCAAGAGAATTTGCATATGTTCCATATTCTAAATTTAAGGTGGGCGCAGCACTCTTATCAAAAGAGGGTATGGTCTATCATGGCTGTAATATAGAAAATGCTTCATATGGTATGACAAACTGCGCCGAACGGACGGCCTTGTTTAAAGCTTATTCTGAGGGGGTAACTCAATTTGATTCCCTCGTTGTTACAGCGGATACTGATGGACCAGTTTCTCCATGCGGCGCTTGCCGCCAGGTGATTTCTGAACTTTGTGATGCTGAAATGGAAGTCATACTAACAAATTTAAAAGGCGATATTCAAAGAATCCAAGTTAAAGATCTTCTTCCCGGTGCATTTTCTCCTAAAGATTTAATTAAATAATAGTTATACAAAAGAGAAGCTATTCATCATTGATTAGCTTCTCTTTTATTGTATTTCCCTAATGGGTATCATCTCTAGAATTGAAGGAAGTATAAAAGTACATAATATACCTAGAGAATTAAAAAGGGATGATACGATGATTTATATTTATAATGATTATGGCGGGACACATACCACTGCATTGGCAGCCGCTTATCATTTAAAACAACTGCCTCAATCAGAACGGAAACTTACAACAGAGGAAATATTGAATGTAAAATTTTTCAATAAATTGACAAAGGAAGATTTCGGAAAACTTATCTTCCATGGGTGTGATGACGAGGGCAACTCCGTTTATACACTTGGACGGAAAAGGAATAAATTAGTCGTTCCGGCTTTAAAAGAAATGAGTTTATTACTTCAAGAAAAATTTAAATTCGATGAAAAAATTGTTTTTTCCAATACCTCACCAACAGTTCCCTTTACAATGTCAATGGGAGGATTTTTCTCAAGAGGATTAAAAATCGATGTTATTGGGGTGCCGTTATTAGTGAAGGGTGCCAAACAATGCTGTGATAATGTTTATCGTTTGGTTGAAAATACAAAAGAAGTCGGAAGAAAAACATTTGCGGAAAATGTCATTATATTAGAAAATGAATTGTATAAGTAAGAGAGATAGGGTGTAGTGCAAAATGATTAAAAAGATAGGTTTTATTGGAGCGGGGAAAATGGCCCAAGCTATGATCGAAGGAATTGTAAAATCTAATATGATTCCTAAAGAAGATATTATGGCAAGTGCGGCAACAGAAAAAACGATAGATAAAATCGTAAGGACACACGGTATAAAAGCATCATTATCTAACATAGACGTTGCAAGGTTTGCAGACATATTGATCCTTGCAGTGAAACCTGACATTCACGGTGCAGTCATTGAAGAAATAAAAAAGAATATTAAACAAAATGCTATCATTGTCACCATTGCAGCAGGAATTACCTTACAGGATATAGAACAGGCATTTGGCTTTCAAGTAAAAACTGTCCGGACAATGCCAAATACACCATCATTAGTTGGTGAAGGAATGAGTGCT
This sequence comes from Neobacillus sp. WH10, assembly GCF_030123405.1. Lineage (GTDB taxonomy): Bacteria > Bacillota > Bacilli > Bacillales > Cytobacillaceae > Neobacillus. Next base: position 1,454,901 of record NZ_CP126110.1, read on the forward strand.
ATATGTGCAAATGATTATCTTAGCGAGGATGAACTAATTGAGGTGGAGCGTTTGTTCCATTGTTTTGGTAAAACCGAGCGTTTGCAGGAAAAATTCATGGATGCCGTCCCATCCATAAGCGGTTCCTCCCCAGCATATGTTTACATGTTATTAGAGGCAATGGCTGACGGGGGAGTACGTCAAGGAATACCAAGAGATAAAGCTTATCGGCTTGCTGCTCAGGCCGTTTTAGGTGCAGCCAAAATGGTATTAGAGACAGGAATACATCCGGGAGAACTTAAAGATGATGTTTGTACACCTGGCGGCGCAACCATTGAAGCAGTTGCAACGCTGGAGAAGGAGCAATTTCGCGGGGCGATTTTGGCAGCTATGGAGAGCTGTACAAAAAAAGTAACAACACTGAATTAATATATTGAGTTTCGGGTCCTGAAAGTTGGGTCCTGTTTTTATATAGACACATTGCAATTAAGGGGTAGTAATTTTATGTATTTTAATTCGCTTAAACCAGAATTATTAAATCAAAAGAAAAAAACAATATTATTTTCGATTATTGATGATGAGGAATTTATTCGATCGATAATAATAAGGACAATTAAAATGATGAATTTTGACGATTATAAACTCGATTTAATAGAGTTTGAGAGTGGCATTCAATTTTTGGAATCACGCCGCTTAGAAGAATCAGGTGAACATCTTTTAATTTTGGACGGTGTGATGCCAGAAATGGACGGAATGGAAGTTTTAAAAAAGGTGAAAAGTGATAAAAATAGACAGGGGATTTATGTTCTCATGCTTACGGGGAGAAAAAGTGAGCCTGATATTAAGAGGGCATTAACACTCGGTGCAGACGATTATTTGACGAAGCCATTTAGTATTACGGAGCTGCAAGCAAGAATACAACGGTTAATTAAAAGGATTAAATAAGATGCCAAATAATGAATTATTTATCCTTTCAGTTCTAACCATTTCTATTTTATGTATCTTGGTAATTTTATTAGTGTATTTAACGATTCGAAAAGCGATAGATATAAAGAGAAGGGAAAAAATTGAAAAATACAAAGAAATATATAATCCTCTCATTTTTCAATTGCTAACAGAAGGAAGTTATTCAAGGGCATTAACTCCGGAATCGCCCCTTCAGCAAAAGGCAATCGAAGAACTGCTTAGCCGCTATGCAAATGTATTAGAAGGTGAGGAAGAAAGTAAACGTTTAACCGAATTTGCATCAATGCATTTAACTGAATACTATCGAAAGCAGCTTAAAAGTAAAAAGTGGAGTACACGTATGAATACCCTATATCATATTGATGATTTTAATATGATATCACTTTTAGATGATGTTTATGGGTTAACGAAAAAGAATCGACTTTCCCATGAAGAACTAGTACATATCTTAAGAATCCTTGCATTATTTCAATTTCAACCACTATTCCAAATGCTTACCAATAATTATCAGTACCTATCTGAATATGATTACCGTCATATTTTGATTCGCATAGAGAAGCAGCAATTTGATCAGTTTGTTCTTCATTTTTATAAAGCTGAGCTTCCCTTACAGAAGGCCGTTCTTGAAGTTATTTCAATAAAAAGAGAGAGAAGTTATCTTCCCTTCATTGAAAATAGTATTCATAGCAACACAGGAGAAGTAAAGCTAAGGTCTTTAAAGGCATTAGCGGAAATTGGCTATGTGAAAAATATAAATCCATATTTAGATCTACTTTATTCTACTAAATGGGAGGAAAGGATGATAGCTGCTAAATTAATTGGTTCATTAAAAGTAGAAAAAGCAATGCCAGGATTAATAGAGCTTTTGCATGATCAATCGTGGTGGGTTCGTTACCAAGCTGGACAGTCTATCTGTCAATTTGCAAATGGGAAAGATATTTTACGTAAGGTGTTAGAAACATCTAATGATGTTTTCGCAAAAGATATGGCCTGGGAATGGCTGCATAAAGGGGTATAAACGATGCCATTTTTTCAGTGGGAAGATATTGTTACTGCTTTTACTTTGTTCATTGCCGTTTATATGGTGATTGTCATTTTGTTTTACACAGTTATTTTGCTTATTTCGATGTTGCAGCTTCGAAAGGAATATAAACTTGATCGTGTTCAGGTCTATGAAGATTATATGGAGGGAATATATACAAAACCCATTTCGATCATTGTCCCGGCCTATAATGAAGAAGCAGGGATTGTCCATAGTGTACGCTCCTTATTAAGTGTGAATTATCCTGCATTCGAAGTGATTGTTGTGAATGATGGTTCAACTGATCACACCCTCGATAAAATGATAGATCACTATGATATGAAAGAAATAAAAAAAGTTGTTCGAAAACAAATAAACACGAAACCAATAGGAAAGATTTATCAATCCGCCATTTTTTCAAATCTTTTTCTTATCAATAAAGAGAACGGAGGAAAAGCGGATGCACTAAATGTTGGTCTTAATTTTTCTCATTATCCCTATTTTTGCTCTCTTGATGGTGATTCTGTACTCGAACAGGATGCATTTTTAAAGGTGATGAAGCCGATTATCGACTCCAATGAGGAAGTGATTGCTTCCGGAGGCAGTGTAAGGATTGCGAATGGCTGTCAAATTCAAAACGGCCGTATTCAAAAGATTGCCTTATCAGATAAACCTTTAGTTGTCATGCAAATTATTGAGTATTTACGTGCCTTTTTAATGGGAAGAATTGGACTAAGCAGGCACAATCTCTTATTAATTATCTCCGGTGCCTTTGGAGTTTTTTCAAAGAGTTGGGTGGTTGCTGCAGGAGGGTATCGAACTGATACGGTCGGAGAAGATATGGAATTAGTGGTGAGAATGCACCGCCTTTTAAAGGAAAAAGGACAAAAGAAGAAGATTGTCTATGTCCCTGATCCTGTTTGTTGGACAGAGGTACCAGAGGATACTACCTTTTTAAGAAGACAGAGAAGACGTTGGCATAGGGGGCTATTTGAGAGCTTATGGATTCATAGAAAATTAACTTTTAATCCTAAGTATGGTTCAATCGGACTCCTAGCTTTTCCATACTTTTGGATCGTCGAGTTTTTTGGCCCGATAATCGAATTATTCGGATATATTTTTATGCTTCTTTGTTTATTTCTTGGTGGAATCTATATTGAGTTTGCTATTTTATTATTTCTATTATCTTTATTATATGGTTCGATTTTTTCGATGGCAGCAGTTCTTTTAGAGGAATGGAGTTTAACAAAGTATCCAAAGGTATCAGATATCTTTAAGCTATTCCTATATTCTTTAACAGAAACCATTTGGTATAGGCCGATGACTGTTATTTGGCGTTGCGAAGGTATATGGCAAATGCTAAAAGGGGATACAAGCTGGGGAGAAATGAAGAGAAAAGGTGTATCAGAATGAAGAAACAAACCAAATTAATAATCTATGCAGTTCTATTCATTATATTTATGACATGCCCCTTTTGGTTATGGAAAATCGAGCCTTCCAAAAAATTAAATGTATTAATCGTAGATAAAACGGTGCCTAATCCAACATACCGCGAACATAAAGGGCTGGTTTGGATTTTAAACAATGCAAAATACTTTAAAAATGGAGAAAAACCTTATTCTGAAAAACAGGATTATAAGGGATTTGTACCAGAAACTGAAAAAAAATATACGATAGATCCCTTACCTAAGGACTTAAATCAATATGATGTTTTCTATTTGACAGACCAATATGGTGTATATAAAGATGACTTTTATCGAGAGAACCCCTCAGGCAAAAGGTCAGCAAAAATTTATGGTGGCCTTAAATCGAGTGAGGTTAATCAAATTGAAAAAACACTAATTCATTCAAAAGGGAAAACGTTGATCGCGGAATTTAATACGTTTGCAAGTCCAACCTCAGAAACTGCAAAGGCTGAAATTGCTAATTTACTTAATGTTGAATGGTCTGGCTGGATTGGCCGATATTTTTCAGATCTTAATAGTCGGGAAGTACCTGAATGGGTAAAGGATAATTATCAGAAGCAAAACAAAAAATGGACCTTTAATGGAGAAGGTTTTGTTTTTGTCAGCAGCAATGATTATGTTGTGGTGATTGCAAACAAAGATGTGATGGATAATGGGCTCCTGCTTCAATTAACAGATAAGGGAAAAAAACATTTTACCCATGAAATAAAGGGGAAGTACCAGTATTGGTTCGATATTATCGAGCCTATGGATAAGAATGAAGTTTTGGCCTCTTATAAACTGCCGATTTCATCATCTGCAAAGGAAAAGCTTAAAGGATATGGGATTCCAGATCATTTTCCGGCAGTCATTTATCACCAAAATGCAAAGTATTCTTCCTACTATTTTTCTGGAGATTATGCTGATGAGGCAGAAGTGCCTGAAATTTATCAAACGAAGGGCTTTGATACATGGAAAAGAATTTTTGGAGCAAAAGATTCTTTTTACTGGCAAGCGTATGTACCGATGATGAAGGATATTTTAAAAAATGGTCTGAAGCAAGTAAAGACTCAAGAAGAAATTGAAATAGTACAACATGACGGTGTGAAGACAAATAGTAAGACAGGAGATTCTTATATTCAAATCCAAAAGAATGGAAAATGGAAGGACTTTTTAATCAAGGGAGTTAATATGGGAATTGGAAAGCCAGGTTATTTTCCAGGTGAAACAGCGATTACCAAAGAAGAGTATTTCCGTTGGTTTAAGGAAATTGGAGCGATGAATGCCAATGCCATTAGGATTTATACACTTCACCCGCCACAGTTCTACGAGGCATTTTATGAATATAATCAACTGGCGGAAAAACCTTTATACCTGTTCCATGGGACATGGGTAAATGAGGAGAATTTAATCGATACACAGGATGCGTTTGCGAAGGTGAATGTGGATGACGCTAAGCTGGAAATAAAAAATATGATTGATATTATTCATGGGAATGCCAATCTTGCTAAACGTCCTGGACATGCATCAGGTGAATATCAATATGATATTTCCAAGTATGTCCTTGGTTTGATTATTGGAACAGAATGGGATCCAGCAATGGTGACCAATACTAATGTACTTCATGCAGAAGCTGCTCAATTAAAAGGTGATTATTTTAAAACGGAGAATGCCAGCCCGTTTGAGGTTTGGCTTGCGGGCATGATGGACTATGCTGCAGCTTATGAAGCAAATCAATACAACTGGCAGCATTCGATGAGCTTTACGAATTGGGTAACAACCGATTTGTTGAACCATCCTGCCGAACCGCTTGAGAATGAGGACATAGTTTCAATTGACCCGAATCATATTCAGGCTGCAAATTCCTTTCAAGCGGGTCTGTTTGCTTCCTATCATATCTATCCTTACTACCCCGATTTTCTTAACTATGAACAAAAATATCTTGACTATGAGGATGCTAGTGGAAAGAAAAATAATTATGCAGGTTACCTGCATGAGCTTCGCTCCGTTCATCAAATGCCTGTTTTAGTTGCAGAATTTGGTGTGCCGTCATCTAGGGGAATAACCCATAAGAATCCGTATGGGATGAATCAAGGATTTCATTCAGAGAAACAGCAGGGAGAAATTGATAGCCGTTTGTACCAATCGATAGTCTCAGAAGGGTATGCAGGTGGACTTGTTTTTACGTGGCAGGATGAATGGTTTAAGCGAACCTGGAATACGATGGATTTCGATAATCCCGACCGCCGTCCATATTGGAACAATCAGCAAACAAATGAACAGCATTTTGGTTTGCTTGGTTTTGAATCTGGTAAAAGGGGAACAGGAATAGTGGTGGATGGTGTATCCGCCGATTGGGAACTGGCAGGTGTAAAAAAAGGGTATCGGTCTTCAAATAAACAGGAGCCTTTAAGGGAAGTTCGTCTTACATCTGACAGCGGCTATTTGTATTTTTTGATTAAATATAATCGGCCAGTTGAACTAGCAAACCAGGGAGTTTACTTATTGCTTGATACAATCGGCAATCAAGGGCAAACGATGATAGCTTTAAACGATAAAACAAAGGTTCAAACAGATTATGGAATTGATTTTTTCATCAAATTGACAGGGCCGAAGGACTCCAGAATAATGGTCGATAGTTATTATGATTCATTCTATTACCAGTATGCAAAGCTCTTAAACATGATTCGGGAGGAACCATATGCATCCCAAAAGGATAATGGGGTGTTTCATCCCATCCGTCTGGCACTTAATAAAGAACTAACCATTCCTTCTACTAAAACAACGATTGAATTTCAGGATGAAGAAACAGGAGTACTAAGGTTTGGGAATGCCAATCCAGCAAGTGAAAAGTTTGATTCTTTAACGGATATTAGCATTAGCACCGATAAAAAAGTGATTGAAGGCAGGATCCCATGGCAGCTATTGAATTTTAAGGATCCAAGCTTAAAGGAAGTAATGGGTGATTTGTGGAAAAACGGTTTATCAGCTAGCGCTGAAACAAACGGAATACGGGTTGCTGTCGTCGCGACAGAGGACGGTAAGGTTCAACAAACACTTCCCAAATCGGCTAATGGCATGCTTCAGCAAAAAGATGCATATTTATATAACTGGAAAAGCTGGGACAATCCAATATTTCATGAAAGATTAAAGGATTCTTACCAGATGATGGCGGAAATATACGGGACAACCGATTTAATGGAAAGAAAGTAAGGAATAAAAAGAATAAGAATTTCAAAAATACCACCAGTCTAAAAAGACCGGTGGTATTTCCTTAGGGGAAACATAAAGGAGATCGGTAACTGTCTTCATTAATATTTAGCAGAAATACTCAAAAAACCAGAGAAAGTACACTCTGGTTTTTTGAATTAAATGAATAGATTTAAAATGAAATAAGTAAATCCGGCAATTAATGCTGTTATAGGAAGGGTAATAACCCAAGTAATTAACATCCGTTGAGCTGTATCCCACTTTACTCCTTTAAGACGATGTGAAGCACCTACTCCTAGTATACCTGAAGAAATAACATGGGTCGTACTAACAGGTAAATGGATAAATGTCGCACCAAAAATAATAGCGGCACCGGTTAAATCAGCAGCAACACCATTAATTGGACGTATCTTCATAATTTTCCCGCCGACTGTTTTGATAATCTTCCAACCACCAATAGAGGTACCTAAACCCATTGCAATTGCACAAGATAATTGTACCCAAAAAGGAATACCAGCATCAGGATCAAGATATTTATTGGAAACAAGGGCTAAGGTGATGATTCCCATCGACTTTTGAGCATCATTCGTTCCGTGGGAATAAGATTGCAAAGCTGCCGTTGCAATTTGTATATACCGGAAATTTCGGTTCGTTTTTGTTAAATTAAAATTTTTAAAAGCCACTTTAAAAATGCTATACACAATATAGCCTAATGCAAAAGCTAAGATTGGAGAAAGGATAAGTGCTTCAAGGATTTTTATGAAACCACTATAGTTCAGAGCATGAAATCCTTCTGCTACAACCGCTGCACCTGCAATAGATCCAATAATCGCATGGGAAGAACTACTTGGGATCCCGAAATACCAAGTAAGTAAGTTCCAAAAGATAGCCGCAAGTAGTGCAGCTAGAATTACTACCGAGCCATTATGTAATGTAAATGGGTCAACAATATCTTTTGAAACTGTTTTAGCAACACCAGTAAATGTTAGAGCACCAACAAAATTCATTACTGCTGCCAATAAAATGGCTTGGCGGGGTTTTAGTGCTTTAGTTGAAACAGAAGTTGCGATTGCATTTGCTGTATCATGGAAACCATTAATAAAATCAAATGCAAGGGCACCAATAACAATTAAAATGGTTAAAATTAAAACAAGGCTCATTTTTAAGCTCCTTATGCATTTTTCATGATAATGGATTCAAGGGTATTTGCGACTGTCTGACAGCTGTCAGCGATTTCCTCTAGATTTTCATAAATTTCTTTATATTGAATAATGCGGATTGGATCTTTTTCAATAGAAAATAAATGTTTGATCGATTGTCGTAAAATATTATCACATTTTGATTCTAAATCTTTAATTTTAATGGCATGTTCTCGAATTTGAGGTAATTTTTTATTTGAAAGTAATTCAACCGACTTATCGATTTCATGAACACTACCTTGAATTGCTTCTACAAATTTCAACATAAATTCATCTGCTTGCGTCATCGAATACATTTCGAAAAGTGCAGCAGATCCTTCAAGTCCATCAAGCACATCGTCCATGCTCATAGCAAGCTGAAGAATGTCTTCACGTTCAATCGGAGTAATAAATGCATCATTTAATTCTTTAATAACTTCATGAACATATGAATCTCCTTTAGTTTCCAAATCCTTCATTTTCTCTGAGAAAATTTTCAAATCACTAACATTTTTTAATTTGTATTCGGTAAAGAAATTTGCACTTTCTTTAAGGTTAGCGGAAATGTTGCTAAGTAATATTGAAAATTTGTCATTTTTTTTGAAAGCCATTTGATTACCTCCAATTTTTCATTCGTAAGTTGTTCATTAACTTAATCATTTTACTTGAAAAATGTCGAAAAAAGAAATAATTTCTTTACTAAATTTACAAAAACTTAACATTTGAATTTTCTGAATATTTTAATTGATTATAAGTATTTTTTTATTTTTAGCTTGGTATTATTATTTTATGTAAAACAATGCTTTTTAGGATGTTAAAGGGTAAATGGAGAAGTAGATTCATATTCCGTTTTTAAATCTTTTATGAGTATAAATTAGAGAATTGGGTACTTTAAAAGTACAGGCAGCAAGAAAAAACTTTCCACTACTGCCTGCTAATAAACAAAATGACGGATACTAAAAAGGAGTGTTCTATAATGAGCTTCATTTGGTCATTAATTGTAGGTGGAATTATTGGATGGTTGGCAGGGCTTCTTGTTGGAAAGAATATTCCTGGTGGAATTATTGGTAATATCATTGCTGGTTTTGTTGGTGCATGGCTTGGAACAGCGGTTTTTGGCAATTGGGGGCCACGTGTAGCTGATTTTGCAATAATCCCAGCAATTATAGGGGCAGTTGTACTTGTTCTCCTGGTAAGCTTCATTATGCGAGCATTTAGAAAAGCCGATTAAAACAATGGAAATAAAACCATGGATGTAGAAAGCCTCCCAGTCTCGGGAGGCTTTTCCAATTTAAAAGAGGTTATATTGAATAAACGTCGATATTTTTAAAGATATCTAATTGACCGATAATGGGAGCATGACAGACCAACTTTTCTTTAGTCATGGGGTGGCTGAATTCCAGTTTAGCAGCATGCAGTGCCTGCCTTAATATCACTGGCTGTCCCCCATATAATGTATCCCCAACTATTGGGTGTCCTAAGTGACTTAAATGGACTCTGATTTGATGGGTTCTTCCTGTCTCAAGCCAACATTTCATATATGAAAGCTGTTTGTTTTTATCATCTTTTAACAACTGATAATGGGTAATTGCTTCCTGGCCTGTTGGAGAAACCCTTCTTTTCGTCGGATGGTGACGGTCACGGCCGATTGGTTTATTTATTGTCCCTTTTTTTTGCCGAAGCAGTCCATGTACGGCAGCAATATAGGTTCGTTTTATGTCTCGTTTTTCTAACATCTTGTCTAAAATTGCTCCTGCTAACGCATGCTTGGCAAATAGGATTGTCCCTGTGGTATTTTGGTCTAATCGATGAATTTGTCGAATATTTCTTATTTCCCCTTTAGACTGTAAATAAAATGCAGCAGCATTAATAAGTGTATTTGAATCCTTCAAAGGGTTATTAGGATGAGTGTTCATAAATGGCGGCTTATTAATCACTAAAACATGGTCATCTTCAAATAGGATGTCAATATCATAGTAATACGGGATTACTTGGGGATCCTCGTCTTCAAAGAGCTGTATTTGCAGCGTTGTGCCGGGAGTTAGTGGCAAATTCCAATTAATACGGCTGCCATTTACCAAAACCTTATTCTCTGTCCGAAAATGATGAGTTAATTTTTTGGGAGCTTCCCATACCTGACGAAAAATCTCTTCAACTGTTGTGCCTTCCCATTCTTTTGGGACAATAATGTGAAACCACTCGCCTTTACGTACCGTTTTTAACATAATTTCTCCTTTTGTTATCCACTAATTACCACCGTTTATACTTCAGCAGTTATGTTATTCTTATGATATAAAATTCGTCAGAAAAAAGCGATGGCAAAGGTGGGTTACAAGTGAAAATAGTATTTGCCTCGACACCAAGTCAAGAAGAAAAAATTAATGAACTGGTGAGGTACATTTATTCTAATATTTTTCCTCTATATTTTAATGATGAGGAAATTTGTGAGTTTGAGCAGCTAAAGGTTTTGCGTTCTTCTGAAGATTATAGCACGTTAAAAGATGCTTTTCAGGTGATGACGTGCATCCAAACGTTAATATCGATTCTTGAGTCCACACAGCTGGATGAACAATACGAAACGGTATTTAACAAAAATGTTGTAACTCTTAAGGAATTTGGACTATTTTTTCCGTTTGAGTTTGAACAATTTGTAGATGCAAAAAGGTTGAAAAACACGATGATCAGTATATATACTAAGGCAGACAATGAATTGATAATATAGGAAAGAGGACAGCCTGAAATTTTTTCAGGCTTTTTTCTACTATTAGTCTTAAAGGATGAATATTTTTGTTGTATGATGAAATGTGAATGGAATCACTTACATTCTGCAGATATTGTCATCTAAGTTCGTAGGATTTTAGAAGGAGTAACAAAAGGGAACTTAGAAACAATAAATAGTAGACTGAAATAGGAGGGACTTTTTTTGGATTGGAGAGTAATTGCAAATAGTTGGATTGAATTTAAGGGATTAGATCCGGAATTAAAAAATCAATTAGAGGAATTGAAGAAGGATGAAAAGAGTTTAGAAGAGGCTTTTTACAAGAACTTAGAATTTGGAACAGGCGGAATGCGCGGTGAAATAGGTGTTGGAACCAACCGTATGAATATTTACACTGTTCGTAAAGCTTCAGCAGGCTTAGCTGCATACATAGAAGAACATGGTAAAGAAGCAAAACAGCGTGGCGTTGTAATTGCGTATGATTCACGTCATAAATCTCCGGAATTCGCCATGGAGGCTGCTATGACACTCGCAACAAAAGGGATTCAAACATATGTTTTCGATGAACTAAGACCAACTCCGGAACTTTCTTTTGCTTTAAGATACCTAAATGCTTTTTCCGGAATTGTCATTACTGCCAGCCATAATCCACCGGAATATAATGGTTATAAAGTGTACGGGTCAGATGGCGCTCAGCTTGCGCCTAAAGCAGCTGACTTAGTCATTTCAAAGGTAAACGAAATCGAGAATGAATTGTTAATCGAGGTCAACAATGAGGAAAAATTAAAAGAGTCAGGGTTAATTAAAACCATCGGCTCAGAAATTGATCAAGTCTATATTGAAAAACTAAAAACAATTTCAGAGAATCCTGTTCTTGCAGAAGAATCGGATATTAAGATTGTTTTTACTCCTTTACATGGAACGGCAAATAAACCTGTTCGTGCCGCACTAGCTGCATTAGGGTATAAAAATGTAACAGTGGTAAAAGAACAAGAACTGCCAGACCCAGAATTTTCGACAGTAAAGAGTCCGAATCCTGAAGAGCATGCTGCCTTTGAATTAGCCATCCGCGATGGAAAAAAAGTAGGGGCAGACATATTAATTGCGACTGATCCAGATGCAGACCGCTTAGGGATTGCTGTTCCTAATTACGAAGGTGAATATGTCGTTCTCACGGGCAACCAAACTGGAGCGCTATTACTTGATTATCTGCTTTCTCAAAAAAAGGAAAAAGAAACACTGGCGCAAAATGGTGTTATTTTGAAAACAATCGTAACATCTGAAATAGGAAGGAAAATCGCTTCAGCTTACCAATTAGAAACGGTTGATGTATTAACAGGATTTAAGTTTATTGCTGAAAAAATTAAGCAATATGAAACAACAGGTGAGCATACTTTCCTATTTGGTTATGAGGAGTCTTACGGCTATTTAATCGGTGACTTTGCTCGAGATAAGGACGCTGTACAAGCGGCATTGTTGGCAACAGAGGTTTGTGCTTATTATAAAAAACAAGGTATGACCCTTTATGAAGGAATGCAGCAAGTATTTAAAAAATATGGGTATTATCTGGAAGGACTGCACTCCTTAACGTTAAAAGGAAAGGAAGGAGCAGAAATGATCCAGCGTCTTTTGTCCTCCTTCCGTAACGAGCCATTAACCCACCTAGGTGAATTTAAAACTTTTGCAACCGAAGATTATCTGACAGGTATCCGCGTAACGCAAAATGGTGAAGAAAAAATTGATTTACCAAAATCGAATGTCTTGAAATATATTTTTGAGGATGGCTCATGGGTTTGTTTAAGACCATCAGGAACAGAACCAAAAGTGAAATTCTACTTTGGGGTAAATCGAGAAAGTTTTGCTGAAAGTGAATCCAAGCTTCAAGCTATTAAAAAAGAATTTTTGGAGCTAATTGATAAAAAAGTGAAATTGGTTCAAGGAATGTAGTATTTGAACAACCCGTCTTTCGAGGATATTTTCAACATGAAGGGAAGAAATAATATGTTAAAAGACCAAATTGCGATAGTTACTGGTGCATCAAGAGGAATTGGCAAGGAAATCGCAATAAAACTTGCTGAGCAAGGGATGAAAGTAACAATTGTTGGCAGTTCTTCGCAAGTATCGAATACTGCTGAAGAATTAAAGGATATGGGCTTTCCCAATATCCTCCCTGTTCAAGCAGATGTTTCAAATGAAGAGGACTTGAAGGAAGTAGTTAGGAAAACGATTGAAACCTACGGCAAGGTTGATGTTCTTGTAAATAATGCAGGTGTAGGTTTCTTTAAATTAACAGAAGAAGTAACAGTAGAAGAGTGGAAGAGGATTTTTGAAGTGAATGTCCAAGGTGTGTTCTTGGCTACAAAGGCAGTCCTTCCACATATGAAGGAGAGGAAGTCCGGAACAATAATTAATATCTCTTCTGATGTTGCCCGCTACACAATCCCAAATGGTGCGGCCTATACCGCAACTAAATATGCAGTCCAAGGTTTTTCCGGATCGGTTGCCCAGGAAGTACGCGAATACGGTATCCGCGTCGGCACCATCAATCCCGGAATGGTAGATACTTATTTTGCAGAATCAACTCAAGGCTTACCAGATAAAAAAGACTGGCTAAAGGTCGAGGACATCGCAAATGCCGTAGTTTATATGGCGTCCGCTCCAAAGCATATGCTGATTGATGAAATCGTTTTACACCCATTCGTTCAAGAATACCCAATCGCGTAAAAAAAGCGAAAGCGCCCATTTATTTTTATACTGATATTTTTCCTAAGAAAAACGGCTTCCAACGAGGAAGCCGTTTTTTGGTGGAATTCTTTGGCCCGGTTGTAAAAAATTTTCTCAACAAAAACGGTATCCGCTTTATTTTTTAGGAAAGACTATACATCGGTATCCCTTTTACATCTGGTTCTACGTTTTCGTTAGCATGGTCGATGTAACGAAGAAGACTATAAAGTTTCGTTTCAATTACAGTGTAGTCACGTTCAAAATTGTAGGCATGGAGAAATTGTTCAATCTTTTTTGATAAAAATTGGTCCTTAGTCCGTACCATTAAAATCAGTAAATTATCCCATTCTGATCGGTGCGTATAGTATAAAGCTCGGTCGTAGTCCAATTTATTCATTTGTCTTTTCTCCTCCTTATTAGGAGTTGAGATTATTGTATGACATTCTGACGATAACTTTCACAGAAAATGTTGGACACCCAATGATTCCGCTGTTTTCAACATTTACCTGAATAAATAATGGTCTTTTAGTAAAAAGGGGGGGTTTAATGGCTAAATTCATTAGTATCCTTCTTGTTGTCTTTTTTTTATTTGAAACAGCAACACAGGCAAAAAAGATGAAAGTGGAAAAACCATATTCTTATGAACAGTTGGAGCAAGATCTTGAAAAAATACAGAAAAAATATAAAAGGCATATTGAGATAAAATCAATTGGAACAACCCACTTTGGAAAGAATATTTGGGGAATTAAGATCGGGAAGGGCAAAAAAAATATCGTATTAATTGGTGCACATCATGGACGTGAATGGCTTACGAGTGCACTTTTGATGAAAATGCTTGAGTCCTATGCTGAAGCATATCAAGGTTCGGGGAAAATCGGATTTACTTCCACAAATATTCTTAATGAAGTTTCTATTTGGTTTATACCAATGTTAAATCCAGACGGTGTAAACATTCAACAAAATAACATGACAGGGTTTCCAGCTATGCATATACAACGATTGTTGATCATGAATGAAGGATTAAACCACTTTGAAAGATGGAAAGCCAATGGCATGGGTATAGACTTAAACAGACAATACCCAGCAGGGTGGAAAGGACTAAATCAAGAACCAGGAGAACCTAGTTATAAATTTTATAAAGGGAAAAAGCCACTCGAAGCTAAGGAAGTAATCGCTTTAACCAAATTTATTAAAGAAATTAACCCTTCTATTGCCATAGCCTATCATACAGCTGGAAGAGAAATTTTTTGGAATTATAAAAATGGTAAATATCTTAAAAGGGATTATAAAGTAGCTAAAAAAGTCGCTAATTTAACTGGCTATAAATTAGCGAAACCTGATCCGGATGCAGTGGGTGGAGGATTTACCGATTGGTTTATTACAACATATCACAGACCAGCCATGACGATTGAAATTAGCTATCTTGTTGGTGAAACAAGCCCTCCCCTAGCTGTTTTAAAAAAAGAATGGGAACGAAACAAATATGTTGGCCTTAAGTTGGCAAAAGAAGCAAGAAAAATTGACGAAAAAAATCATAATGGTTCATTCTCCAGGGAAAGCTAAATTTATCAGAAATTAAGGTGGTAATGGGGATGAAAAAATATTTAGCAGCTATCCTGATTATGTGTTCTCTTATTATTAACTTTCAGAAGCCAGGATTTGCTCAAAAACCTGATTATGAAAAATACGGTCGAATTGCAATGGCAGTCATCAAGGAAGATTTTCCAGGGGAGCCAGTTCGGGACTACGAATATCTAGGCAGAAAAAAAATTAATGATATGAAGGTGGAAGATGGATTTAGGTTCAAAGTACAAGAAAAAATCAGATTTTCTTTGTGATAATTAGAGTAAATCATGATATAAGAAATAATAAACTTCTTAATTTAACGGTTGAGACCCAAAAACAATAAGCGAGATTGCTTATTGTTTTTTGCTTCTTTCTCATCATTCCCGCCTTAGCCTCATACATTGTGGTAAGAGGAAAAGGGGGAGTGGCGAATGAATGTTGAAGGTCGAAAGCAGCTTGAATATGCCATTAGTGAAATTACTGAAATCGCAAGCGGCTTTGGTTTGGATTATTATCCGATGCGTTACGAAATTTGTCCATCTGAAATTATTTATACCTTTGGAGCCTATGGAATGCCGACCCGATTTTCACATTGGAGCTTCGGGAAGCAATTTCATAAAATGAAACTGCATTATGATTTAGGACTTAGCAAAATATATGAACTTGTTATTAACTCAAATCCATGTTATGCCTTTTTACTTGATTCTAATACCCTTATTCAAAATA
The DNA here is from genome assembly GCF_030123405.1 of Neobacillus sp. WH10. Classification (GTDB taxonomy): domain Bacteria; phylum Bacillota; class Bacilli; order Bacillales; family Cytobacillaceae; genus Neobacillus. The sequence continues at coordinate 1,470,435 of NZ_CP126110.1, forward strand.
AACTGATTGTTGCTCACGTATTAGCCCATTGTGATTTCTTTAAGAATAACGTTCGCTTCCAAAATACAAAGCGGGATATGGTCGAAAGTATGGCAGCAACAGCAGAAAGAATCCATCAATATGAAATCCAATATGGAAAAAGGGAAGTAGAAACCTTTTTAGACGCTGTGTTGGCTATTGACGAACATATTGACCCATCGCTCATGAGGCCAAAGCTTTCCTGGTCCATTGGAGACGATGAGGATGATGAAGATGATGAACATCAAGTGGTAACGCCCTATGATGATCTTTGGAAGCTGGATGAAAAAGATAAAAAGGAGACCATTCAACCAAGGAAAAAGAAATTTCCCCCAAGACCTGAAAAGGACTTATTACTATTTATCGAGACCTACAGCAGAGAGCTTGAAGATTGGCAGCGGGATGTCCTAACAATGATGAGGGAAGAAATGCTCTACTTCTGGCCCCAGCTTGAAACAAAAATCATGAATGAGGGATGGGCTTCGTATTGGCACCAACGAATTTTACGGGAAATGGATTTAACAAGTGGTGAATCTATCGAATTCGCAAAATTGAATGCCGGGGTTGTTCAGCCATCCAAAACAGGGATAAACCCATATTATCTTGGTATAAAAATCTTTGAGGACATCGAAGAACGGTATAATAACCCAACAGAGGAAATGAAGCGTAGAGGAGTACAGCCAGGTTCGGGCAGGGAAAAAATGTTTGAAGTTCGAGAAGTTGAATCGGACATTTCTTTTCTTCGCAACTACCTAAATAAGGATCTCGTCATGAGAGAAGATATGTATCTTTTCCAAAAGCAAGGACGAGATTATAAAATTGTTGATAAAGAGTGGGAGCATATCCGAGACCAGCTCGTGAATATGCGGGTAAACGGGGGATTTCCATATATTACGGTCAATGATGGCGACTATTTGAAAAATGGTGAGCTATACTTAAAACACTGGTATGAGGGTATCGAACTTGATGTAAAATACCTTGAAAAGGTACTCCCTTATATTCAGCAGCTGTGGGGCAGACCGGTTCATATCGAAACAATTATTGAAGAAAGAAAAATGCTTTTTTCTTATGATGGGAAGGGCGTTCATAGGAAGTATTTATAAGGTGAAACTTCAATCAGAGGAAGAGCTTACTGCCTGTTAATGCGGAATAATAACATGAGAGGATGTCTCCAATAGGTTAGACCTGTTGGAGACATCCTCTTAAAGCTGTTTATTATAGGGAGGAAAGTTCTTTTTCTAATGCATTTTCTACTGTTACATAATCATAACCAAGATCTTTTGCTACCGCTTCGTAAGTGATTTCTCCATTGGCAACATTCACACCAAGTTTTAAAGCAGCATTTTCAGAAATGGCTTTGAAAACCCCTTTATTTGCGATTTGCAATGCGTATGGTACCGTAACGTTTGTTAGGGCGATGGTCGAAGTTCTTGGAACAGCACCAGGCATATTTGCAACAGAATAGTGGACAACACCATGTTTTACAAATATAGGGTTGTCATGTGTTGTTACATGATCAGAGGTTTCAACAATTCCACCTTGGTCAATCGCAACATCGACAATAACTGAACCTGGCTTCATTGATTTAACCATTTCTTCTGAAACAAGTTTAGGAGCCTTAGCACCTGGAATTAATACAGCACCAATAAGAAGATCGGCTTCTGCAACTGCTTCCGAGATGTTAAATGGATTAGACATTAATGTTTTGATCTGATTTCCGAAAATGTCATCCAGCTGGCGCAAACGGTCAGCGCTTAAATCGATAATGGTTACATCAGCACCTAAACCAATTGCCATTTTAGCAGCGTTGGTACCAACAATACCGCCGCCGATAATCGTGACCTTGCCGCGATTTACACCCGGTACGCCTGCAAGCAGAATTCCTTGGCCCCCGTTATTTTTTTGCAAGAATTGTGCCCCAATTTGGGCAGCCATACGGCCGGCAACTTCACTCATTGGTGTTAGAAGTGGAAGAGTTCTATTTACCGCAACTGTTTCATAAGCGATCGCGATAACACCATTCTCTTTAAGTGCTTTTGCTAATGAAGGCTCTGCCGCAAGGTGTAAATAAGTAAATAAAATTAATCCTGGACGGAAGTATTGATATTCACTTGATAGTGGTTCTTTAACTTTCATAATCATTTCTGATTTAGCCCAGACATGTTCAGCGCTTTCAAGAATCTCAGCACCAGCTTTTGCATAATCATCATTTGTGAAACCGCTTCCAATTCCGGCGTCTTTTTCCACTAATACAGCATGACCAGCATTCAGTAATGAAACGACACCTGCCGGCGTAAGTGCTACACGATTTTCATTGTTTTTAATTTCTTTAGGTACTCCAATAAACATATTCCGAATTCCTCCCTTAATACCTTTGAAGTATTTTACTATGGATAAAGTATAAAATGTTTGCCACAGAATTTCTTTGTTAAGAAAGGAGAAATATTTTTATTGTTTTTGGGGATTTTCACAAAATGTTCAAATCCCATTATATTTTTCGAGTTTCAAATCAAGGTAAAGGATCATTTTTTGGTTTGGATCTTTGAAATTAACATCTCCAATTTCAGTGATTCGCTTTAACCGATAATTAAGTGTGTTGGCATGGACATTTAATTCTTTGGCTGCATCATTAATATTGTTATCTAGATTTAAAAACACCTCTAATGTTTCGACAAGATTACTGTTATGCTTTTTGTCATACTGATGGAGACGTTTTAAAGAGTAATTTTCATAGTCCTCATTTCGTCTTTTTTCTAGAATAAGTTCAAAAAGCTGGTAAATTCCTAGCTTCTGATAATTATAAATGTCCATTGTCTCCATTGGGAATTTTTCTTTAATCGACAAAACCGCCAATGCTTCTCCAAAAGCTTTGCCGATTAATTGATAATCCATATAAATACTGCTATATACAGGAGTGATTTCCTTAATTCCGTATCGATCATCCATCTTCCAAATAAATGTCTGGACAAAATGGTCAAGCTCATGAAAAGGTTTATCGATATTGGTTGCGGATACTAATAGAATAAGTTGATTGCAGTCAATTGTATTAAGCATAATTTTCAAACGTTGGTTTGTTTTTAACAGATAGGATATTGACTGCTCCTCTTTGCTTGTGATATTTTGCCGAAATTGAAATACGACAACGGCAAAGGATGGGGCGGGCGTGATTTGCATTGATTGGAATTTTTCGGTGATTTCCTTTTCACCCTTTAGATGGCCAGTTAATAGTTTCCAGAAGAATTCTTGTGAATGCTCTTCTTTTTTATTTTTTCTCGTTTGCAGCTGCAGAAGTTTATTCTTTGCTGCATCTGCCGCTTTTTTTAGTAAATCAAAATCTTCATCTGTTAATCTTTTATCAATTTCTATCGCCCATATAAACCCTAAAACCTCGTCTTGCTTCCAAATAGAGATCGCCACTCTATTATTAAGTCCAATATCATTCATATTTTTCACGCGAATAGGGTCCCGGGTCCTAAGTAGTGTTGGAATTGTTCCTTCTTTCCATAATTGATTGATAACCTTTTCCGGTACTCTTCTGCCAATAATTGTAGAAACTCTTGCAGGATCGGTGCGTTCATCATGCGTACTGTAAGCAAGAAGGCGATGGTTTGCATCCTCTATTGTAATTGGGCACTTCAAAACTTGGCTAATGAGGTCGGCGAACTCATCTAAACTTTCAAAAGCAGTTTTAAAGGGGTCATGTTGTCTAGCATTCAAAATGAAAACCTCCACTATATATATATATAGAACTATTTTAGTTTATTTTTTTTGATTAGCAAAAAAATATTATGTTGTCTTTGTTTAATTTTACAAAAAAAAAATAAAAATTTCTTGTTTTTTAACAAAAAAAGATTGTTCACAATAATGTTAAAATGTTTTCATGAAATGTTCAAAAAAATAAAAATTTGAACTATTCTTATTTGAAAGCGCTAACAATATAAAGGAAGGGAGAAAAATAATTTTTTGTAGTATATAATAAATAATATTATTTTTATCCTAAGAAAGTTATAAATATTTTTTCTCTTTTCTTTATAGTAGAAAATGAGAGCAAAGGATAAGTGGGATGGATGAGAAATTAGAAGTTTGTTAATCAGGGGGAGATTACTATATGAGTAAAAACACTCATGGAAAAGAACTTCAACGCGGTTTAGAAGAAAGACATATTACATTAATGTCTCTAGGGGCAGCAATTGGGGTTGGATTATTTCTTGGGTCGGCAACCGCAATTAAAATGGCTGGACCGGGTATTTTGTTAGGGTATGCTGCTAGTGGAGTAATCATGTTTTTTATCATGAGAGCTTTAGGAGAGATGGCGATTCAAAAACCAGTGGCAGGCTCATTTAGTAAATATGCTCGTGATTACTTAGGACCGCTTGCGGGGTATATTACCGGTTGGAACTATTGGTTTTTATGGGTTGTTACCTGTATGGCCGAGATTACAGCTGTAGGCATTTACATGGAATATTGGTTCCCGAATGTTCCGAGATGGATTTGGGCGCTGTCAGCACTAGTGATTATGGCAGCAGTAAACTTCCTTGCGGTAAAGGCATACGGGGAATTAGAATTCTGGTTTGCCCTTATTAAAATTATCACGATTATTGCGATGATTGCAATTGGCGCCGGAATGATTTTCTTTGGCTTTGGTAATGGCGGAATTGCCACTGGTATTAAAAATTTATGGGATCATGGCGGTTTTTTTCCAAATGGAATAAAAGGTGTCTTACTATCATTGCAAATGGTTATGTTTGCTTATCTTGGTATTGAAATGATTGGGGTTACGGCAGGAGAGGTAAAAAATCCAGAAAAAACCCTATCTAGAGCAATAGATACTGTATTTTGGCGAATCCTCATTTTTTATGTTGGTGCCTTGTTTGTCATCATGTCTATCTATCCTTGGGAAGAAATTGGAACAAAAGGAAGCCCGTTTGTGCTAACCTTTGAAAAAATCGGAATACCAGGTGCAGCCGGAATAATTAACTTTGTTGTACTCACTGCAGCACTTTCATCTTGTAATAGTGGGATTTTTAGTACGGCTCGGATGTTATTTAACCTTGCTGAGCATGGTGAAGCACCACGCAACTTTGGAAAAGTAACAAAAACTGGAGTTCCAGGGGCAGCGGTGTTGGCTTCTGCAGGTGCACTTCTAATTGGAGTAATGTTAAATTACATTGTTCCTGCAAAAGTTTTTACATGGGTTACAAGTATTGCTACCTTTGGGGCCATTTGGACTTGGGGAATCATTCTGTTGTCGCAAATTCGTTATCGTAAAACCTTAAAACCGAGTGAAGCGAGATCTTTGAAATATAGAATGCCGTTATTCCCATATACTTCTTATATTGCTTTAGCCTTTTTAGCCTTTGTAATTGGGTTGATGGCTTATAATCCTGATACTAGAATTGCTTTGGTGATCGGACCACTTTTCCTAATCTTCTTGGTTGTGGTTTATTATATAAAAGGCTTTCATAAACGAGACTCAATCAATACTACATCTAAAAAACGAGTTGGCTAAGTTTATTACTCAAACATCAATAAAGCAGAGGGTTCTAAAATAATGGAGCCCTCTGCTTTTTTCTTGCCCGATAGGAAAGTAAAACTTTCCTATCGGACATAAGTGCACTATGGGAAGCTTAGTGAGCATAAGCTTCGCATTCGAAAAGCTATGCTTTTCGATGAACTACACCTTTGTCCTTGCCAATATGCGAGTTTTCTTTAAAAGATAGCTTGGATTTTTCTTTTTTTCACATACTAACATTGTGTAATGAAAAAGGAGGTCCTCTTTTATGAAGAAGTTGACAGGATGGTTCATGGCTGTGGTACTTTTGCTCTCTCTTACGAATGTAAATGTAAAAGCTGAACCTATAGGAAGACCCACACTTAACTTGTATGAACAAAATACAATGTCTGTTCTCTGGTACCAAAAATCTGGGGAAGCAAAGGCATTATATTACCAAGGTTATAATATAGGGAAAATGAGATTGGATGAGATCCTAAGTAAACAACCAAAAAATAATGGTTTAAAGCCCGCGATTGTTCTTGATATTGACGAGACAATTCTGGATAACAGCCCCCATCTTGCATGGTTTGTCCTTAAAGGTAAAGGTAAACCATTCAATTGGAGTGAATGGTTTAACAGGGCGGAAGCTTTGCCTTTGCCTGGTGCGGTTGAATTTTTAAAATATGCAGATTCAAAGGGTGTAGTGATTTACTACATATCCAACCGTAAGGAAGCGCAAAAAGAGGCAACATTGAAAAATTTACAAAGTATTGGTGCCCCGCAAGTGGATACAGATCATGTTTTATTAAGGCAGCCTAGTGAAAACGGCAAAGAAACCCGACGCATGGAAGTTGCGAAAACGCATGAAATCGTATTATTATTTGGTGACAACTTAGGAGATTTTAGCGGTTTTGATAAGTTATCGGTTTCTGAAAGGAATCAAGCTGTTGAAAATTCTGAAGAAGAATTCGGAAAAAAATTAATTGTTTTCCCTAACCCCATGTATGGAGATTGGGAAGGTGCTATATATCATTACGATTACAGAAAATCAGATAAAGAAAAAGCAAAGCTAAGAAAGAAATACTTAGAAACTTACCAACGATAGAGGAACGCTGCCGCCATCATTTGGTCGGTGGCGTTTTGGTTTCTTAACAGGAATTATTTCTTTGTTTATTCCATATTTTTCGTTGGACGAAATCTAGTGATGAGAGTATAGTAGTTTCCATGAGTCTTGTCATATAGGAGGACTGCTATGTTTGGTATATCATTACCGCAATCTTTTTTACAGATGAATACCATTTTTATTTCAATCTTAATCGAAGCCTTACCTTTTGTAACTTTAGGAGTTTTAATTTCAGGAATTATTCAAATTTTTGTTACCGAAGAAATGATTGCTAAAATAATGCCTAAGAATCGTGTTCTTGCGGTGGTATTTGCAAGTTTTTTAGGGATATTATTTCCATCTTGTGAATGCGGGATTGTTCCGATTGTCAGTCGGCTTGTATCAAAAGGTGTTCCGATTTCAGCGGGCATTGCCTTTATGCTTACGGCGCCGATTATTAACCCAGTTGTACTATTTGCAACCTATATCGCTTTCGGCAGTGACTGGAAAATGCCGCTTTATCGCGGACTAGGTGCCATTATTGTTGCAATAGTAACAGGCATATTTATTGCCTATCGATACAAGGGAAATCCATTTAAAGAAAATTATCATCACCATCATAATCATGAAAAGACTACTTTTTGGAAGAAAGTTTGGCGTACACTTGAACATGCCGTTGAGGAATTTTTCTCAATGGGAAAATATTTAGTGATTGGTTCTCTCATTGCTGCTGCGGTGCAAACATATGTTAAAACGTCAACACTTGTTTCCATTGGACAAGGACCTGCATCGTCCTCTTTAGTTATGATGGCATTGTCATTCATTCTTTCATTATGCTCGGAAGCAGATGCGTTTATTGCATCTTCTTTTAGAACGACATTTTCAACTGGGTCACTATTAGCATTTTTAGTTTTTGGGCCAATGGTGGATATCAAAAATTTAATGATGATGCTTGCAACATTTAAAAAACGCCTTGTCCTTATGATTGTTGTTGCTGTTTTTGTAATTGTTTTTGGATACTCTTTGCTGTTTTAAGGAGTTGTTACGATGATTAGAAGTTTGATCCTAATTGGTTTTACTTATTTAATATTTCACCTTCATATTACCGGAGATATTAATAAATATATCAATATGAAATATTCTTACCTATCAGCAGCTGCTGGTTATGCCTTACTATTGTTAACCATTGTTCAAATTCTGATGCTGAATAAGGAGCCTTCAAAAGATGCCGGATGCGACCATGATCATTGTGGTCACAATCATTCAAAAGAAGATAAGTGGTATAAAAAGTTGTATGTCTACCCAATTTTTGCTTTTCCGATTATTTCTGGTTTATTTTTTCCCATCGCTACTCTTGATTCCAATATTGTGAAGGCAAAAGGATTCCATTTTCCTATTTATGATGAAGGACAAGGGGACTCGTTTATGCAGCAACAATTTCTTCGACCAGATACAAGTGTATATTATGGAAAAGATGACTATGATAAGTTAATGAAAAAGGAAAAGAAAAAATACGTAGATCAAAGTACGATTATCTTGAATGATCAAAATTACCTAAAAGGAATGGAAACAATTTATAATTTTCCAGGTGATTTTCTAGGAAAAGAAATTGAATTTAAAGGGTTTGTTTTCAATGATAAGGAAACCATCGATAAAAATCAGCTTTTTGTCTTCAGATTTGGTGTTATCCACTGTATAGCTGACTCCGGAGTCTTTGGAATGCTTGTTGACATGCCGGAGGGAACGAAGTTGAAAAATGATGAGTGGGTTACAGTGAAAGGGAAAATCTCCACGATTTATTATCAGCCATTTAAAACCAATATTCCCTATTTAAAAGTCGAGGAATGGTCAAAGACTGATGCTCCAAAAGAGCAATATGTTTTTAGAGGGTATTAGAAAAGCATCAGTTTAGAGGAAGTCGATTATTTATTCTAATAATGTAATAAAGACACCGAAATCTCGGTGTCTTTTCATAAAAGTAAACAATTTAGCATTTCTTATAATCTAGAATAAAAAGGAGAAAAAATAAGGTCAGATTAGTTATTCACATTTTTTAAAATGTTGATTGCAAAGACAATGATTCCTAAAACCATCAATGTACCACCAGTAGCAACCGCTGGCCCGGCTTTATCCATACCTGATACAAGGAATGCAAGCCCAATCATCATGATTGGTAAGGAGATATTATGCAGCCAGAAATGAACCTTTGCAAGTGCAGTTTTGGCTGCAGTTGGAAAAACGACATAAATAAGTCCTGCGAGTGCCATTGACATCCAGCCTAATAAAATAATATGAACATGAACGGGTGTGAAGCTGAATTTTTCTGTCATTGACATATACATACCGATACAGGCTCCGATGACAAAATACAAAACAGAAATTTTAATAAACTTAACTGCCATCTTTCTACCCTCCTTCAAATTTAAAAATAGTGACTACAGTACTAAATATGAGGGGGTTTTTTAAAAAAGAACTTAGGTTTTAGAGGACAACACATGATTTTTTTCTAAAGAAATAAAAAAAGCCGCCTTTTTATAGGCGGCTCTATCGTTTATAGTAAGGCTTTTATACCTACTAATACAAGTCCAATTAAAAATCCGCAAACAGCCCCATTAACACGAATCCATTGCAGGTCTTTGCCTACATTTGTTTCAACCATTGTAATGAGGGTTTTATCATCAAGTCTTTCTAAATTTTCCTCGACAAGTTTGCCAATCTTTGTATGATTTTTATCAACAAAGCTGGTAATTTGCTGCTTAATCCAAGTTTCTAAAGAATTGACTTTTTCAGGAGTTGCTTTTAAATTTTCTAGCCCATCAATGATAATCGGGAGAATGTAATGATTGAAAAAGTTTGCTTCTTCGACGAAATCATGCGCTTTTTGCTTCAAATTGTTAAGTAAAGAAATAATTTGTTCTTGAGGTTCCCATTTTCCAATCAATTGAGTCTTTAGGTGATTAAGTTCCTCGTAAACTTTTTCATCATTTTTTACTGACTCCAGCTTATTATGAATATGAATCATTAATGTTTTTCTATTTGGATTATAGGGATCCCGAAAGCTGTCCACTCCTTTTAGAATAAGGCTTTGGATAATATTACCCAGCTTTTCTTCGTTAACGAGATTACTAAATGACTTTAATGCAAATTGCATAAACCCATCGGCTTTAATATTTTCTACAGCGTCAACTGCTAACCCGCCTAGCTTGTACTTGGTACTATCTTTTTCCGCCCACTCATAAACTTCTTTTAAAATAATATCAAGTGTTTTTTCATCGTATTTTCTTTCCATAACCTGATCAATTATCAAAGGGAGGTAATTCTTAGTATCTAATTTATATAACTGGGATTTTAATTCCTTTTCAATTACCGGAGCAATTTTCTTAGTATCAATCGTATGAATTAAATGTTGAATCAGATTGATGAAATTTTTTTGAATTGCCTTTGAATGAATTTCCTTGTCAATAATCGAAAACAGCTTTTCAGAAAAATTAAGAGTATCAATTTTTTTTCGAATGCTCTCTTTCGTTAGCCAATCGTTTTCAAGCATCGAGATAATCCCCGCGATAATTCTTTTTCGGTTTTTTGGCAGCAATGCCGTATGGGGGATTGGAATACCTAATGGGTGTCGAAATAAGGCGGTAACAGCAAACCAATCCGCAAGGCCCCCAACAAGCCCTGCTTCAAAACCACCCTGCAGAATGATTCCCCATAGTGAATCCCGTATTGGCATAGTTATCAGAAATCCGATTGCCATCACTGCAAGAGAAATAGTCGCTAAATGCTGCGATTTATTCTTCTGTTTTAACATCTTTATACCCCTCGTTTTTAAATAAATATTATTGTTTAGTGCTATTATCTCAATATAGCTGAAAAAAAAGCAAAAAAAAACATCTTTTTAAAACAGTAATTGCTTAAAAAGAAGTAAAAATACTTTTTATTGTTAGAAAATAGTTACTTTGTTTACAATAAGCGAAACTTTCTTTGCGATAATGGGCATATGGTGGTCAACACTTCAATTGAAATGGACTAAATCGTAAAAGATGGTGCCTTAATTCAATAAAGAATATGGAACAAAAAAATTCCTCTCATCTTTGAGAGGAATTTTTTTTCTGTGGCATTATATGTGTTATCAGACCATCTAGGTCAGTAATATAAAATTGTGTTTTTGGCGCTGCTTTAAGGTATTTGTCCTGTAATAGCTGATAATAATTCACTCTTTGCTGAGGATCAAATTTTAACATTGGAAATTCCTTATTCTCTTTTACATATTGATCAACGGCCTTTTGAATGATATCCATTTCAATTGGAATTTGTTTTTCACTTTCTTCAAATAAATCATAGGTTTCTTTTGACATATAAAACTTTTTAGAAGGAATACCGCCAAGGAGTGAAGCAAGCTGTTTAAAGTCGATACTATTATCCTCTTGAACAAGAATGGTCCGGAAAACTCCCTTTGGCAGATTATTAGAAAACGCCCTAATAGATTTACGTACATCGTCAATAGACACATCTATAATCGGATAGTTTTTGCTATCCTTCAATTTCATATTTACTGTATTCTCATTCCCCTTATCTTTCTGTTTGGGAGATTTAAAGTATTTTTGAACCATTGAGTAAACAGATAGCCAGCCAATTCCTATTCCGAAAAAAAACTTGTACTTCATAATTTTATGCCCCCTTTTAAACAAGACTACCTGAGGCCTCGAATGTTCCGTAATGTTCAACTCCTTTCTATGAAAATTATAGGAATAGAATGATAAGGAACCATTGAGTGAGAGGACTATATTATGTCATATTTATTATATACCAAAATTTTCATTATTGTAACATAGTTCACAATTATTTCTTAATTTTCTGAATAGTAAAGTGGAACATGGCTAGCATTACGTAAGTTTTACAAATTATTTTGTTAAGAATAGTAATTTCAGAAAAGATTATAACAATTAATATTTTACCTTATATTAAAAAAGTTAAAAAAATTTTATTTATTGAAACCTTTTAGTACTTTTTTCGTCTTATTAAATGTTGTAAAATAATCAAGGTGTAAAAAAGAGAAATAGGGGGAATCTTAGATGAAAAAGTTCTTAGTATCATTATCAGCTTTAACGATGGCCATTGGTCTGACTGCTTGTACAAGCAATGAGGAGGCAAAAACAGAAAAGAAGGAAGAACCAAAAGAAGCAGCGGCACCTAAAGTGGATATTAAAAAGGAATTAGTTAAATTCTATATGGATCTTGGAAACAAAATTAATGCAAAAGATGCTGATTTAAATACATATGTGGCAAAAGCAACAAAGGAAGATGCAAAACCGGAAGAATTACCAACTGCCGAGGATAGAGCTAAAGCAAGTGATTCAGCTGGCTCTGTAGCTGCTGAGCTAAATAGCGTGCAAATTCCTGCAGAACTGAAGAACCAAAAGACTGATCTTGAGGCAGCAATAAAGGATTATGCCGCTTCTTACCAAGCTAAAGCAGATGAATTGAAAAAGGATGCTCCATCACTTGATGCAGCGGATGAAATCTTCGCACAAGGTGAAGAAAAACTTGGCAAAGTATTTGAAGGTGAAAAATTACTTCCACCAAGCTTAGCAAAACAAGTAAACTAATAATTAATGAAAAAAGGCCGGATGGAAAATCATCCGGCTTGTTTTTTATTACTATGGATATCCATTTAACATTATATTAATTAATTGCTGAGCCGATTTCTTCATTAAAAGTGACTTGTATTTCGTCGAGGAAATCATCAAAAGATAAGTAAGTCTCAGTATCTTCGAAAAACCAAACATCGTTCCCTTCAACATAGAAGGTAATTCCATTAACTTCTTTAGTAAAGCCAATATTTGCTGGATGTTCTACAGAAAAAGCAAGACTATATCCTTTATGTTTTTGTCCAAATCCGGCATATTGAGGAAACATCCTAATACTGAATGGTTTATTGAGGTCGAATTCTCTTGTGAACCATGAAGAAGCTTTTTCATCGATAGATATGAACATATTATACACCAACCTTTTCCTAGTTGATATTGCATAAGGATTTTGATGAATCGGACAAAATGAGGTTACTCTCCAATTCCTTATATTGAAAGATTATATCTTTTCAAGAATTTTGCATGTGACGTTTTTCACAATCTTCACCTAACCGCAATGATTTAAAAAAATGTTCACTTTTTAGCTTCGAATTGTTCACATGTGTGACTTAAATTAACTGAATGGAGATAAGTTTTAATAAAAAATTTCTAATTGCTCTATTGGAAACCTTTTCAAAGAATTTCAACGTGTATTGTTGCTGTTTTTGTAACATGTTTATAATAAAACGGTGATAAAATAAAATAAAAAAATATGACAAGGGAGGTTTTGAAAATGGAAAAACAATTTGAAATACTAACTGAAACGATACAAGATATTAAAAGCTTAATCAGTACATTTAATGCCACATTGGTAAACATTGAAAAAAGGCTATCGAGCTTAGAGAAGATGGACAGCATAGAGCATAGGGTTGAAGTAAACCAAATTGATTTATCTGATATTAAAGAATCACTCCAGCGCATTGAGGAAAAACAGAGCAGTGAGATTCATCATATCAACCGCCGCCTCGATTCTCATTTAGTGAAATTAGCAAAAGCAGAAGAGGATATCATCATTTTAAAAACAAAATAACTTTAAATGGAGACTGTATGAAATTATACAGTTTTTTTTTATAAAAAATAGACCGAAAGAAATCGGTCTATTTTAAAATGAAAGAAAAGTACTTATGAAAGGACTTCTGATTTAGATAGGGCTATCTGTGGGATGTTGGTTTCTTCATTATGAATATTTTTTGTTACTTCAATATATTTAATATGATGTTCTTCCATATCAAGGATTTTAAAGGTATAAGAATCGTGAAGAATGATGTCGCCTTCTTGAGCCTCGTAATTTTCGGTCAGAATCCAGCCGCCGATTGTATCTATATCTTCATCATCAATTTCAACACCCAATAAATCATTGATCTCACTTACTAAAACCTTTGAGTCAATAATATAATGGTTTTCCTTAATTTTGCGGATTTCTGGAATTTCATCCATATCAAATTCATCACGAATCTCGCCAACAATTTCTTCAAGGATATCTTCAACCGTAACAAGTCCCGATGTTCCGCCGTATTCGTCCATTAAAATCGCCATATGCACACGGTCTTTTTGCATTTTAACTAATAAATCATGGATTGGAATGGTTTCTATTACTCTAATTATTGGACGAGTATAACTTTCTAATGTGTGAGATGATAGTTTTTCATTGCCAATTAAATCGGTCATAACCTCCTTGATATTGACAAGACCAATAATATGGTCTTTATCGCCATCAATGACAGGATATCTTGTGAACTTTTCTTCGCGTAAAACCTGAAGAAAGGTTTCTAATGAATCATCCTTTGACAACGAAACCATTTCTGTTCTTGGAACCATGATTTCTTTTGCAATCCGGTTATCAAATTCAAAAATTTTATTTACATACTTAAACTCCGATTGATTAATTTCACCACTTTTATAGCTTTCAGAAAGGATAATTCGAAGCTCTTCCTCCGTATGGGCTATTTCATTTTCGGACATGGGCTTTAGCCCAAAGACACTAGTAACAACCCGTGCTGACCCATTTAGAACCCAAATAAAAGGGTACATGATTTTATAAAATAGAATCAGCGGACGTGAGACAATCAAAGTGATCAGTTCAGCCTTTTGGATGGCCAGTGTTTTAGGTGCAAGTTCTCCAACCACAACATGTAAAAATGTAATGGTTGCAAACGCAATTCCAACTGATAATATTTGCGATGCGCTCTTAGGAATGTTTAGTTCATGAAAAAGAGGGCCAAGCATGTGCTCAATTGTCGATTCCCCAATCCAACCTAAACCTAAGGCAGTTATTGTAATACCTAATTGACAGGCAGACAGATATTCATCCAAGTTTGATATAACTTTTTTTGCTGAAACAGCATTCGAATTTCCTTCCTCAATTAACTGATCAATTCTTGAACTTCTAATTTTTACAATAGCAAATTCTGAAGTTACAAAAAAAGCAGTTAAGGCAATTAAAATGGCTATAATAACCAAGTTAAATATGTCCAAATAAATTCCCTTATCCGTTTTTTGACGGGTAAGGAGTCACCTCCCAGTTTTTTGAAAAAATTAACTCGTTACATTCAAAAGGGATTTCACTAGTGCTGTCCGGAGCATGCTTAGATTATTCGTTAGCTTCTTTTTTTGTTCGTCATCCAATTTTTCAAGAATTGGTATAAGATCAAATAAGTCACTATTAAGTTGTTTCATAAGCTGTGTTACGGAACTTACATGTTTTTCCACTTCTGATTCACGAATGTTTTTTTCTTTACGCATTTCTAGTTTTCTTTTAATCTCGTCTAATGGAAAGTGCAGACTCTTACATTCTTCTATAAATTTTAAATCCTCTAATGACTCATCCGAATAAATGCGGTAATTTGACTTAGAGCGTTCTGCCTTCAATAACCCTATAGACGTATAATAGTCAATCGTTCGTTTAGAAACCATTGCTATTTCTGCTAATTCACCAATTCGATAGACAGCCCCATCATACCACCTCAACAATATATAAAATTAACAATAATTATAAAGAATTTAAACCGTACAGTCAAACGTTCTAGTTGGGATATTAGTTGATATCAATATTTTATGGGAATTTACAGTAAATATGAATATGGAAATCAAAATATTACAAAAATTAAGCGTTATATATAACGTCCCCAAATCAGGAGACGTTGCTTCCTTTTTAGCGATGGGAAAGTAAACTTTCCCATCATGCATAAGTGCAACTAAGCTTCTGTCTTTGCCTATCGGCTCGCCAATCAGCTAGTTTTCTTTACCTCAATATACATAATATGATGACCTTCAATTTCCTTAATTTGAAAAGTGTATCCGTCCTTTTCAATTACATCATCCTTATGGACATCAAACTTTTGCGTTAAAAACCATCCGCCTATCGTGTCTACATCTTCTTCTTCAAGAGTAGTGCCCAGGAGATCGTTTACTTCGCTGATCAGAACTTTTCCATCCAAAATAAAATTTCCATTTCCCTTTTTCTGAATTAGAGGGAGTTCGTCAATATCAAACTCATCCCGAATTTCCCCGACAATTTCTTCAAGAATGTCTTCAACCGTTACGATTCCTGCGGTACCACCATATTCATCGGATAAAACTGCCAAATGAGAACGGTTTTTTTGTAGCTTCAGTAAAAGTTCTTTAATCGGTATGGTTTCAATCACATGAATAACTGGCTTTAAATATGGAATAAGTGGTTTTTCACCTAAACATTTTTGCTGGATACAATCCGTTAAAACTTCCTTTATATTGACAATTCCTAAAATATTGTCTTTATCACCATCAATAATTGGATACCTTGTATACTTTTCCAGTCTAACTGTTTCGATAATTTCATTCATCGCAGCCTCTTTGGATAGTGTAATGACTTCAGTTCTCGGCACCATGATTTCTTTTGCAATTCGATCATCAAACTCGAATATTTTATTCACATACTTGTATTCGGATTGATTTATTTCACCGCTCTCATAACTATGAGATAGGAGCATTCGCAATTCTTCCTCGGACATTACAAGTTCTTGTTCTGAAGCAGGTTTAATTCCGAATAGCCCTGTTATGTATCGAGCTGAACGATTAAGAATCCAAATGAACGGATATAAAAGTTTATAAAATAATATCAAAGGCTGGGCAACTAACATAATAATTTCTTCAGCCTTTTGGATAGCAAATGTTTTCGGTGCTAATTCCCCGATTACTACATTGAAGAAAGTAATAATCGCAAACGCTAGAACAGTCGAAATAATGGGCTCAATAGATACCGGTAATTGAATCCATGAAAAGATTGGCTCCAAAAGTTTCCGGACCGTAGACTCGCCCCGCCATCCTAAAATTAAAGAAGTAATGGTGATGCCTACTTGTGTGGCCGAAAGGTATCCATCTAAATTAGAGATCACCTTTCTCGCAGCTTCAGCTTTTTTGTTACCTTCGGATACTAATTGGTCTATTCGTGTTGTTCTTACCCTTACGATGGCAAATTCTGAAGCAACAAAAAAAGCAGTAAAGGCAATAAGAACAGCTATTATAATCACATTCATCCAAATCATCAGTCACCCTACAAATAGTAAGGTATGCCACCTCACTTACTATTAACTCTATATACATTCATTATTTCCAACTTTACATAAGATTGTCATAATATTATTTCAAAAAAAGTGTTAATAGAAAAAAACGAGGAAATATAGATAAGAAAATTTGCCGACTAGGGAACCCCATTAGGCGGTTCATGATGCGTAGTCGTCGAAAAACATAGCTTTTGAACTGTGAAGCTTTCCTTAGTGCACTTATGCTTTCCTAGCGGCAAAAAAAAATACCGTCAAACTGACGGCATTAGGTATATTTTTAAATGTGCAAGGAATTCCATTCACGTGCAAGCTTGCTATAAACAATTAGATCATGAAAATGACCATTTAAATGTTCTCCGTCCCTAAGTTTTCCCTCTTTCACAAAACCAAGCCGTTCAGGAATCGCCCTGCTTTTTTTGTTTTTCACACCACAGCGAATTTCTATACGGTTTAATCCTAATTGGAAAAAGGCATAATTAAGAAAGGCATGGACAGACCGAGTGATAATACCATGGCCTTCAGCATTTTTAGCGAGATAATAACCGATACTTGCCATGCTATTGTACCAATCTATTTGATTCAAGCCCAACGAGCCAACGAGTTCCCCTTTATAAACAATACCAACGTTCATTCCGCTATTTTCAGCAAATTGCGTGAGCCACATCGGAATAATGGACTCAAAATGATAAAGGGTTGTCATATTATCCACCCATGGCATCCATTCGCGTAAATGTTCACGATTTTCCTCTACAAGTTTATACAGCTTTATGGCATGATGTGTTTGAAACAATTGAAGTTCGATTTCATGGTCAACTTTTAATGTAAACATAGGCCAATTCTCCCGAAAAAATTTTTTGTATATCATATGCATGAAAGGGCATTGTCGGGAGATCAAACAAATAAAAAAATCCCTGCTTTATTAAAAGCGGGATTTGGCGTTATGCTTATAATATTGTTTCATCCTGACCGGCAGGTGTTAAGGCAAAAGGTAAGTAAATTGAAAAAGTAGTTTTATCCATCGAAGAATCACAGGTTAAATTTCCTTTATGTTTTTCAATGATTTCTTTACATACAAATAATCCAAGACCTGTCCCAAGCTTCTTAGTGGTGAAAAAAGGTTCGAAAATTGTTTTTCGTAACTCTGCCGGGATCACTGGGCCATTATTGGAAATACAGATTTTAATTTGCTGGTTATTTTCCAAACAGCTGCTAATCTCTATGGTGGGAGTAGGAGTCTCATGATGATTTAGAACATCAATGGCATTAAATATGATATTAATAAAAACCTGCCTGATTTCATCAGCATAGCCATTCAAGCTAAAATCTTCACTTAAATCTTTTTTGATTTTTACTTTACCGTCAAGAATACTTGGATAAAGGAAGTTTAATACTTCATCAATAAGTTTATTTAACCCGAATTGAACCTTCTCCTTCCCAATTAATTCTTTTTTGGAAAGTAATAAGAACTGGGATATTCGAAAATTAAGCTGTTCTAATTCACATGAAATGATATCTAAATACCTCATATTTGGAAAATCAGCTTTAAGTAATTGAATAAACCCTTGAATAGATGTGAGCGGGTTTCTAAATTCATGAATAAAACTTGAGGTCATTTGTCCGAGAAGTGTCAAACGATCCTGATGTGTCGAATCAATGAACATCGTCTTTTCTTCAATAATTTTATTTTTTGCTTCCGAAAAATGGGATACGGCATAATATAAAAATTTATCAAAGCAAAAATTGATCAGATTGATTGATTTCTGCATCTCTGACCATGAAATTCCTGTTTTACTTAAATAGCTGTATAAAATCGTTCTGCCAAGATTGACATTATAGACGAAATCACCAATGTTAATATCGGCCAATACCCTTTCTTCTGACACTTCTATCGCAATTTTTTCAATAATATCTAACAGTTCTTGGTTAGATCTTAAATGCATAGTAAGTAGCACATTTAATAGTGCTTCCCCGTTTTCACGAATTTTCATTCTGAAGGGGTCATCAAGATTAATCACAATAGCATTTTCCCATTCTTCTAACAATTTTTCTTTATTTTGATTAAAAAAATCGATTAAATCTGTTTGTTCTCCCGTAAACATTTTGTTTCCCCCTATGGTATTAACAAAACTGATTACCATGATAATTCGCTGATGACGGCAAAAATCCTTTTTAAAATAAGAGATAAATAATTTTCCCAATATGATTTTTGTTAAAAAATATGACTATCTAGGATGATTTAACTAGAACAGGATTACAACATGAGTGTAATAATTTCCTTGTAAAAACAATAAATCAATAGTATATTTTTTATGGAAACAATTGAATACTTCCACAGGGGGAGCTGCTATAGGCGGCTGAGAGTGAACGTTCGAGTTCTGACCCTATGAACCTGTTAGTTAACGCTAGCGTAGGGATGTGGTTTGCCGGATATTAAAGCAATGCAGACAATCCTTTTCGTCTTGCATTGCTTTTTTGTTTTGAAGATAAGAAATAGAATTCCGCGTGCTGTAGCCTTGTTCAAGGCGCTTCCGCTTTTCTTGTTGTCTAGCTACAGCGCCTAGGGGCTCGGGGTCATAAGCCAATCCGTCAAGAAGGCTAAACTGCAGCCTTCTCGTCGGCTCGTCTTATGCCTGGCTACAGGAAGCTATCGCTTTAAGTACGCATTAAGGGAGACTAATCTCTGGCTTCGCTTTGCTTGCCAGTCGATAATTCTCCCTATATCGCCCCTGTTCAAGGCGCTTCCGCTTTTCTTGTTGGCACCATGTTGCTTTTAGGAAGATATCAAACGGATCCAAACATTAATAGGGGGAAAGAAGATTGAACAAAAAGAGAAGTAACACGCTATTTATTACGGAAATTGCTGTTTTTACTGCACTTGCCTATTTACTTGACTTGTTATCGGGATTCTTAATGGCACGATTTTGGCCGCAGGGCGGGTCCATTTCTATCGCTATGGTGCCAATTTTCCTTATGGCATACCGTTGGGGAATAAAGGGAGGATTATTAACAGGTTTTTTACTTGGATTATTACAATTTATTCTTGGCTTCGCACAAATTTATACCATTGTTCAAGGTATCATTGATTATTTTATCGCCTTTACAGTCGTTGGCTTCGCAGGCATTTTTGTTGGTCAAATCCAAAATTCCCTTGCTGAAGGGAAAAAAGGTAAATGGATGATATATGCAGTAACAGGTGCTTTTTTTGGGAGTTTTCTTCGCTATCTATGTCATGTTGTTTCCGGAATTGTGTTCTTTGGTGAATATGCGCCTAAGGGCCAACCGGTAACCATTTACTCGCTCATATATAATGGAACGTATATGCTCCCAAGCTTTGTAATCAGTGCGATAATTATCATTCTTGTGATCGGTGCAATGCCAAAGAAAAGTTTTTTACAAGAACATTAATATCGATGGAAAAAGAAAGGCAGATCGCCTTTCTTTTTTTTTCGAACTTTTGTCACAAAATTAGTATGCTTTTTCCATTAAAAAAGTGTTAAAATGTCAATATAGAAAGATAATCATTCTCAATTAACGTGGATAGGGTGATATACATGTTTGGTTCTTTAAAAGCAGGAGATAAGGGAAAGGTCATTAACATTTCTCATGTTGGTCACCTGGTACAAAGACGTTTGCTTGACTTAGGTATTACCGAAGGATCGGAAGTGTGCGTGAAATGCGTCATGCCCTTTGGCGGCCCAATTATGATTGAATCATGTGGACAATGCGTTGGAATTCGCCGCAAAGAAGCAGTTCAGATTGAAGTGGAGAGAATATAATGGAAATCGCTCTTATTGGAAACCCGAATACCGGGAAAACTTCATTGTTTAATAATCTAACAGGTTCCTATGAGTATGTTGGTAACTGGAGCGGTGTTACAGTTGAAAAGAAAGTTGGCGTATTCAAAAATAATATCGGTCATTTAATTGATTTACCTGGTGTATACACACTTAATCCTCTTTCAAAGGATGAAGGTGTTGTGACTTCCTTCTTTTTAAATGAGTCCGTTGATCGCTTGTTAAATATATTAGATGCATCGCAATTAGATCGGAATTTACATTTGACACTTCAATTACTTGAATTTGAAAAGCCCGCCTTAATCGGCCTTAATATGATTGATGTGGCGAATAAGCGTGGGATTGAAATAGATGCTTCGAAGCTTTCCGATGCCCTTGGTGTCCCTGTAGTTCCTGTCGTGGCAAGGAGCGGAAAAGGTTGTGACAAGCTAGTCGATGTTATCGCAACGAAATCAATTCGTCCAGCGAAAAAGAACCTTGTCTATTATGGAAAAGAGGTTGAGGAAGCTATTATAGAATTGACCGGTGAAATGATGGGGAAAACCGATCACTCTACACGCTTTCTTGCAATTCAATATATTGAAGGAAATGAATATGTCAAAAACTATGTTAAAAGTATTGCTGATTCAAAAAAATTACAAGCGATTATGGCAAACTTAGAATCGAAACTTTTGCAACAAAATGACATTAAATCATTAGCGAACTTTATTTATTTAAAAAGAAAAGAAGTCATTGAAGGAATCGTCGCAGAAGTAGCGAAAAAAAGTGATTCAGTTATTCCGCTGTCAGAAAAAATCGACAGCATTGTAACAAATCGGTTCCTTGGTATGCCAATCTTTTTGCTGTTAATGTATTTGATGTTTATGCTTACATTTGATTGGCTTGGAACGCCATTATCAGATGCGTTAGATGCCTTTTTAACAGGACCTGTAACAGTTGGATTTGAAAATGTTTTAACAGCCATCAATGCATCAGATTTTATTCATGCCCTAATTATTGATGGATTGATAGCAGGGGTTGGCGGGGTTCTTGTGTTTGTACCGCAAATCTTTATCCTTTTCTTCTTTATTTCATTATTGGAGGATTCCGGATATATGGCACGTGTTGCCTTGGTTATGGACAGGATTATGGAATCGGTAGGATTAAATGGTAAGGCATTTATTCCGATGATAATCGGTTTTGGCTGTAATGTACCTGGAATCATGGCTGCTAGAACTATTGAAACCCCGAGGGAGAGGCTTTTAACGATTCTCCTGACACCATTAATGTCTTGTTCAGCCCGCTTGCCCGTTTATGCATTATTTGTAGGAGCTTTTTTTGCCGGCAATAAGGCATTTGTGGTTCTTAGCCTTTATGTTCTTGGTATCGTTGTAGCATTAATCTTAGCAAAAATCTTTTCTACTACTTTATTAAAATCAGAAACATCTTTATTTGTTATCGAACTGCCTCCTTACAGGCTTCCTCAGTTCCAGTCATTATGGAGAAGCACTTGGGACAAAGGGAAGGGGTTTATTAGAAAGGCAGGTACCTTTATTTTTGCCGGCTCCGTCTTTATCTGGCTGTTATCCTACGCTGGTCCTAATGGATTAAAAGTTGATATGGATCATAGTTATTTAGCTGCGATTGGAAATGTTATTGCGCCAATTTTTGATCCAATTGGTTTTGGTACTTGGCAGGCATCTGCTTCATTAATTACTGGATTCCTTGCTAAAGAAGCCATAATCTCAACTATGAATATTATTTATTTTGTTCCAAATGATGCAAGCCTGCAAGGAATTCTTGCTGATTATTATACCCCTCTTGCTGCTTATAGTTTTATGGTGTTTATCCTTTTGTATATTCCGTGTTTAGCAACTACGGCGACAATTTATAAAGAAACTGGATCAAAAAAATGGACGGCTTTTTCAATGATATATGCATTTGTGATTGCCTATGTACTATCCTTAATTATTTACCAAGGCGGAAAGCTGTTTGGACTGGTTTAATTTTAAAAAGAGGTGGAGCAAATGATTGCCAGTGTTATCATCGGTGTTGCGATTTTTGGATACGCCAGCTTTGCATTAGTGAAGTTTATAAATAAATCGAAAAAGGGAAAATGCGCCGCATGTGATTTAAAAAAGTCATGTTCAAGCCAGTGCGGCCTGCCGCCCAATGTAAAATAAATAGTAAAAAAACTGGTATCGATAGCTGATAGCAGTTTTTTTCATATCATTTGATTGATGTAGGGAACTCGTGTAAAATTACACTAGATGCAATTGAAGGAAGGGCTTAACATGACTAGGGATGAAATTATCATGCAGGTTTCTGAAAAGCTTCGTCTAATACGGACTGAAGCAGGGTATACACAGGATAAAATGGCAGATATTATTGGTGTATCAAAGAAAACACTTGTGCAAATTGAAAAAGGAAGAGTTCGAGCAAACTGGCCTACAGTTGTTTCGATTTGTGCTCTTTTTCGCGAAACGGAAACAGTACAATTTTTATTTGGAAACGAACCCCTAGAGGTACTAGAAACGGTTGCCCTCGATGGAATCGATCTTCGGAAAACAAAAACACTTGGCGGCCGCATTTGGTGGCGAGTAGTATCACAAAAAAATGGGATTATTCTTCAGCAAAATATTTTAAGTAAACATTTTCGGATATTAGATGACAGAAATTACCGCATCTTTAGCAGCTTTGATGAAAAGCTTTCAAAACAGCGCTTTAAAGAAATAACCAATAAAGACATGAAAAGATGAGGACTATGCCCCCATCTTTTTTTATGCGATCTATCTTGAACCGTCATAAAAAAGCATTGATAATCGAAAAGTATACCTGTTATAGAGATTACAGATAAAGGATGTCATCGAATTGGTGTTTAAAAGTAAAATGAATGGAATTTTAAAAAACTGGAAAAAGTGGCATTTGCTCCAAGTAATCGTGTTATTGGTGTTAATAATAATCCTAAGCTTTTTTGGACTTCTATATTATTTTTCTAAGGATGCAGATATATCAGAACTGAAAAATGAACTGCCCCAGCCCACCGTTTTTTATGATGTAAGCGGGAACGTGGCAAGTAAGGTATCAGCCAATAAAAATGAAGGAGTGCCAATTGAGGAAGTACCAGATTCAATGAAAAATGCCGTCATTGCCGTTGAGGATCATCGATTTTACCGGCATAATGGTGTTGATTTAATAGGTATGTCTAGAGCTCTCTTCCGTGACCTGAAGGCAGGCGAGATGGTCGAGGGCGGCAGTACGATCACACAGCAATTAACGAAAAATACGATTCTAACTTCTGAAAAAACGCTAAAAAGAAAAATGCAGGAAGTATTTTTAGCCATTGCTGTTGAAAGGGAGTACACAAAACAAGAAATCCTGCAAATGTATTTGAACCAAATTTATTTTGGAAATGGTGCATATGGTATTAAACAAGCGGCCAGCAAATATTTTGCAAAAGAGGTTAAAGATCTGTCTATTAGCGAATCAGCATTACTAGCAGGGCTAATAAAGGCGCCTTCTGCTCTTAATCCTTATGAACATATGGAAAAGGCAACAGATAGACGAAATCTGGTGTTAGCCCTAATGAAACAGCAAGGATTTATATCCAGCAAGCAATATGAAAAAGCGAAACAGGAAAAAGTTGTCTTGAATGATAAAGGCGGCGACCCGTTCCGCGGGAAATACCCATACTATGTTGATCAAGTATTAGATGAGGCTATTAATCAATACGGGTTTACACAGGATGAATTATTGACAGGAGGCTACCAGATTTATACAGAGCTTGATCCGACTATGCAATCGGCGATGGAGCAAACCTATCAAAATGATGCATTATTTCCAAAAGGAAATGACCGTCTTGTGCAAAGCGGTGGTGTTTTACTTGATCCAAAAACAGGCGGGATTAGGGCTCTTGTCGGTGGGAGAGGGGAGCATACCTTTAGGGGCTATAATCGCGCCTCCCAATTAAAAGCCCAGCCCGGTTCTTCCTTTAAACCTTTAGCTGTCTATACTCCGGCACTTGAAGAGGGTTGGAAAATCACAGACATGTTAAAAGACGAGCCAATGAAGTTTGGGAATTATCAACCTAGCAATTATGACCATCAATATGCAGGTGAAGTACCAATGTATGAAGCGGTAAAGGAATCAAAAAATGTTTCAGCGGTATGGCTCCTAAATGAATTAGGAATTGAAAAAGGGATGGATTCGATTAACCGTTTTGGTATTTCATTAGACAAAGAAGATCATAATTTATCAATGGCCCTTGGCGGCTTGCATAAGGGCGTTTCACCATTGAACATGGCAGAAGCTTATTCAGTTTTTCCTAATAACGGTGTTAGAATCAAAGCTCATGCGATCAAAAAAATTGTTGATTCCAATGGCAATGTCGTAGCTGAGTGGAAGGTCCAAAAAGAGCGGGTAACGACAAAAGCTGTTACCGACGATATGACAACAATGCTTCTTGGTGTTGTAGAGCAAGGAACAGGAAAACCGGCACAAATACCAGGCCGGGAAACGGCGGGGAAAACAGGATCTACACAGGTTCCGATTAAAGGGATCAACGGTTTGAAGGATCAATGGTTTGTAGGCTATACACCGCAGTTAGTAGGATCGATTTGGGTTGGCTATGATAAAACGGATGCTGAGCATTATATAACGCCCACTAGCGGAACAGGGGCATCGGTTATTTTCCGAGAAGTCATGAATGAAGCTTTAAAAAATTCACCAAACCAAAGCTTTAAGGTAACCCATATTTCTACACTAATTGAACAGAGAAAAAAGGAAGAAGAAGAAAAGAATCGCGATAATTTTCAAGAGAAATTTAATAATGAAGTGCAAAAGTGGGAAGAAAAATGGAACAAACAAAAAGAGAAGTGGGATAATAAACACAAGAATAAAGAAAAAGGCAACGAACATTAACTCAGGAAGGTGCGAAGAAATTCGTGCCTTTTTTAATTCTTTTTTGCAAGTTCGCGTAGAAGAGTTCTACGTAGGGTGTTCTGAATAAAAAATAGGGCAAATATCGATGTAGAAGGGTTCTACGTAGGGTGTTCGAATAAAAAATAGGGCAAACATCGATGTAGAAGGGTTCTACGTAGGCATTTCGAATAAAAAATAGGGCAAACAACGATGTAGAAGGGTTCTACGTAGGCATTTCGAATAAAAAAGAGGGTAAACATCGATGTAGAAGGGTTCTACGTAGGCATTCCCAAGTCAAGTCCAGAATATTGTGTAAAAGTGTCTACAATGAAATATCGACATGCTTAAAATTATGATAAGTGGAGTACACTTATTTCGAATTTACATTGAGGGGCGGGCATGATAGCCTGGAGGGCAAGACAGGGGTTGCTAAACTCCTGGCTTCCTGGCTTTACATCATGCCCGCGGAGGCTCAATGTCAATTCGAAATTAGGCCATCCTCCATACCTTAACACTAATTTTCTTCTGCTTTCTATAAGTAGGTAAAGGGGGGGGGTCCAACTTGTTCTCCCTTCGAACCTATCAAAATTTCATGATTACTTTTTTCATACTGCTATTTTTTTATTTGCTTGTTCATCTCCAATGTCCATTAAAACTGCCCCTATTAATCTGAACGCTGATTGTGTATTGGGAAAAATTCGTATAACTTTTTCCCTTCTTCTAACTTCTTGATTCAATCGTTCCAATGAATTTGTACTACGAATATATTTGTGATATTTCGAAGGGTGGTTTAAATATTGAATGGCATCTTCGAAGCCATCTTCCAATGTTTCTATTGCTTTTGTTAATTTTGGATTTTCTCCAAAACTCTTTAGAAACTCCTCTTTGAAATTCCTCGCATCCTCAATTTTTACAGCCTCAAACATTCTTTTTAAGCCTATTTTCACCTCATCCACGTCTTTTTTGGGCAATTGATTAAAGATATTGCGTTTAAAATGTACTGTGCAGCGTTGCCAAGTAGTCCCCACAAATTCTTCGGCAATAGCCTTTTTTAAGCCCTTATGTGCATCTGATATGATCAATTTAGGTGATTGTAGACCGCGTGATTGTAAGTACTGAAAAAATCTTTGCCAGGCCTCAAAGCTTTCAGAGTGGTCTACTTTTAAACCGAGGATTTCCCGCCCATTATGTTCATTAATCGCAGTTGCAATATAAACGGCCTTAGACACTACATGGTGATGTTCCCTTACTTTGATATACATGGCATCCGCAAAAATGTAGGGATAGTATGTTGTATTTAGAGGCCTATTTGCCCATGTGTTAACAATTGGATCGAGCTTTTCTGTTAGGGAAGAAACAAATGATTTTGAAACGCTCTCACCACATAATTGTTGTACTATATTTTTCACCTTTCGAGTGGATACCCCGTTCACCACCATTTCGAGCATTGAAAGAACAAATGCTTGGTCACACCGGGAATATCTTTCAAATACAGAAGGTGAGAACTCTCCGTTACGTGTACGGGGTACTTTCAAGGTTACTTTACCAATACTTAAAAGCAGCTCTCGCTCATAGTAGCCATTTCGGTAGTCCCGACGGTCCGTTGTACGTTCGTAAGTTCCAGCATGTAAATAATCATCACGTTCTTTTTCCATCACTGAATTTAATACAAGGACTATAGATGCTTTGATAACTGCGTCAATATCAGAATTCATTACAGAATCTTTTAAATCGTCAATATTTAGGTTAAACTGAAGTTGAGTCAAAATTAATTCCTCCTCATTGTTTTCGTCGCTGTTAACATTGTAGACAAGAGGTATTAATTTGACTCCTTTTCTTTTTACACAATTATACGGACTTAATCCATTCCCAGTAAAAAATAGGGCAAACAACGATGTAGAAGGGTTCTACGTAAGCATTTCGAGTGAAAAATAGGGCAAACAACGATGTAGAAGGGTTCTACGTAGGCATTTCGAATAAAAAAGAGGGTAAACATCTATGTAGAAGGGTTCTACGTAGGCATTCTGAGTAAAAAAGAGAGCAAACATCGATGTAGAAGGTTCTACGTAGGCATTTCGCAAAAAAAGAGGGTAAACATCGATGTAGAGGGTCTCTACGTAGGCATTTCGCAAAAAAAAAGGTTAAACAACGATGTAGAATGGTTTTACATAGGCATTCTTAGTAAAAAAGAGAGCAAACGTCTAGATAGGAACCCCAACCCGCATATAATGTTATCCAATGATACAGCTTTAAAGTCAGCTAAGAAAAACAGCAATATTACTCATAATAGAACCATCGGCCAAATCCATTAGCTTTATAGTTTTGATTCAGATTTCGTCTAATTACATCCTTCGAAATAATACCTCCACACCATTCCTTAACACCTTTAGTAGTAATCTTCCGATCTGGGAAAAGAAGTTTCAGTTCCCTTACACTCCGTAGAACCGCAGCATCAACCCCCTCATTACAGCCACAATCCCCACAAACAATCTTCCTTCCAGTAACACTAGGCAAAATCGATTGGCAAGAAGAACAAATAATGCCCTTCCGTAGCTCCTCATATTCATAAGGTGGAATCCTAGGGTAAGGGGATTCAACCAGATGCATGGAAACTAAAAGATCTGCAAGCTTTTTATGGTTTCCATTGAGTTTCCCCGTCCACATATTTAATTTTTTCAATAGGGTATTAAGCTGTGTAGGATAAATGATTTGCTCATGTTTCGGTGCTTGATAAAGGGTAAATTCGGGGTTGATGAACACCACCCACGCTTCAACGGGCAGTTTGAAACCATATTTTTGGAGCAATTGGCGGAGTAGGGTTTCACATCGTTTTAGTTGGTCTAGCGGATTGTTCATTAACTTTCTAGATTTCGAAATGAAATCACCTTTTTCATAATAATAATCGCCTTCATGATTTTTAACATCAAAAAGGTATATTGTGTCTTGAACAACTAATGTGTCAATTTGGAACTTAGAATTGTTTAGCTCCAGCAACAAATCATTTAATATAAAACATTCACTTTGGAGCTTTTCAGTTAATAAGTCAAACATCACTTCCCCTTCAAACCCCTTTTTTAGGTTAAAATAGTTCCATATGTCTTCTTCAGATAACTCCATTCGGGCTTTTAAACTTCTTAATATCGGTATTTCTTCCCGTTCTGTTCGCGGCTTATAAGCCATAAAGCACATCCTCTCTATCTTTCAAAATAAAAACCAAGACATTGGCATCTAGTTTTATTTTACGAAAAATTCTAAATTGGCTGAAGGAAAGGTATGTATATTTAATGACAGTTATCTTAATAAATCAAGTAAAATGAAATAAGAATGAACGAGAACCTGGTTCATTCGTCTAATTGGTTAAGAGATAAGCAAAGATGATGGGGGAAAGAGAGGGCTATTACAGAATGGATGCATTGATAAAAAATGCGAAAAAAGGGGATCATCTTGCCTTTGCCATGTTATTTAAAGAAAATTATCCATTCCTTGTAAAGTATTTAATGAAAATTACAATGAATCCTGATACAGCTGAAGAATTAGCACAAGAGACAATGGCGAAATGTGTTCAAAAGATTCACCTTTATAATGGTAAAAGTAAATTTACCACATGGCTCATTTCAATAGCGACGAATACATATATTGACCAATGTCGAAAAATGAAAAGAGAGAAAAACTGGCAGGGACAAGAGGAAATATACCGTAAATTGAAATGGCATTTTGAAAGCAGAAATGAAGAATGGAATGATTGCCTCGAGGCACTGGGTAGATTACCTGAGGACGTTCGAATTCCTATTATTTTGAAGCATTACTATGGTTATTCCTACGAAGAAATTGGAGAATGGATGAAAATTTCTCCTGGAACAGTTAAATCAAGGGTGCATAACGGAATAAAGTCAGTTAGAAGGGAGCTGAAGCTAGGTGAAGAAACAGAAAGTCATTATCCTGAACAGCAGACAACAAAATAAAAAAGATTTTGAAACTATTCACGAACTGCAAGAGGGATTAGAAGAAATCGATGAATTCCCAGTCTATACACCTAATTTACAATGGTTTGAACAAATAGTTATCCAAGAGCAGCAAAACACAAGGAAAAAATTAATCAAAGATTTGTCGGTCTTTTTTATTGTCGCATTAATTATTTTGAGCGGGTTAATCATTTCCCTTTATCAAATGCCTGCTATTTTTATTTTTGTGCAAATTATTACATCTATCTTTATTGTGGTATACACAAGTATTCGGATAATGAAGAAGGCGAATCATATATGAATAAGGATCTTTCGTTAATCACCATTATTGTTGTTGTCGTAATTTTATTAACGCAAAGCATATATTTATTTATGGATGCTAGAAAACACAGCCATAATTATTGGCTCTGGGGAATTGTCGGTCTAATTCAAGCCCCAATGCCAACGCTATTCTATTTAATTTTTGTGCGAAAAATTTTTAGTAGAAAAATGCCTAAAATGGGGGATTCTCATAATGATGATTGTTACGACTGACTACATACCAGGCAAGGAAATTAGGGAATTAATCGGTTTTGTCAAGGGGAGTACCGTCCAATCAAAACATATAGGCAAGGACTTAATGGCAGGACTTAAAACCATTGTCGGCGGTGAAATTAAGGAATATACAGATATGCTGGATGAGGCAAGGCAAAAAGCGATTGAAAGAATGTTAGGCGAAGCAAGGAATTTAGGTGCAAATGCCATCATCGGAATGAGACTGCAATCCAGTTCCGTTATGCAGGGAGCCTCGGAAATTATTGCATATGGAACGGCGGTTTGGGTGGAATAAAGTGAAGTTTAAATAGTGGCTGCTTACAGCATATATGGATAATAATTCTGAAAAATGGGAATTGACTTTTAAAACGACTGGTGATAATCTAACAAAGTAAGAAAAATTAGGAAAAGGAGGGTTACGAAATGATTAATTTAATTCAATCTTCGTTAACAATTAAATATTTGAATGTAACCTGCCCTTGGGAAATTATCTCCTGACTTTTCTTTGTGAAAATTGATAAATGACTTAAACACAGGTTTCGTTCTATTTGAAACGTAACGTGTGTTTTTTTGTCCCTTTTTTTAGAAGGAGACATACTGCACAAATGCGGTATGTCTTTTTTTTAGCCGATTGGTAAGGATAACTTTCCAATCGGGCATAAGTGCAAATACGCCTCTGTCTTGCCATTAATGGCTTACCAGTTGGCGAGTTTTCTAAATAACTTTTTAGAAAAGAGGAGGAACAATCCATGTTATTGATACTCGAAGTACGTCTGAACCTCACAAAAGAAGAGACAGAAGGCGGATAATTATACAAAAGGAGGAAGACAACAATGTTTTCGGTATTAAAAAAATTAAGTTGGTTTTTTAAAGAAAATTGGCAGCGATATGTGATTGCTGTATCGCTATTAATAATAGTAGGTATATTGGATGTTATGCCGCCAAAATTAATTGGAATGGCAATTGATGATATTCATGTAGGCGCCATGAGTGAAGGGAAAATAATGCGATATCTTACCATCCTTCTCATCATTATGTTTTCATCTTATGGCATCACCTATATTTGGCAATATAAATTATTCGGAGGAGCATTTCTGGTAGAAAGGAAAATGCGGTCAAGGTTTGTGAACCATTTATTAAAAATGACTCCGGCCTTTTATGAAAAAAATCGTACAGGTGACTTAATGGCACGTGCAACGAATGACTTAAAGGCTATCTCGATCACAGCAGGTTTTGGAATCTTGACACTCGTGGATTCAAGTGTGTGGATGCTGACCTTACTGTTGACAATGGGCCTTTTTATAAGCTGGAAACTGACATTAGCGGCGATCATTCCCCTGCCCATTATGGCCATTTTAATGAAATTATATGGAAAAAGAATTCATACCCGCTTTATGGAAGCCCAGGATGCCTTCGGCGAGCTAAATGACCGGGTACTTGAATCTGTTGCGGGTGTCAGGGTTATCCGTGCATATGTGCAGGAAAAGGCTGATAGTAGCCGGTTTCACCAGCTGACTGAAGATGTTTATCATAAAAATATAAATGTAGCAAAAATTGATGCCTTATTCGATCCGACGATAAAGGTGCTTGTTGGAATCAGCTATTTAATTGGTCTCGGGTATGGTGCTTATTTAGTCTTCCACCAAGCAATTACATTAGGAAATCTCGTTTCCTTTAATGTCTATTTAGGGATGCTAATTTGGCCGATGTTTGCCATTGGTGAGTTAATTAATGTAATGCAGCGGGGAAATGCTTCACTTGACCGCGTCCATGAAACCCTAAACTACGAGGAAGATGTCAGCAACCCTGTTAAACCGGTTGCTGTCGCTTCCGCTGAACGTATTGATTATCAAAAGGTAACCTTCCGCTATCCATCCTCTAAAAATAACAATTTAGAAAATGTGGATGTAAGGCTCCTGCAAGGTCAGACACTGGGAATCGTCGGTAAAACGGGAAGCGGAAAGACTACGTTTATTAAACAATTATTAAGACAATACCCACTTGGAGAAGGTGATATATCCATCGCGGGTGTTCCGTTAGAGGAGCAAACATTAAACCAGATTCGCAGCTGGATTGGCTATGTGCCTCAGGATCATGTACTTTTTTCAAGAAGTGTGAAGGAGAATATTCTGTTTGGCAGGGATGAAGCGAGCGATGAAGATTTAGCGATGGCCATCGATTTAGCAGCGTTCCGTAAAGATTTAGAAATGCTTCCGGAAGGATTGAGTACACTTGTAGGTGAAAAAGGAGTGGCACTGTCCGGCGGGCAAAAGCAACGCATCTCGATTGCCCGTGCTCTTATTAAAAATCCGGAAATTCTCATTCTCGATGATTCCTTATCTGCAGTTGATGCAAAAACAGAAAAGAGAATTATTGACAATATCCGCAATGTAAGAAAAGAAAAAACAACCATTATTACAACGCATCGGATGTCTGCTGTCCAGCATGCCGACCATATTATTGTCCTCGATGAAGGAAGAATTATTGAAGAAGGGACACATGAACAGCTCTTGGAGCAGGGAGGATGGTACAGTGAACAATTTTTACGGCAGCAGATTGAACGTAATGCTGAAGAGGATGTGAAAGCATGACCACAGGGAGAAGATTAGTCGGATACGCACTTAGTTATAAAAAAATTATTTTGGCGGCATTGATCATGCTGACCATTTCCGTCGCAGCAGATCTAGCAGGGCCGTTTATCGCAAAAAATATTATTGATCAGCATATTTTAGGCATTGAATCTGTTTGGTATGAAACAATCAATGGCGATAAGGCAGTAAAGTATAATGGGAAAGTGTACAAAAGAGAAAAGTATTTTTCAAGTGGTGAACAAAAGGGAAAACCAGTTCGGATTCTCCAGGTTGGTTCCAAGTTCGTTTTTGTTGATCAAGAACTTGAATTTGATGGAAAAAGAAGCTTAAAAGAAGGACACTTACTCATTAAAAAAGGTGCACAAGAAGCAGAATATCAGGCGGAAAACCTTAATAGCTCAGACCTATTAAGGTTTTACCGACCGGAGATTCCTGCGATATTTCAATTATTAGCATTCTATTTTGGGCTCTTAGTTGTATCAGCCATTTTTCAATATGGAGAAAAATTTTTCTTGCAAAAATCAGCCAATCGCATCATTCAAAAAATGCGTGAGGATGTTTTTGGGCATATTCAACGCCTGCCAATCAACTATTTTGATAATCTGCCCGCAGGAAAAGTGGTGGCACGAATTACGAATGATACAGAAGCCATCCGGGAGCTTTACGTAACCGTACTTGCTACTTTTTTCACCAGTGCAATTTATATTACCGGCATATATGTGGCCTTGTTTATTTTGAATGTGAAACTGGCAGCGATTTGTTTAGTGATGCTGCCAATCCTGTATGTATGGATGTTAATTTACCGAAAGTATGCATCAAAATACAACCGTGTCATTCGTTCTCGGAATAGTGATATTAATGCCATGATTAACGAGTCAATTCAAGGAATGAGTATTATTCAGGCATTTAGCCGCGAAACCGAAACGAAAGTAGATTTTGAAAAGCTAAACTATGAACATTTTACCTACCAAAATAAAATGCTAAGTTTAAATGCGTTAACTTCTCATAACTTAGTAGGGATTTTAAGAAATCTCGTTTTCGTGGCCTTTATTTGGTATTTTGGGGGGCAAGCGCTTAATCCTTTAAACGTGATTTCACTTGGGATGCTATATGCCTTTGTTGATTACGTTAACCGTCTTTTTCAGCCTGTCCAAGGAATTGTCAATCAGCTTGCTAATTTAGAGCAGGCGCTTGTGGCTGGTGAGCGGGTGTTTAAATTGATGGATGAGCCGGGTGAAAATGTCAGCAGTGAGCGGATTGCCCGCTATAAAGGGAATGTAACCTTTGATCATGTTTCATTTGGTTATAATGAAGGAGAATATGTACTAAAAGATATTGATTTTGAAACGAAGCACGGTGAAACCGTTGCTCTTGTCGGTCATACGGGCTCAGGGAAAAGCTCCATCATGAATTTACTTTTCCGCTTTTATGATTGTCAAAAAGGAAAAATTCTTATTGATGGTAAAGATATTGAAAGTATTCCGCGTCAGACGATTCGAAATCATATGGGCATTGTGCTGCAGGATCCCTATTTATTTACGGGGACAATTGCTTCGAACGTGAGCTTAAATGATCCCTCAATCACAAGAGAAAAAGTCGAAAAGGCATTAAAGGATGTTGGGGCGGAAAAGGTATTTAAGAATTTAGAGAATGGATATGATGAGCCGGTCATCGAGAAGGGCAGCACTCTTTCAAGCGGGCAGCGGCAGTTGATCTCATTTGCCCGTGCGCTTGCCTTTAACCCAGCTATTCTAATTCTTGATGAAGCCACCTCTAGCATTGATACAGAGACAGAAGTCCTTATTCAAGAAGCGATGGATGTATTAAAGAAAGGCCGAACCACATTTATCATCGCCCACCGTTTGTCGACCATTCGCAATGCCGATCAGATTCTTGTACTCGACCGTGGGAGGATTGTTGAGAGAGGAACCCATGACGATTTGATGGTGACTAAGGGGAAGTATTATCAGATGTATCAGCTCCAGCAAGGAGGCAACGAAATAGCAGGATAGCATAAGAGCTGGCCCTTTATCGAGGGCCAGCTTTTTTCGCTGCTTTTAAAAGAAGACTTTAAATTCACTGATAAAAGTAACAGATTCGCTGAAAAATTATTAAATCCACTGATAAGCTACACTTAATAGGTAAGTCCAACTCGTGTTCCAATAAATTCTTCGCTAAAAAGCTGTTGAAACGCAAAATCTCCAGTGTCATATATCGAGATGGACGAAGGATTTTCAGGTAAAAAGTCCTTTTCGAATCGATACGTGCCTATTCTTTCACCAACAGGCAAATAGGTTGGACAAACGACCGTCCAATCAAGTCCTGAGTTCTTTAATAACAAATAGGCTTTTAAATGCTCCTCCGCATCCTTTGTACTTTTTCGCTTTGATTCTGAGGATTGGAATCGGTATAAATGTGGTGTAGAACGGGCCTGCAGGATACCAGCAGTTCCAATGGTAATAATACGCTTGATGCCGTTTTGTTTCATATGCTTGATTATGAATGGCATGGAAGTGGAAAGTGTTGTTCTTCTATCAGTATTTAATGCACTAATGACAACATCAGTACCTTTAATAGAATGAGCGATAACTGCTTCATCAAGGATGTTTCCTTCTATGACTTTGAGACCAGAAGCCTCATGTATTAGTTTTTTTGAATCTCTCACTACAGCTTGGACAGAAAGATGATTTGAAAGTGCATTTTCGAGAATAACTGAACCCACTCTTCCTGTCGCCCCCAAAAGACAAATGTTCACAAAAAATTCACTCCTTGGTCACTAAAGTGTAATTTCTATCACTTGTTACCCTCTTCCCTTATGATAAGTTAAAAATGTTTACGTATTTTAATTAAATTGGGGTGGGATATATATGTCAGAGTACTCAGTTGTATTAGAAATTGGCAGTTTTTTAATCCTTTCTTATTATATCGGATATACCATCTTCAAAGCATAGGCTGCAGACAAAATGTCTGTAGTTTTTTTTTCAGGTTTTTAAAAAGTAAATGCAATGTCTTTAATAAAATGGTTACAAATGGGTATATATATGGAAGGAGCATGAATTTGTGAGGTGAATTCACATGGAGAATTACCGGGTTGAAAAAGATACACTTGGTGAGATTAAGGTACCTGCGGATAAATATTGGGGGGCCCAGACACAGCGGAGCAAGCAAAACTTTATAATTGGCACTGAAAAAATGCCATTGGAGCTAATTTATAGCTTGGCTTTTATTAAAGAAGCAGCAGCAATCGTTAATTTTCAAATAGGCAGGCTAAGCAAAGCAAAAATGAGGGCCATTCAAAAGATTTGTGACGCTATTCATAATGGAGACTTGGATGAACAATTTCCCTTGGTAGTCTGGCAAACAGGCAGCGGAACTCAAACCAATATGAATGTAAATGAAGTGATAGCAAATCGAGCTAACCAATTATTAAAAGAACAGAACAGCGCAGAAAAGATTCACCCAAACGATGATGTCAATATGTCGCAAAGCTCCAATGATACCTTTCCAACAGCGATGCATATTGCTGCCTATATGAAAATAACCGAAACCCTGCTTCCTGCTATAATAGAACTAAAAAACACCCTGCATGAAAAAGAAAAGGCTTTTTCGACTATTGTAAAAATTGGAAGAACGCATTTGCAGGATGCCACACCACTGACGCTTGGACAGGAGATTAGCGGCTGGAGGGCGATGTTGGAGAAAAACGAAAAAATGATAAAGGAAGCGAGTACGTATCTCTTGAATTTAGCAATTGGGGGGACGGCGGTAGGTACAGGAATAAATGCTGATCCCCAATTTGGAGAAAAAGTAGCTGAACAGCTATCTAAATTAACAAGTTATCCTTTTCGGTCTTCAGAAAATAAATTTCATGGTTTAACAAGTCATGATGAAATTGTCTTTGTACATGGGGCATTAAAAGCGTTAGCCGCTGATTTAATGAAAATTGCCAATGATGTCCGCTGGCTCGCGAGCGGGCCGAGGAGCGGGATAGGTGAGATTAGTATCCCCGCAAATGAGCCGGGCAGCTCCATCATGCCTGGAAAGGTGAATCCAACTCAAAGTGAGGCATTAACGATGGCAGCCTGTCAAGTGTTTGGCAATGACGCCACCATTGGTTTTGCTGCAAGCCAAGGGAATTTTGAACTGAATGTGTTTAAACCAGTCATCATTTATAATCTCATTCAATCCATTAGGCTTCTTGCGGATGGAATGCAATCCTTTAATAAAAATTGTGCGGTAGGTCTGAAGGCAAATGTAGAAATCATTAAGGAACACGTGGAGCGGTCTTTAATGTTGGTAACGGTATTAAATCCACATATTGGCTATGAAAAAGCGGCAGAAATTGCTAAGCTTGCGTTTAAGGAAAATAGTACGTTGAAAGAAGCAGCCCTTAAAACGGGGTATGTTACGGAAGAGCAATTTGTCGAATGGATGAAACCTGAAAAGATGGTATGAAAAATAGCGACAGACAAAATGAAAGCCCCCTTCATTAAAGAGAGGGGGCTAAGCCATAATATTAATTTGTGAAAGAAAGTTTGCAAAAATTATCGCTTGAATCCGCCAAGTTGAGATTCAGCCATTTGAACAAGACGTTTTGTGATTTCTCCTCCAACAGAACCGTTAGCACGTGAAGTAGTATCCGCACCAAGGTTTACACCAAATTCTGTAGCGATTTCATACTTCATTTGATCAAGTGCTTGTTGAACGCCTGGTACTAAAAGTTGATTAGAGTTGTTGTTAGCAGCCATAGATGAATAACACTCCTCTTAATAAGTTTGGGGTCAGTATGGAATTGAACCATAAAATTGCCGTCTTGGCCTAACCCATAATATTATTGTATCCTCTTAGTAAGCTTGGTTGGATGATCCGGAGTTGCACCGGTTACGACCCTTGCTGGCTTCATCCATCGGTATAGTTATTGCTTTGTAATCTTTAGTATGATTAATTATTAAAGATCTATTCGAAATACTTTTTAGTAATTTATTCCACCACATAGGGCACGTAAGTTAACATAAACTAAGATTATCTACTAAACAAAAAGGGTGAAATGTATGGCGATATGCCCAGTCTGCAATGGTTTAAGGGAGCTCTACTTAATATGTACAAATTGCGGGGAACCTATGTTGGAAAGTGGCAGGCTTATGGATTATTTTGAGAATTATAGTCCATATATGGAGATTAATTTAACGAAGATGGAGGACGGGTATCCTGATACGAAATCAGACCAAAAGTGTCCCCATTTATACCATTGTCCCGCGTGTCAATCTGATGAAGTTATCTTTATTAAAGAATAATCCCCGTTAAAAGTATAACGGGGATAGTGTAAAGCATTTTATTTTTCATTAAGGGTGCGAATCCGTGATTCTGTGTCAATATCGAAGAAATGAGCTTTATTTAAGTCAAATGCAAGGTCTAAAGAATCACCAGGATGGACATCTGCACGTGAATCAAGACGGGCAACGAAGTCCTGGCCTCCGATACTCGAATAGATCATTAATTCAGCACCTGTTAATTCTGCCACATCAATATTGGCTTTAATCTTAGTTCCAGCAGATGCTTCAATAAATACAGGCTCATCATGAATGTCTTCCGGACGTACCCCAAGGATAATTGATTTTCCAACATAACCTTGTTCACGAAGGAACTTCATTTTACCTTCCGGAACCGCAATGGAGGCATTTCCAATTACAAACTTTCCATCTTCTAATTTACCATTAAAGAAGTTCATCGCTGGCGAACCGATAAAGCCGCCGACAAAGACATTTTCCGGTTTTTCATATACTTCTTTTGGTGATCCGACCTGCTGAATGATTCCATCTTTCATAACAACCAATCGAGTAGCCATTGTCATTGCTTCTGTCTGGTCATGTGTAACATAGATGGTAGTAGTATCTAAACGTCGGTGGAGCTTGGCAATCTCTGCACGCATTTGTACACGAAGCTTCGCATCAAGGTTTGATAATGGTTCGTCCATTAAGAATACCTTTGCATCACGGACAATCGCACGTCCTAAGGCAACACGCTGACGTTGTCCACCAGAAAGTGCTTTTGGTTTACGCGTTAAGTAAGCTTCTAAGCCAAGAATTTTTGCTGCTTCTTTTACGCGGCGTTCGATTTCATCTTTAGGGAATTTACGAAGCTTTAAGCCAAATGCCATGTTATCGTAAACCGTCATATGTGGATAAAGAGCGTAGTTTTGGAAAACCATCGCGATATCACGATCTTTTGGAGCGACATCGTTAACTCTTTTTCCATCAATGTAAAAATCACCTTTAGAAATATCTTCAAGACCGGCAATCATCCGAAGAGTAGTGGATTTACCACAGCCAGATGGACCGACAAATACGATAAATTCCTTATCTTCAATATGTAAATTGAAGTCTTGAACTGCGGTTACTTTATTATCGTAAATTTTATAAATATGATCTAATTTTAATTCTGCCATTTGTATTTCCTCCCTGTTTATTCTTGTTACGTTTAGTTTACAGGGATAAGCTCGAAATCCATATAGTCAGGTTGCACAAAGATTGAAAACGCTTTTTTAGGCACATTGTCACTTCACTTGATTCTGTTCAAAAAGTAGACATGCTAAGAAGACAGTAAAGGCTCCGTAAAAGTCTTTTAATCCGATTCCTGTTTTCTCTGTAAATTTATCAATGCGGTATTGAAGTGTATTTCGGTGGATATATAATTTTTTAGCTGTCAGACTGGCATTTAAATTGTTTTCAAGAAAAACCTTGATCGTCGAAAACATTTCCGGATCATCATGAAATACCTCTGCGATTTCTTGACTGCCCCTATGTTTTAATTCCTCTGGTAAATAATGTGCCAAATAAGCTGGGAAAACCCGTTCAAATGTAAATATAGTTGGGCTGCCAAGTTTTGTAATGGCAAATGAAAAGTATTCCTTTTCCAGAAGAAATTTTGAGCGAAGTTGCTCTGAATTGAGATTCAGTTTTCCAATGAAAAAGGATATTGTAACGTAAAAATCGCTTTCCAATGTTTCCGACATTGATATTAATTCCTCTTCTGAAAGAGAAATTTGCTTTTTCTCTTCAACAACAATTCCCCGGCTCCCGCTTTCCCAAATAATAATGACATCTTCAGTAAAAAATCCTTTTAAGGCAGATTCAATTTCCACTTGATTTGCATCATTGCCATTTATATTAAACTGGATAAATCTAATAAATGTTTCAGAATGGGAATGTGGTGCAGGGGCATGTAAAAATAAAAAATCATACCATGCTTTTTCTGCAGTAGTGACCCTGGATACTTGAAATTCACCTGTTTTGTAAAGTGCTTTAAGCAGGTTTAATTCTTTTTCACTCATTTCTGTTTTAGGAATGCCAATCCATTCATCCTCTGCTTCGCTATAGAAGTAATAAAATTGCTCGGAAGGCTTATCGGGTTGGCTGGGAAACAAGATCGAATTTTCATAGATAGACAATAATTTTCTAAGCATGGTTCAATTCCCCATTAAATAAAATTTTTATACCATATAGGTTCTATTATACCAATAGTGATGAAAGGGATAAAAATAAAAAAGGCTGAACCTCTTTATAGTGTGTCCAGCCAGTTTATCATTGTATTGAAATTATTAATCACACTCATATGGCGGTTGTTCTTCCACAAGGTCGCGAGCTTCTTCGATATTTGTCGTATCATGACGGGCATGTACGGAGCCACCGGACATACCTTCATTGATCATACGATCAATATCAAAATAGGCCATATCCCTGCCTTCATAAGCAGGACCTTCAATCGTTAGCTTTTCTTTTCCTTTTTTCATGACCATCCATCCTTTCGGCTAGAATAGTTTAAGCTTATGAACTCTGAAAACTGTCCAGCTTCAGCGGGCATTTACCCATTTCTATTTTAGTTTGTGGAAAGGAGATATTTTCATACACATTTGCGCAAAGTAAGCTTTCACTTTTCTTATTTCTGAATATCCGTCAGTTGTAGGAATAAGCGGCAAACCTGCTCGATTTTCTTTTCCTCAATCTCCCATTCATCAAAGCTCATTGGTTTCGAATTCACTTCGTATATATAATAGTGACCTGTTTTGCTTACACCGGCATCGATAGAAAATTCACCGAAATAGCCAAACTGTTTGGATAGGGCTTTACCTATCTGTGGGACAATTGTTTGAAAAAACTGGTCGTGCTCGTCTGCCTGCAAAAGTTGATAAGGGAGGAGTCTGCCCCCAGCTGGAATATGGGTGGTGATCTCCTGTTCCTTGGATTGCCTAATGCCGACACCAGTTAAAATATAATCATCAAGATTAGCATGTGCGAGGATCCGAAAATCAAAACGATCTCCATCATACTCAGCAGATTTAATTTCTTCTTGTGCCAAGTAGTTTTTTTTAAGCAGCTTTTCTTTCCAGCTGTCCCAAAAATGGTCAAAGGATTTATAGTTTTCATGTATACTAATACCTTCAAGTTCTATCCGCAAAGGGCCATTCATCCTCAAACGAAAAATTCCTTTTCCTTTTGAAGATTGCCGTGGTTTTAAGTAAATGTTTTTCAGATTTTTTAAAAAGGAAAACAATTTCATTTTATCATCGGTAAGAATGGTTTGCGGTAAATAGTGTTGCAGAATATCATGGTTTTTCAGTAATTCATAAAATTCAAATTTATCGATAAAACAAGGATTAAAAAAGGGGATGTTTTTATCTTTTAAAATAGAAAAAAAATGCTGGCATTGTTCGTCATGCTCTGATTTTCGAAAAGGAATCCGATTATAAACAAGGTCAGGATATGGAAAACGTTTTTTTAGCCAGCGATTGTCGTCAGGTGAAAACGTATAGCCCAAAATAAACTCTCTCTCAACTTCTTCAGGAATAAAGACAAAGCTTATTCCTTTTAGAGAAATAAGCCTTTTTTGCAGTTCTATAAAAAGCGAACCATTGCCGGCGATTACACCATTTGCCTTTCGTGTCGTCAAAATGCCAATCAGTGGAGATGGATTATTGTCTTTCATTTAAATAGTTCCTCAGGATGTAATAAGGATTGTTCGGTAAGAAAAATGGCAAAAGCAATCGATAATTTACGTGTTAGGTAATC
This sequence comes from Neobacillus sp. WH10, assembly GCF_030123405.1. GTDB lineage: Bacteria > Bacillota > Bacilli > Bacillales > Cytobacillaceae > Neobacillus. The sequence continues at coordinate 1,512,062 of NZ_CP126110.1, forward strand.
AAATTCTTTCAATTCCGGATGACTGAAAATAGACCTTCCTGGTTTGGAATTAGCTTCAAAAAGCCAGACATCACCGGTACGGTCGATACCTAAATCAAAGCCAATCTCACCAATAATTCCTTCAACATTGGCATCAAGGGCAGTACTTAGCAGAAGCGCAGCATTCGATAACTTCTCAGTATATAATTCACACTCTTCCTTTGGGAAAATTTCACTAAGGGTTCTAATGTCCCCGCCGCTCCTGGCATGTGTTGTTACACTGCCCTGGCCGGCAATTTTCGCAGCAATCGCGGTTACATTCCATTTTCCAAGATCGTCTTTATTCGTATGAACACGAAAATCGACTGAGCGCTGTTCGGTTCTAAGCAAGTGAATACCCTGCTGAACCAGCATTTTTTCTAACGATTGGTTTGCGAATACTGATTGGAACAAACTCTCCAAGCTAGAATATTTCCGTAAGCGATTTACACCTTTATCGTCTTGAAAACGGCAATAATAATCGTCTTTATGTTTGTCATAAATCACTTGGTGAACACCTAACCCGAGACTGCCGTTTTTTGGTTTAATAAAAATATGGCCATATTTAGAAAGCATCGTTTCGATAGAGGAAAAGGATATAAACGGATAAGTTTCAGGAAGGTAATTCGTAACCGAAGTATCCTGCTGCAGTCTTTCATAAATATCAAGTTTATTAAAAAAACCGGGATTATACCATGGGATGAGATATTCTTTTTGCAGTCTTTCCCTTACCTTAATTAATTTAGGACTTCCTTCGCTTCTTCGATTTGGAAGCCGGTCGTAAATAACATTTGGAAAAGGGACCTCAATGGTTTGCCAAGCATCATCATGAAAGAAGTACCCCTCAATGGTTCCTTTTTCCCAGTCAATATGCGGCTCCCCAAAGACAAAAGGAAGGGCTCCAACTGTTTTGCTAACGGAAAGAAGTTTTGAAAAAAATAATGTCCGTTCACCAATTGGCTGCTTGGGAAGGGACGTAAAACCAGAGGTGAAAATCCCAACAAGTGGACCGATATAGAGGATTTCATTTTCTAAAAAGGCATGCATCGGGATTTTGAAGTGTGGAAACTGGATAGTCTCTTGAATTTTCCTGCTTATCACAATTCGGTCATCCTGGTCAGGATGAGGGCGGAATTCCACCTCCATGGATTTTGACCCAAAGGAAATTCTTTTGATCAGTTTATTCTGTATGACCGCTGGTGGGCAGAAAACAATTAATTGATCATTTTGAGCAACTTCAATGAGATAATGTTTTCTCATAAATGTTCTTCCTCTCCATTTGCTCCATTTGAGAAAGGTATTTCCCGTAGAGAAGTGGTGCTAGGTAAAGGGTATTCTGTAAGTATGGACGGGTGTGTAAAACAACCTTTCTTCCCGGCTTTGAATTGATGTCAAGAATCCAAATAGAGCCATTTTTTGCTACCCCGATATCTACACCAATCTCAAATAAAGGCATAAACTCTTTTTCTAGAATATTTGGGAGCTTGCTAAGAATATATTCTAATTCCTGGTGTATATATTCACCTTTTGTGGGTGGAAGGGAAGAAAGCCATTCTGAAAAGGTGATGATTGAACCACCGGCACTTAAATTTGAAAGAATTCCGCCGGTACTGCCGGTACGAATCCCTCTGCCACGTTCTCCCCAAACTCCATGCTCATTTTTTTGCAGTAGGATGCGGATATCAAACGGCTGTTGTTCATTATTTGATAGTTCCAGATACGGCTGTAAAAGATAACCACGTTGTTTTAATAATGGTTTCAGCCATTTAATAAGTTTTGCTTCGTTTGGGAAAATCCTGGAGATGGTCTTTTTTTGTTTTTCTGTTTTTACATGAAAGGTTTTTTCATTTTTCTTTACGTAATAAATACCGTACCCTTGCGAACCGTTCGTCGGCTTTAAAATGATTTTTTTCATCACATTTAGTTTATTTAATACGATGCCTGGATCAGAAACGGATTGAGAACTAGGTAAATAGGATGATAATGCCGTGTTTTTTAGGGTATTATACAATTCAAGTTTATTAGGCAATCCGTAACCTAAAAAGGTAATATCATTTCTGCTCTTTAGCCAGGAGACGATAGGCAGACATTGTTTGGAATGTTCATCATCTCCATAAAAGCAGCGGTCGTAAATAATAGCAGGGATTGGTAATTCTATGTCCTTCCAGAAATTTGATTTAAAATCAAACTTTTTCCCTTTCACCAGAAGGGTATGTGGATTAATATTGGATGGGATAAATCTAAAAACTTCCATTTCGTACGATTCAGCAAGTCGTGCTATCTCGTTTATATATGAACTTTCACTTTCCATGGTCAATGTCATGATTCCAAATGTAATCAATTACATTTCCTCCTTCTCTATCGCAGACTCAAAAGCAAGCTTTGTACAAAATTGAATGATTGCTTTGGCAGACGGTCTAATTTTTTCTAATCCATCCTCAAAGTTTTTGGAAGGCTTAGAATTCACTTCGATTAACCAAGGTTTTCCGTCTTGGTCAATGCCGATGTCGATGCCAAGTTCTCCCGTTATTCCTTTTGAGTGATGGCTAATCACTGAAGCTGTTTCACGGGCTAATTCCTTCATTAGTGTCAGGACCTCTAAAGTTTGCTGATGACTCATACAAGTTCGTAAAGCATTCGAAGGCCTTGAAATCGTCCCGCCTCTCGCAAGATTAGATACAAACTCCTTTTCAGCTGCAATCCTTGCTACCGTAGAGGTTACAGACCAATGATTATTTCGATTTTTGTGGCATAAAACTCTAAAATCCATTGCCCTTAAATCATGTGTAATTAATGTAATACCTTGCTGGATAATATAAATTCGATTATGGAGAAATTGTTTGATATGTTGATAAATTTCTTCTAAAGGATATCTTTTATTAAAACTGTCAATCAGAGGTGTTAATGAAGTTTGAAGAGAGTAATGGTGATCCGCTTCCTTTTTTAGTTTGATAATGTTTCTGCCTTGACTACCATGAATAGGTTTGAGAAAAATTGTGTCATATTTTTGGGCAAAATCATAAAATGCTTCCTTCGAAAATATATTTGTCTCAGGAATATAAGGATTCAGTTGATTTTCATCTTTTAACTGTTCATACACTTCCCATTTCGAAAGAAAGCGGTCATTAAAAAATGGAATCATGAATTGGTCAAGTTTTTGGCGAAACTGTTTAAAGTGCTCAGTGTGTTCAAGCTTTCTGGAATGAATCCGGTTGTAAATAACATCAGGCAAGGGAAGCTGTGCTGGAATCCATTTTCCATTCTCAAAGTAATATCTTTGGCTAGAAAATTTGTCATATGAAAATACGTAAAAAAATCCGCCATGCTCAGTTATACCGTGATGTAGTTCTTCACAAAATAAATGTATGGAACGAAAGTGAGGCTCCTCCATCTTAATTGTAGGGAAATCGGTTAATAATCCAATCACAGGCCCGAGTTTCAACGTATGGATTTCCGGAAGAAGCATTGATTGAAATTTATAGCTTTGAGTGGGAAGATCAAATTCTTTTAGCAAATGCTCCGGAAGCTGAATCGCGTTAGCTTCCATTTCTACTGTTTGTATTTTTCTGGTAATTGTTTTTTTTCCTAACGTGATGTTTAACTCCTGGTCATTTATTAATTGTAAATGGGTAAACAAGTGGTTGGAAATTTGGATATGTCTATCATCTATATCTGTCAGTTTTTTTGGTATTAGTTTAATCGGGGTTAATGAAAATGACATAATCACTCCTCATTTGCTTATAACTTTGAGAATTGTCCAACTCCAGAGACCAGTGGACTTAGTGATTCTTGCAAGTCGATAATCTCTAGTCGATTCGCAGCTAAATGTGCTCATTTGATTTTCTTATAGGCATTCGTTGATATAGTAATGTATGTGAAAACAATTGTTATGGTGATTTGAACCTTCTCGCAATTAAATGAATAGTTTGTTATAGTTGTGAAGAATTGATTATCTCGCATTAACGCGCAGTAAGATTTCCACCTCAATACTTATGGAGGAACCCAATAGGATTGCGTGGGTGTCCACTGCCCGTAAATGCCCGATTGATTCAACTAACCATGAGTGAAAACCACCACTGATGGAAGTTTCATCTTATCAAAAAAGGAGTGACATAAAATGGCAGTTAATTTATATGATTCCGCGTATGCGTTAGAAACAGCAATCCGTCAAAGTGCCGAGTATGCACAATTACAGCAGGCATATAACGAAGTAAATGCAGACCCGCAAGCAAGACCAATGTTTGACCAGTTTCGTCAAATCCAAATGAATCTGCAGCAAAAACAAATGATGGGCCAGGATATTTCTGAACAAGAAGTCCAACAGGCACAGGCAACTGTGGGACTCGTCCAACAAAATCAAAAAATTTCGCGTCTCATGGAAGCAGAGCAGCGGATGAGCATGGTTATAGGCGAATTAAACATGATCATTATGAAGCCATTGGAAGACTTATATGGTAAAATGTAAGTTTCATCAAAAGCCTTCGGTACAAAAACCGGGGCTTTTTTTGCTATTAGGAAAGTATAAATTTTCCAAATTTATACTTTCCTAACGCATAAGTGCAATTGTACTTCTGCTTTTCTGTTCTATAAATAAGTGAAAAGTCATAAAAGTGATATAAAGGCAATTTCACCAAGAACAGGGGGCAACATAATGATTTATCGCTTGCTTGCGTTAAATATTGATGGCACGCTTCTTCAAACGAATGGAAAAATTCATAAGTCAACAAAAGAAGCTATTGAATATGTCCAGCAAAAAGGTATTTATGTAACAATTGTTACATCGCGCAGCTTCCCCTCAGCCAGAAAAGTGGCTAAGGCGTTAAAAATAAAATTACCCATTATCACACATCAAGGCGCCTTTATTGCTGCTACCGAGTCTAAACCGATATATGTTAAAAGAATTAAAGAGGACATTACCTATGATACAATCCGTTTTTTAGAGGCATTACCGTGCCAAATCCGACTCGTACATGAACAGTTTTCATTAGCAAATAAGTTAAAGCTAAATAATCATTTATTAGCAAAGACAGTTTTTACTACAGGAGATCCTGTTTTCTATTCCCAACAATTTGTTACTTCCTTAAGCGAATATCTACATGACCATCCGGTAACAGCACCAAAGATTGAAGTTTATTTTGAAGAAAAAAGGGATTTGAGTGATGCTAAAAAGGCAATTAGTAAAATGTTCACTGAGATTGAAGTGATCGAGCTTGATTCATTAAGGCTGGATATTGTTCCTGCTGGTGTCTCAAAGCTAACCGGACTAACTTATCTTGGAAATCAACTTGGTATCAGAAGAAGTGAAATGGTTTATATTGGTAATGGGTTGGATGACATTCCTTTAATTCAAGCTGCAGGTCTTGGTGTTTCGATGTGGAACGCCGAATTCGAGGTAAAGAAAGCTTCTGACTGGGTGACACGGTCAGAAAATGAACATGGTGTTGCCTATATGGTTAAAGAACATTTTCGCAAACAGCAGCCAATTGAGTTTTTAAGAAAGATGAAGATAATAAAAAATTAACATATAAAGAAATATCAGCGTTCGCCGATGGTATCTTTTGATATTGTAAATAATATCCACTGTATTGACCTTGATTTACTGATTTTGTACACTTAAGAAAGTTAAGTAAAAGTCTAGCTCAAGCGCCTAGGGCTTTAAGGTCATAAGAAAATCCGTTGAGAAGGTTAAAAAACAATCTTCCCGCCGGCTCGTCTTATGCTTTGATACAGAAAGCTAACCCTTTCTGTACGTATATAGGAAGAATGGCCATTAGCATCGTTCCACTTGCTAATCGAAAATCTTCCTATATCGCCCCTGTTCAAGGCGCTTGAGTTTTTCGAGCGAAAGGTGATATCATTGCGAATTTCGATAATAGGGTTAGAGGATGAGAGATTTAACCGGCCGCTGCAGTTAATTGCCAATTTGTTTTTTGAAGAAACAAAAATTTTAATGGCAGATGCTGAAGATATTGATATACTAATAAAATTTAATTTGCAAGTCTCAGAAAATATATCTGTTTCCGCAGAATTAAAGAATGACAATGGAAAAGTATTTGCCTCTAATTTTCAAAAAGGGTTAATCCCAACCGAATCCGAAAAGGAAAGGTTTAAGCAAATTAAAAATGCCGTTGCCCATGTCTTTTTAACAGTGCTGCAGAACTGGACAGGCATTACCCAAAAATGGGGCATTTTAACTGGGATCAGACCGACCAAATTGCTTCACCGAAAAGTAAAGGAAGGGGTACCGTTACAGCAAGCACATCAACAATTAAAGGCTGATTATTTAATTACAGATGAGAAGATTGAACTGATGCAGCAAATCGTTGACCGCCAGCTTGCCGTTGTTCCTGACCTATACTCGCTGCAAAAAGAAGTCAGTATTTATATTGGGATTCCATTTTGTCCAACAAAATGTGCCTATTGTACATTTCCTGCCTATGCCATTAACGGAAGGCAAGGATCAGTTGATTCTTTCTTAGGCGGGCTTCATTATGAAATGAAAAAAATCGGTGCCTGGCTGAAGGAAAAGGGTGTCCGTATTACAACAGTCTACTATGGCGGAGGTACTCCAACGAGTATAACAGCGGAAGAGATGGATATGCTTTATGAGGAAATGTATTCTTCGTTTCCGAATGTTGAAAATATTCGTGAAATTACTGTTGAGGCAGGGCGTCCGGATACGATCACTCCAGAAAAATTAGACATCTTAAAGAAGTGGAATATCGACAGGATTAGTATTAATCCGCAATCTTATACACAAGAAACGTTAAAGGCAATCGGAAGACATCATACCGTTACCGAAACGATAGAAAAATACCATTTGGCACGCGAAATGGGCATGAATAATATTAATATGGACTTAATTATCGGCTTGCCGGGTGAGGGGATATCTGAATTTACCCATTCCTTAGCCGAAACGAAAAAGCTGATGCCTGAATCCTTGACCGTTCATACGTTGTCGTTCAAGCGGGCCTCTGAAATGACCAAGAATAAAGAGAAGTATAAGGTTGCTAAGCGTGATGAGGTCGAAAAGATGATGGAGCTTGCGCAGGACTGGACGAAAGATTACGGCTATGTGCCTTATTATTTGTACAGACAAAAGAACATTCTCGGCAATCTTGAGAATGTCGGCTACTCGCTCCCTAAACAAGAAAGCATTTATAATATTATGATAATGGAAGAGCAGCAGACGATTATCGGACTTGGTTGTGGGGCTGCGAGCAAATTTATTCATCCAATTACAGGAGAAATAACCCACTTCGCTAATCCAAAGGATCCGAAATCCTATAATGACGGCTTTGAAGCTTATACTGATGAAAAAATAAAAATATTAGAAGAGCTATTCTCTGAAAAAGGTTCTCCTGCTTAAAATGGGCAGGGGAATTTTATTGTTTTTTGTTCTTTATAAAGGAATTCTCCTTCTGAATGTCGAATGTTAAAATGGATTGATCTATACACTTCAATAGGTCAACTAAAACACGTTCATAATTGGAGGGGGATATTCGCAATGATGCAAACACCTTTAACGATGACTCAAATGATTGAAAGGGCAGAAAGGTATTTTCCAAAGAAACAAGTTATATCAAGAACCGCAAGTGGCATTCACAGATTTACCTACAAACAAATTGCCGAAAGAACGAGAAGGCTTGCCGATAGTCTAGTAAAATTAGGAGTTACAAAAGGTGAGAAGGTTGGAACATTAGCATGGAATCACCATCGGCACCTGGAAGCCTACTTTGCCATTCCATGTATGGGTGCCGTGCTTCATACCATTAACATCCGATTATCACCTCAGCATATATCCTACATTATCAATCACTCAGAAGATAAAGTTCTCCTCATAGACGCAGACATCCTGCCATTACTTGAAAGCTGCGCTGCAAAATTAAAAACTGTTAAGGCATTTATCGTTATGACCGATGAAAAAGAATTGCCGGAAACAACACTCTCTCCTGTTTATCATTATGAACACCTTTTAGCTGAAGCTAATCCCGAATTCAAATACCCAGAAGATCTTGATGAAAATGATCCTGCTGGTATGTGCTATACATCTGCAACGACTGGAAACCCAAAGGGAGTTGTCTATTCCCATCGAGGTATTTTTCTGCACAGTTTGGCTTTAGGGCTTGCCGACAATGCAGGCATTAGTGAAAAAGATATCGCTCTGACTGTTGTCCCAATGTTCCATGCAAATGCCTGGGGCATGCCATTTTCAGGAGTTTGGTTTGGTGCGACCCTCGTTCTTCCAGGGCCATATTTCACACCAAAATTATTGGCTGAGTTAATTGAACAAGAAAAAGTTACAATCACGAGCGGCGTTCCAACAATCTGGCTGGGATTACTAAAGGAACTTGATGAAGGTTCTTATGATCTAAGTAGTCTAAGAGGAATTTTATGCGGTGGTTCTGCAGCACCAAAAGGGATGATTAAAGCCTTTGAGCAAAAATATAATGTGCCATTTATGCATGCATATGGGATGACTGAAACAAGTCCGCTTGCGCTCTTTTCAAATCTAAAAAGCTACCAAGAAGAATTAGATTATGAGGAGAGACTAGAATTACGGGCAAAACAAGGAATTATAGTCCCTGGTTTAGAAATAAAAATCCTTGGCAAGGACGGCGAGGTCGCCTGGAACGGCAAAGAAATGGGTGAATTGTGCATTCGCGGCCCATGGATTGCCTCTGAATATTATAAAGATGAGCGGACAGAGGGGGCATTTAACGATGGCTGGCTCCACACCGGGGACGTCGTCACGATTGACGAGGAAGGTTTTGTGAAAATCGTTGATCGTACAAAGGATTTAATTAAGAGTGGTGGCGAGTGGATTTCATCGGTAGATTTAGAAAATGCCTTAATGGCACATGAGGCTGTATTTGAAGCAGCAGTTGTCGCGGTGCCACATGAAAGATGGCAGGAACGGCCACTTGCATGTGTCGTGTTAAAGGATGCTTATAAAGGGAAAACAGCAAAGGAAGAATTAATAGAATTTTTAAAACCACAGTTTGCTAAATGGTGGATTCCTGATGATATCCTTTTCCTTGAGGAAATTCCTAAGACATCAGTTGGCAAATTCCTAAAGATGGCCTTAAGAGATCAAGTACAAAAAGAACTATCGCGAAAAAGTTAACCAAAAGGGGTCAGGGGATTTTTCCACTACCTTTTGCTATGATTTTTTGAAGGAGAAAGGAAAATTCGATATATTAAGAAAATTTGTTTTTATTCCTGACCATTCCGTATATAATGGAAATGAATGAAGAAAAGGGGGGGATTTGCCGTGTCAACCAATTTTGTAACCGATAAGGTAAATTTGCGAGTAGATGGCCGTGTTGCAACACTGGAAATGAACAGACCTGAAACATTAAATGCAATGGATACTGATGTAATTAAGGGGCTTGTTTGTAAATTAAAAGAAATTAGCGATTCAGATGAAATTGATATTGTGGTGATAACAGGAAGAGGCAGAGCCTTTTCAGCAGGCGGCGACATTAAAACGATGCTTTCAAACATAAATGAGAGCGATTTCTTTCCGGTTATGGACTGCATAAGTGAATTGATCATTACTCTTTATAGCATGCCGAAACTAACCATTAGTGCTGTTTCAGGTGCAGCTGCAGGGTTGGGATTTAGTTTAGCATTGGCAACAGACTATATTATTGCTGACAAAACAAGCAAGCTTGCGATGAATTTTATTGGCATTGGTTTAATTCCTGACGGCGGTGCTCACTTCTTTTTAGAAAAAAGATTGGGTGAGACGAAAGCAAAGCAGGTCATTTGGGATGGGAAAATGCTCAGTGCGGATGAAGCGTTAAAGCTGGGACTTATTCAAGAGGTAGCAGATGGTGAACTTCAGCAGACTCTAGAGGCACGAATCGCTGATTGGTTAAGCCGTCCTGTTCAGGCGATGATTAAAACGAAAAAAATTATGGCTGAGAAGAACCGTCCGCAATTATTGAAAATCCTGGAATTAGAAAAATACGGGCAGCAAAAAATGCGTGAAACCATTGATCATCAAGAAGGGATCAAAGCCTTTATAGAAAAAAGGAAACCGAGATATATCGGAAAGTAAAAAAACAAAGAAGCTCAGTGAGCTTCTTTGTTTTTTTTCGTACATTAAGAATGAAAAAGCAGCAGCTTGCCGCTTGGTGAAGTGCATCGATGCGTCTTTTCTAATAAGTCTTTCTCTGATAATAGTTGTTCCCCTTGTTTCTTTGCTGCATCATCATTTTCAGCCTCAAAGGTTTCGTCTAAAAGCTTATCGCCATTTGCTTCAAATGCTGTTAATTTATAAGTTTTCATTACTAAAACCCCTTTATTAATTAATATACTTCTATTTTTGCATAATTCTTAAAATAGTGCAAAAAAAGAAAGTGAAACCATAATATGGTATATTCGTATTAAAGAAAGAAAGGGGGAAGTAAAATGGGTCTTAAACTTGAACATGTTACTAAACGTTTTGGACAATTTACGGCCGTGGACGATTTATCATTAACAATTCCTGAAAAAGAAATGTTTGGGTTTTTAGGAGCAAACGGTGCCGGAAAAACAACTACGTTTCGGATGATATTAGGCTTACTCGACAGTAGCGCTGGAAAAATAACGTGGGATAATCGGCCGATTGATTATTCAACCAGCCATTTGGTCGGCTATCTGCCAGAAGAAAGAGGCTTGTATCCGAAGCTGAAAGTTCGTGACCAAATCATCTATTTAGCGAGACTAAGAGGGATGCAAAAGAATGAGGCACTTATCGAACTAAAATCCTGGCTGGAGCGATTTAAAATTCCAGAGTATGAGAATAAAAGGGTGGAGGAGTTATCCAAGGGAAACCAACAGAAAATCCAATTCATTGCGGCTGTTGTACATAGACCAAAATTATTAATTCTGGATGAGCCATTTAGCGGACTTGATCCCGTAAATGTTGAAATGCTTAAGAATGCTGTCTTAACCCTTAAACAAAAAGGGGCAACCATCGTATTCTCAAGCCATCAAATGCATCATGTGGAGGAGATGTGTGAGCATCTCTGCATTATGCAAAAAGGAAAACCTGTAGTCCATGGTGCGTTAAAGGAGATTAAACGCGAGTTTGGCAAAAAGAATCTCATTATCCATGCTGAATTTCCTTTAGATTCATTGAAAAATTATCCGGGTGTTGTAAAAGCAACACCGACGATGGAAGGAATTCTATTACAGATTGAAGGAGAAAGGGTGGCAGAGAGTATACTTAAAGAGATTGTAGGCAAAGGATTCATTCGAAAATTTGCCCTCGAAGAGCCTTCTTTAAATGATATTTTTATCGAGAAAGTAGGTAATTCTTATGAATAGTTTTTGGATTATCTTATTTCATACTTATCTAAACAAACTAAAAAGTAAATCGTTTATCGTTACGACACTTCTGACGCTTGTTCTCGTATTAGCCCTGACAAATATCAATAATATCATAGATATTTTCGATAAAAATGGAGGAAAAGAGAATGTTGCAGTGTTGGATGAAAGCGGGGCACTTTATGAACCTTTTAAACAGCAATTAAAAACAATTAACAAAGATATTAATCTAAAGCTTTACAAGGGTAGTGAAAAAGAGGCGGAAAAAGCTGTAGAAAAAGGTGACGTTACAGGAGTTATTCAGTTGCGATTTAATACAGAAAAACTGCCGGAAGCGACCTATAAAGCAATGAGTATCGCAGATTCCTCACTTTTTACCGATCTTCAGACGGCATTGCAGCAAGTAAAAACGATGCTGGCAGCTTCACAGATTAATTTGGCTCCTGCTCAACTGCAAAAGCTTTATGAACCAGTTTCTTTTGAGAAATTTGCGCTCGAGAAAAACGCCAAAACAGAAGAGGAACTCAATCAGGCTCGGGGACTCGTATACGTTCTGCTGTTTATTATTTATTTCGCTGTCATCATGTACGCTAATATGATTGCGATGGAGGTAGCGACAGAAAAGTCCTCAAGGGTAATGGAAATATTAATTTCGAGTGTATCGCCAATCAAGCAAATGTTTGCAAAAATATTGGGGATTGGACTATTAAGTCTGACGCAATTAGCAGTATTTCTGATTATTGGATACTACTCGTTATCAAAAAACATGGAATCATTAAAAGATGGCTTTTTTGGTGTATACGGGTTTGGCGATATTCCAGTAATGACCATCGTATATGCCGTAATTTTCTTTATCCTCGGCTACTTCCTTTATGCCACTCTTGCTGCCTTTTTGGGCTCTCTTGTCAGTCGGATTGAAGATGTGCAGCAGATGATTACGCCGATGACGTTACTTGTGGTGGCAGGATTTATGATTGCTATGTTTGGGCTTGGTAAACCTGATGCACCATTCATTACAGCAACGTCTTATATTCCATTCTTTACACCAATGATTATGTTTTTACGTGTTGGAATGCTGACAATACCTGCATGGGAAGCAATCTTGGGAATCGTTATTCTTGTTGCAACCATCGCTGTATTAGCCATATTTGGTGCCCGTGTCTATCGAGGCGGCGTCTTAATGTATGGGAAGTCTAATTCCTATAAAGATATTAAAAAGGCACTGCAATTAACTAAAAACGAATAACGAATTAAGAGCTTTTATCATTTTTGATAAAAGCTCTTTAATTTTCTGAAATTCGAAAACAATCCAGCTCCAGCCCCCCGCGGCTAGTGTACTTCGCGCATCTCCCTACGATAAGTCAACATTGGATCGCTTGCGCTCTCCGTGTTGTCTAGCTACAGCGCCTAGGGGCTCGGGGTCATAAGCCAATCCGTCAAGAAGGCTAAAAAGCAGCCTTCTCGCCGGCTCGTCTTATGCCTGTCACCCCTGAGCACTAAGGAAAGCTCCTTAGAATAATCCTCCCAGGAACAAGCTGTGCTTGTTCCGAAGGCGCTTTCGCTTTTCGATTTTCCTTTATCTCAGTCGAAGCACTCCAGTCCATACGCCGCTAAACGTGCGCTTTCGCTTTATAAGTAGAACGTGCATTCGTTTTTTGGAAATGCTACAATGGAGAAAAGACGGTGAAAGGAATTTCTTATGAAAAAGATATCGTTTATTCATGCAGCTGATCTTCATTTAGACAGCCCTATGATTGGATTAAAGCATTTGCCGGCTAATATCTTTTCTAGGATGAAGGAGAGTACCTTTACATCCTTAAAAAAGCTAACAACCGCGGCTATCGAGCGGCAGGTTGATTTTGTCATCTTAGCGGGAGATTTATTCGATGGAGAGGATCGCAGCTTACGGGCACAATCACGCTTTCGGACGGAAATGTTGAAGCTTGAGGAAAAGAATATACCCGTTTATGTCGTTCATGGAAACCACGACCATTTAAATGGTTCATGGGTGCACCTTGACATGCCGGCGAATGTTCATTTGTTTCATAGTGAGGTGGAAACAAAGGCGCTGAAGACGAAGAGTGGTGAGTGCGTCCATCTTTATGGCTTTAGCTACCCAACAAGGCATGTGTTTGATCGGAAAATAGATGATTATAAGAAGGCAGAGGGGGCAGATTTTCACATCGGAATTCTACATGGCAATGAAAGTGCAGGAACTGAGCACGATAACTATGCTCCATTTTCAGTTAAGGATTTACAGGAAAAAGACTTTGATTATTGGGCCTTGGGACATATCCATAAACGGGCTGTTTTGTCTGAAAATCCCCCTATTGTCTATCCAGGTAATATCCAAGGAAGAAATAAGAAGGAATCAGGCAGTAAAGGGTTCTATCATGTTACATTGACAGAGCTTGATGTAAAAATGGACTTTATCGAGTCATCCGATTTGATCTGGGAGGAGACTGTGATTGATGCTGCCGCTGTAAGTTGTTTTCAAGATGTTCTTCGTTTATGCCAGACGGCAATCAATAGTGTTCGTAGAGTTCAACAGGGAACACTTTTAACTCTTTCTTTAAAAAATATTCAATTGGCCGATGACCGTGAAAAAAGAAGTTTACACAGCGAGCTTCTAGAGCTTCTATTTGAAGAAGAAAAGGATGAGGAGTCCTTTGTTTGGATAGTGGACTTAATCATTTCAGAAAGTTTCCATATTGATAAAGAACAATTGAAAACAGAAGCCAATTTTTATGCGGAGCTATTTGAAACATTTGCTCATTTTGAAAATGTTGATCTCGCTTTAGCTCCGTTGTATGAGCATCAATTAGGTAGAAAGTATTTATCTTATTTATCAACCTCTGAGCAAAATGAACTCCTTGAAAAAGCAGAGAAAATGCTAATTGAATTACTTTATCAACCATAAGAAAGGGGGGAGATTATTTGAAAATTATTGAGATACACATATACGGCTACGGACAATTAGAAAATGTCAAAATTACGAACCTTGGTGATTTTCAGGTTTTTTTTGGTGAAAATGAAGCTGGCAAATCTACGATTATGGCTTTTATTCATGGAATATTATTCGAATTTCCCACAAAACAACAAGCCGAGCTGCGCTACGAGCCAAAACATAGTACAAAATACGGCGGCAAAATTAGAATTTATCATGAAGAGCTAGGTTACGCTGTCGTTGAGCGGATTAAAGGAAAAGCTGCAGGCGATGTGAAGGTAATCTTAGATTCAGGAACGATTGGCGGTGAAGAGCTTTTAAAAGTACTGACAGCGAATTTTGATAAAGGCTTATTCCAAGCCATTTATTCGTTTAATTTGCATGGCTTGCAAAATATTCACCAAATGAAGGGTGAAGAAATTGGTAAATTCCTCTTCTCCGCCGGTGCATTAGGAACAGAACGGTTATCAAAAGCCGAAATTTTCCTGCAGAAAGAGTTAGATTCCCGCTTTAAGCCCTCGGGAAAGAAACCAATATTGAATGAAAAATTACAGGCACTTCATGAAATAAATGGAGAATTGAAAAAAGCGGCAGCAAAAAATAAGGAATATGAAAATTTGGTTGCAAAAAAAGAGATACTTCAGAAGGAAATGGCAGCAATAAATGACTCACTTCATGGAATTAGCGATAGGATCGAGAAATTGAATGAATGGAAGAGAATTGAGTCTATCGTTAGAGAAGAAATGTGGACAAAGAAGGAGATTAACGATCTGGGAGAAATCGAGTTCCCTGTGCGAGGGATTGAAAGAATTGAAAAATTAAATCAGCTAATTCACCCCCATAATGCAGAAATAATCAGTATTGCCGAGAGAATTGAAAATTTGAAAAAAGAATTAGCTGATATAGAGCCGGATCTTTTATTTCTTGAAAATGAGACCGCAATCTTAACATTGCTTGATCAAGTTCCAATTATGGAGCAATTAAGGCTTAAGAAACAGCAATGTGAAGCGAAACTAACAGAGTATGAAGATAAGCTTTCCATTACAAGAGAGAAGCTTCATTTACCATTAAATGAAGAAGAGATTTCTTCCATTAATACAAATATTTTTATGAGAAATCAAGTGGAGATAGTTTCCCGAAAAAGACAAAAACTTGTAGAAGTAAAGGAAGAGTTAGAGAATCGGTTACAAGAAGAAAAAATTACATTGGAAGAAATAGAAAAGGATGTCCGATTTGCTGAGAGCCAGATTCTTCCTAAACATGAACGGGTACTGATTAAGGAGCAAGTTGATGGAAATGATAAGAAAAGCCTGGAATGGGAATTAAAGACCTTACAGGATAAAATCGAATTCTATCAACAGACAATTGATCGAGAGCAAGCCGTACATGAACGTATGAAAAAGCAGAAAAGGGTTCAGTTTTTTCTTTTTGAGTTCATTTTATTAGGGCTGACATTGTATAGCTTGTTAACAAAGGAGTGGGTTTTCTTATTTTTGGGCGTGTTAGGATGTATGGCAATTGCTATTTTTATGGCAAAAAGCACAAAACCCTTTAAAGAAGGAGAAATGAAGGAAACACTTAATGGTTTAAGAGAAAAAGAAAAACAGTTTAAGGAAAATCTCCAATCCTTAGTATATTTGGATATCACAAAGCTCGAGAACCAATTAATGCTGGATAATCAAAGGCGAGAAGAGCTGCAGATGTTAAAAACGAAGTTGAAACAGCAGCAATCTCAATTTGAAAAGATACTGGCTAAAATTGAAGAATGGGAAGTAGAGTCAGCTCAAAATAAAGAAAAGCTGTTATCTATAAGCAGTGAATTAAAGATACCTGAATATATTGCTGCATCTTTTTTACAAGAAGCTTTTGAATTTATTGAGCAATATAAGTCCATTTGCAGAGATAAAAGCCAACTGCATATTAGACTAGAGCAAATTAATCAGGAGCAGGCGAAAATAGTAGAAGGCTTAAAATTTTATGAGAATCGTTTTTTGCAAGAAAAAGGCTTAGATTTACATAATTCAGCCTATCTACTACGGAACAAGCTTAAGGAAGAGCATGAAAAGCAAATTAAGAGTCAAGAGAGACTGGGTAAGCTTGACGAGCTAAAAGCTGATTTGAAGCAAAAATCTCAAGAACTGGAGCTTTTACAAGCTGAACACAACAGGCTCTTACAGGCTGCAAAGGTAGAAACAGAGCAGCAATTCTATAAACTTGGAGAACAAGCTGAAAAATATAGCAAGCTTTTTGAAAGACTAGATCATCTAAAGAGCCAACTTCAATACTCAATCCTTCCTAAACAGGTTAGGGAAAACTATTTACTTATTCATAACAGTGATGAAGTAATCGCGGAATGTAATCTTGAAGCCCAACATTTGCAAGCAAATTTGAAAAAGCTTCAAGAGGAACATGCTTCAATAAAGTACGAGATTCAAATACTTGAAGAAGGCGGTGTGTATTCAGACATTCTTCACCACTACAAGCAGAAAAAATTTGAACTGGAAGTTACAGCGAAAGAGTGGTCTGTCTATTGTTTAGCTCAAGAAATTTTGTCGCAAACGATAGATAAATATAAAACCGTTCATTTACCAAGGATGCTCTCCAAAGCTGAAGAGTACATGTCTTTTCTCACAAATGGCAGCTACCAAAAGATTCACCTGCAGAATTCAGGTTCTGGTTTTCTTGTTGAGAGAGAGGATCATACTTTATTTGAAGCAAATGAGCTAAGCCAAGGAACCATGGAACAGTTATATGTATCTATTCGACTTGCTTTGGCAACAACACTTTATGAAAAATACCAGTTTCCCATTATCATTGATGATAGCTTTGTTAATTTCGACGCAAATAGAACACACAAAGTGATTGAACTTCTTAAAACGCTTAAAAGGAATCAAATATTATTTTTTACTTGTCATTCACACTTACTTCAGCATTTCCGGAGGGAAGATATTCTTTTATTAGAAAAAGGTGCTGCATTAGATTATTTAATAGAGAAATAGTTGTATATGTTATACTCATTCTATGGGAAGGAGCGTGGATAGGTTGGAAAAGGGAATATTACATTATGACGTTGGAGAACAGGCTGAATTATTTCTCTTAATAAAAAGTTCGACAAAAGGGATTGCGAGTAATGGGAAGCCTTTTTTGACATTAATTCTGCAAGATCAAAGTGGAGAAATTGAGGCAAAACTTTGGGATGCAGGTGAGGAAGATGAAAAAAATTACGCAGCTCAAAGTATTGTAAAAATTCTTGGAGAAGTACAAAATTATCGCGGCAAAAGTCAGCTTAAAATTCGCCAAATCCGAAGAACAGGCCCTTCTGATGGGGTGAAGCTGGATGATTTTCTTGAGACTGCCCCACTTAGTCAGGAAGAAATGGTCAGTAAGCTGACACAGTATATTTTTGAAATGAAAAATCCTAATATCCAAAGGATAACCCGTCATTTAATAAAGAAACATCAAAAGTCCTTTTTGGAATATCCTGCTGCCACTAAAAATCATCATGAGTTTGTTTCAGGACTTGCATATCACGTTGTTAGCATGCTTGACTTGGCCAAGGCAATTGCTTCGCTATATCCTAGTCTTGATAAGGATCTCCTGTATGCTGGAGTCATTTTACATGATATGGGGAAGGTAATGGAATTATCGGGTCCGGTTTCGACGGTCTATACCATTGAGGGAAATTTGTTAGGTCATATCACTATTATGATTAACGAAATTGGCAAAGCAGCTGAAGAACTTGGGATTTCCGGGGAAGAAGTGTTAATTTTACAACATCTTGTCCTAAGTCATCATGGAAAAGCTGAATGGGGCAGTCCAAAACCACCATTGATTAAGGAAGCAGAAATTCTCCACTATATAGATAATCTTGATGCAAAAATGAACATGCTTGACCGTGCATTAGAAAGAGTGAAGCCTGGTGAATTTTCAGAACGAATTTATGCCTTGGATAACCGGTCATTTTATAAGCCAGTGTTTCACAATTAATGAATAACCCTCATGTTGGGTTATTTTTTTTTAAAAGAATAGAATATTTTTCAAAAAGTCGAATAAGTTGTAATACAAAAGTGGACAACCACTAAAGAAGGGAGCAAGAGAATTGACTATTCCTATTTGGATTTATGCAGTTGTGGTTGGAATTGTGATCAGTGCACTCATGGCAATAAAAACGGGCAGAGAAGAGCGGTTGGTAGAATTGGAAGACATCGAGCGCGAAGGAGAGATTTATATTAAACGTCTGGAGCGTGAAAAAGAGTTACGCGAAGAACTTAGGTCTACAGGGGAATAAGAAAAGCGGAAGTGACATTATGTGCGCTTCCGCTTTTTCATATAATCTTAGAATTAATAGCAATGCACTTTGCCGATTGTCCAGTAAAATCACCCAGCGGCAAGTGTAAAAGCTATTAAAGATGTGCTTAAGCTATTTTTATTTCTTCTCTGAAGATTTTTCCGCCGCAAGTGCGTCTTTTAAGTCTTTATCGGTTACTTTTACGTCTGCTGCTTTTAGTTCACGCTGCATTGCTTTGTTGATGACATCACTAGTTAATTTAGATTGTTTTACTTGATACTCAATATCTTTCTTCATTTCTTCATATGGCTTTTTCTCTTTTTTCTCTGTTACTTGGATAATATGGTACCCAAATTGAGTTTTTACTGGTGCACTAATTTCATTAGCTTTAAGTGCAAAAGCTGCTTTTATAAAGTCAGGATCATATTGCGCTTTATTCGTATTGTTGATTGTACCTAAATCGCCGCCATTTTGAGCGGAAGCTGTATCTGTTGAGTATTCTTTCGCAACATCTTCAAATTTTGCTCCGTCATCAAGCTTTTTCTTTACCTCATTTGCGGTTGCTTCATCAGCAACAAGTATATGACGTGCTTTAATATCCGGTTGATAGTCATCATAATATTCCTTTAATTCTTTTTCCGTTACTTTTACGTCTTTCATTGCTGCTTTTTCCTGCATCATACCAAGTTCCATTGTTTTCTTGAAATCTGCTTCGCTTTTATACCCATATTGTGCAATAGTTGCTTCAAAATTTGCACCAAGTTGTGATTTTAATTGATCGACTTTTTCATTTAATTCTTTATCTGATATTTTGTATTTCTTTGAAAGAACTTTTTCATACATAAGCTGTTGAAGGGCTTGGTCACCAACCTTGTCCTTCATTGAGTTATAAAGTTCTTCTTGTGTAACATTTCCTGCCTTACTTTCTGCCACTGTATTAGATCCACTTTGATTACAAGCGCCTAATGTAAGAACCCCACCAGTTAATGTGAGGGCTAATATCCATTTTTTCATGCTGAATCTCTCCTAAACAGTAAATTCTTATGGGCTTTATGTCCACATCCTTTACTATAACATAAATGGGAACTACTGCAAAAATAAAAGGTATAAGTATTTATTGAAAATTACTTAAAGGCAGTATAGGACTTTTCCATAAAAAATATGGTAAGTGCCTAAACGAAATGAAGACTAGATGAATAGTATATGTTAGCAAATGAAAAAGGAGGTATTTATTTAGTGGTGGAGGTTATGGAGTTGGCTTTGCATTAATCGAAGTCCTTTTCATCTTATTAATAATTGTAGGGGCCGCTTGGGTTTATTAAAAAGGCAAATTACTTTCATGAGAGGAGGTAAAGATTTATGTCTGGTGGAGTAGGTTACGGTGGTGGATTTGCGTTAGTCGTAGTCCTTTTCATCCTATTAGTAATCATAGGAGCTTCTTGGATCTATTAAAA
Organism: Neobacillus sp. WH10; assembly: GCF_030123405.1. Taxonomy (GTDB): domain Bacteria; phylum Bacillota; class Bacilli; order Bacillales; family Cytobacillaceae; genus Neobacillus. The sequence continues at coordinate 1,532,088 of NZ_CP126110.1, forward strand.
AAATATTGACAAACTAAAAGCGATGAGACCTTCCTCATCGCTTCGATTTTTTATTAGTTGTTTTAAAATGACAAATCCAAACCATTCACTTTTTTCATTGTTGGATTATGTATATAAAATTTCCACGTAAGATGATATCAGTAATATCGTAATAAGAACATTTATCGTGCGGAATACCTTATGCTGGTTTTCCTCTGGGATTTCTTTTTGGATACAAAGAGAATAGGTCATTTTATTTACATAAAACAAGATAAAAATAGCGAAGACAATAAAAACGGAGATCATCAATGATTCCCTCCCTGTTGTTCATGTTATGTTTAATACAATACCAAAAATAACAAAAAAAAGATAGTCAAAAAGAATGGAAGAATGGTAGACTTTTTTCGAACGTAAATAAATCCAGTATAAGCTGTTAAAGTATTATTTTTTTACTAATATAAAAAGGTTTACCCTTCTCCTTTTATGGTGAATAATGAATATAGGGTAATGAAAGGTTCGAAAAGAGGGCTATTGTTATGAATGAACATGAATTGCTGTTGAAAAGAATAAATTTACTTGAATATCACCAGAAGCTGTTAGTGAAGCTGCTTAACAACCCAAATCTTGAATTTTATAAGCTTATCATCGAATATGGGTTAACCGAGCAAGAAATAGACAAGTTCTATTATTTATGTAATGAATTGAGCAAGAAATTAGACGAACAAAAAGCGGAAGGGTATGTTTACTTTCATCCGCTTTTTGCTAAATTTTCAGCTTCTTTACCAGCAAAAATGAAGATAGACGATGTGATAAAGGCATGCTTACTTCAGAAATTGTACGAGCCTCTTTTTCAGGAGTTCGAAAAATACTTAAAATAGAGTTTTTATGCTAACTCTTGTTCCGTCTTTTTCGCCTTTTTCAGTGTCCCATTTTCTTCAACAAATTCACTTTCAATGTTATGAAAAGAACGTTCAAAAATCTCCATAAAATCTTCACCGTAAATATTGCGAACAATCGCCATCATTTCAATAATTTCCGGAAACTTACCATACAATTCCCGCAGTGGCAATGCTCCAGAAAAAGCGGCATTTCCGTTGGGCTCATAAGTTTCCATTGATTGAAGTAAAATCTCTTCCCCTTTGTCGGTGAGTTGAATGTAGGTATTCCGTTTGTCATTTTCTTTTTTTGAAAATTTTAACAAACCTCGTTCTTCTAATTTTTTTGAAAAATTAAAAGCTGTTGAGACATGCATTACCCCGAATTTGGCTACATCCGAGATGGAGGCGCCATTCAAATGGTAGGCAATCCAAAGAATATGATGTTCATTAATATTTAAATCATAAGGCTTAATCCATTGCTGCCAGTCTTTTTCGATTGACTTCCATAATGCTTTACTTAATTGCGTAATTCTCTGACTAAAAATCATCGCTTCTTTCATCGAATATTGTTTCTCGGTCATCCCCATTTTCACCTACTTTTATATTTCTCTATTATCATTATGCCAATAAAGTAAAAATTAATAAAGATATTAATTCACAAAATTTTTAGAAATTACGATAATTTTATATTGAAATTTGAAATTATGATAAAAAATTCCTACTCCTCCCTAACATTTTGATAAAGAACTAACAAATTTATTTTATTTGATATATTCTGAAAATTCCCTCTCTAACTTTTGGACTGTTTCTTTCATTTCAATAAGTTCTTTTTGAATTGCTTGTTGTTGAAGGCATATCTCTTTCTCCCATTGGGTGAGAGAGATTTTAACTTCAGACAGAAACGTTAAAATATTCATTTTTCCTTCTTTTGTTGCAACGGTGGCAGAATCTTTTATTTGTATTAGGTTTGTTTTAAGTTCACGTAATTGCTTAAGCACTAGTTGTTGCTTATTTTTTAATTGAGCTCTGGTAACATCTCCTGAATTTGGAGCTGTTAGCATCGTACTAATACCTGCAGCAAGACCACCAGCTATAAATCCATAAAAAAAATGTTTTAATTTCATTTTACTTGCTACCTCCAAATATTGACAACTATTTGAAAATAAATTTTTTTCGAATAATAATCCTATCATCCCTCTGCTTTAAATAGACCTTGTTCATAGGAATGGACGGTATAACATATAAATAGTTACAACCATTGTTCTAATTTACGATATTTAGTAGGGGGACAAAAAGATGAAGAGTGTAACAGTGACGTTATTTATCTTAAGTGCTTTTCTTTTTTTGGGAGCATGTAAATATTTATTTGATTTAAAAAGACTCGGTGTTTATCCGCCAAAACAAGTACTAAAGAAAAGAGCGACTGCATTAGCCGGGGCGGGAGGAATTGCTTTGATAGTTGCTATTATGCTTTCAAGCTTTGTATAGTAGACTTTGTAGTATGTAATTTAAGAAAAGAACCCCTTGGGGTTCTTTTCTTAAAAAGGATCCCGTGCATTACTTTTGAATGACGGAAGCTGATGACAAATTAGTTCTTTTGACAATTGATTGAGCCACTGGATACAAAATAACCATTACTACGGTATTGAGGACAACAGCTGGTAAAACACCTGCCGCAAAAATTGCTGCGAATGGGCCTGGTAAACCTACTAACAAGTAGGCTGATCCTAAAAAGATCGTGCCTGAAACCAATGTTCCGACACCAGTTAAAACTCCAACGCTAATAATCGAGTTTCGGTATCTTTTTAAGGCTAAAAATAAACCGAAAAAGATTAGTGCGGTGACAGGCTTATCGATGATATTCGGAATTGTCCCACCAGGGAAACTAGTGGTTATGCCGGATAATACTCCGGTAACAATCGCTAACAGCATGACACTTTTTATTTCTGGAATAAGAATAATTCCTAAAAACATCATCGCCAACATCATGTCTGGTTTAATGGTAAGGAACGCTGGCATTACCGTGTGTAAAACTACCCCAATTCCCGCTAAAAGTGCTAAAACTACAAGGTTCTTTGTATTCATTTCTCATCTCTCCTCTGCTATCCTAAGCTATTTGTTCCTCCTGCAGTGCACTGATTGCCTTCAGCGAAAAACATACTTAATTATACCATAATACTATAAAATTAATAAAGATATAATTTTCAGAAAATTAACCCTCAACTATTCTTAGTGCAAACTTATAATTGTTTATTAATATTCGCTGCCATTTCTTGTAATATTTGTGGTGTATAATCGCTTTGGTTGCTTTTCCAAACTACTCCCAATCCATCCCCTTTTCCATAGCGGGGAATCAGATGAATATGGAAATGAAAAACAGTCTGGCCTGCCAGTTCGCCATTATTATTGATAATATTTAAACCAGCCGGATTAAATTCTTTTTTGATCGCATTGGCAATGGAGGGGACAACCTCAAAAATATTTTTTGCTATTTCAGGAGTCAGTTCAAATAAGTTCTCCTTATGTACCTTTGGAATGACGAGAGTATGACCTTTTGTCACTTGACTAATATCTAAAAACGCTAATACATGCTCATTTTCAAACACTTTTGCTGCTGGAATTTCGCCATTTACTATTTTACAAAAAATACAATCACTCATTTGATGCACAACCCCTCTAAAAAAATGTTTGTATTATTTTACCACACAAAACTAATATGGTACTACCATTTATTTAGAAAGACAATTAATTCAAAGCCCCGCCCAAACACATAAAGGAGGTTTAAGCAGAGCTTTAGTTTCACCAATTTTCAATAGAAGTAATTTCTTATTGTCTCTCAGTTTGGGAAAAATGATACATTTTTACGACGCTCTTCTCCTTTTCCACGCAAGAAAAAGGAGCAGGATCCGCATGGAATCCTGCCCTCTCGAAGGGGAATTGCTTCAACAGGTACGTTCATTTAGGAGTGTTCTTTGATAAACACCTCATTTTTCGTAGAGTGTTTTTTATAAAGATACATCATTGTTCAAGCTGACCATCCCCTATTTGTTTTTATATGTTTCCCAACTTATAAAAACGGGTAGCGATCTGCGGTAAACACCTCATTTTCCGTTTATTATTTAAGATAAACAGTTGGTGTTATTTGAACTCAAAATGGTTACTATACACATTGTACAATACAACCATCCCCTTATTTGAAACGAATGGAAGCTCACTTGTTTGAAATGTTATTGTCTTTAGTAGACACCTCATCTCAAGTTTTGATGAATTTCTTCATCGAAGTAAGTTGTTCCCCTTCGATTATTATGATGTCCGAAAGTGATAGAATTATACTTAAAGTTTTACGATAAATTGAATTCCTATTTTTATCGAGAGGAATTTGATAAAATGATAACCATAATCATGCTACGGAAGGACGTTTGCATATGTCTTTATTAACAATTGACAATCTTGTCGGGGGATACACAAGGAACCCTGTATTAAAGGATGTATCCTTTGAGGTTCGGGAGAAGGAATTAGTCGGACTTATTGGACTGAATGGAGCGGGGAAAAGTACAACCATTAAACATATTATTGGATTAATGGAACCACATCGCGGCACCATCAAAATTAATGGACATTCCTTTACAGAAAATAAAGAAGCTTATCGCCGCTTGTTTACGTTTGTTCCTGAAACACCGGTCTTATATGAAGAACTAACGCTAGATGAGCATTTGAAATTAACTGCCATGGCTTACGGGCTGGACGAGTCTACTTATAAACAGCGAATTACTCCGCTGTTGTCAGAATTCCGGATGGAAAAGCGCTTAAACTGGTTTCCGGCTCATTTTTCCAAAGGGATGAAACAGAAGGTAATGATTATGTGTGCGTTCCTGGTACAGCCATCGCTCTATATTGTTGATGAACCTTTTGTTGGCCTAGATCCGCTTGGGATTCAATCCTTGCTTGATTTAATGAAAAAGATGAAAGAAAACGGTGCGGGAATCTTAATGTCGACACATATTCTCGCGACGGCGGAAAAATATTGTGACCGCTTTGTCATTCTCCATGAAGGGAAAATACGTGCCAAAGGGACACTTGCTGAGTTAAGAGAGCAGTTCTCGATGCCAACAGCCTCTTTAGATGATTTGTATATTCAATTGACGAAGGAAGAAAATTATGTTTGATGAGAAGAAACTGTGGAAAGATCGCGCCAGTGGTCGCATGAAAGATTTAGGAAGATATTTACGCTATATTTTCAATGGGCATCTTGTCATCGTCTTGTTATTTCTAGTTGGTACAGCAGCATTTTATTATCAAAAATGGATTGAAACACTTTCAACTGATTTTCCTGCTGAGCTTTTTTTAGCTGTAATCATTGGATTTTTCGTAACATACAGTCCAGTTTACAACTTTCTGCTTGAAGCTGACAGAGTATTTTTACTGCCTCTAGAGGATAAATTGAAAGGATATTTTCTCCGTTCCGGGATCGTAAGCTTTGTATTTCAAGGCTATATTCTATTAATGGTCCTGGCAATACTTATGCCAATATATGCACATGTAAATAATAATAGCTTTAGCCCATTTATCCCATTCCTCGTTGTTTTACTTATTGCAAAGGGATGGAATTTAGCTGTCACTTGGAAAACTCATTATTACATTGAGTCATCCGTACAAAGATGGGATATAGTTGTTCGCTTTTTTCTTAATGCTGTATTTTCCTATCTATTATTTAAACAGGCAAACCTTATTCATCTTTTAATTATCGCATTGATTATGGGCTTTTATTATTACAGCTTTTTAGCCCGGACAAAAAAAATGAGCTTAAAGTGGGATCAATTAATTGACCACGAAGAAAAGAGAATGGCTTCCTTTTATCGATTGGCCAATATGTTTACGGATGTACCAAAATTAAAGGACACTGTTAAACGAAGAATATGGCTTGATTTGTTTATTAGCAGAATCCCATTTTCACAAGAAAAGACCTATCTATATTTGTTTTCACGAACGTTTTTGCGCTCATCTGATTATCTGGGATTATTCCTACGTTTAACTGTGATTGGCGCGCTTGGCATCTATTTTATTTCATTTGGCTTGGGGCAAATTTTACTTAGTTCTTTATTTTTATATCTAACCGGATTTCAATTGCTGCCATTATGGAATCACCACCAAAACAAACTGTGGGTTGATATTTACCCAGTTGCACAAAAATATAAGACAGCTTCATTCTATTTTCTGTTAATGATTATCTTAACGATCCAAGCAGTTATTTTCGCATTATTTATTATGATTAAAGGTGAAATATTTATTTCATTGCTTGCTTTACTCGCAGGTCTTGGGTTTAGTTACATTTTTGTATATTTTTACGGTAAAAATCGATTAAAAGCATAATCTTTGAAATCCCCTTTTGAGTTGAAGGGGATATTTTTTTGAAACTATTAGGCGGTTCTCCTCGTAATTAAGCATAATATGAATTGTGGAGGGGGTGGTCTTATTGAATGAGTATGAATTAATGGTTTATGAAGAAGTAGAAGAATGGAAACGAAAATTAAAGAGACGTTCAGGAATGATGAACCGTATATCGAAAAAAGCTCAAGGGAAAATCAACGAATGGATTCCAGATAAGGTTCATGAGGTCATGACTGAAAGTATTAAAGGAATGGTCAAAGCAACGTTATTTGGCTCCCAGGTGACAACGAATAAAGATCAGGCCCGTGGCTTAACACTTGCAGAAAGAGATGAATTGGCACGAAAAAAAATATCTGCCTATCAGAAGACAGCAGTGGTCGAAGGAGCAGGGACAGGGGCTGGAGGTATTTTACTTGGTCTTGCAGATTTTCCGTTACTCCTATCAATTAAGATGAAATTTCTGTTTGAAGCGGCTTCTGTTTATGGATTTGATTCAAGGAAATATGAAGAAAGATTATTTATTCTCCATGTTTTTCAACTAGCTTTTTCAAGTGATGAAATTCGCAAGAATACTTTATTTGAAATTGAGAATTGGGATAGCCGCAAGCAGGTACTCGTGGAAATGGATTGGCACAAGTTCCAGCAGGAGTACCGTGATTATATTGATCTAGCTAAATTATTTCAGCTTGTCCCGGGGATAGGGGCGTTTGTTGGCGCCTATGCTAATAATAATCTTCTGAAACATTTAGGTGAAACGGCGATGAATGCCTACCGATTAAGGCTGCTGCAAAAAGCCCCTGAACTCTAACTAGAGACAGGGGCTTTTTAATTATTCTTTATGAATCCTTATTGCAGCCGTACCTAGTGTTTTTGCGGCAATGAGCATCGCTTTTTCATCGATATCAAATTTTGGATGGTGATGCGGATATCCGTCATCATCACGAACCGGCTTTGCTCCAGTGTAAAAGAAGGTTCCTGGAACCTTTTGCAAATAGTAAGCAAAATCCTCACCGCCCATTTGCGGTTCGGTTTCTTCAATTGTTTTGACCTCAGAAACATCCTTTGCACAGCTAATTAAAAACTCTGTTTCCCTTTCATGGTTGATCACAGCGGGATAACCTCTTACAAAATCATACTTATATGTGCTATTTGCAGAATAGCACGTGCCATGGATGATTCGTTCTATTTCTTCTTCAATTAATTGCCTAATACCTTCATTAAAAGTCCGGACAGTTCCTACTAATTTTGCTTTGTCAGCAATAACATTGAAGGCATTTTCTGCAGTGAAGGAAGCAACAGTGACAACAGCTGCTTCAACTGGATTGACTTTGCGGCTAACTATTTGCTGAAGATTTAATACGAGTTGTGAAGCGGTAACGATGGCATCCTTTGTTTTATGCGGCTGTGCTCCGTGGCCGCCTTGACCTTGAATTTCAATTTCAAAACGGTCTGCTGCTGCCATGATTGGACCTGTTCGGTATTGGATGGTTCCTGTTGGTTCACTTGACCACAAATGTGTGCCGAAGATTACATCTACACCTTCTAAACAGCCATCTTCTATCATTGGTGCTGCTCCGCCGGGAGCATATTCTTCCGCGTGTTGATGAATAAAGACGTAAGTCCCTTCGAGCTCCTCACTAAGTTCATTTAATGCTTTCGCAAGGACAAGAAGTGTAGCAGTATGACCGTCATGTCCACATGCATGCATGACTCCAGGTACTAATGATTTGTAAGGAACATTTTTTTCATCCTGAATGGGCAATGCGTCAAAGTCTGCACGTAATGCAACCGTCTTACCAGACTTTTTCCCATAGATTTTGGCAACCACTCCATTACCACCTACATTACCCTTTACTTCAATATTAATTTTTTCATAATAGGATTGAATAAATTTTGCCGTTTCATATTCTTGAAACGATAATTCTGGATGCTGGTGCAGATAGCGCCTGATTGAGACCATTTCTTCGTAGTAACCTTCTAATTTATTAAAAAGCTTGTTTAACATATGTAATCCCTCCCAATGCTTCAAATTAAAGAGTGTATTTTCAAACTATTTTAACACTTATATACAATTATGTTGATTTTAATAGTGAATTTCTTTTTACTTTTATGCTCTTTTAGTGAATAAAAGAAGGCCGACAAAAATTCGGCCTTTAATTAAATTAACAATATAGCAACAATCGTTGTTACGACTAGCCCGATAAACACGGGGACAAGGTTTCGTCTCGCCAGTTCAAACGGGTCCACGTTACATATGGCAGCAGCAGGAATTAATGCCCATGGAACGATTGTTCCGCCTCCGACCCAAATCGCGGCTATTTGTCCAAGTGCTGTCAGTGTGGCAGCGCCTTTACCAATGGTGACGGCGAATAAACTTGCAATCGACCCGGCTAGAGATATGCCTGAGAATCCAGAACCATCTAAACCTGTAATAGCCCCAACAGTTGTTAACGTTACAGCCCCAACAGCTTTACTTAATGGAACAACTCCAGCAAGTGCGATGCCTAAATCATTGACGATTCCATGAGAAGCTTTTGGTAAAAAATCTCCGATGATTTTTGTAAAACCGCTATCACCTAAATAAAAGAATGCCGCAATTGGAATAACTGGGCCAAAAACCTTAAATCCAAATTGGAAGCCTTCAATTAAATACTGTGTTGTTTTTTCAAGACCTTTGTTTTTATGACTTGTTAAAGTGATTAAGAGAAGAATAATAATGGAGGTTCCACCAACTAAGGCAGTTGCATCACCACCGGCCAGATCGAGGATAGACATCGCAGTAACGTCAGCAGCAAGTAATAGTGGAACTAATATTGCAAAGAATCGTTTTTGAGCGAGTGATAATAGGGCAGGTTGGTCAGATGCTTCTGTTGGAGAATCAGGTATGATGGTGGAAGAGGGTTGAAGGATTCCCCGCTTCATGTCTCTTTTTAAAAAGTAGAAGGCCGTAACAGTAGTCACAAGACCCATAATAATTACTAACGGAATACTGGCATCAATGACATCTTGAATGGGAAGTCCGGCAGCATCTGCTGTTAGTTTAGGTGCTGCTTGAATAACGAAGTCACCTGATAAAGCAATTCCGTGACCGAACAAGTTCATCGCCATGGCAACACCAAGTGCTGGTAACCCGGCTTTATTTGCGACTGGTAGGAGAACAGCTCCAAGCAAGGCAACTGCAGGGGATGGCCAAAAGAACCAAGAAATGACCATCATCAGTATCCCAATCGTCCAATAGGCAAGTGTTGGATTGCGAATTAATTTCCTAAATGGTGAGATCATGACATCATTAATCCCGGTAGTGGTCAAGGTATGGCTCATTGCGACGATAATAGAAATAACGAGTATAGTAGACAATAATTCTGTAATCGCATAACTAAAGCTGTTGAAAATACTGCTAATCGAATGACTTAAATTGCCGGTGGCGGTAAGAGCAATCAAGAAAATCCCGATAATACAAACAATGGTCGTGTCCCTTCTCATCACCATCAACCCGATAATAAGAACAATAAAGGACACGTAAATCCAATGAAGAGATGTAAGCTCGATAAGCACTTCATTTCCCTCCTTTCTTATCTTTAGGGGCAATAGCCCTGCTGGATGTAATACAGAATATGAAAATTGCATCCAGTGGTGAGAGGGGAATAGAAAAAAGAATGGAGTATTCACACTCCATTCCCGTGATTACAATTTATTTGGTTATTGAATATTTACTTACATAGGGTGCACTCGCAAAAATATTTTGCTGTGTATTTATACTAGTCCCTTTGATTTTATCAGCCTCAAAAAATGTATCGGATTTCTTCCACTTTTGATGATAGGCCTCATTTTCCCAAACTGTCAGGATCACATACGTATTGGATGATAAGGGGCGGAGCAGTCTAAAAGCAATCAATCCTGGTTCATTCTCAATATTTTGAACTTGGTTTTTAAATTGATGCTCAAATAATGGGCGCCCTTCATCTTTTACGGGGATATTATTCATGACAGCAAAGCCCTCTTTTTGGATTTCACCGATAGATTCTAACACCTCATATCTGCGTGGTTCTTTAAACGCAGTTCCTCCAATTGTTTCATGAAGTAATAAGGCTCCATTTTCATTAACCATTGTCACCATTACCTCATTGGGATATTTGCTTTCAATCCTTTTTAAAAAGTCGAACGTTCCGGTTGTCAAATAAACATGCATTTTTATTTCCCCCTTTAGAATTGATTTTCTAGTAGTCTATACGTATTATTTTCCAGTATGCTTTCTGTGATTTAAACAGATTTGTTTTAAGTAAAAACGACTTTTTTTTGACAGTTAGTATCATTATCTATACACAAATAGGATTAATCGATATAGTGAATACATCTATGTATATTAACATTCATTTCAAAAGTTTTTAAATTTATGTTCAATATATTAAAATGGAAAACAGACATGTTTTTTGAAAGGTGGACTTTATTCATGCCAAGACCAATTAATGAAACATTTTTAAAAGCAGCAAGAGGTGAGAAAACAGATCATGTACCTGTATGGTATATGCGTCAAGCGGGTCGATCCCAGCCGGAGTATAGAGAGATTAAAGAAAAGTATTCATTATTTGAAATCACTCATCAGCCAGAGCTATGTGCTTATGTCACTCGTTTACCAGTTGAGCAATATAACGTAGACGCAGCGATATTATATAAAGATATCATGACCCCACTTCCAGCGATAGGTATGCATGTTGAAATTAAGGGTGGAATTGGACCAGTGATCGATAATCCAATCAGCTCTCTAGCAGATGTTGAAAAGCTAGGTGAAATTCACCCGGAAGAAGATGTTCCATTTGTATTGGACACGATCAAATTATTAACGTCTGAGCAATTGAATGTGCCCTTAATTGGTTTTTCTGGCGCACCATTTACACTTGCCAGCTACATGATTGAAGGCGGACCTTCGAAAAACTACAATAAAACAAAAGCATTCATGTACACGGAACCAAAGGCCTGGTTTGCTTTGATGGAAAAATTAGGCGATATGATTATTACATACGTGAAGTCGCAAATAAAAGCTGGGGCAAAGGCCATTCAAATCTTTGATTCATGGGTTGGAGCATTGAATGTGGAGGATTATCGCTATTTCATTAAACCAATCATGAATCGAATTTTTACTTCATTAAAAGAAGAAAATGTGCCGTTAATTATGTTTGGTGTTGGAGCAAGCCATTTGGCATTAGAATGGAATGATCTTCCGATTGATGTTGTAGGATTAGATTGGCGACTGCCGATTCAACAGGCAAGGGAAATGGGCATTCATAAAACCGTTCAAGGCAACCTTGACCCGGCGATATTGTTAGCCCCTTGGGAAGTGATTGAAGAAAGAGCGAAAGCCATTTTAGATCAAGGAATGGCACAAGACGGTTATATTTTTAATTTAGGCCATGGTGTATTCCCATCTGTTAATCCAGAAACATTAAAAAGATTAGCATCCTTTATACATGAGTATTCAGCATCCAAATTGAGTCGCTAAGTTCTCATCTGTAGGTGTTAAAATTGGTAAGCTAACCAATTTTTTGGCACAATATAGTGAGTTGTTTGATAAGGGGTATACAAAGCCGTAATGCCCCTTTTCATAAATGAAAAAGCGAAAGAGACTTAAAAATGAGGTGCAACATATGACAAAAAAGAAAATGGGACTGTTGGTAATGGCATACGGTACCCCATATACATTAGATGATTTAGAAGGCTATTATACACATATCCGTCATGGCCGGAAACCGAGTCCAGAAATGATGGAAGACCTTCGTAATCGTTATGAAGCAATTGGCGGAATCTCTCCATTAGCAAAAATCACACTTGACCAAGCGGAAATGCTTGAACAACATTTAAATCATGTTCAAGATGAAATTGAATTTAAAATGTATCTTGGATTAAAACATATAGCACCGTTTATTGAAGATGCTGTAAAAAAAATGCATGTAGATGGAATTAAAGAGGCAGTAAGTATTGTTTTGGCTCCGCATTTTTCAACCTTCAGTGTACAATCCTATAACGGCAGAGCAGTGGAGGAAGCAGAAAAGCTAGGCGGGCTCAAAATTAGAACGATAGAAAGTTGGTACCAGGAACCGAAATTTATCGGATATTGGGCTAATAAGGTAAGACAAATTTTTGATCAAATGCTACAGGAGGAAAGGGAACAAGCAGTTTTAATTGTTTCCGCACACAGCCTGCCTGAGAAAATCCTCCAATTTGGCGACCCCTACCCAAGTCAGCTTCAGGAAACGGCTGATTTAATTGCGGAACAAGCAGGGATAAAGAATTACGAAATCGGCTGGCAAAGTGCTGGAAATACTCCGGAGCCTTGGATTGGCCCGGATGTTCAGGACTTAACAAGGGATCTATTTAACACTCATCATTATAAATCATTCGTTTTTGCACCTGTCGGATTTGTATGCGACCACCTTGAGGTGTTATACGATAATGATTATGAATGCAAAGCGGTTACGGATGAATTAGGAGTAAGCTACTATCGGCCGGAAATGCCGAATGCAACGGCTGAATTCATAGATTGCTTATCAAGCGTAATCCTAAAAAAATTAATGGAATAAGTTGAGATAGAAATTTACTTGGAAAGAGAGTGACGTCTGTGACCAAAGACAAACAGAAGGTTGTCATTATTGGGGGAGGAATTGCTGGTCTCACGTCAGCGTTCTATCTTCAAAAAGCAATACAAGAGAATAATTTGCCTATCGAGATTCAACTCATTGAAGCATCACATCGTCTCGGCGGTAAAATGCAAACCGTTGTAACAGACGGTTTTACGATTGAAAGAGGCCCAGATTCATTTTTAGCAAGGAAAACAAGTATCATCAGGCTTGCAAAGGAAGTTGGAATGGAAGACACACTAGTACCTAATTCCACGGGTAAATCGTATGTTCTTGTTAACGAGAAACTTCACTCAATGCCCGGTGGTTCGATCATGGGAATTCCTACGGAAATAGGACCATTTATCACAACAGGTCTTTTTTCCATTCCCGGTAAAATAAGAGCTGCGGCTGATTTTATTCTGCCTCGTTCAGAAAGCGGAAAAGACCAATCATTAGGACGATTTTTCAGAAGAAGATTGGGTGATGAAGTGGTTGAAAATTTAATTGAACCATTATTATCAGGTATATACGCTGGTGATATTGACCAATTAAGCCTCATGTCTACTTTCCCGCAATTTTATGAAGTGGAACAAAAATACCGAAGCCTGATCTTGGGTATGAACAAAATGACCCCCTCGCAACCGAAACAGCCTGATAATAAGGACAAGAAAAAGGGAGTTTTCTTAACCTTCAAAACAGGCCTTCAATCCTTTGCCGAAGCGATTGAAGCAAAAATAGATCCGAAGTCTATCTTAAAAGGCCATCGGGTCGATCATATTGTAAAAGCAGATCAAAAATATGAAATTTACCTAAATAATCGGGAAACGATTAAGGCAGATTGTATTATTGCCGCTACCCCTCATCAGGGAACACAAGCGATGTTTTCCGACTACAGCTTTTTTGATCCATTTAAAGCCGTTCCATCCACATCTGTTGCTACAGTATCACTAGCTTTTCCTGAGGAAGCAATTAAGAATGATATAGATGGAACCGGATTTGTTGTTTCGAGAAATAGTGATTATTCGATTACTGCTTGTACATGGACACATAAAAAATGGGAACATTCGACTCCGAAAGGAAAGGTCCTTCTCCGTTGTTATGTCGGAAGAGCTGGTGATGAGACGATTGTTGATCTGTCAGATGATCAAATCATTAAGATTGTCCTCGACGATTTAAAAAAGACAATGGACATTTCCATGAATCCTGACTTTTCCATTGTATCAAGATGGAAAAATTCCATGCCGCAATATACTGTTGGTCATAAACAACGGCTGGCAACCATACTAGAGCATGTTAAAACTGAACTGCCAGGTGTATTCTTGGCAGGCGCTTCCTATGGAGGTGTCGGGATTCCCGATTGTATTGACCAAGGAGAATTAGCTGTCCAGAATGTGTTGGATTATTTAAAGGTGAAAAATATTGCAAAAGAAGTTGTTCATTGATAACAGCTTCTTTTTTTTATAGTTCTTACTTGCAAACCACTAAAAATGGATGTATACTCTTTAAGTATCAACTGACTGAAATGTTCATATGGTCATTTATGAACGTTTTTTGTTTAGATATAAGGCATTCGACAAGGATTGTCCAAAAAGATAGTCCTTATTTTTGGAATTAAAATGACCAAATGAACAAAATAGTCAATAATAATAAAAAGGAGGCATCGTAGTGAAAAACATCTTATTAAAGGAAGAACTTTTGACGATATTTAAAAATAAAAAAGTTTTAATTCCGATTATCGCTGTATTGTTTGTCCCAGTCTTGTATGCGGGAATGTTTTTGTGGGCGTTCTGGGATCCATATGACAAGCTTAACGAACTGCCGGTTGCGGTCATTAATAATGATGAGGGTGCAACACTTGATGGGATTAACCTAAAGATAGGTGATGATTTAGTTTCTAACTTAAAGGAAAGTAAAGATTTTGATTATGTATTTGTAGACAAGAATGAAGGTTATAAAGAGTTAAAAGACCAAAAATATTATATGGCGATCGAAATTCCAAAAGACTTTTCCAAAAATGCAACTACATTATTGGATGAAAATCCGAAAAAATTGGAACTGATCTATACTCCGAACGAAGGCTTTAACTTCCTTTCAGCACAAATCGGCGGCTCAGCTGTAGAGAAAATCAAAACGGCTGTTGCAGAACAAGTAACTGAAACGTACGCTGAAACAATGTTTAGCAAAATTTCAGAGGTTGCTGATGGAGTGGTACAAGCAAGCGACGGTGCAGGTCAGTTAAGTGATGGGTCAGTTGACTTAAATAAGGGCTCTGATGATTTAAATAAAGGCCTTGCAACCCTCGCTGAAAAATCCATTGAATTTAACAATGGGATGAAAACAGCAAATTCAGGTTCAAAGGAATTAGCAGCAGGTTCAACAGAATTGAAAAACGGGTTAGCTAAAGCTGAGGCCAATCTTCCGTTACTAATTGCTGGTACGAAAGATGCATATGCTGGTGCTGAACAATTGAAACGTGACCTTCCAGCAGGGATAGCAGCTGGTATTGAAAAGGAATTGACTGGAAGTGTAGGGGAACTAAATAGCGGCATTGATCAGTTTAAATCACAGTTATCAGGGATGTTAGCAGCAAATATTGCTGATCAAACGATTACACAGCAAACAGAAAAAATGCAGAAATTAGCTAAAACCCTAATTGACAACAAAGTTGACCCAGCTCTTGTACAACAAATAATGGCTAATGAGCAAAAAAATGCACCAACGAAAGAACAGTTACAGCAACAAATTTTATCTGCATTAAGCCCTAAACTGGATGCTGGTTTCAATCAATTCAAATCAGGCGTTAATGAAAAATTAGACGGTGCATCGAATGGTTTGGAAAGTAAAATTAAAGCACAAACAAACCCTTATTTTGATCAATTGATTACTGGTATTGGCAAAATCAATGGTGGTCAGCAGGAATTACAAAAAGGGATCCATGATTTATATGCAGGTTCATCAAAATTAAATGATGGTACCAAAACCCTTTCTGCTGGTATGAGTCAGTTAACTGGTGGAGCAGATCAAATTACAGACGGAACGGGTCAATTAGCTGATGGCTCTGGGCAACTAAAAGACGGAACATCCAAGCTTTCTGAGGGTGCCAAGGAATTATCAGATAAGCTTGCTGATGGGGCAAAAGATGCTTCAAGAGTTCATTCAAATGAAAAAACTTACAATATGATGGCTGATCCAGTAAAACTCGATAATGAAAAAATTAATCATGTACCAAACTATGGAACAGGATTTGCACCATACTTCATTTCATTAGGCTTATTTGTTGGTGCACTACTATTATCGATTGTCTTCCCGCTTCGCGATACAACGGTAATGCCATCAAGCGGATTTAACTGGTTTATTAGCAAGTTTTCCGTCATGGCAGGTGTTGGAATTATCCAAGCATTACTAGTAGATGTCATTCTACTTGCTGGATTAGGTCTTGACGTACAAAGTGTTCCTAGGTTTATTTTATTTTCAATCATTACTAGTTTGACGTTCATTGCTTTAATTCAATTACTAGTTTCAGTATTTTCTGATGCAGGGCGTTTCCTGGCGATTCTCATTTTGATTTTCCAATTAACAACAAGTGCCGGAACCTTCCCGCTTGAATTAATTCCAAATTTCCTTCAGCACTTTAATGTATTACTGCCGATGACCTATTCGGTTAGTGGCTTTAAGGCTGTTATTTCAAGTGGTGACTTCAGCTATATGTGGCAAAATGCTACGATTCTCTTAGGTTTCTTAGTTGCATTCGCCCTTGGAACAATCGCTTATTTCACAATGAGACATAGGTATCGATATAAACATCAAAATAATACTTTAGTTAGTGAATAAAGTATTTTACCAGCCGACCTGTTTCGGCTGGTTTTTTTGTTTCTCCAAATAATCTAAAATGAGAAAAGTAAAGGAATACTTTGCTCTAATGTGGAACAAATATGGGATAAAAAGGAATGAAAAAGTGGTAGCGGTTCCTATGTGCCCGGATCCATGGAAAAATAGTTGTAAGGTAACGAAGAGGTTCTACGTGCCCGGATCCTGTGGGAAAAACAAGTAATTTGTTTTATTATGAAAACAAACTGATTTTTGAGTATATTAAATATAGGAATCCTAGAAATGGAGGAGTAGACATGAAACTCACAGTAATCGGTTTTTGGGGTGGATATCCAAAACAGAATGGTGCAAGCTCTGGATATTTGCTTGAACATGAGGGTTTTCACTTATTAATAGATTGTGGAAGCGGGGTTCTTTCGAAGCTGCAAAATATTATCAAGCCTGAAGAACTGGATGCGGCCATCATTTCTCACTATCATCCTGATCACATCGCAGATATCGGTGTCCTGCAGCATGCAAGACTAATTCAAGGATTATTAAGCAAGGAATCCCCAACATTACCGCTATATGGTCATAAATTTGACCATCATGAATTTGCCAAACTAACTTATAAAAATATCACAAAAGGGGTCGCTTATGATCCTAATAGTACGCTTTCGATAGGTCCATTTCAAGTTTCATTTTTAAAGACAAACCATTCTGTTCCATGCTACGCGATGAGAATAGAGGCAGATGGTAAAACAATAGTCTATACTGCCGACAGCTCCTTTAAAGAAGAGTTTATTGAGTTCAGCAGGGGAGCCGATGTTTTACTGTGTGAATGCAATTTATACGGACATCAAAACGGTAAATCAGCAGGTCATATGAACAGCGTGGAGGCAGGGCAATTTGCCCATAAAGCCGATGTAAAACAATTAATTCTTACACACCTGCCGCAGTACGGAAACCTAGCGGATTTAATTACTGAGGCATCTTGCAAATTTACTGGTATAATAAAACTTGCAGACGAATTTCTATCTATTTCACTATAAGAAGGGACAGAATACTATGTTATTTATCGATAATAAGGGCATCACCGACCCGCGGATAAATCTGGCGATTGAAGAGTATGCTTTAAAAAATCTTGATATAAATGAAACCTATTTATTATTTTACATAAATGAACCATCCATCATTATTGGAAAAAATCAAAATACAATTGAAGAAATCAATACAGAATATGTTGAGAGTAATGGTATACACGTAGTGCGCAGATTGTCCGGAGGGGGAGCTGTTTACCATGACCTTGGCAACTTAAACTTTAGTTTTATTACAAAGGATGATGGGGAAAGCTTTCATAATTTCCGTAAATTCACTGAGCCGGTAGTAGCAGCACTGAAAAAATTAGGGGTAAACGCCGAGTTAAGCGGCAGAAATGACCTGGAAGTTGAGGGTAGGAAAATTTCTGGAAATGCACAATTTTCCACGAAAGGGAGAATGTTTAGCCATGGTACCCTGCTTTTTAATTCAGAAATGGATCATGTTGTATCTGCCTTGAAGGTCAAGAAGGACAAAATTGAGTCAAAAGGAATTAAATCGGTTCGCAGCCGGGTAGCCAATATTTCTGAGTTTCTGACAGAAAAAATTGATATTCAAGAGTTCCGTTCATTAATTTTAACATCCATCTTTGCCGGACAAGAAGAAATACCTGAATACATGTTAACTGAGGAAGACTGGGAAAAGATTTATCAGCTATCAGAGGAGCGCTACCAAAACTGGGAATGGAACTACGGGAGATCACCTAAGTTCAATCTGCAGCATTCTCACCGCTTTCCGGTCGGTTCTATCGATGTCCGCTTAGAAGTGAACAAAGGAATCTTAGAAAACTGTAAAATATATGGCGACTTTTTTGGTGTCGGTGATGTAAGTGACATCGAAAACATATTAAAAGGCATTCGTTATGAAAAAAATGAAATTGAGAAGAGACTTTCAGAGGTGGATATCACTCATTATTTTGGAAGTGTCTCAAAAGAAGAATTTATCAACTTAATTTATTAATAACTGACGCGGTGATAAAATCACCGCGTTTTTGTGTATAATACTTGAATACTTAACTTTCTAGCAATATAATATATTTAGAAAATTTTTACGAATTAGTGAATGAGTATTCATTCACAGGGGGAGGGAACAATGAATCTATCTGCAAAGCTAAATGAAATAGCTAAGAGCTCTGCTGAAAAACCAGCGTATTATTTTATGGGTCAGGCAAGTACTTACGCAGAATTGGATGGGGCAATTACAAAGTTTGCTTCGGGGTTAGAGAAATTAGGAATCAAGCAAGGGGATCATATTGCCTTATTGCTCGGCAACTCACCACATTTTATTATCAGCTTATATGGGGCATTACGGCTAGGGGTAACCGTCATTCCCATTAATCCAATTTACACGGCTGATGAAATTGGCTACATCTTAAATAATGGGGATGTTAAAACGGTTGTTGCACTCGATTTAGCATTACCATTAGTGGAAAAAGTCCATGCTTTACTACCAAAAATTGAGCAATACGTTTTTTGTGAAACAAAGCCTGATAGTCTAGTTAAATCTGAGATTGAAAACCTTTCAGTTTATACAAAAATGAAATCGTTTTCAGAGGTTGTTGCTTTAGGTGAATTAACTTTCCAAGGTCCCGAGCTTAAGGATGATGATGTCGCAATCATTCTCTATACTTCCGGAACAACTGGAAAACCAAAGGGTGCAATGTTAACCCATAGGAATTTGTATAGCAATGCCAAAGATGTTGCAGATTATTTAAAAATGAATAACGATGACAAAGTGGTAACAGTCCTTCCAATGTTCCATGTTTTCTGTTTGACAGTTGCCTTAAATGCACCGTTACTAAGTGGTGCAACCTTGTTGATTGTACCAAAATTTAGTCCGAAGGAAATTTTTGCGTTAATAAAGGGATATGAGGCAACTGTTTTTGCGGGTGTTCCGACAATGTATAATTTCCTCTATCAATTTCCAGATGGACACCCTGATGACCTGAAATCATTACGATTATGTATTTCCGGGGGTGCATCACTTCCAGTTGCTCTCTTAAAGAATTTCGAACAGAAATTTAATGTGGTGGTTTCGGAAGGGTATGGCTTATCAGAGGCATCACCTGTCACGTGCTTTAACCCGCTTGATCGTCCGCGCAAGCCTGGCTCCATTGGAACATCGATTATGAAGGTGGAGAACAAAGTAGTTGACGAACTTGGTGAAGATGTACCTGTTGGCAGCGTTGGTGAACTAATTGTGCGTGGCCCAAATGTGATGAAGGGCTATTATAAAATGCCTGAAGAAACAGCAGCAACGATTCGAAACGGCTGGCTTCATACTGGTGACATGGCGCGAATGGATGAAGAAGGGTACTTTTATATTGTTGACCGGAAAAAGGATTTAATTATTATAGGCGGTTACAATGTATATCCTCGTGAAGTGGAGGAAGTGATCTACAATCATCCAGATGTTGTTGAAGTGGCAGTGGTTGGTGTTCCAGAGCCTAACCAGGGTGAGGCTGTAAATGCCTATGTTGTCAGCAAAAACCCTGAACTTAGCAAGGAGCAAATACTTGAATATTGTAAAGAACATCTTGCTAAATATAAGGTACCAACAACGATCGAGTTTTTAGAAGAACTTCCAAAGAACACAACAGGGAAAATATTGAGGCGTGCCCTTAAAGCACAGGTTACGCAAGCTGTTGGAAAGTAAGATTTTTATGTTTTAGCAAAATTTTTCTAATGAAAGGCAGGCATTTTACCTGCCTTTTTCGAATTTCTAAAGTAAAGGGGTGGAGAAAATGGAGCAAATATTACTTGAGGTGAACAATCATATAGCGATTGTTACCATTAATCGTGCGGAAGCACTCAATGCCTTTAATTACGAGACATTGCTGGAATTGCAAAGAAAGGTTGAAGAAATCCGGATTGATTCAATGGTCAGGGCTGTTATTTTTATCGGTGCAGGCGAGAAGGCCTTTAGCGTTGGTGCCGATCTAAAAGAACGAAAAAACCTAACTAATGAGCAAGTGAAACGAAATTTGTTTAAGATAAATGAGGTTTTTAACGCAATTGATAATCTTCCCCAACCAACCATCGCCGCCATAAACGGCTTTGCTTTCGGTGGCGGTATGGAGCTTGCCTTGGCTTGTGATTTTCGGATTGCAGCAAAGGAAGCGGTAATGGGGCTAACAGAAACCGGTCTTGCAATTATTCCAGGCGCTGGCGGGACGCAGCGGCTTCCAAGACTTATTGGTCAGGCGAAGGCATTGGAGCTAATCCTAACCGCACGCAGGCTGACGGCAGACGAGGCCTGCGACTTTGGACTTTTGACAAGGGTTGTTTCTCGTAATGATTTATTGCATGAGTGCTTAGGCTTTTGCTCGCTGTTACTTGCAAATGGTCCAATAGCTTTACAGCAAGCAAAGTTTGCCATTAAAAATGGAATGAATACCGATTTAAACACAGGTCTGCAGATTGAACGAAAAGCCTACGAAGTAACACTTCCAACTGAGGATCGAATCGAAGCATTACAAGCCTTCACCGAAAAAAGAAAACCTATTTATAAAGGGAAATAATGTGAAATGTCATCAGTGAGGGATGGATAAATACCCTCACTGATTTTTTTTGACCAATCGGGGCTATTAAAGCCCGAATCTAGGAAAAAAGGGAGAGAAAAGTGCTCATAGAGGTTCTTTGCGGGCGCTTCTACTTTTATATTTACAGAAAATTTGCTAAAATCTATGTTTATATGAGTGATTGTAACGAGGGGGAATCGAGATGGCGGATTTAGCAATAGGAAGAGAATCGTCTGAATTTAAAAAGGGTGTCCAAGCGGGGATCAGCATCGGGATTGGTTATTTTCCGATTGCACTGACATTTGGTCTCCTTGCAAAATCCTCCGGGTTATCTATTTATGAAACGGTTTTAATGAGTCTGATTGTGTTTGCCGGTGCATCACAATATATCTCACTTAGCCTTATTGCTTATGGGACTAGTATATTTGAAATTATTTTAACAACCTTTATCGTAAATATTAGACATTTTTTGATGTGTACAACTTTAAATGAAAAGTGTGAAGAAGATCATCTTTTTAACAAAATAATTTATTCTTTTGGAATTACTGATGAAACGTTTTCTGTTGCAGCTACAAGGGAAGGAAGAGTAACAACAGGATTTATGTTCGGCCTCATTTCAATAGCTTACTCAAGCTGGGTGGTATGTTCAGGTATGGGCCATCTTATTGGGGCCAGTCTGCCCCAAACATTACAGGAGAGTATGGGTGTTGCCCTGTATGCTATGTTTATTGGGCTCCTGGTTCCTTCGATGAAAAAAAGTGCAAAAGTGATTTTCTTGGCCGTACTTGGAGCGATTTTTAATTCAATTTTTACAATCAGCCACATCATGGCTCAGGGCTGGGCAATTGTCACGGCTACGCTATTATCGGCCATTATCATTGAAATAGCAGAAGTGATGAAAACGAGACGTGGAGGAAGGCGACATGAAGAGTGAAATAATTTGGATGATTTTCGGAATGGGGCTTGTTACTTATATTCCGCGAATGCTCCCTTTTGTTCTGTTTAAAGGGAAGGAGCTTCCGCCATTTATTCAAGGGGTGCTAAAGAATGTTCCATATGCCGCCCTTGGCGCGTTAATATTTCCAGCTATTATCTTTATTCAAGAAGATGATATTTGGTACGGGATACTAGGGGCTGCAGCTGCCTTCATAGCTGCCTATTTAGGAGCCAATGTAATCTTGGTAGTCCTTGGCTCTATTGTCATTCTTGCGCTATACTCTTTTCTACTATAAGTCAGTCCCTGTGCTGGCTTTTTTTTTGCTTAGTTCTAAAAACCGCCATATTTAACTAAACTATGTATAGGAGAGGCTGTACACAAAGGGGGACAAAATCATGGTAAGAAAAATGGGGGTCTATGCGGTTTTGGCCTTTTGTTTATATGGACTGTTTTTTTATTGGTATTTATTTTACTTTGCCGATGTAACATTGCCATTTGAATATGAAGGATCAAAGGCAGACCCATCTACCTTTCTTAACGGAAGAGAGCTAAGTTTAAGCGAGGAGTATTCAAAAGTTAGAAACCTATTGTTTTTCTTATCAACACCGTTTGAATGGCTTTTTTATTTTCTTATTTTGTTATTCGGTTTTTCAAAAGCATTTAAACGCTGGGCTGAAAGTTCTTCAAAGTTTAAACTGCTGCAAATGGCAATTTATTTAATTTGGTTATCCTTTTTTTCCTTTTTAGCAACTTTTCCTTTAAAGTATATTAGTTATTCTTTAGCCAAAACCTATCATATTTCAACACAAACCTTTCCTTCTTGGATGAAGGATGAGTTGATTGATTTTTGGATTAATTACGGGACATTGTTGATTATTGTCCCTGTCTTATACTGGCTGATGAAGAAAAGCCAAAAGCGTTGGTGGCTTTATGGATGGCTGTTATCGATTCCCTTTACGATATTCATGATGTTTCTTCAGCCGGTTGTCATCGACCCCTTATACAATGATTTTTATCCATTAAAAAACAAGGAATTGGAATCAAAGATTCTAGCCTTGGCTGATAAGGCTGATATTCCAGCAAAGCATGTCTTTGAGGTGAATATGGCGGATAAAACCAATTCCTTAAATGCATATGTAACGGGGATTGGCACGAATGCTAGGATTGTCCTTTGGGATACGACGTTAAACAGGCTAAATGATAAACAAATTCTTTTTATTATGGCCCATGAAATGTGTCATTATGTTGAAAAACATATTTATTTCGGAATTGCCGGCTATTTACTTTTATCGTTACTCGGGCTGTATTTGACCTATAGGCTGATGAATTGGGCAGTGGGACGCTTTGGGAAGGAACTTAAAATATCAGATGTAAGAGATATTCGCTCTCTACCGTTATTTTTTATGATTCTATCGATGCTCATATTTACTGCAAGCCCTTTGTCGAACTTAGTTTCACGCTATCAGGAAACACGAGCTGACAAATATGCAATTGAGATGACAAAAAATCCTGAGGCTGCGATTACCTCTTTTCAAGAATTAACCCGCTCTGGATTAAGTCAGGTAAACCCGCCGTTATTGGTTAAAATTTTCCGTTATACCCATCCTTCTATGCTTGATCGTATTTCCATGCTCGAAGAATATGAGATTAAGCATCGAGATAAATAGGATAAAAAAACTGAAGACATTAATCTTGTCTTCAGTTTTTTTATTGTCCATAGGCCGCTAAACGAGGCTTACACTTTTTTATAAAAAACAAAAACCGCCTAGTTGTGGCGGTTTAAAACGTTCCTTTACAATCCAAAACGTTTGTTGATTTCCTTGAGCTCACTAGATAAATGGAGAAATGATTTTTTGTCCCTGCGGTCAATGGCTAAGTCAATTTTCCGTTGTAATTTTTCCTTTTCAACCGTTAGCTGAATTTCTGACAAGAGCATTTCGATGTAAAGGTCCTGGATGAAGTTCTCTTTCATTCGATTCCGTTTCATGGCACCAAGTTTCATTAATTCCGTGTATGATTTTTCATTCATGAAAATCACCTCTGATGCTTTTTTAAATTATATGGAAATTTCTAAATAATATCAGTAATTTTTAATGTTTTCTGATAGTATTTTTCTTGACATGAAAATTGTGAATAATTTAGTAACATTTTCCAAAATTAAAGGAATAAAAAGATAAAAGTGGTAACATATGGTGGGTTGGCTAAAATGAAAAGGAGTTGAAAGTATTGAAAGGTATAAAAATTGGAGAATATTTGGTGAATTCTTGTACGATGTATATTGAACCAGTGGAATATGCCAATAAAATTTATTCCCATATTGTTGAAGTAGAAGAAGAATTTTTATCACCTTTTAAACCATTACAAAATATTAAAAACAGTTGTGATTATTTTGGTGTAGATTATGAAAGCAGAAGGAAGGGGACAAGGCTATTAATTGAATATTCACGAAGACTTCCAATTGTCATAGAACCAATTAACAAAATCTATGCTTTCTGTACTGCGTCACCTGGCGATCCTAAGAGTATTTGGATCTTCCCTGCTCATGTTAAAGAATATCGTCGTGTTTCCGCAAGGCAAACCCTCGTTATTTTTCGAAATAACCAATCTCGTATTTTTCCTGTTTCCTATAGTACGTTTAATACACAAATGTTAAGAACTTCTTATTTACAAACGAAGCTTATGCAAAGAGTTGAATTTAACAATAAAAAGTTATTTTATTTACTGCATGGACCTAAGTCATCAACGGCATCAGAAAGTATTGAATTTTATTTAGAAGATCCAAAATAATTGTTAGGTATTTCTAACTTTTAGCGGGATAGGTGTTTTTTTAATAGGTATACCTCCATTAATTCTTGGACCTTATTGCGAATCCTTGGATTAAAGTAATTATGGTTTTCTTCATAGCCTTTATAAATAAACATATACATCGTAAAAGCATCGTCCCGTTTTGTTTCAATGACTTGAAGTTTATTCTTCTTCATATACTGTTTAACCTCAGAGAGTTCCCGCTGTACTTCCTTCATTGTTGCTTCAATTAAATCCAAATAAGGTTTTTTTAATTTAAATGGACTATTTTCCACAACACTTAAATCACGGTTTAAGACGATGAGAACCATCGGTAAATAAATAGCCTTTTCCATTATGTCACGATCATCCTCTGGAATCCTGGTCATCTTACCATCTACACCTTTCTTATTTTATCGAACGAATGTTCTGTTTTATTTTACAAAAAAGAACCGATAAAAGCAATAAAACAATTCCACGTAAAAGCTCACCAAATTGGCGAGCTTTCTTTGGCTGATAGGAAAGTAAACTTTCCTATCAGCCAAAAGTGAGGTTACGCTTCTATCTTCGCAAATCGACGAGTCCTCTTTGTTGCAAATATCAGGCAATGTGTGAGAAAGTTTTTATTAATAGAAGGATATTTGATAGGAGAAAATGAATTAAATGAGGAAACCTAAAAAAGAAAAAAACAGTCAAATATATTGAAGATTAAAAAACATGGACGAATGGGTGATAAAAAAATGAGAGCTGATAAACATCAAAATAAGAAAAAGAAGAGATGGACGTCCATTTTACTTGTTTTCTTACTATTAATTGGTGCAGTAACTGGTTATGTATATTTTCAATTTAAACAAGGAGTCAACCAATCATTAAAAAAATTAAATAAGGATAATAAAGAAGAAAATGTTGTCTATACATTTGAAGGGCAGAAGGATCAGTATGGGAATACCAATATCTTATTACTTGGAAGTGATGCCCGAGGAAAAGAAAAGTCCCGTGCAGATACGATTATGATTGCTCATTATAACGAAGATAAAGGAACCTTCAAATTAACTTCAATTATGAGGGATAGTTATGTAGAAATTCCAGGGCATGGAAAACACAAGATTAATTCTGCCTTCGCACGAGGGGGTCCAGAGTTAATGCGGCAAACCATCAAGAAGAATTTTGATATCGACCTACAATATTATGCCATTGTTGATTTTCAGGGATTTGTTCAACTAATTGACGAAGCATTCCCGAAAGGTGTAGAAATTGATGTAGAGAAAAAAATGTCTGAATATATTGATGTAACAATTGAGCCTGGTCTGCAAAGATTGGATGGCGAGCATTTATTAGGTTATGTTCGATTCCGGCATGATGCAATAGGTGATTTTGGAAGGGTAGAACGTCAACAACAAGTTATAAAGGCCATTAAAGAACAATTGAGCGGTTTTCAAACCATAACAAAGCTGCCAAAACTAATTGGCGTTGTAACCCCTTATGTGAATACAAATATAGACACATCGGATGCATTATTTATGGCTAAAGACTTCCTATCAGATAAAGGGAGTATCGAAACATTCCGTATTCCAGTCGAAAATAGCTTTACTGAACCAAAAATAAAAGGTGAAGGAGACGTTTTGGATCTTGATGTCCAAAAAAATAAAGAGGCACTCCATCAATTTATCATACAATAAATATTCTATACAAAATACTATTAGCAATTAATTAAAGGAGAATGGAATGGACTTCGAATCACTAAAAGCTTGGTTTACACTTGAACATATTATGAGCCTCATACAAGAATATCGGGCGCTTGGACCGATACCGGGCATATTGTTGATCGTCCTTGAAGCATTTTTGCCGTTTCTCCCGTTGTTTGTATTTGTAATGGCAAATGCCAATGCCTTTGGCCTTTGGTTAGGATTTTTATATTCTTGGCTTGGTGCTTGTATGGGGGCACTTCTTGTTTTTTCTTTACTCAGGAAGTATGGGCAAAAAAGGTTATTATCTTTTTTACCTAGACACCCGAAGGTCCGTAAGTTGATGGACTGGGTGGACCGTCATGGGTTTGGCCCCCTATTTTTAATATTATGTTTTCCATTTACCCCATCTGCGATTGTAAACGTTGTTGCTGGTCTTTCAAAAATACGCTTTGCTCAATACATGCTGGCAGTGTGCATTGGAAAAATGGTGATGATTTTTACGATAAGCTTTATCGGCTATGATCTCCGTTCATTAATAACAAAGCCCTTTCGGACGGTCATCGTTTTGCTTGTTATTTTTATTCTTTGGTATGTAGGAAAAAGAATTGAAATTAGGATGAATAAGAGAACGGAAACTGACCATAATGGAGAAATGGAGAAAAATAAAGAGAAGGAGAAATGGAGGGGATTCAATGAAAATTGAATGGAAACAGGAAGGCATGGATTGGGTTAAGGCATTTGGTATCGGAATCATAATTTTTGCTTTTATTCGCACATTTTTCTTTTCTAATTATATTGTAGAAGGCGAATCGATGATGCCTACGCTTCAAGACGGTAACAAGCTGGTTGTCAACAAGCTTGGCTATCAGATTGGTGAATTAAACCGTTTTGACGTCATTGTCTTTCATGCCAATGCCAAGGAGGACTTTGTTAAACGGATTATCGGGCTTCCAGGTGATAAGATTGAATATCGGGATGATCAGTTATATATTAACGGTCACAAGTTTAAGGAACCGTTTTTAAATCCTTATAAGCAGAAGGCACCTGGTATGAAGCTGACTGGAGATTTTAGTTTGAAGGAAATTACCGGTGAAAATGCAGTTCCAGAAGGAAAATTATTTGTTCTTGGTGATAATCGTTTAGGAAGTTGGGACAGCCGACAATTTGGTTTTATCTCTTCCAGTCAAGTTGTAGGAAAAGTTGATTTACGCTATTGGCCATTGAATGAATTGGACGTCCATTTTTAAATAGAAGAAGTAGAAATGAACACGATTGTATAAGTCGTGTTTTTTTTGGCTATTAGGAAAGTATAAGTGCAACTACGCCTCTGTCTTCGCCCTTAGGGGGCTCGGCAATCGGCGAGTTTTCTTTATAATAAAAACATTAGAAATTACCAATTATGCCTTTAATATGCAGAGCCCTAATCCAAACGTTTGTGCTTATATTATGGTAGAATGAGAGTTAAAGAGTTTTAGGAGGAAGAGAGGTAACCCCATGTCATTAAGAATGATAATCGGACGGTCGGGTAGCGGTAAAACATCGATGTTTTTTGATGAAATACGAGATCGGCTAGTGGAAGACCCGGAAGGTACACCAATTATATATATCGTTCCTGAGCAGATGACATTTTTATCTGAATATCGTTTGGCGACAGACTCAAACGTTGGGGGAATGATTCGCGCGCAGGTTTTCAGTTTTTCTCGTTTAGCATGGAGAATTCTGCAGGAAACAGGTGGAATCAGCCGTACGCATTTAAGCAGTGTCGGAATGAATATGTTAATTCGTAAAATCATTGATGACCAGAAAGAGAATTTGAAAATTTTTCAGCGGGCTGCTGATAAGAATGGCTTTGTTCAGCAGCTGGAACAAATGATTACCGAATTTAAGCGATACTGTCTTAGACCAGGGGAGTTGGTCCAGGAATCAGTCAAGTTTTGTTCTGGGGACACTTCTGCTACAAAAGTCTTACTCGATAAATTAAATGATTTAGAAATTATCTATACAAAATTTGAGGACGAAATCTTTGGTAAATATATAGATTCAGAAGATTACTTTCGCCTCTTAGCAGAGAAAATATCAGCTTCTTCATACTTAAAAGAGGCTGAAATCTATATCGATGGATTTTATAGCTTCACACCGCAGGAATATCTTGTCATGGCAGAACTAATGAAGCATTGTAAACGTATTTCCATCGCGATAACCTCAGATCGGTTATTCATTGATTCACCACCGGATGAGCTTGATTTGTTCCGCGCATCTGGTGAGATGTGTTACAACATTTATGATTTAGCCAAGATAAGCGGAATTGAGATGGAACAACCTATCATTCTCAAAGAACATAAAAAATGGAATCAGCCGTCCTTATGTCATTTAGAGGAAAAATTTGATGCACGCCCAGCCGTGGCATTTCATGGTGATACAGCAATTCAAATTAGCCAGGCAGTCAATCGAAGAGCTGAAATTGAAGGCATTGCCAGAGAAATTCGCGATGTGGTTCGAACAAGAGGGTACCGTTATCGGGATATCGCTCTCTTAATTAGAAATGGCGGGGATTATCATGAATTTGTTGAACCGGTTTTTGAAGATTATCAGATTCCTTATTTTATCGACCAGAAAAGGACGATGCTTAATCACCCGCTTATTGAATTAATCCGCTCGAGTCTTGAAGTGATTAACTCTTATTGGCGCTATGAACCTGTGTTTAGAGCGATAAAAACAGAATTATTATATCCCCTTCAGGAAAATCCCAATAAAATGCGTGAGAAGATGGACAGGCTGGAAAACTATTGTTTAGCCTATGGAATTAACGGGAGTAAGTGGACGAAAAAGGATCGCTGGGTTTACCGGCGCATAAGAGGACTTGAATTAACGGGAAATGTTCAAACCAATGTGGAAAAAGAGATGGAGCAAGAAATAAATGAATTAAAGCTTATGGTAACAGCGCCTATTTTGCGGCTGTCAAGAAGGTTGAAAAAAGCCGATACAGGACGGAAACTTTGTGAGGCCGTCTATTTATATTTAGAAGAAT
Source organism: Neobacillus sp. WH10 (assembly GCF_030123405.1). Lineage (GTDB taxonomy): Bacteria > Bacillota > Bacilli > Bacillales > Cytobacillaceae > Neobacillus. Next base: position 1,561,809 of record NZ_CP126110.1, read on the forward strand.
TAGATATCCCAGAGAAGCTTGAAAAATGGAAAATGACTGCAGAAGAAAAGGGCAATCTTGTAAAGATGCGGGAACACGAACAAGTGTGGAATGCAATCGTTGAACTTCTTGACCAATATGTTGAAATACTAGGGGAAGAGCAGGTTACGCTAAGAGAATTTGCTGCTATTTTTGAGGCAGGCTTCGAATCCCTGCATTTTTCGCTTATTCCCCCAGCACTTGACCAAGTTCTAATTGGTGATTTAGAAAAATCAAGGCTGAATGATATCAAAATTGTTTTCGTGGTTGGTATAAATGAAGGGGTATTACCGGCGAAAATTTCTGATGAAGGCATTCTTGCAGATGAAGACAGGGAGCTGCTATTAGCAGCAGGCATTAATGTTGCACCGAGCAGCCGAACCCGCTTGCTTGATGAAAACTTTCTTGCCTATAAAGCTTTTACGGCACCATCAGACATGCTTTATGTCAGCTATCCGCTTGCCAATGACGAAGGAAAAGCATTAATTCCTTCTTCCTATATTAAGAGGCTAAAGGATTTGTTCCCAGACATAAGCGAAGTGTATTCTGTTACAGACCCTGCTGAACTTGAAGAAGTTGATCAGTTAAGTTTTGTTTCTAATTTTACAACAACCTTGTCCTACCTAAACACACAGCTGCAATGGAAAAAACGAAACTATCCTATTTCTAGTCTGTGGTGGGATGTGTATAACTATTATCTGGAGAGTGCGTGGAAAAATAAGGCGCAAAAGGTGTTTTCAAGCCTTTATTATACAAATAAGACCGTCCAGCTTTCCAAAGAGGTTGCGGATGAATTATATGGTGAAACAATCCAGGCAAGTGTTTCAAGAATGGAATTATACAACGGTTGTGCATTTTCTCATTTTGCTCAGCATGGGCTGAAACTTCGTGAACGGCAAATTTTTCGCTTGGAAGCTCCTGACATTGGCGAACTATTCCATGCTGCATTAAAGCAGATTGCCGATATTGTCAATGAACAAAACATGTCCTGGGCTGAATTAAATCAACAGCAATGTGAAGAACTTTCTAAAGAGGCGATTAAGATATTAGCACCAAAGCTGCAAAACGAAATATTACTCAGTTCAGAACGCCATCATTATATTAAGCGAAAATTAGAGCAAATCATTACTCGCGCTTCTCTTGTCTTGAGTGAGCACGCGAAAGTGAGCGGTTTTTCACCAATTGGCTTAGAATTAGGTTTTGGCCCAAATGGAGAGCTGCCGCCATTAACCTTTTCGTTAAAAAATGGGAAAAGAATGGAGTTAGCTGGACGCATTGACAGGGTTGACAAAGCAAAAGCGGAAGATGACAGTGTCTTTTTACGGGTGATTGATTATAAATCGAGTGAGAAGGATGTCAATTTAACTGAAGTCTATTATGGTCTTGCCTTGCAAATGCTGACCTATCTGGATATTGTCGTAACTCATTCCAATAAACTTGTAGAGATGAAAGCTAGCCCTGCAGGTGTCCTTTACTTCCATGTTCATAATCCATTTATCAATACAAAGAAAATGTTGACTATAGAAGAAATCGAAATAGAAATAATGAAGAAGTTTAAAATGAATGGGTTAATGCTGAGTGACCAAAAAGTCATCCAGTTGATGGATCAAACGCTAGAATCTGGTGATTCACAAATTGTTGCAGCAGGAATTAAAAAAGATGGGAATTTATCTAAAAAATCAAAGGTAGCGAGTTTAGAGGAATTTGATCAATTAAGGAGCCACGTTCGTCATTTATATCAAAATACAGGTAATGCCATTGTCAATGGTCAAATCGATATTGCCCCATATAAATTAAAAGACAAAACACCATGTACATTTTGTGCTTATAAATCGGTTTGTCAATTTGATGAATCAATTGAAAGTAATCGTTATAGGATACTTACACCACATTCAAAGGAAGAAGTGTTAGGATTAATTGGAAAGGAGGTAACGAAAAATGAGTAAATTCATGATCCCTCCAAAACCAGAGGGGGTGACCTGGACAGACGACCAGTGGAAAGCGATTATGGCCAAGAATAAAGATATCCTTGTAGCGGCAGCGGCTGGGTCAGGGAAAACAGCGGTCCTTGTGGAAAGAATCATCCAAAAAATTCTTTCTTTGGAAGATCCGATAGATGTTGATGAATTGTTAGTCGTGACGTTTACAAATGCTTCCGCAGCAGAGATGCGGCATCGAATTGGGGAAGCGTTGGAAAAAGCAATCGATCAGGATCCAGGTTCCAGACATTTACGAAAGCAACTTAGCCTATTAAATAAAGCCTCAATTTCAACGCTGCATTCCTTTTGCATGGAGGTAATCCGTAAATATTATTATTTAATCGATATTGACCCAGGGTTCCGAATTGCCGATGAAACAGAGGCACAGCTAATCAGAGATGAAGTAATGGAAGAGCTGTTTGAAGAAGAATATGGAAAGAAAGATAATGTGGCCTTTTTTAATTTAGTTGATTCATTCACAAGTGATCGAAGTGATGCTGCACTAATGGATATTATTCGTTCCATATACGATTTTTCCAGTTCGAACCCTCAGCCAGAGCAATATTTACAATCTATTGTTTCAATGTATGACGTGCAAGAAGGAACAAATATAGAAAATCTGCCGTTTACCCAGGCACTTCTGTTTGATATCGAATTGCAATTAGATACTGCAAAAGACATGATTAAACGGGGATTGGAGCTAACTAAGCTGCCAAATGGTCCGGCACCTAGAGCAGAAAACTTTTTAGATGATTTACAAGTCATAGATACTCTTTTGCAGGCACAAAAGGATTCCTGGGGAACGCTGTATCAGGCGATGCAAACATGGTCTTTTTCAAGGGCTAAACAGGTAAAGGGTGACCATTTTGATAAGGAACTAACAGAGAAAGCCCAGAAGCTACGGGAAAAAGCAAAGAAAAAAATTCAGGATATAAAGGAAGAACTCTTTTCCCGGAAACCGGAAAGCTTTATACGAGATATGGATGAGATGCATCCATTAGTAAAAATGCTGGTTTATCTAGTAAAAGAATTTTCAAACCGATTCGAAAAAGTTAAAAAAGAAAAGGGTCTTGTTGATTATGCCGATTTAGAGCATAACTGCCTTGGGATTTTGACAAAAGGAGTCTCAGCAGATGGTGAATTTCTCCCATCAGAAGCAGCCCTTTCTTACCGCAGTCATTTTAAAGAAGTATATTGCGATGAGTACCAGGACACTAATATGGTGCAGGAAACCATTTTAAAACTTGTTTCGAAAGACGATGAAGCAAACGGGAATTTATTCATGGTTGGTGACGTCAAGCAGTCGATTTATCGCTTTCGTTTGGCTGAGCCGAATCTCTTTTTAAGTAAATATAATCGTTTTAACATTGATGGCATAGGATCGGGGCTGAGAATAGATTTAGCTCGTAATTTCAGAAGCAGGAATGAGGTACTTGATGCTACCAATTTTTTATTCAAACAAATCATGGGCGTTAAGGTTGGAGAAATAGAATACGACGATGCGGCAGAATTACGGAATGGAGCACCATATCCAGTTGAAGATTCATATCCCGTTGAATTAATGCTTATTGACCAAAACGCTGAAAGTGTGGAAACACCTGTTGATAATGAACCCGAAACAGAAGTGGTTGAATTTGATACAGCAGACCTTGAACAATCCCAGCTTGAAGCAAGGGTAATGGCATCAAAAATTAAAGAATTAGTGACAACAGCTTCACCTGTGTATAATACAAAAACAAAATCTCAAAGACCACTAATGTATCGGGATGTGGTAATTCTCCTCCGTTCAATGACCTGGGCTCCACAAATCATCGAGGAGTTCAAACAGCAAGGAATTCCTATTTATGCGAATTTATCTACCGGTTATTTTGAAGCAACAGAAGTATCCATTATGATGTCGCTGCTTCGGGTAATTGATAATCCATTCCAGGATATTCCGTTAGCATCAGTGTTACGTTCACCCATTGTCGGGTTAAACGAAGAAGAATTATCAAAAATTCGGATTCACAGTAAGCGTGGTTCGTTTTGGGAGGCGGTTTCTGCCTTTTGCCTTAGTAAGTCTGCTGATAATACAGAACCATTTTATGAAAAAGTCCGCAGTTTTTTTGACCTGTTACAAAACTGGCGCTCGTTGGCACGACAAGGATCCCTTTCAGAACTAATCTGGCAGTTATACCGTGATACTCAATTTTATGATTTTGTTGGAGGTCTGCCCGGTGGCAAGCAGCGTCAGGCAAACTTAAGAGCTTTATATGACAGGGCAAGGGTCTATGAACAAACCTCTTTCCGCGGGTTATTTCGCTTTTTACGTTTTATCGAGCGCATGATGGAGAGAGGAGACGATCTTGGGGCAGCAAGAGCACTTGGTGAACAGGAGGATGTTGTCCGTATAATGACGATCCATAGCAGTAAAGGGCTTGAATTTCCTGTTGTATTTATGGCAGGAATGGCAAGGAACTTTAATATGATGGATATCCGAAAGCCATACATGCTTGATAAAGAATATGGATTTGCAGCAAAGTATGTTAATGCAGAGAAGCGTATTTCTTATCCTTCTCTCCCGCAAATTGCGTTTAAGCGAAAAAAGAAAATGGAAATGCTTGCTGAAGAAATGCGCGTGTTATACGTGGCTATGACGAGAGCGAAAGAAAAGCTCTATGTAACAGCAACAATAAAGGATGCAGTGAAAACAATTGACCAATGGAATTCTGCTTCCGCTAATATGGAGTGGCTGTTAAAGGACTATGACCGGGCATCTGCAATGAGTTATATCGACTGGATTGGACCAGCCTTGATCCGTCATCAAGACTGCGGTGAATTAAGGGTTACAGGAAAAAATAATCCGCTTATTCCATCGGAAATTACTAACCATCCTTCATCTTGGAAAATTACATTAATAAGTGCCGAAGAAATCAAAAAACAGGAATTAGTAGTTGAAGCAGAAGAGGATTACTTCCTGGACAAGGTTCAAACAGTAGAAAAGGTCCCAACAGAATCTTCATTTGCAGAGGAAATAAAGTCTCGTCTAACATGGGAATATTCCTTTCCTGATGCCACAGTCCACCGCTCTAAGCAATCAGTATCGGAAATAAAACGCTTTTCGGAAATGAAGGATGAGCAAAGCGGAACAGATCTGGTTCGAAGGTATAAAAAGTCTATTTTAAAACGACCAAGGTTTATGCAGGAGAGACAATTAAGTCCAGCAGAGCGAGGGACAGCCATGCATATGGTAATGCAGCATGTGGATGTGACTAATCATGTTAGCGAAGAATCCATTCTTGAACAATTAAACTGGATGGTTCACAATGAATTGTTAACCCCAGAGCAGGCAGAAGTGATTGACAGTCAATTAATTGTTCAATTCTTCAACTCAGAATTAGGGCAAAGATACTTTAATGCCAAAGCTATTTACCGAGAAATTCCATTTACGCTTTCATTACCTGCAAGAGATGTTTACCCTAACTGGAAAGATCCAGATGAATCTGTATTTGTGCAAGGGATTATTGATTGTATCCTTGAGGATGAAAATGGCTTGGTACTCATTGATTATAAATCAGATGGAATAACTGACAGATATAAAGGCGGTATTCTTCAGGCAAAACCAATCCTCTTAGAAAGATATAGACTTCAGATTAATTTATATACAAAAGCAATTGAACAAATCTGGAAAAGAGATGTAGCAGAAAGATATTTATTTTTCTTTGATGGAGCCCACATTTTAAAAGTGGAAAGAGAATAAAAAAATGACATAGACCTTGATGGTTTATGTCATTTTTTAATTGTTCGCTGCAATCGGCTGGTCAATTACATTTGTATCGAGTACATTTGTGCCACTTAACCCATTATTCGTTACAATTAAGCCACCGGTGTTAAATCCCCCAGAGCCAGCGAATGTTTTCGTGGCGCTCTTTGGAGAGATATAAACGGTATCTCCGAATTGTACAATTCCTCCACCTACATTAATAATTTGTACTGGACCAATTATCGCTGGCATCAAAAACATCCTTTTCCATTTGAACTAACAAGGTTACAGTAGCATATGCATTTATAATATGTCTTGTTCATGACCTTCAAGCCGAAGCTGACGGATATGCTTAATTCTTGATTCCATCGATACATTTCGAGAGTTTCCAACATGTAAAATAGACGAAGATGAAACAGCAATAGCATTAATGTTATTCACTTTTATGATTGGGTTAATATTATGCTGTAAAAAAGACATTGTTTCAGTAATTGGCGACAGCGGTAAAGGTCTTGTAAAGATTGGATAGGAAGGAAAGTTGCCTTCGTCTCCGAAGAATATTTCTGCTTCCCTTTGAACTGCGAGGGCCCTAGAAAGTCCATTAATGATACTAGAATCCCCAAGCTGAATAACAGAACTGAAAGATACTAGCTTTACTTCGAGATGGTCTACGTTAGAGGTACGGGTCAGCATAGCCAGGGGTCACATCCCGTTTTAACGGAACAAGTGGCCCAATAATTAAAGATTCTGGTGGGGTGTCAAACGCTGATGTTAGTTGGATTGTTTCCGTGTCGCCCACCATAAATAACGAGGAGCTTGCGACCGCGGTGATACTTATGTTTTCGACATGCAGAACGCGGTTATAGACTTCAAAGTTCATTCCGTCTTCATTCCTTTCACATTCTCAGGTAAGTTAGTTAAAAAGACCATTACGCCACTTTGAATTTCCTGCTTTAGTGCTTCAATGACGATTGCCTCGATTGGAGGAGCATCATCATCCGAACGAACCTTCGCGGCGTTAGCTTTAAGATGATAGTCAATCCGACTGGGTAGCTGTTTAATAATATCCTCTTTGATAAAGGATAAGTAGGATTCATTTGAAGGTACTGCCATGCCCCTCTGAGCATCATCAATTATTTGCGGCAATTCCTTATCTAAATAGTCATGAATAGCCTCTTCAATTTTCATTGATACTCGCATTTGTTCTTTAGGAGAAAATGGGGTCTTTAATGATTGATTTTGTACGGCAAAGTCATCAATTCCAGACAAATCATTAGGATTTAAGCCAATACTTAACGTTCCTTCAAGTGTTTCAACCTTCAATTGATCAAATTTATATTCAATCTTATCAACATGGACCGTGGGCTTATCCCGTATTTGCATTACATCAGCTCTTAATTGTTGAATTGTCTGTTCTAAAGTTGCAATTCTCTTTTCTTGTGCCTGTATACACATCTGCAGCCATTGAAGATATTGGTAATAATCCTGATACAAGTAAATCACCTCGCCAGCGAATTGCCTTTTCACCTTGTGTTCTAACTATATGCACAAACTTATTTGGATTTACTTCTTTTTAACAAGTTCATAAAGCTGACAGGGATTTCCCATTATCTGGTGTTCATTTATTAACCTCTGACTGCAGCCTGTAAGGGAACTGAAGGTGCCAGTATCATTCCCTCAGGTTTTATTCCAGCTGGGGCAGGTTTTGTGAAGCCGCCCGTATTATATAGATTTGCTTGAGGCTTTATGATTCCGGCACTGCCAATTTGCAGGACTGAGGAATTGGTAAGACCGCCTATTTTTATAAAATTAATGTGAATGGACTGCTGGATATAAAAATTCATTTTGGATCACCCGTTAATTACATATTAAGGAAATTATTTTGATCAAGGACATCCGGATCAGAGGTATTCGTTGAACTTATTTTGTTGAGTACATCAACCTGATCGCCGGTGTTAAAGGAACCAGCTCCAGAAAATGTTTTGGCATTAGAAAATGGCATGATTTTATAGACATCGCCAATGTGGAAAATAGAGCTGCTTCCAAGTGTAATGACCTGTGCAACCCCAACAATCGCTGGCATGAGCAACACCCTTCGTTATTAATATCTTTTACATCTTATGAATGGGCGAATGTAATGTGAATCATTCGCCTAAATTATATTTGTTTGATCGTTCTTTTTATTTTATTCTATTAGTAGTGGATAAATGAACATAGGAGTGATTGTAAATGAAATTTGTAACAGTCAAACATAAAAATGAACATTTAGTCGGTTTACTAGATTCAGAAGAAACAAAAGTACTTTTACTAAATGCTGCAACAGAGGTAAGGACAGGGCAAAAAAAATTCCCTGCTTCTCTCTTGGAATGTATCGCCTTAGAAGAAAGCTTTCTCGAACAAGTAAATGATTTGCTTGATTGGGTAAAAGGTTCCGATAACACAGATGCTTTTTACATTCCACTTGAAGAGGTCACAATACTTGCTCCTATTCCAAAACCAACTAAGAATATCTTTTGTGTTGGAAAAAATTATGCTGACCATGCAATTGAAATGGGAAGTGCGGCAGATATTCCTGACCATGTGATGGTGTTTACCAAATCCCCAACAACAGTTATTGGACCAGATGAAAAAGTAATAAACCATCAAAAAATAACGAATCAACTTGATTATGAAGGAGAATTAGCCGTCATTATAGGGAAAAAAGGGCGGGCCATTAAAAAAGAAGAAGCACTTGACTATGTTTTTGGATATACGATTATTAATGATGTAACGGCAAGGGATCTACAATCAAGGCACAAGCAATTTTTTATCGGCAAAAGCTTAGATACTACCTGTCCAATGGGTCCTTGGATTGTTCATAAAAGCATGATTGAAAACCCTAATCAATTAAATATTGAGACTAAAGTAAATGGTGAGGTAAGGCAAAGTTCAAATACTAAAAATTTTATTTTTCCAGTAGAAGAAGTAATCTCTGTTTTGTCAGCTGGTATGACACTCGAACCAGGAGATATCATTGCCACCGGTACTCCAGCAGGTGTTGGCAAAGGCTTTAATCCGCCAAAATTTTTACGTCCTGGGGACATACTTGAAATCAATATTGAAAAGATTGGAACACTTAAGAATACCATTGAGGAAGGTTCGTTGTAATCGTTAATGTATCTTTCCAAGTTTGTTACTATATTTGAATCACTTTTTTCGTAATTACTAAAAGCCTATGGTATGATAGTGTCGATTAATTATACATAGGAGGGTAAAAAATGATTCATGGACATGTTACAGCATGGGTTTTAGCTCTGATTTTATTTTTCGTTGCACTTTCATTAAATAAAAGTGGGAAAGCCAAAGGATTTAAGATTGTTCAAATGATCTTACGAGTATTATACCTGCTAATTATTGCAACAGGCATAGGACTTCTTTTTTCAGTTTATAAGATCGATGTTTGGTATATTTTAAAAGCGGTTGCAGGTTTATGGGTAATCGGATTGTTTGAAATGATTCTCGGCCGGGTGGCAAATAACAAAAGTACCTCCGTTTTTTGGATTCAATTTATCATTGCATTTTTGCTTGTGTTATATTTAGGCTTTGAAAAATTACCAATGTCAATTTTCAATGTATAAGCTAATTTTTAAAAATAAAGGCTGTCCTAGGGCAGCCTTCTTTTTTTAAAAATATACTATAACTGGCGTGACAACTTTAACCTGCGGTTTTAATATAAAAATTAAGGAGAGGGGAGAGGATCAATTTGCTAGTAAAGGTGTTTGCAAATCTTCGGCAAATATGCGGCGGGGTAACAGTTGAGGTTCAGCCTGATGGGGATCGGGTAATAGATGTGCTTGATAAAATGGTGGAAATGTTTCCAGATTTACGAGATGAAATTTTTACCCTAGAAAAAGAGCTGCTACCGTTTGTTCATGTATATATAAACGGAAGGAATATCATCCATCTCGCGGAACTTCAAACGAAGGTCTGTGAAGAAGATCAATTTGCTCTATTTCCCCCTGTTGCAGGCGGCTAATATGGTGGAAAGAAAGTTAGAGTTTCGTGGAATTAGTAAGGAGCATCTTGGTATGTATTTCATGGAGCTCGGTGCGAAACAGGTGACGGATTCGTTTCCCTTCGTATACGAGGGAGATGGATGGAATGGACAGATTTTATCGGAAGCGGAAATATCCTTTACCGCAACATTTAAGGTAAGTGCTATACAGGTTTGTTTTCGTGCAGACAAGGAGAAAGTACTTGAAGATTTAATCAAAAAATACCGCTACAAAACAACTAGAATTGGTGGATAATAAAGAAGGCTTCTGCAACTCTAATTGCAGAAGTCTTCTTCATTTTTTATACTAATTGATTTTCAGCGTCGATAATGCCTAATTCACGCAGCTTTTCATTTGGTACAAGACCATCTTTCCAGCCGCGTACTTGATAGTATTCTTCGAGCATAATATCCATACGGCTTACATATCCGGTACTGTTTCCAGATGCAGGTTCTTTTGTAAAGCGATCTGGAAGGAAATCATCTTCGCGTCTATTAAATCCAGCTAGGTTATTATAATAACGCTCTAAGTTATAAATTCTTTCTCCAGCCCTCATCACGTCATCAGCCGTCATTGGGACGCCCGTCATTGCACTATATTGCTCAGCATAATGCTCGGCATTTTCAGAGAAGGAAGAGAACTTACAAATATTCATAGAATCAGAGAACGCAAGCATATCTTGGAATACTTTTAATAGTTCACCTTTACCTTCTGGTTTCAGGCGATCTGTTGGTTCTGGAATACCGGCAATTTCACTTGCAACTGTATAGCCGCGCAGGTGGCAGGCACCACGGTTACTTGTTGCATAGCCAAGTCCGATACCTTGAATTCCACGTGGGTCATAGGCTGGAATCGACTGACCTTTAACAGACATTGAAAGTTCAGGTGCACCCCAATAGGCAGCCGCACGTGCAGGACCTTCAGCAAGTACCCCGCCGAAGCCTTCACGGTATGCGATTTTCCTCGTCAATTCTATCATGGAATCGGCGTCGCCCCAGATCAGTTCTTCAGAAATGATGCCTTTTTCAAAAGCTTCCATTGTTACAGAGAAGGCGTGCCCTAGTTCAATTGTATCAAGACCGTACTCATTGCAACGGTTTATTAAATAAGAAATCGCTTCAGCATCACTTAATAGACAATTGGAGCCAAGGGACCATGCGGATTCAAATTCAATGCTTTCCACTCGTGTCTTGTATTTTCCATCCTTAACTTCAACTTCTATTTTACAGCCAACGGGGCATGCATGACAGGTATTGTTAGCAACACGTAAATGCGAATTAACATATTCACCGCTGTGCTTTTCGGCTTCATCCCAATGAGTGAATTGTGAGTTTTTAGTTGGCAGTGCTCCAACCTCGTTAATTAGGTTTGTTAACACATTTGTACCATAAACGGATAATCCGCCTTTATTTGGTGCCGTTAAGCCGCCTTCGAGAATCGCTTTAACTGCCTTTTTGTTGGCTTCTTTATATTCGCCATCTAATTTGGCTACAGGCATATTTCCCTTTTGGGCTGCTTTGATGACAATCCCCTTTAATTTTTTATATCCTGCAACTGCAGCTGTACCACCGCGGCCTGCTGCACGGTCATGTTCATTAATAAACGAAGCGAAACGAACAGTGTTTTCTCCAGCTTGACCAATCGTCATGACGCTTAAATCTTCTTCACCGTATTGCTCTTTCATTTCCTTAATAAATGCTCTAGTGCTCGTTCCCCACAAATTTGAAGCATCGCGAAGTTCTGCTTTACCGTCTGCAATATAAAGATAAACAGGCTTGTCACTTTTTCCTGAGAAAATAAGATTATCGATTCCTGCCCATTTTAGACGAGCAGCAGTCCATCCACCAATATGGGAGTCGGTAACAGTTCCTGTAAGTGGAGATTTTGTGACTACACAAAGACGTCCACTCATAGAAGACCGTGAGCCTGTGACAGGACCGGTCATAAAACATAAAATGTTTTCTGGAGATAATGGTTCAACTTCAGGACCATTATCTAATACATACTTAACCCCTAGGCCGCGGCCGCCAATGTACTTTTTCGCATCGCTTTCATTAATGGCTCTGTAATTAATTGTTCCGGTTGTTAAATCAACTAATACTTCATTATTTTTAAAACCGCCAAGATTCATAGGATTTCCCCTCTTTCCTATTATTATTAATTAATACTAATCTCATATTTTATTTGATATAAAACAGAGAAATTCCACAACTTAGTTATTTACCCAATATTTATTATACACTTTTTGCAATATTTTTAAAATTAAATTTCTAATCACAAGAATAAGATGATAATTTGGTAAGATGATAGTGTATCCTTTGCGAAGAATAATTAAAAGTTATGATAGAAAAGAGGAAATTTATGAGTAACTTAGAACGGTATTCAAGACAAATCCTTTTTCAAGGGATTGGGGAAGATGGTCAACGGAAATTGCTGAAGAGCCGCGTTGTTGTTGTCGGGGCTGGTGCACTTGGTACCGTGATTGCTAACCATCTTGTCCGCTCCGGTGTCGGCAACATAAGGATGATTGATAGAGACCTTGTGGAAATGTCAAATCTGCAGCGGCAAACGCTGTTTGATGAAGAAGATGCAATACTACATCTTCCTAAGGCCGTTGCTGCACAAAATAGACTAAATAAAATTAATTCGACCGTGACAGTTGAAGCAGTAATCGCGGATTTGAATCTGGACAATGCAGAAGAATTATTATCAGGGTTTGATGTAATTGTGGATGGGACAGACAACTTTATGACGCGTTTCTTAATTAATGATGTTGCAGTAATGTTTGAAACCCCTTGGGTTCACGGAGCAGCTGTAAGCTCGCGAGGGATGTTTGCGGTCATTAAACCAGGGGTAACCCCTTGCTACCGTTGTCTTTTTCCGCATGTCCCAACTGGTACCGGTGAAACATGCGATACGGTTGGTGTTTTGTCCCCCTTAACGGATATTATTGGCTCCTTTCAAGCAATGGAAACGATAAAGCTATTGGTGGGGGCAGAAACCACCTCTAATCTGGAGCAAATCGATGTTTGGGATGTTTCCTCGATGCAGATGGATATATCACAGGGGAGAAATCCCAATTGCCCTGCTTGTGCGAAGGGTCAATTTGAATTTCTAGATCGTTCCTCCGGACAACAGGTAGTATATACGACCCTGTGCGGCCGAGATACAGTCCAAATCAATCCAAGGAAAAAGAGCGATCTGGATTTAAAAAAGGCAGCCGAGGCCCTCAGAAAGAGTGGAAGGGTTTTGGGAAATGAATTTTTACTCCGCTTTTCACCAGAAGAGGACATATCCATTGTTGTATTTAAAGAATCCCGCGTACTTATCCATGGTACAAATGATGTTACAAGAGCAAAAATGCTCTATTCTAAATATATCGGGAACTAAATTATTTTACCAATAGAAAAAGGTGTGGATGATGCCACACCTTTTTCTTAAAAGTTAGAAAGTATTAATTTCGACTTTAATGAATTGTCCAGCTCGGTATTTGAGCTTTTCTTATGAAATCATTTTTTCTATGATTAGCCGTTTGCCGGTATTTAAGGTGAATTCAAATCGATCATTGACTTTTTCGTAATAACAAAAATGATGCTGTACATTACAAATCTGCTCTTGATTGTCAAATACCATAAAATTTACACCGTCTTTTCGATGCTCATCCGATAAGAAGGATAAATGGTTATAACAATAGATGCAATCGTAAATCGAAAAGTTTAATGAGTTTAATGTCGTAATAAATTGGAAAAAAGCATCATCGTTAACTCCATCTAATAGTCTTTCTAGGGAGAAAATTAAATGTTTCCTCATTCTAATTGTATCGTGATCTCGAAGCATAATCGCTTCCTTCCCACAAAAAATTTTTCCCGGTTCATTTAATATTCCTTTTTTCCAGCGGTTCAAGCGGAAGATTTCAATTTCTTGATGAACAAAATCATCTAACATCGTAGCTTCCTCGGTCTCTTCATCGAAGAAAATCCATTGATCGTTTATTTGTTCCACTGTTCCCTGGTTATATGCTCGTTGTTGATAATCATATAGTTTTTGTCTTTGTTGTCGATTCATCGTCTACCTCCGTACACAGTTGCTTTCATCATCCTTTTTAGACATCTTCCTGATAATTTATAACCTTGTTATATTAAAAAATATAAGTATTAGATTTCTTAGAATTATAAAATAGCCTTACAAATCTGCTATTGCGTTTCTTATATGGGACAATTAACCATTTTACCTGGGCTGAATACAATAGAACATGAATCAAATGTACATTAATTTGATTGTAAGGGAGTGAGATGTCAATGTGCGGAATCTCGGGCTGGGTTGATTTTGAACATCCTATAAGAAACGAAACAGAAACACTAAATAAAATGGTAAATACTTTGGCAAAAAGGGGCCCTGATGAAACCAACATCTGGTTGGATACACATGTTGGTTTTGGCCATAAGAGGCTAATTGTTGTCGACCCTGAAGGGGGAAGGCAGCCCATGACCAAGCATAAAGAAGGTTATGATTACACCATTTGCTACAACGGGGAATTATATAACACTGAAGATATCCGCAAAATACTCCATACTAAAGGATATTCCTTTAGAGGTCATTCTGATACAGAAGTCCTGTTAACTGCCTATATAGAATGGGCGGAGGAGTGCGTGAATTATTTAAACGGTATCTACGCCTTTGCCATTTGGGATTGTAAAAGAGAACAACTCTTTATTGGACGAGATCGTCTTGGGGTGAAACCACTATTTTTTACAGAACACAAGAAAGGAATTATCTTTTCTTCGGAGTTGAAGGCAATTCTTGCCCATCCGGAAATCAAGACAGAAATTGATCAAAAGGGACTTGCAGAAATTTTTGGGGCAGGGCCGTCAAGGGCTCCGGGGTCAGGTGTATTTAAAGGAATGAAAGAGCTTAGACCCGCCCATGCCCTCACATTCTCAAAAAATGGTTTGAGGATTTGGCGTTATTGGAATGTCAAAAGTGAAGAACATAAGGAGAGTGTGGAAGAAACAGCAGAAAAGGTGCGTTATTTAGTAACCGATGCTGTAATGAGACAGCTTGTTTCTGATGTACCCTTATGTACCTTCTTATCAGGAGGGCTTGATTCCAGTATTATCACGGCCATAGCTGCAAAGGGTTTCAATGAACAGGGAAAAGGGCAGCTTCATACTTATTCAATTGATTATGAAGGAAATGACCAATATTTTGCTTCGAATGAATTTCAGCCGGATGCTGACGAGAGATTCATTCAAATGATAATAGATGAATTTAATACCAAACATGATAACAAAACCATATCTCAACAACAGCTTGTAAATGATTTGATAGAAGCAACACATGTCAGAGATTTTCCTGGAATGGCAGATGTGGATTCCTCGTTACTATGGTTTTGTAAAGAAATTAAAAAGGACTTCGTTGTCAGCCTTTCAGGAGAATGCGCCGATGAGATTTTTGGCGGATACCCATGGTTTCACCGTAAGCAAGATCTTGATCGGCCGGGTTTTCCGTGGATGCGATCAGTCGATGAAAGGCAAAGTTTATTAAAATCGCATTGGCAGAAAAAATTAAAGTTAAAAGATTATAGCGTGGAACAATATGCCCTAGCAATTGCTGAGACGCCTAAATTGGAAGGGGAAAGTTTAGCAGAGGCGAAGCGAAGAGAATTATTTTATATAAATATGACTTGGTTCATGACGACATTACTTGATCGAAAAGATCGAATGAGTATGGGGGCAAGTCTCGAAGTTAGGGTCCCATTTGCTGATCACCGTCTTGTGGAATACGTATGGAATATACCATGGGAGATGAAGATGTATCGAGGAAGGGAAAAAGGAATTCTTCGTAAAGCTTTTGAGGGGATCATCCCTGAGCAGGTTCTTTACCGAAAGAAAAGCCCTTATCCAAAAACACATAATCCGGAATATACATTGGCCATCAAAAAATGGATGAAGACAATTATACAAGATAAGTCCTCGATATTACATGAATTTTTTCAAAAGGAACGGTTAGAAAGGATCGTTGAGTCTGGAGGAAGTTCCTTTAAAGAGCCATGGTTTGGCCAGCTGATGTCAGGACCTCAATTATTGGCCTATCTTGTGCAGCTTCACACATGGTTTGAGGATTACACTATTAACATAGTGGATTAGATTCAAAACAACAATAGGATGGTACGATTTTATTATTAATTTCCAGATAATATTTGGAATAAAAACCTTATTAGATTAAAATAAGTATTGGGAAGAGGGACTTACCTCTTCCTTTTTTAGAGGAGGATGGTTATGAAAAAAATTACAGTCTTTTTAATTACGTTTTTACTATTATCAGCACTTCCTGTACAAGCTGCTGTAGAAAAGAAAGATAGGCAGTGGCAGGATGAATCCGTGTATTCCATTATGATTGACCGCTTCAACAATGGGGATACAAAAAATGATATCGATGCGAATGCAAAAGATCCTTATGTCTATAATGGCGGTGATTTTCAAGGAATTATTGACAAATTAGATTACATACAAGATATGGGGTTTACAGCCATTCGTTTAACTCCAATCTTTGATAATTCTAAAAATGGGTATCATGGCTATTGGGTGAATGACTTTTATAAAGTGGACGAGCATTTTGGATCCATTAAAACGTTCCAAAAGCTTGTAAAAGAAGCTCATAAGCGAAAAATGAAAGTGTTAATTGATTTTGTCACTAATAACACTGCAGCCAACCACCCTTGGGTAAATGATCCAAGCAAACAAGAATGGTTTCATAAAAAACAGGATATCAATGATTGGAATAATCAGGAGCAGGTTGAAAATGGCTGGGTCGATGGACTGCCTGACTTAAATCAGGACAACCCTGAAGTTAAAAAATACTTAATTAATACTGCAAAATGGTGGATTAAAGAAACAGATGTGGATGGATATAGTCTGCCAGAGGTCAATCATGTTCCACTAAGCTTTTGGAATGATTTTTCAACGGAGATAAAGAAAGAGAAAAAGGACTTTTTTCTCTTAGGCGTTATGTCTGAAAAAACGGCTATTGACTTGAATAAATATCATAATGCAGGAATTGATAGCTTATTTGATTACACCCAAAGTGAGAAATTAAGAAAGGCCTTTGAAACGACAAATCAACCTTTTAGTCCTCTTAACCCTGCTTTTGATAGTTCTCAAAAACCATCCGGGTTAACGGCGAATTTTTTTGATAATGAGTATACGGTAAGATTTACCAAAGATATTGTGGATCAGAGACAGTTCCCAGGTTCTCGGTGGAAAACGGCACTAACCTACGTTTATACGACTCCAGGAATTCCTATTTTTTATTATGGGACTGAAATTGCATTAAATGGAGGAGAAATTCCTGATAACCGTCGGCAAATGAATTTTCGTACGGAAAAAGAGCTAATTGACTATATTACCAAGCTTGCCGAGCAGCGAAACCAGCTTCCTTCCTTAACAAGAGGAAAAATGGAAGTGCTTTATGATAAAGGCGGAATGGTGGTTTATAAACGTGTCTATAAAGGGGAAACATCGGTTGTTGCGATAAACAATTCGACTAAATCACAAAAAGTTATTTTAACAGACGAGCAGTTAGCGGATGGCAAGGAGCTTCGTGGTTTACTCGGAGGAGATCTTGTACGTAGTCGTGACCATCAATATATTCTTATCACTGACCGTGATAATTCTGAGATATATGTATTGACAGAAAAAAGTGGAATAAATATTTCACACATTGCTTCGTTAATCACTGTTCTCATCTTGGTGTTTATCTTCCTTTTCTTGATCATTAAGAGAAGTAAAAATAAAGTGATAGAATAATACAGCGCATCGGCGGAGGTTCTGCCGATGCGTTGTTTTTACCCATTAACAATTGTCCCGCC
This sequence comes from Neobacillus sp. WH10, assembly GCF_030123405.1. Taxonomy (GTDB): domain Bacteria; phylum Bacillota; class Bacilli; order Bacillales; family Cytobacillaceae; genus Neobacillus. The sequence goes on from NZ_CP126110.1 coordinate 1,579,449, forward strand.
ATTTACGTGGATCATTTGACCGCTAACATATGTAGAGTCATCCGATGCTAAGAAAACATAGGCAGGTGCAAGTTCAAACGGCTGTCCGGCTCTTCCCATTGGGGTAGTTGATCCGAAAGTAGCTACCTTATCAGCGGTAAATGTCGATGGGATTAACGGAGTCCAAATAGGTCCCGGTGCTACACCATTAACACGAATTTCCTGTAGTGTGAGTGATTTTGCCAACGAACGTGTAAAGGAAACAATTGCTCCTTTTGATGCGGAGTAATCAAGTAATTGTTCATTACCTTCGTAAGCTGTAATTGAAGTGGTATTAATAATGGAAGCTCCTTTCTTTAAATAAGGCAGGGCCATTTTTGTCATATAAAAATAGGAGAAAATATTGGTTCGAAATGTTTTTTCCAGCTGAGCGGATGTAATGTTCAGTAGACTTTGCTGTGGATGCTGCTCCGCTGCATTGTTTACAAGGATATCAAGCTTACTAAATTGAGCAATGGTTTTATGAACAATCTCCTTACAAAAGTCTTCATTTCCGATATCACCCGCAAAAAGGAGACAGCTGCGTCCTTCGGCTTCGATAAGCTTCTTTGTTTCCTCGGCATCTTGATCTTCTTCTAAATATACAACTACAACATCCGCACCCTCTTTGGCAAAATAAATAGCAACTGATTTTCCAATTCCACTATCGCCACCAGTAATAATGGCCGTTTTACCAGTTAATTTTCCCCCAGCCCTATAATTGGGGTCAACAGAAATTGGAAGAGGATTCATTTCATTTTCCACACCGGGCTGATGATTCTGATGCTGTGGTGGGAATGTCTGCTTTTGTTTCTTTTGATTGTTGCTCATTTACTAAAACCTCCGTGACTTTATTCATTTGTTAGTTTTAGATAAATGAGTCAAATTATGAATAAAAAAGGCATTAAGGATCATCGTCCTTATGCCTTGTTTATTATCGATAATTGATGAATTGAACATCGATGCTAAGGTCTGCTTCACGTATCAAAGAGATAATTTTTTGCAAATCATCTCGGCTCTTACCGCTGACACGGACTTGATCGTCCTGCACCTGACTTTTCACTTTAACACCACTATTTTTAATAATCGTATTAATTTTTTTGGCATTATCTTTATCGATCCCTTGGGCAATTTTAGCTCTTTGACGAACTGTGCCTCCTGATGCTTTTTCAATTTTTCCATAATCAAGATTTTTAACGGGAACGCCTCTTTTGAATAATTTGCCAAACAATACATCCTTTAATTGATCCAATTTATATTCGTCATCAGAGATGAGGACAAGTTCCTCTTTATCAAGTGAAACTTCACTTTTACTTCCTTTAAAATCGTAGCGTGTTCCAATTTCTTTCATAGTTTGCGTAATCGCATTAGTGACTTCAGAAAAGTCAACTTTGGATACAATATCAAATGAGCTATCTTTCGACATACCATTACCTCCATTTTTTACTTATTAGTAGGGTACGTCCCCCTGCAAAAGTTTCCCTTTATGGCTATATTATAGTAAAATATAGCAGTTCAAACAAGAAGAGAAAGCGGAAGCGCCTTCGGAACAAGCACAGCCTGTTCCTGCGGAGATTACTCGAAGAAGCTTTCCTTAGTGTTCAGGGGCTTATGACCCAATCTTCTAGTGCAGAAGCTAGACAGTAATCAATTATAAAAAAAGCTTTTAAAAATTTTTGGGAAAATCTCCGAAAAAAGAAAAGGGGAGTTATATATGTCGCTTAAAGAACTTATAGGTCAAACAACTACTCTTACTGTTGCACGAATAGCTGATTTTGGCTATTTTTTAACAGATGGAAATGAAGATGTTTTGCTCCATATTAATCAAGCACAACAAGAATTAACAGAAGGTGATCAAATCGAAGTCTTCTTATATGTGGATTCACAAGGGAGAATCTCCGCTTCGATGACAATACCAGAAATTTCTGTTGGAAGTTATGGATGGGTTAAGGTTACTGATACGAACCCGAAAATAGGCGTTTTTTTAAATATTGGACTGCCGAAAGATATTTTGTTGGGTGCAGATGACCTTCCTGCCCATCATTCAGTTTGGCCGAATCCAGGGGATTTAATCTATATTACTTTAAGAGTAAATCGCAATAATCTTATTTATGCAAAGCTGGCGAGTGATCAAGTTATTCAATCCATTTCAGTCAAAGCAACTAGAAAAGATTTTAACAAAAATGTACAAGGACATATTTACCGGACAGCCAAGGTGGGAAGCTGGGTTTATACGATTGAAGGCTTTAAAGGATTTATTCATGAATCACAGCGCGGGAAAGAGCCCCGTTTAGGCGAAAAAATAGAAGGGCGGGTTATTGACGTCAAGGAAGATGGAACGATAAACGTTTCCTTGCTTGCAAGAAAAGAGGAATCACAAGATCTGGATGCAGCTAGAATTTACGAGTATTTAATGAGTAGAAATGGTGCAATGCCGTATAGCGATAAAAGTATGTCCGAGGATATTCAAGAACGATTTGGCTTAAGTAAAGGGGCATTTAAACGTGCTCTCGGAAAGCTTATGAAAGAAGGTAAAGTATATCAAGAAGGCAGCTGGACATATGAGAAAAAAGATTAACGAATTTGTTACATACTCTTTTTCATTATGATTACAATAAAGATTGCAAGGAATATTGAAAGGAGTACAAATATGTCACACACTACTGATAATGATAAAAAAGCAAAAGACAATAATGCTCTTCACCACGAAAAGAATATGATGCGTGAAAAAAATCGTCAGGCAGGGAAAAATCAATACTCAAAGAAAACTGATCATAAATAATAAGAGTGAGGTGCCTGACTAAACTGGCACCTCACTCTTTATTAATAATTATTTATGATGACAGTTGGTTTAAAAAGAATATGGAAATAGTCCCCGGACCTGTATGAGCCCCAATAGCTGAGCCAATCGAAGAGATATAAACCTCTTTAGGATGAAACTCTTCTTCTATCATCGCTTTAACTTCCAGTGCTGATCCTTCATTATCAGCATGGCTGATCCCAATTACTTGCTCCTGTATATTTGACCCACGTTCATTCATGATTTCGATTAGCCGGCGGTATACTTTCTTTTTTCCTCTGATTTTCTCAATCGGAACGAGTTTCCCGTCTTCCATGTTTAGGATGGGCTTAATATTTAATAATCCACCCAAAAATGCGGAAGCTTTAGAAACCCTGCCGCCTTTTGCTAAATAATCTAAATCCTCAACTGTAAAAATATGCTCCATATGCTGGCTTCTAAACAGAACATCTTCTAAGATCTTTTCTTTTGCCGTATTATTTGAAGCGAGCCTAGCAGCTTCTTGAACGACAAGGCCAAATCCTAGCGAAGCACATTTCGTATCCACAATCGTTAATTGAAAGTTTGGATATTTTTCCTTCACTTGGTCAAGAATCATAACAGCGGTTGAATATGTACCGGATAACTCAGAAGAAAAGGCAATGTAGATTCCATCTTCATTCTTTTCCGCCATTTCTGTAAAAACTTCTTCAAACAAAAGGGGAGAGGCTTGAGATGTTTTTGGAACAACACCACTGCGGATGGCATCATAGACAGTTTTCGGATCAATCGTTTTAACATCTTCATATTCTTGTTCATTAATTTCAACCTTCAAGGGAATTAAGTAAACATGCTTTTCTTCATAAAAACTTTTGGGTAAATCGCATGCGCTGTCAGCGAGTATTTTTACCGGCATGAAGCTCACCTGCTTTCACAACTTATATCTATAATTTCAGTTTATCGGTTTAGACTTAAAAATACAATTACCTAATTGGAGATTTAAAAGGAGGAATACAAATGATTTGGCTCCAAACGAAAAAAATATTTATTGTTATAGTCGGTGCATTATTAAATGCGATTGCCATGAATTTTTTTCTCATCCCAGCGAATGTTTATTCGAGTGGTTTTACAGGAATTGCGCAACTACTTTCGAAGGTTATAAGTGATTATACACCAATTCATGTATCGATGGGTTTTTTATTACTTGTGCTCAATATTCCGGTAGCAATACTCGGATGGAAAAAAGTAGGTAAATCTTTTACACTTTATAGTTTTATAAGTGTTGTACTTTCGTCTTTATTTCTGACAATAATTCCAGTCTACAAATTCTCACATGATATTTTACTTAATGCTGTATTTGGTGGTGTTATTCAAGCAATTGGGGTTGGAATTACCTTGAAATGGGGAGCTTCTACTGGTGGAGTCGATATTATCGCTATGGTTTTATCGAGGATGAAAGACAAACCTGTAGGACCGTATATGTTTGTATTAAATGGAATCATCGTTATGACTGCTGGTTTTCTTTATGGTTGGGAGAAAGCACTCTATACACTCGTTACTTTATACACCTCGACAAGAGTGATTGATGCAATCCATACAAGGCATGCAAAGCTGACAGCGATGATTATCACAAAAAAAGCCGAGGAGCTAAAAAAAGCAATTCATGCTTCACTTGTTCGTGGCATCACCATGATTCCCGCAAAAGGGGCATTTTCTAATGAAACAAAAGATATGCTGATGATTGTCATTACCCGTTATGAATTATATTATTTAGAACGAATCATTAAAGAAGTGGATCCCAAAGCCTTTACGAATATTGTCCAGACTACAGCGGTCTATGGATTTTTTCGAAGAGATTAAAAAAGAAAAGCGGAAGCGCCATAAAATTGCGCTTCCGCTTTTCTATTTACACCTATTGAATTTGATCAAGCTCTTGTTGCATCTGTTGGAGCTGGGCTTGCTCTGCTGCAGTCGAGTTTGCAAATGCAGAACTTAGTGCATTTTTTGCTTTTGCGACTACAGGACCAAGATCATTTGGGTTAGCAGACTTCGCCATTTCCACAAATCTCCGTGCTTCCTGGAATAATTGGTTTCCCATGTTAAATTCCTCCAAGCGAGGAGTCGTGCACATTGGCCATTTTCTGAGCTTCCGCTTCAGCGTAGGTCATGTGATAAGGAATCCGTTCGGAATGCTTGTTAATGGAATCCTTTCCTTGCTGGACAAAGCGTTTCGATTTGTTTGATTTACCCATTCGAATCCCTCCAATATGCTAAAAAGCTCATTTTGAAACAGCAGTGCTGCCTCAAAAAATAGTATGCTCTAAAAAGGGGTGTTCAATTAGGTAACAATGGCGAAAACAAGTGATTATTTTATCCCGCATTAGCGGGCAGTACGACCAGGTTTTATTTAATATTTAACAAATCTGCTAAATATTCCCCGACACCATCTTCTTCATTACTCAAGGTCACTTCATTGGCGATGTTCTTTACTTGTTCAATCGCATTTCCCATCGCAATCCCATGCCCAGCATATTCAAGCATTTCCAAATCATTATCCTCATCACCAAATGCAACAATCCTTTCAGCTGGTATTCCATAGTAATCAGCAGCCTTTTTCAAGCCTACAGCCTTGTTTAAACCAACCTTAATGATTTCGATAACATGCCATGGGGCCGCCCAGCTTCGTTGTTCGATCACTTCAGCATGAACCTGAGATAAATGGTCACGAATCTGTTTGAGATTATCTTCCTCTGTATGGATCAGCATACTTGTAGGTGAATCATTTAGAAAACTTTGAAGATCACCAGTGGTGATTTTTGGATTGCCATATCTAAAAATATCTAAAAGCTTTTCATCGTGGTAATGGAAATATACATCGTCCATCACTTCGGCAATAATATTGTGAAAATGAAAGCTTCTGCAAGCCTCTACAATGTCTTTTGCCACTTTAATATCGAGCGGCTCATGATAAAATCCCCAGCTAGACTGTCGTGGGTGGTGCATAAAGGCTCCGTTAAAATTAACAATCGGTGTGTCCAGTTCCAATTCGCGATAATACATTTCACTGGAGCGATAAGGTCTTCCTGTGGCAATCATGACAATATGACCTTCCGCTCTTGCTTTTTGGATTATTTCCTTATTTTTTATGGAAATTGTTTTATCGTCTTTTAATAATGTTCCATCTAAATCTAGTGCGATTAAATGTTTCTCTGTCATATGGACTCCTTCTTATTTTGAATTTTCATTAATAAATAATAAATGCAATGCTTTAGGAAAAAATTTGTCTGCATGATACACTACATTTATGATAAGTTTGCATAATGAATGGAATTCTTTATTTCTATATTTACTATGTTAACAATTTTATATCTAAACTGTAAAAAAATTCACACCAAAGGCAATCAAAAAATTATATACTTTTTATGTGTCTATTGGAAGTGGATTTATTTACTCGCTTTTTGGAAATTGTAATAAAAACATTCTATGAAGTAAATACAAAAATAATAAGGAGTGAATCCATATGAATGAAGAATTAAAAGAAAATATTATGGGCGCATTAGAGTTAGTTATTGACCCTGAGTTAGGCGTAGACATTGTTAACTTGGGTTTAGTTTATAATGTTGAAATTGATGATAAGGGTATGGCCACGATTACAATGACGTTAACTACAATGGGCTGTCCACTTGCTGGGACAATAGTGGATCAAGTGAAAAGAGCTCTGGCAGACATCCCCGAGATAAAAGATACAGAAGTAAATATCGTTTGGAACCCGCCTTGGAATAAGGACATGATGTCACGCTATGCGAAAATCGCTTTAGGTATTCGCTAAGGAGGTAAAAAACATATGAAAAACAAAGTGATTTTAGTTAGCTCAAACCAACTGGGCAGGGGAGATCAAATGCTTGGTGAGAATATTCTTGAAACATTTTTTACGATTTTGAAGCAAAAAGAAGAACTTCCCGCAGCTGTTTTTTGCATGAACAACGGGGTATTAACGATGACAGAAGATTCATTTGTTTCCGTTCATTTAAAGGAATTGGAAGCAAAAGGTGTCGATATATTAGCATGTAAAACATGTGCTGATCATTATGAAGTATCAGAAAAATTGTCGGTTGGCAAAATTAGTGGAATGGGCGACTTTATTGATCTGGCAGCAAAATATGAGGTAATAACCATTTCTTAAAAACAGCGGAGTTTCTGCTGTTTTTTTTCATACTTCACAAAAAATTACATATATAACTGTAGGTTGTGAGATAGTTCACTTTTTTCAAACATAATCACCTTTATAATACAGAGTATTAAGGCTGATTGAGTTTGAAATAATTGTTTTAGGAGGCGTTCTATTTGTCTTTTAATCGAGATTTTAATAAAGATCCATTTATCGTGATATGGGAGCTGACACGTGCATGCCAATTAAAATGTCTGCATTGCCGTGCAGATGCACAATACACAAGGGATCCACGCGAACTTTCTTTCAAAGAAGGCAAGGATCTAATTGATCAAATATATGATATGAATAACCCAATCCTCGTTTTTACCGGCGGAGATCCTTTGATGAGGGAAGATATCTTTGATATTGCTAAATATGCTGTAGAAAAGGGTGTACGGGTATCAATGACACCCAGTGCTACCCCAAATGTAACGAAAGAAGCAATTCAAAAAGCTAAAGAAGTTGGTCTTTCTCGCTGGGCATTTAGTATTGACGGACCGACGGCAGAAATCCATGACCATTTCCGTGGAACGGCTGGTTCTTATGATCTGACAATGGAACGTATAAAATACTTACATGAGCTTGAAATTCCGATTCAGATTAATACCGTTATTTCAAGATATAATGTTGAATACCTCAATGAGATGGCAAAAATGGTAGAAGATTTGAATTGTGTACTTTGGAGCGTCTTTTTCCTTGTCCCGACTGGAAGAGGACAAGTGTCGGATATGATTTCTCCTGTTGAACATGAAAAGGTACTTAGATGGCTGTATGATCTTAGTAAACGGGTACCATTTGATATTAAAACAACTGAAGCTATGCATTACCGCCGTGTAGTTATACAGCAAAAAATGCGTGAAGCAAAAGCTCAGACAGATGAAATCCACTATTTAAGTGCCTTAACTGAAAAAGGGTTAACTGGTTCCATTGATGGCCTTGGACGTGCACCTAAAGGTGTGAATGATGGAAATGGCTTTGTGTTTATTTCCCATATTGGCGATGTTTATCCTAGTGGTCTTTTACCAGTTAAGGCTGGAAATGTTCGTGAAACATCGTTAGCAGAAATTTACCGTGAATCACCAATCTTCAAAGCTTTAAGAAATCCTGACGAATTTAAGGGTAAATGTGGTGTGTGTGAATTCCGTTTTGTTTGCGGCGGTTCAAGGTCTAGAGCCTATGCCATGACAGGTGATTATCTTGAAAGTGAACCATTCTGCGTCTACATTCCAAAAGCCTTAAGAGAGAAGCAGGCACATTAAGAAAAAAACTAGCATAAAAACAAGGCTGTCTTCTAAGTGTAAGACAGCCTTGAAAAAATGACGGATGAATCGGTCTTATTCTATATTACAGTAAATTGCTGAGCAATTCTCACAGCCGATTTCATCCTTTAAATATTGGAGATTTAAAATCGAAATTTTCCCTTTTTTAATATTAATAATCTTATCCCGCTTTAGCTCACTGAGGATCCGATTTGTACTTTCACGAGAGGTACCACAGAAGTTTGCCAGTTCTTGATTGGTTAATGGCAGATCAATTAAGATTTCATTGCCTTTTAGGATTCCATAGCTGTTGGACATCCGAATAAGCGTAGAAAATAAAGCGCCGCGTTTCCCATTTAAGACAAGATCGCGAAATTTTGTTTGTGTTTTGCGAAAATGATCACTCATCCATTTCATGAACTCGAAGGCAAGCTTACTATTTTGAAAAATTTCACTTTCAATTACATCTTTTTTTATCGCAGCAATTTCTCCTTCTTCAAGCACCTTAGCACTTAATAAATATCGTGGATTGTCTGTAAACAGCGTTAATTCACCACAAATATCATTATCGCTACAAATTCTTAACGATAGTTCACGGCCGTCTGATGTAATTTTACTGATTTGAATTTTGCCAGAAATAATAATGTAAAGTTCCTCAGCTTCCATGCCTTCCTGAAATAGGTAGCTGCCTCTTTCACTTTTAAAATGTCGGTCAGCAAATCTAAGTAATTCTTTTATCTCAATGGAATGGGTTGGCTTTATTGTGGCCATCATTTAATTCACCTCTAGAACATTTCCTAACACAGTCAATTTTCCCTATAAGTTAGGTTTCGTTATGTATATTTTATCTCAATAAAATGGAGTAAACAATGACAATACAGTGAAAACTTCAGTGGATAATGAAAAACATGGAGTTAAAATTGTATTATATAATTGGATGTATAAAGTGGATAATGATTTCCAAAATCAATCTTTTATTCATGTACAAACATCTGTTAAGATAAGAATAATAATAAAAAGTATTTTAATAGTGAATAAAGTAACAGTTTTTTTAGTAAAACCCTGATACACTGAGAATAAATAGCTTCTTTGAAAATTATGGAGTTGATATGAATGGAAAAAACCATTATTAAAGATAAATTAAATAGACCTTTACGTGATTTAAGAATTTCTGTCATAGATCGCTGTAATTTTCGCTGCCAATACTGTATGCCAGCTGACCAATTCGGTCCGGACTTTGAATTTCTTCCTCGAAGCGCCTTGCTGACGTATGAAGAAATTGAACGCCTAGGAAAAATATTTGTCAGTTTAGGAGTGGAAAAAATCCGCTTAACAGGTGGTGAACCACTGCTTCGCAAGGATATGCCGATTCTTGTCAAAAAACTCTCTGCTATTGACGGCCTAAGGGACATAGGCTTAACAACAAATGGCGTTCTTTTGCCGAAATTGGCTGGTGAGTTAAAAGCTGCAGGTCTAAAAAGAGTAAACGTCAGCCTTGATACCCTAAACGATGAATTGTTCGGACAAATTAATGGACGCCAGGTAGGTACGGGTCCTGTATTAGAAGGGATTGAAGCGGCAAAACATGCGGGCCTTGGGGTTAAAATCAACATGGTTGTAAAAAAAGGTCTAAATGATACTGAAATTATTCCAATGGCAGAATACTGTAAAAACCACGGTTTAGAGCTTAGGTATATCGAGTTCATGGATGTTGGCTCGACAAACGGCTGGAAAATGGATGATGTTATTACCAAAAAACAGATTTATCATCTATTGAAAGAGCATTTTGAACTGGAGCCTATTGATCCTGCTTATTTTGGGGAAGTGGCAAAGCTTTATCGTTATAAAGATACTGACGTGAATGTAGGGTTTATTACTTCCGTTTCTGAGTCTTTCTGCTCAAGCTGCACTCGATCCCGACTCTCAGCAAATGGTCAGATTTTTACCTGTTTATTTAATGGAAATGGCCATGATATTCGGAATTTCATGAGAAATGGGGCTACCGATGAGCAAATAGCTGAGCGGATTACAGCTATTTGGAATGGTCGAGATGACAGATATTCGGACGAAAGAACAGCGGAAACAAATAAAAATCGTAAAAAGATCGAAATGTCTTATATTGGCGGTTAACCAGAAAAGCGGAAGCGCTCGTTTAGCGAAGTATACTAGCTGCTGGGCGCTGCGAGCTAGACAGTTATCAAAGTTTAGATATAGATCCTCATTTTATAAAACAGCCCGCTTGCAGCAAGCGGGCTGTTGATCATTCTGCAATATATCGAGGGAATAAAATATTATTTTCAAGATGAACATGCATGAAGGTTAATTCTTCTAATGCTTCCAAACGTGCATACACTAAACGGTACGTACCACAGGCATCTAGTGGAAGTTTATAGTCAGATGTTACTTTACGGATTTGTCTTAAAATCTCACCGGCATGGTCGTGTTCCTTTTCAAGCTCTGTAATCAACGAAATCGCTTCTTGGCGATTTTCAACAGTTCCGTCAGCAATCTGTTTAATTAACGGGAATACGATAGCTTCTTCTTTTTCCATATGCTTAATCAATTCTTTTTTAAATTCATAAAAGAGTTCATTCACTTTTAATAACTCAGGATGGCTGTCGCCGTGTACACGTGATACTTTCGTTACATAGGGGCTAAGCATTGATAACTCTTCTTCAGATACACGGTGGTAATTTGAAATGATATGTTCCATGATTGTATTTGAATCAGATTCTGTCCAAACCTCTACATCTTTTTCGGCATTCTCGTATGTCTCAAATACGATTTTTAATTCTTCTAATAAAGTATCCATATTTAGCTCGTTTTGAGCAACAGCTTGTGATAATGGGATGTTTCCGCCGCAGCAGAAATCAATGCGATACTTTTTGAATAAATCACTTGTTTTTGGTAATTTGTTAACAATATCTTTAACTAATGAATTCTCGGTAATGTTAAATGTCATGATAAATCCTCCTTAAATTTTTTAAAGGTAGTTTATTTCTGACTTAAGCATAATTGAAAACAAATATTAATTAGGTGACCTGCATCACACTCTCGCTATGATTTAATTAATTCCTTATTTTGTGACATTTGATATGTTAGCATGTTTTCTATAGGCTTATAATGAATATTAGATGTTTAAATTTTATATATAGTGAAAATTACCAGTATTAGGCAGGAGTTGATGTAGTTTGTTAGAAAGAAGAATACCGATTCCAATTGGTGAAGCAGTTCAAAAAATAATGGAACATCAATTACATGGTGTAACGGAACATGTTTCGATAAATGAGAGTTTTGGCCGTTTTTTATCAGAAGATTTAATTGCGACAAGCGACGTGCCTCACTTCGATCGGGCACCTTATGATGGCTTTGCCGTCAGATCTATCGATACTCTTGAAGCAACACTGTCCAATCCAGTCGAATTTGAAGTAATTGACCATATAGGTGCCGGATTGGTTTCAACGAAGATTGTCGGTCAAAATCAAGCAGTTCGAATCATGACAGGGGCAATGATGCCGGAAGGAACTGATGCAGTCGTCATGTTTGAGGTTGCAAAAGACTACGAAAAAAACGGAAAACCTTTTATGTCGATTAAACGAAGATTTAACAAGGGAGATAATGTTTCCTTAAAAGGTGAAGACGCGAAAAAAGGTGAAGTCTTAGTAAAAAAAGGAACATTGATTAATCCTGGCATTCAAGCCATGCTTGCAACTTTCGGCTATAAGAATGTACCCGTGGCAAAAAAACCACTTGTCGGTCTGTTTGCAACTGGTACAGAGCTTTTAGAAGTGGAAGAAGAATTAGTGCCAGGAAAAATTCGCAATAGCAATTCCCATATGATTGCTGCCCAAATAGAAAGGGCAGGAGGGATTGTTCATTACTTTGGTAAGTTGCCTGATGATTTTGATACATGTTTTGAAGCAGTAAAAAACACTTTGAATAAGGTAGATTTGTTAATTACCACTGGAGGTGTTTCGGTTGGAGATTTTGACTATCTTCCGGCAATTTATAAAAAGCTTGGTGCAGAGGTATTCTTTAATAAAGTGGCAATGCGACCTGGAAGTGTGACGACAGTAGCTCGATTTAATAATAAAATTCTGTTTGGGCTTTCAGGTAACCCTTCTGCCTGTTATGTCGGCTTTGAATTGTATGCACGGCCAATTATTCGCGGACTACTTTTTTCAGAAAAACCGCACTTACGGAGAGAGAAAGCAGTCTTAGAGGTTGACTTTTTAAAAGCAAATCCATTTACAAGATTGGTGCGCAGCTCAGTATTTATCGAGGATGGAAGGTTAAGAGTTACACCGAGCGGACTAGATAAGTCAAATATAATTATGAGTCTTTCTGGTGCGAATTCCTTAACAATTCTTCCTGGTGGAACACGTGGATTCACTGCTGGAACCGAGGTAGATGTTCTTTTACTTGAGGACCAGGTCGGCAGTGAATGGCCTTGGTAAAGCCAGTAGTTTTTCAAATAGCAGGATATCAAAATAGTGGGAAAACAACTTTAACAACAAAGCTTATAAAAGCCCTAAAGGATCGTGGCTTAAAAACGGTGACCATTAAGCATCATGGCCATGGGGGGAAACCGGATGCAGCGGATCAAAAGGATTCAAGCAAACATCTTTCCGCAGGTGCGATTGCATCAATTGTTGAAGGAGATGGCAGACTAATTCTTCAGGCCGAAAACTTTCAACACAGTCTTGAAAAACAGATTGAGTTGCTAAAATTTTTCGATCCAGATGTAATATTAATTGAGGGTTATAAGCAGGAAAATTATCCTAAGATATTGTTCCTAAGAGATAAACAGGACCTGATTTTATTAGAAATGGTGAAAAATGTTACGGCAGTTGTTTACTGGATGGAAGAGATGAGGGATATGATTACAGCAAAATGGAGTATGCCTTCCTTTCTAATTGATGATGAAGCAGCTATTATTTGGATAGCAGAATCCATTCAAGGGCTAAAAAAATAGAGATACCAAATTAAAAAAATTGCCATAAAAATTAGTTGCCTTTAGACTGATCGGTTTTTATCGTTCAGTCTTTTTTTATGAAAAGTAAAATTGAATTAATTCTTGGCTCTTTTCGCATAGATTGTTGTTTTTAGACTATAAAGTTTGCCCGTTGATTTCCGCTCCAGGCACTTGCTTTCCGCTGGGAGGGATGGGAGCCCGTCTAGCTACAGCGCCTAGCCCCTCGAGGTCGCTTCGGTCCTGACGCTGAAGTCAAAGAACGCCTTCAACGTCAGGTCCTTCAGCGCTTGTCGGGGCTGAACAAGGCGCTTCCGCTTTTCCTTCTCCTCGGCGTTACCGCCTGCGGGGTCTCCCACTTCCCTCTTTTTCCCGCAGGAGTCAAGTGCCCTCCGCTACAATTAACTCAGATAGATAAAGTTAATTCACACTAAAAAAGCAACAAACTTTACGAAAACAGCCTAATTTTTAGTTGCATTAAATATTTAACTTATTTCTTCTGAAATGGTTTTCTGAATAGCTAATCAAAGACCTCTTTTAAGGAATACCTAATAATAATAATTAGTTAATTTTTCCTAATGAATAATGTATTTAACATAATGGAATTGTAATCATTTTGTGAATAGGAGATGCAATCAGAAGGAAGTTTGTACAAAATGTGATTCTCTTCACTTATTTTTCCGATACCCTATTTTATAGTTATGAATGAAGTGAAAAAGGAGGGAAAGAGATGAAGTTATTTATACCGAAACAACATGGTGCTTGGGCAATGTTAATCATCCCTTTTTGGTTGGGTGTTATCGATGGAGGATTTTTGTGGCTGCATCTCCCGTTATTTATTGGCTGGCTCCTATTGTACTTAGCAACCTATCCGATGCTCCTTTTATTTAAAAAGAAAAAGATTCCTTTTTATACAAAGTGGACGCTTATTTATATGATACCGGCTTTATTACTACTACTGATCCCATTCGTGGAAAGGCCTGCTATCATCTTTTTTGGTCTTTTGATGCTCCCGTTTTTTATAATAAATGCTTACTATACCTCAAAAAATCAAGATCGTGCTTTTATGAATGATTTGAGTGCTATATTTGCTTTTTGTATTGCCGGTTTGGCTAGCAGTTATTTAGTGCGGGGTGTGGTTATGCCTGAGACGATTCTTTTTCCTTTTTTAGCATCTGTGGTCTTTTTTATTGGCTGTACATTTTATGTAAAATCAATGATAAGGGAAAAGAATAATACAAACTTTAAATTGTTTTCTTGGGCCTACCATTTGCTGCTCGTCATTACTTGGGCCGCAAGTGGCTTTTGGATTGCAGCAATTGCCTTTATTCCGAGTTTGCTTCGAGCAATCCTTTTTTATGGGAAGAATTTATCTGCAAAACAAGTTGGAATATACGAAATCATTAATTCAGCCATTTTTTTCATTATCATTGCCATTCAGATAGTCTTATTTAAATAAAAAATCGGTCATACAATTGACCGATTTTTTCCGTATTAAGATCATACTAATCAACTTTACAAATTTCAATTGGGCAATCCTCACAATCGATTTCACGTTTTAAATAATCTAAGTTATGGATAGTAATTGACCCTTTATCGACTGAAATTATCCCAGCTTTTCTTAAATCGCTAAGTAGTCGATTAACGACTTCACGTGAGGTTCCGCAGAAATTTGCCAACTCTTGATTTGTTAAAGGTAATTCAATCATGATTCCTTTATTCGTTTTAATCCCATAACTGTTACTTATTCTAATTAAGGTTGAATACAATGCACCTTTTTTTCCGTGAAGGACCAAATCACGAAACTTGGTTTGTGTTTTCCGGTATTGCAGACTCATCCATTTTATGAATTCAAAGGAAAGTGAGAGATTTTGCGAAAGTTTTTCCTCTAACACATCCTTCATGATAACGGCGACTTCACCACTCTCAACGACACGAGCACTTAATAAATATTTAGAAGAAGGGGAGAATAAATTTAATTCACCAACAAAGTCTCCTTTTGAGCACATTCTTAGTGTGAGTTCTCTGCCATCAGGAATAATTTTACTAATTTGAAGAATACCGCTTTGCACGATATACAATTCATCGGCGCACGATCCTTCTTGAAAAAGAAAAGTCCCTTTTTCAATCTTCTTAATATGATGAACCGAATCAAAGAGATGGGACAATGTTACGGGCATTTCTTTAACTGACTGCATACAAATAACCACCTTTAAAGGTACAAATGAATTTTGAGAAATAAATGCCAGTTAAGATTGGAATTGCAGGATATTACTACTATTATTATATTGTTAACGAAGAATATTTAGCAATAAATGTGGAATAAGTTCATACAATCGTCAAAAAATGAATCATTCGTGACATATTTCTTAGGAAATAATGTCGATATGTGATGGGATTTGAAAGAAATTCCAATAATGGACAAACTCAAAATGGCAATAATAAAGATATAGATGATAAGGAGGGAAAGATGTGGGACAAAATCATCAATTTAAATCAGGTAAAAAGGCTCCGAATAATGGTGTGTATATAGAAATTGGTGAAACCGGAGATAATGTGCTGAATCCTAAAAAAATTAAGCTTAAAGCAGGGGACCCATTTCCCGAGACGTCAAATCATAACCGCGTTTGGACATATCAACGCAAACCTTAACATTATTTGCTTTTTTTAGAAAGTCATCCTTCATGGGTGGCTTTTTCCCTGTTCAAAATTTTACTTCTATTTATAGTTTGTTTTATAATAAAAATATATAGGTCAAAAATGGTCAAATGAGGAGTGAGTAAAGTGGACTTAAGCCGAATGACTGAGCGTTTACAAAAAGGGATCATGGATGCACAGGCCTTAGCGGTGAAAGAAAATCATCAAGAAATTGATGAACCTCATTTATTTTTATCGCTTATGGATCAAGAGGACAGTCTCATTGCTTCTATTTTAGAGAAAGCAGGTTTGCCGTCTGGGGAAGTAAAGAAAAGCCTTATGGAATCCTTGGCTAAAAAACCTCAAGTTACTGGAAGCGGGGTTGAACAGGGGAAACTTTATATTACGGCAAAGCTGCAAAAAATACTGGTAAGTGCAGAGGAGTTTGCTTCTCAATTTGCCGATGAGTATATTTCAGTTGAGCATTTTCTATTAGCTGCAACCTATGCTAATAATTCAGAAATAAAAAAAATAATCCAAGCTTATGGAAAAACACCAGAAACTATTTTAAAAGCAATAAAAGTAATAAGGGGGAACCAAAGAGTGACATCACAAAATCCCGAAGCAGGATATGATGCTCTTAAAAAGTATGGAAGAGACCTTGTTGACGAAGTGAAATCAGGTAAAATGGATCCGGTCATCGGCAGGGACACAGAAATTCGTAATGTGATTCGGATTTTATCGAGAAAGACTAAGAACAATCCAGTATTAATTGGTGAACCAGGTGTTGGGAAAACAGCGATTGTTGAAGGACTTGCACAAAGAATTGTTAGAAACGACGTTCCAGAAGGCTTAAAGGATAAAACGATTTTTTCACTTGATATGAGTGCTTTAATCGCCGGAGCAAAATTTAGAGGTGAATTTGAAGAGCGGCTGAAGGCAGTTTTAAACGAAATTAAAAAAAGCGAAGGGCAAATTTTGCTGTTCATTGATGAAATCCATACAATTGTTGGTGCAGGAAAATCCGAAGGTGCGATGGATGCCGGTAATATGTTAAAGCCGATGCTTGCACGCGGGGAACTTCACTGTATTGGAGCAACCACACTTGATGAACACAGGAAATATATTGAAAAAGATCCTGCTCTTGAACGCAGATTTCAACAGGTGCTTGTCCAAGAACCAAATGTAGAAGATACCATTTCAATATTAAGAGGCTTAAAGGAACGGTTTGAAGTGCACCATGGTGTAAAAATTCATGATCATGCACTTGTGGCAGCAGCCACTTTATCAGACCGCTATATTACTGACCGATTTCTACCAGATAAAGCGATTGACCTAGTCGATGAAGCATGTGCATTGATTCGCACTGAAATTGATTCCATGCCAACTGAACTTGATGAAGTGACCCGCAAGGTTATGCAGCTAGAAATTGAAGAGGCAGCATTGCGAAAAGAGAGTGATGAAGGGAGCAAATTAAGACTTGAAGCACTATTAAAGGAACTTGCCGATTTAAAAGAACAGGCGAATGCCATGAAAGCAAAATGGCTACAAGAGAAACAAAACATCCAGAAAGTCCAGGAGAAAAGGGAGCAGCTTGAAAAACTTCGTCGAGAGCTTCAACAGGCAGAAGATAAATATGATTTAAACCGGGCTGCTGAACTTCGTCATGGGCAAATTCCGTTGGCAGAAAAAGAACTGAAAGAATTAGAGGATGGAGCGGCAAAGGATGAACGATTGCTTCGGGAAGAAGTGACAGGGGAAGAAATTTCGAATATCGTCTCGAGATGGACAGGAATCCCTCTCTCCAAACTTGTTGAGGGTGAAAGAGAAAAGCTATTGAAATTAGAATCCATTTTGCATGAAAGAGTGATTGGGCAAAATGAAGCCGTTAAACTAGTGGCTGATGCTGTCCTTCGGGCGCGTGCCGGAATAAAAGACCCAAACCGTCCAATTGGTTCATTTTTATTTTTAGGGCCTACAGGTGTAGGAAAGACAGAGCTTGCAAAGGCATTGGCGGAGTCGTTATTTGACAGTGAAGAACACATTATTCGTATAGATATGTCGGAATATATGGAAAAGCACGCGGTTTCTCGTTTAATAGGTGCACCTCCAGGTTATGTCGGTTATGAAGAAGGCGGGCAGCTAACGGAAGCTGTTAGAAGAAGACCATATTCAGTTATTTTAATGGATGAAATCGAAAAGGCTCATCCAGAGGTGTTTAATATTCTTTTACAAGCACTTGATGATGGACGAATCACCGATTCACAAGGCCGGGTAGTAGATTTTAAAAACACAGTTATTATTATGACCTCCAATATCGGCTCACACTTCTTACTTGAACGAAGTGAAAATGAAATTGAAATTTCAGATGGGACAAGAGAAAAAGTAATGAGTCATTTAAGAGCCCATTTTCGTCCGGAATTTTTAAATCGCATAGATGAGACCATTCTATTTAAGCCGTTATCATTAGGAGAAATAAAAAATATTGTTGTCAAAATGATGAAGGAACTACAAACCAGGTTAAAACAACAGCAAATTAATATTTTGATTAGTGAGGATGCAAAAGAATTTATTGCAATAAATGGATTTGACCCAATCTATGGAGCAAGACCACTTAAACGGTATTTACAAAGAAATATCGAAACAAAGCTCGCACGTGAAATAATAGCTGGCAGGATACATGAACAGTCAACAGTTGAAATCATGAAAGAAGATGGGGAAGTGACATTAAAAGTTCAATAAACAGAAAAAAAGGTCATCCATAGAAATTGGAAGACCTTTTTTCGTATTCTTAGTGTTGTTCAACGGGCTCATTTGGAATGATAGCAGAAGCAATAAAAATTAATATGGTTACCCCAACAGAAACAATAGCACCAGGGATAAATTCAAATTTTGCACCTGGAGTCATGGAACTAACAACATATGTAAGCATTTGCACTAAAAGAAATGACCAGAAAAAAGTCCAAAAGTATCGCACTAATTTTCACCTCTTACTTATTTTACATCAATTTTAATAGTATCATACGATTTTAAAAAAATATAGATAATTTCAATGTCTAATTTTACTTTTCAAGTTAAATTAAACAAATGGGCAAACTCCCTTTCATCTTTTGTGAAATGACATACAATATGTTGAGGAAATATGTAAAAGGAGATTTATCGATGGAAAATCGCAATTTTCAGATGGATACCCAATGGAATGTCATTCATTACCCCGAAAAGCCTACAGGATTTGGGATCTTAATCATCGGAGATGAAAGGCATTTTGTGGACGAAAGTAAATGTTTTTGGACACAAAATGAAGGAAAGCTGGCCATAATTAACGACCTAAAAAAAGCAGGGTACACCATTTTTTCCTCAAATCTTTATGGGCGAAACTGGGGGAGCGAAAACGCTATTGAGCTTGCTCAAAAGTTATATCAGCATGTAATTCGCAACGAAATCCTTAATCATCAAATTCATATATTGGCTGAAGGGATGGGGGCACTGGTCGCAGTCAGATTAATAGAGAAAATGAAGGGGTGTATCAGGTCGGTAATCCTGCTCAACCCGATCCTTTCTCTAAAACACCATCTTGAACAGGAAAAGGAACACAAATTTTTTTATAAAAAATTAATGAGGGAATTAACAGCAGCACATAACATGGATCAGAAACGGATTGAAAGTATTATTTTTAGCATGGAAGATTTCGTTAATATGGAGTTTGACTGTCCAGTAAAGATTATTCATGTCCTTACTGGCGGAAAATCATATACGCAATCAAAATTATATCAAAAAATCATCAAGTCTCCTGAAATCAATCCTACCTTTATTCTTCCGGAAAAAAAACCACTGCTCGGAAAAATATTCATCAAGTTTTTGAGCAGTAATGAAACAGTACTGTAAACAGGATTCCTCCCCAAAAAGAAATATTTCCTAATCGAATTGCATAGGATTCAAAAAGGCTAGATTGGGGAGGAAATATTAATGGACAAGGCCATTATTTTTGGAATATACAATTTTATTAGTTTTCATGCGTGTAAAGCCTTGCTGAATAGAGGCGTAGAGGTAATAGGTGTTCAATTTGGTGAATCAGATAAAAGTCCATTTCTCGAGGAAAAACGACTTGAGGTGGGAAGGAATGCTAATTTTAGTGAACGATCTTTATCTGAGTGGGAAAACAGAAGAGAAGAAGAAAGTGCACAAACAACTTTAATATTATCAATTTACGATTTATATATGCTAAATATAGAAACCATTTTACAAAAAGAAAAAATTACAAGAGCCATTATTCAATTTATCAAAGAGAGTAAAAACAATACGAATGTAGCATTCATTCTTCCAATTCAAATGCTTAGTGCTGAACAAGATAAGGCGATCGGCGCTTTATTAGAGCGGGCAAAGGGATGTGGGAAGAACACTCAAATGTTTTATTTACCTGCCATCTATGGTCCCTGGCAGCCACCAACCTTTTTATTTCATCAAGCGATTCTTGCTGCATTTCAAAAGTCAGAAATCTTAAAAGACGAGAGAGAATGGACAGGTGATGTCCTATATGTTGATGACGCTATAGAAACTATTATTAAAACAATAGAAACCGATAACCCTGGGGGGTTCATCCTAGAAAGCGGTAAGAAGAATTATTGGGCTGAGTGCGCCGCCTATCTTCAAATAGATGAGAAAATCCCATTTGTCAACCGTAATGAATCATTGCAGATTGGCGATCAAATTGACATAGTTTCTGTGAAGAAAATAACACCGATTGCGGATTCCATCTCAATACAAATGGAACATGTACAGCGTTTGTATCCAAATGGATAGTAAGCGAAATAACAAAAAAGGTGAATCGATTTGGTGAAAAGTGGAAATGGAGGAAATTTGTCTTTTCATTTAATTGTTCAAAGGTTAGAATAAAAGGACAATCGGCGTTTTCTTTGTTTTAGTTCAATTTTCAATATATATAATTAAAGTGATAGGACGATACATGTGATGAAAGTGGCTGCCGTACAAAGGAGTTGCGTAGAATGTTAAACCGTTTCGGAATCATTCTTTTATGTCTTCTTTTACTTGGGGCTTGCGGGGGAACAAAGCCGACAGGCAAATTACAAAAGGTTGGCTTGTTAGTTCCCGAAACAGTTAATGACCAAGTATGGGGAACAAAAGGCTATAAGGGAATGCTAAAAATACAATCCAAATTTAATGTGGATGTATTTTATAAAGAAGGAATGATTTCACAAGCTGTTGTAGAACGGGCAGTGGCGGAGTTTGAGCAAAAAGGGGTCAATCTAATTTTTGGCCATGGTTCGGAGTATGCAGAATACTTTAACAATATTTCAAAAGACTATCCTCAGATGCATTTTGTCAGTTTTAACGGTGATGCAAAAAATTCCAACACAACCAGCCTTAACTTTAAATCACACGCCATGGGTTTTTTTGGTGGAATGGTTGCTGCCCATATGTCTAAAACTAATAAAGTAGGTGTTTTAGCTGCATATGAATGGCAGCCGGAAATTGAAGGCTTTTACCAAGGTGCAATGACTGAAAATAAACATACTCATGTAAGTATAGAATATGTCGGAAATTGGGATGACGAAAAAAAGGCCGTTCAATTAGCCAATCAAATGTTGGAAAACGGGGTTGATGTGGTTTATCCAGCTGGGGATGGTTTTAATGTTCCCGTTATTGAGCAGGTAAAGGGACAAGGTTCCTATGTAATCGGCTATGTCTCTGACCAGTCTGACTTAGGTGAGTCAACTGTATTAACTAGCACAATTCAACAGGTTGACACCTTATATGAAAAGGTAGCAGAACAATACAACGATGGAAAGCTAAAATCAGGTAACCTTTCTTTTGATTTTCAAGACGATGTTATTTCCCTTGGAAAATATAGTCCATTAGTATCTAAAGATTTTATTAGAAAAATGAATAAGCATATTGAGCAATATAAGGAAACAGGAAAACTGCCTAAATAAAATTTTAAGGAGTACATATGATTAATCAAGATAAGACCTTACAATTTATGCAGATTGCGATGAAATACTTACCAGAAGCAAAAGAGCAATTAGATCAAGCAGGCGTAGAATTATCGATGGAGTTAATTCAGCCATTTATGAATTTGTTTACAAAAGTGATGCAAGAAGCCTATGAACTTGGCAGGGAAGATGCCTTTAGTGAAAAGTAATCTAAAAATAAGCTGCCCGTTATAGCAGCTTATTTCTTTTTCCAAAATTGTTCAATAATTGGATAAGCCTTTTGAAACAAGGGCTTTAATCCCCGTACAGATTCCATTAAGGTATCGATATTCATCATTAGTTCCCCATAATCGATGGAGGGTTGGTTATGAGTAGGTTCTTGGCGATGATGAGGCTGGTGTTGGTGTGCTTCCCTTCTTGGACCAAACATGAATCTAGTGAACCGATCTTGCTCAAAATGCTCTTGGGATTCTTCTGGCTCTTCTAAGTCTTCTTTGTCTTTCCAATCTTGCTCCACCTGCTCCTGATTTTCCATTCCTAGCTGCCTCCTTTCTGTAAATGCTTCTTGAATTAGAATATGACTTAACGAATAAAAGGAGAGTACATTAGCGGAGTATAAATAAGAAGAAACAGTTGCCTTAAACAGGTTTTATTTGATAAAATTAGTACCAAGTCATAATAATTGATATTAATCCTAAGGATATTAGAAGGAAGTATGACAATAAAAAGGAGATGGAATTTGTGAGAGCTGGTATTGTCGGTATTGGCAGGTATTTACCGGAAAAAATTGTCACCAATCATGATTTAGAAAAAATAATGGATACCTCTGATGAATGGATTCGTACCAGAACAGGAATCGAAGAACGGAGAATCGCTGCTGACGATGTTGATTCATCAGATATGGCATTTGCCGCTGCTCAAAAAGCAATTCAAGATGCAGGAATTACTGCTGATGAGATTGATTTAATTTTGGTTGCGACGGTTACACCAGATTCGCCGTTTCCATCCGTTGCCTGTGGGATTCAAGAAAGATTAGGAGCAAAAAAAGCAGCTGCAATGGATATTAGTGCAGCATGTGCTGGCTTTATGTATGGAATAGTCACAGCAAAACAGTTTATTGAGTCTGAAGTCTATAAATACGTGCTTGTAGTAGGGGTTGAAAAGCTTTCAAAAATTACAGATTGGAATGATCGTAATACCGCTGTATTATTTGGGGACGGTGCTGGGGCAGCAATCATTGGCCCAGTTTCAGAAAACCGCGGCATTCTTTCTTTTGAACTAGGTGCAGACGGCACAGGTGCGAAACACCTTTACCAGGACGAATATATCATTATGAATGGACGAGAGGTTTTCAAGTTTGCTGTACGTCAAATGGGCGAGAGCTGTGTACATGTTCTGGAGAAGGCAGGTTTAACGAAAGAGGATGTTGATTTTCTCATTCCACATCAAGCCAATATCCGTATTATGGAAGCGTCTAGACAAAGATTAGAGCTTCCTGATGAAAAAATGTCCAAAACAGTTAAAAAGTATGGTAATACTTCATCAGCATCGATACCGATTTCTATTGTGGAAGAATTAGAAGCAGGAAAAATTAAAGATGATGACTTGATCGTGATGGTGGGCTTCGGCGGCGGTTTAACGTGGGGCGCGATTGCCATTCGCTGGGGGAAATAAAATAGAAAGCGGATGCGCATTGAATAGGGGCGATATAGGGAGAATTATCGACTGACAAGCAAAGTACAGACAAAGATTAGTCTCCCTTCATGGTACTGAAAGCAAAAGCTTTTTGAAGCAAGGCAGTTTTCGAAGCATTTTGATTTTAGATAAATATAGGAAAGTTAATGTATAAAAGGAGATGTAGAAATGGAAAAGCGTAGGGTTGTAGTAACAGGCATTGGAGCGGTAACCCCGCTAGGAAACGATGCAGATACTACTTGGAAAGGGATATTAGAAGGAAAATCGGGCATTGGACCTATGACACGAGTGAATGCAGATGAGTATCCAGCAAAAGTAGCTGCAGAAGTAAAAGACTTTAATCCAGAAGTTTTTATCGAAAAAAAAGATGCCCGAAAAATGGATCGTTTTACGCAATTTGCAGTAGCTAGTGCATTAATGGCTGTTAGAGATGCCAATCTAACGATTAACGAAGATAATTCCCATCGTGTAGGGGTATGGATTGGATCTGGCATTGGAGGTATGGAAACATTTGAACAGCAATTTGAGATATTCCAAAAAAGAGGCTATAAGCGTGTTAGTCCATTCTTTGTACCGATGTTAATCCCGGATATGGCAACGGGCCAAGTTTCTATCACACTTGGCGCTAGAGGATTTAATTCCTGTACCGTAACTGCATGTGCAACCGGAACGAATTCCATTGGCGATGCCTTTAAAGTGATTCAGCGCGGCGATGCCGATGTTATGGTAACCGGCGGTGCTGAAGCACCGATTACGAAAATGTCTGTTGCCGGCTTCTGTGCTAATACTGCTCTGTCTACAAATCCTGATCCGCAGACAGCAAGTAGACCTTTTGATAAAAACCGTGATGGCTTTGTTATTGGTGAAGGAGCAGGAATCGTAATATTGGAAGAATTGGAGCATGCATTGGCACGTGGGGCGAAAATATATGCAGAAATCGTTGGCTACGGGGCAACTGGTGATGCCTATCATATCACAGCACCTGCGCCTGGCGGTGAAGGCGGTGCCCGGGCAATGAAAATGGCTATTAACGATGCTGGATTAAAGCCGGAAGAAATTGATTATGTGAATGCCCACGGAACCAGTACCGAATATAACGATAAGTTTGAAACACTCGCTGTTAAAGAAGTATTTGGTGAGCATGCTTATAA
This sequence comes from Neobacillus sp. WH10, assembly GCF_030123405.1. Classification (GTDB taxonomy): domain Bacteria; phylum Bacillota; class Bacilli; order Bacillales; family Cytobacillaceae; genus Neobacillus. The sequence goes on from NZ_CP126110.1 coordinate 1,604,121, forward strand.
GCTTGCTATGAGTTCAACGAAATCAATGACCGGTCATCTTCTAGGGGCAGCTGGCGGTGTCGAAGCTATTTTTACCGTGCTTGCCATTAGAGACAGTATGCTGCCACCGACTATTAATTATGAAACACCTGATCCAGAATGTGATTTGGACTATGTGGTGAAAACAGCACGTTCTAAAGAAATCAAGGCAGCCATGAGCAACTCGCTCGGCTTCGGCGGTCATAATGCTACTATTGTATTCAAAAAATACGAATAGAAATAAGAAAAATGGCCAGGCATAAATGTCTGGCCGTTTTTTTTGGCCAATAGGAAAGTATAACTTTATTATGAATCAAAAGTGCACTAAGGAAAGCTCGCAGTTGAAAACCTTTGCTTTTCGATGAATTACGCCTCATGAACCGCCCATAGAGGTTCGCCAATAGGTGAGGCTTCTTTACTTAAACGGAAGAAACCCAATGATTCAAAGAACTTCTTCTAAAAAAAATCATAAAATGTCCAGAGGGAGAACTTGAGTTAAATGGGGTGAAGTAAATGGGAATCATTCGAACAGATCAATGGTTACAAGAGGAGTTTGATCGCCCAGCTAAAATATGTGAAAAGCTCCAACCTTATTTTAAGGGGCAAACCGCACATGAAATTTACAATCAACTAATGAAATTTGGGATGTATCGACCTTCAAGATCCTCAAGAAACAATCTAAAAATGATGTTGGATCAAAAAGCATGGGATAAAGTAGAAAAGCTTTTTTCTAAATATAAAAGTAATTGGGATGGACCGGATGTACCTATCTTTCTCTTTCCGTTAGCTCAATCTGGCTTTTTTTTTAGTAGACAGGAAAAGAGTAAAGCTGGGGTCTCATTCCCTGATAAAATGTTTCTTTTTATTTCATATTATGATGATCCAAAAGAAATCGAAGCACTTCTGGTTCATGAATACCACCATGTCTGCCGATTACGAATGTTAGGTAAAAAAATGGAGGATTACACCTTGCTAGACTCTATCATCATCGAGGGACTGGCAGAATATGCTGTATTAAAAAATTGTGGACGGGAATATTTAGCTACGTGGTGTCATATGTATACAGAAAAGGAACTAACAAATTTTTGGGATCGTTATTTAAAAAATCAATTGCACAAGAAAAAGAATGAACGAGGACACGATGAACTTTTATATGGAGGCGGAAGAGTTCCAAAATTACTCGGCTATGCAGCAGGATATAATATTATTGGAAAATTTTATGAAAAACATAATTATTCTACAAAACTATCTTTTACCATCCCTGCCGCTAAATATGTAGAATAGAAAAATAAATTTACCAAGAAAAGCCTATTATACAAGGCTTTTTTTATTTTTATATTTATGAAAATTACCAATTTTGTAAAAAACTCTTGCAATTGTAATAATTCTGTAATAAAATTCTATTAAAATATAACAAATTAACAGAATAATTCAAAAAAGTAAGAAGGTGGACTATGAGCACTAAAAAGTCACGTCTCAAAGAGATACCGCTGCTCGAAGTGAAAAATTTGGAGACAGCCTTTGATATTGATGGAACTGATTACAATGCTGTAGATAATGTTTCGTTTCAGGTAAAACCGCGGCAAATTGTCGGAGTTGTTGGAGAATCAGGCTGCGGTAAATCTGTTATGAGTCTGTCGATTATGCAGCTGCTTCCAAAAGGAATTGGAAAAGTCAAATCAGGCGAAATAATTTTTGATGGAATTAATCTTACGAGTATGACTGAATCCCAAATCAATAAAATCCGTGGTAAGGACGTTTCAATGATCTTCCAAGAGCCAATGACCTCTCTGAATCCAGTATTTACAATTGGATATCAGTTGCAAGAGGTTCTTTTTAACCATTTAAAAATTTCGAAACAAGAAGCTCGACAGAAAGCGATCGCCCTATTAAAGAGTGTTGGAATTTCCCGCCCCGAAAAAATTGTTGATGAATACCCACATCAATTATCAGGCGGTATGAGACAAAGGGTAATGATTGCAATCGCCATTGCCTGCCAGCCTAAATTATTAATCGCAGACGAGCCAACAACAGCTCTAGATGTAACTGTACAGGCACAAATTTTGGAGCTTTTAAAAGAGATACAAGAGATAAACGATATGTCCGTTATCCTAATAACACATGATTTAGGAGTAGTAGCGGAAATGTGTGATGAAGTCATCGTTATGTATGCGGGGAAGATTGTTGAAAGAACAGATGTTGATACTTTGTTTCATGATCCTAAACATCCATATACAACATTATTATTGGGTGCAATTCCTAAGATGGAAGAAACGGAAGAACGTTTAAGCTCAATACAAGGTATTGTCCCATCATTAACAAATATGCCAAAAGTTGGCTGCCGTTTTGCAAACCGGTGTCCAAAAGCAATGCCTGAGTGCTTTACAGTTACCCCTGTTCTCGAAGATGTTGAACAAGGCCATGAGGTTGCCTGTTTACTCTTTGAAACAAGTAAACCAAGAGAAGGGGTGAGGTAATGAGCACAGTTTCCGTACATAAGAACAAAGAAAAAACCTCCTCACAATCTGAAAACCTTTTAGAGATTCAGAATCTGAAAACCTATTATCCTGTTAAAGGCGGATTTTTTAAACGCACCGTAGGTAATGTAAAAGCGGTTGATAATATTTCTTTTGAGATTAAGAGAGGGGAAACACTAGGACTAGTAGGAGAATCTGGCTGTGGGAAATCTACTGCTGGCCGGACTATATTACGACTATTAAAACCAACAGAAGGTAGTATTCTTTTTGATGGTAAAGATATTACTAGAATTTCCGGAAAATCACTTCGAGAGATTCGCAAAGATATGCAAATGGTGTTTCAAGATCCGTATGCTTCTTTGAACCCGATGCAAATGGTAGGTGATATCATTGCAGAACCTATTTATAACTTTTCAAAGAAGAGTAAAGCTGAATTGAAACAGGAAGTCATGGATTTATTGAATAAAGTAGGTTTACCACAAGAAGCCTACTTCAAGTATGCCCATGAATTTTCCGGCGGCCAGCGCCAAAGAATCGGAATTGCCCGCTCCCTTGCACTTAGACCAAAATTAATTATTGCAGATGAACCAGTCTCAGCACTTGATGTATCCGTTCAGTCACAGGTTTTAAATCTATTAAAGGATTTACAAGAAGAATTTGATTTAACATTCCTATTCATCGCTCATGATTTAAGTGTGGTAAAACATATGAGTGACAGAATAGGTGTTATGTACTTAGGAAACATGGTAGAGATTGCAGATAAGGATCTCCTGTACGCAGAACCTCTCCATCCATACACACAGGCTTTAATTTCGGCGATTCCATCTCCAGATCCAAGGGTAAAGAAAGAAAGAATTATTTTAAAAGGAGATGTACCGAGTCCAATCAATCCACCATCAGGCTGCCCATTCCATCCACGCTGTCCAATGGCAATGGAGGAATGTTCTAAGACGAAGCCCATATTAAAGGAGGTGAAGCCTTCTCATCGAGTAGCTTGCCACCTTTATTAAAGAAGCGGAAGCGACCGTTTAGCGACGAATGGACAGGAACGCTCTGTATGTGAAAAAGAAAATCAATTCAATGTTGACTTTTCGTATGGAGGAGATGGGCTGTACACTAGCGCTGCAAGCTGGAGCTAGACTGTAATCAAATTTTACCTAACAAATCTTATAGGGGGGAAACAAATGAAGAAAAGAAGTATGCTTATGCTAGCCGCATTAATGCTTGTCCTATCAGCTTTTTTGGCGGCCTGCAGCGGTGGAGAAAAAGCAGGTACGAAGGAAAAGGACAAGGAAGGCACTAAGACTGGCGAAACATCAGGAAAGCCGCAGGATGGCGGAACATTAGTGTATGCACTTGATTCATCTCCGAAAGGTATATTCAACTGGGCTTTCTACGATGATGCTGTCGATTCTCAAGTGCTCGATTTGTTTGATGAAAGTTTAATTGATTTTGATGAGAACTTAAAGGCACAACCACATATTGCCTCATGGAAAACAGCAGACAATAAGGTATTTGACTTTGAAATTAAAAAAGGCGTTAAATGGCATAATGGCGAAGAGTTATCAGTGAAAGACTGGGAATTCGCATTATACACGCTTGCTGACAAAGATTATGAGAATTCTCGCTTTGAAAATGTAAAAACAATTGAAGGTGCGCAAGATTTCCACGATGGAAAGACGGATAAAATCTCAGGCATTAAAGTAATTGATGATTACCACATCCAAATTACTTTTGATAAGGCACGTGTAAACAATTTGGAAAATGTTTGGACATATCCATTGTCACGCAAGGAATTTGAAGGTATAGCTGTAAAAGACATGCCGGCTGCTGAACAAGTTCGTACAAAGCCAGTAGGTTTAGGACCATTTAAGGTTACAAAAGTGGTACCAGGTGAATCGGTAGAAATGGAACGCTTTGATGATTACTTTGGTGGTAAGCCGCATATTGAAAAGCTTGTAGTTAAAGTTATCGACCCATCTCTTTCCGTTGGGGAATTAAAAAATGGCACACTTGATATGACTTCTTTCCATCCAAGCATTATCGATCAAGTAAAGGCACTTGATAATGTAAATGTAATAACATATCCAGGCTTAAGCTACTACTATGTTGGTTTCCGCTTAGGCACTTATGATGGCGAGAAAAATATCATGAATGATCCAAAATATCAAAACTTAAAACTTCGCCAAGCAATGTATTATGCTATTAATCGTGAAGAATGGGTTAAAGCGTTCTTCTTTGGTGTAGGTAAACCAGTAAACCGTCCGATTCCAACAAATCACTGGATTGCAGCAGATAATAAAGAACTAGAGCAATTCAAATATGATCCTAAGAAAGCAAAAGCATTGTTAGATGAAGCAGGCTATAAAGATGTTAACGGCGATGGCTTCCGTGAGGATCCAAATGGTAAGGAATTTGTTGTAAACTTCAGTCACTATGCAACACAAAACCCAACATTTGAACAACGTGCAAAAGCTATGACTCAATATTGGGAAGCAGTTGGTTTAAAAACAAAACTTAATATGATAGATTTTAACCTTTACTATGACATGCTTGACAAGGCTGATAAATCTATGGAAGTATACTTTGCTGGCTGGTCAACTGGTACGGATCCAGATCCTACTGGACTCTGGAGTTCGAAAGCACTTTGGAATCATCCGCGCTGGGTGAGTGAAGAGAGCGATAAATTATTGGATCAAGCACTTGATATGAGTGTTGTCGGCACTGATGCAAAAAAACGTAAAGATATTTATGTACAGTGGCAAAAACTTTTCATGAAAGAGCTTCCTGGATTACCAATTGCAGAGATTGAAGAAACAATGGCAGTTAGCAAGCGAGTTCAAGGCACTAAATTTGACGTATCAGGGATGAATCGTCCAAATGAATGGTGGATTAAGCAATAAATACAGCAGACTGACATGCAATAGACTATGTTAAATGCTTATATTAATAAAGTTTAAGCTCAATTTTGTTTTTTTTGGAGGGGCAGGGGGAATCTGTTCTCCTAGTCTCTCCTATTTTTAACGAATTGAGTTACATAGACCTGTCGAATTTAACATAGTTATAGACAAGGAGAATGCACATGCTAAAGTATGCATTTCGAAGAATTTTGGGCATGATTCCGATGTTATTCCTCATTTCCATAGTAGTCTTTACCTTGGCAAAATTAATGCCTGGAGATTCTCTCGGCGGTGAAATTGATCCAACAAACACAAATCCGCAATATATTGCTGAAATGCGGGAAAAATATGGTTATAACGACCCGTTACCACAGCAGTATGCCCGCTGGGTTAGTAACTTTGTACAAGGGGATTTTGGTAAATCAACACGATTTAAAATTCCAGCAGCAGAGGTAATTGGAGAACGTATTCCGAACACATTATTACTCGGATTTTCTTCAATATTAATTACTTATATTCTCGCATTCCTTATGGGAACATATGCTGGAAGAAAACCATATACTCTTGGTGATAACCTAATAGGAGGATTGAACTATTTGGGTTTATCCATTCCATCTTTTATCGCCGGGGTATTTGCAATATTCTTCTTCTCATTTACGTTAGACTGGTTTCCATCCAATGGATCTGTAGGTATTGGAGTATCCGAAGGTACATTAGAATATTGGCTAAGCCGTCTTCACCATGTATTTCTACCGGCTGTTGTACTTGGATTATTAAGTACTGCAAGTTATACCCAATTCTTGCGCAATGATATTATTGAAAACAGCCGAAAAGATTTTGTCCGCACTGCACGTGCGAAGGGGACACCAGAAAGAAAGATTTACAATGTTCATATTTTAAGGAACTCGATTATCCCGCTTATTACCTTTTTAGGATTTGATATAGTTGCCATAATTAGCGGTGCAATTATCACGGAATCGATTTTTACTTATCCAGGTCTTGGACAACTATTCTTACAATCAGTAGGTACCAGAGATTATCCAGTATTAATGACGTTGACAATGTTATTCTCGTTCTTAACACTTATCGGCAACCTAGTGGCAGATATATTATATGGTGTTGTAGATCCGAGAATTAGGCTAGATTAGGGGGAAAAAAGATGGAAATTATTACTCAGAAGGATACTAATATTATCGCTGCACCCCCAAAAAAAAGTTTATCACCGTGGGCAATTGCTCGGAAAAAGTTTTTAAAGAATAAACTGGCTATGATTAGCCTGATCTTTTTAATATTTGTTGCGATTATCTCCTTCCTTGCACCATATATTACGACGGCAGATGTTACTAGAATTAATATTGGTGAAATGTCATTAGAGCCATCCAGTAAGCATTGGCTGGGGACGGATAAAGCTGGACGTGATGTATTTACTAGATTACTGTATGGCGGCCGCATCTCTTTGCTAGTTGGTATGAGCTGTACACTATTTGTTATTTTTCTTGGTACTTTAATCGGCTCGATTTCAGGTTATTTCGGTGGTGCAGTTGATAGCTTATTAATGAGATTTACAGATTTTATCTTAAACTTTCCTTTTCTTGTATTCGTAATTGTACTAAATGCAATTCTTTTTGGGAAGGTAAGTGGATTATGGGTTTTAATTGGAACCATTAGCATATTAAGCTGGGGTGGTATCGCCCGTATTGTCCGAAGTAAAATTCTTGCTGAAAAAGAAAATGAATATATTACGGCTGCCATTTCTATTGGTTGTTCACCGGCCAAAATAATTGTGAAACACCTATTACCCAATATTTTATCTACCATTATTGTTCAAGCAACGATTACATTTGCTACGATGATAGTTGCTGAGACAGGTTTAAGCTTTCTTGGCTTCGGTGTGCCGCAAGAAATTCCAAGCTGGGGTAATATGTTGAATTCGGCAAATGAGCCCGATGTACTCCAATTTAAGCTTTGGATATGGGTGCCGCCGGCATTAATTATTACCATCACAATTTTATCGATTAACTTTATTGGCGAAGGCTTAAAAGATGCCTTCAATCCTAAATCGAGAAGATAAAATCTACCATCCTGATATGGTAGATTTTTTTTGACTTTTGATATAAGTCCTTTCGGATGTAAAAATGATACAACCCCATATTCACATTGGTAAATAAACAGAGAGTTAGTAATTGGAGCAAAATATATATTAAGGAATAATTTAACTACGCTCTGCCCATACTGATTGACAAACAGTTTCTTGAAGTGAGGGGTTGTACAATGTTGTATCTTCATGATGTTTGGGTAAATTGGTTTGAAGGGGAAGAAAACGGATATAATGTCTGTCACTTTCATGAATGGCGTAAGGATGACGGAGTAGAGCTGCTTGATCAGGCACCGCTTATTAAAGTCGATCCGATTTTGTTTAATTATATTGAAAATGATCTGTCAGAGTTACCTCAGCAGCTTCTAGACGATATTTATCAGAAAGCCTATTTAAGAAAAAACCATGAAAGAGTTCAGCTTGACTATTGCTTTGTTGTCACAGATGGAGTGGGAATATTAGCAATAGATACTATAGGATATAATATTCCAATTAGAAAAAGCAGATTAATTCCGCGGCAGGAACAGCTTGTGTACGAAATGATTAGTCAGCATGATGCAAAACAATATCATTTTTATGCACAGCCTAAAACAAAGGATTTCCATATTTTATCACCCGAACCGGACCTGATGAGAGGTTTAACTAGAAAAGAAAGACAACTAAAACAATTGTTATTTATGGCTCTTGATCAACTATTTTCATCCAAAAACGAAGCAGAAGTGCGGTATTGGTATACTGAATGGTGTCCAGAGCAATATTCAACAATTCAAGAATTGAACTTTGAAGATGCTTGGGAACAGTTATTTGAGGAAACAAAGTATGGATGGTCGAATCGGCATGAAACTTTCTGTGAAAATATAATTAAAGGGCAACCATTTTTTGAAAAGCTTTGGGAAATGGAGCACGTCCCAAAAGTAAACTAAAAGCCTCTCCCAAAGGGTATGCATTGCACACCTTTTGCGGACAGGCTTTTAGTTTTGTATAAGTAATTATAAATTTCAAGCTTGAAAATTGTCCAGCTCCATAGGAATAAGCTTCGGAAGAAATATTTCATACAAAGGAAAAGCGTTAGCTTTTTCAAGGAGCGACCAGCGGCGAGACAACTCCGCTAGTCGCTTCTGTTTTTCATGCTATCTTTTCTTCCTGCCGAGTCCCATTGCATTTTCCATTTTCTTAAGTGTTTTGTTAGCGATTAGGATTGCTTTTTCGGCACCGCGGTCCAGAATGTCATCAAGCTCACTTGATTCCAACAAATTGTAGTATTTTTCTTGAATTGGCTTAAAGAAGTTCACAACCACTTCGGCAAGATCACCTTTAAAATCTCCATATCCTTTTCCTGCATACATTTCTTCAAGTTCACTAATCGATTTTCCGCCAAGGATTGAATAAATGGATAATAAGTTAGAAACCCCAGGTTTATTGACTATATCAAATTTTACAATTCCATCAGAGTCAGTCACTGCACTTTTAATTTTTTTCACGATCTGATTCGGTTCATCTAATAGTGTGATAAAGGCCTTTTTGTTAGGGTCGGATTTACTCATTTTTTTCGTTGGCTCCTGGAGCGACATAATTCGTGCCCCAACCTTTGGCAAGCTGATTTCTGGAATCGTAAGAATGTCATTATATTTCTTGTTAAATCTCTCAGCTAAATCCCGTGTTAATTCCATATGCTGTTTTTGATCCTCACCGACGGGAACAAGGTCTGTATTATACAATAAAATATCAGCTGCCATTAGCGGCGGATAGGTTAGAAGACTTGCTGAGACTGCTTCTTTTCCGGTAGATTTATCTTTGAACTGTGTCATTCTTTCCAATTCTCCGATATAGGAAATACATTGCATCATCCATCCGGCTTGAGCGTGAGCCGGAACTTCGGATTGGATAAATAAGGTAGCCTTCTCTGGGTCGATTCCTACAGCAAGATATAAGGCTGCCAAGCTTCGAATATTTTTCCTTAGTGTTTGCGGATCTTGAGGTACGGTGATGGCATGCTGATCAACTATACAGAAGAAACAGTTGTATTCGTTTTGCAGATCCACGAATTGTGATAACGCCCCAATATAGTTCCCAAGTGTAATTGTGCCACTCGGCTGAATTCCTGAAAAAATTGTCTTCATTTGTAAATTTCCTCCTAAAATGTAGATAAAAAAAACCATTCATCCCCAAAAACTTATAGGGACGAATGGTTCGCGGTACCACCCTAAATTACTCAAAAAGAGTCACTCAGTTCCAGATCATCTTTCTAGCATGATCTAGAGTCCTTGTAACGTAAGGAAAACGTCTAGTCCTACTATTTATATCTATTGGATATAAGTTTCAGAAAGAAGCTCAAAAGTCCATTCCGTATTGTTTCGTGTTTGTTTTCACCAGCCACAAACTCTCTGAATCGAAGGAAAATACGTACTACTCTTTATCATTGCTTAGCGTCTTATAGTTAATTAATCACATTATAAAGGATTAATATATTTAATTTCAAGTAAGTTAAAAATAATAAACCATAAGGGCGATTAGCATAAATAGTCCATTCATAAGCCCGTGAAAAAGGAGTGGCTTTTCATCAATGGTTATCATTTCGGATAATCTTGGAATATCTTCGAAATTTCTCTTCTCCTTCCCTCGTGAAAAGACAAGATTAAAGGATCTAGAAATGGCATCATAGAAGCCTGTATGAATAGTATAAAGCAGTAAAGCAGTTAATAGTAAAGTTGCAGAAATTAGAAAAGATATATTGATATAGCTAATTAATGAAAAATTCCGATAGTAAATAAATGAAATTATGAAAATTGCCAACTGGGTAAAAGTTAGAGTATAAAGTTTTTTCTTAAGACGGAAATTCACAGAATGACCTCCAAAACATTGATGTATAAAGGAATATTATATGAATTTTATACAAAAAATTCTATATAAGTCTAAATTATAACACACCTTTTTGTAACTATTACGTAAAAATTGTTTCTAATCTGTAAATTTAATTTGAAAAAATAATGTACAATTTATTTAAAATATGTATAATAGAGAATGTAGTAATTTTTCAGAATAATAGAAAAGGGAGGTCTTCAGGTGAAAAAATCAAAACTTTCACTACTTTTAGTATTATCACTTGTACTTAGCATGTTCTTAGCTGCATGTTCAGGCGGTGATAAAAACGAAGGAAAAGACAAGGGTAAAGACAAAGGCGGCGAAAAACCAGCTGCTGAACAACTTGCTGACAAACAAGAACTTAATGTGCTAGAGTCTGCTGAAATTCCGACAATGGACAGCGTTCTCGGAACAGACGCAATGAGCTTTACCACTTTGAATGCTACAAACGAAGGTTTATACCGATTGAATCCAGATCAAAAGGTAGTTCCTGCTGGCGCTGAAGCTATGCCTGAATACAATGCTGATAAAACTGAATTAACAATTAAATTAAGAAAAGATGCAAAATGGTCTAATGGTGACCCTGTAACTGCTAAGGACTATGTATATGCTTGGCAACGTGCAATTAACCCTGACACAGCATCAGAATATGGTCCATACTTCATGAGCGAAAAAATCAAAAACGCTTCTGCAATTGCTGAAGGAAAAGCAAAGGTAGAAGATCTAGGCATTAAAGCTGAAGATGACTACACTTTGAAAATTACTTTAGAAAGACCAATTCCATATATTGAATCTTTCATTACATTCCAATTGTTCTATCCACAAAACCAAAAGTTTGTTGAAGCACAAGGTGCTGACTATGCAAAAGATGCTGCTCACTTACTTTACAATGGTCCATTTAAGATGACTAAATGGGATGGCCCAACTGCAACTGAATGGGTAATGGAGAAAAATGAAACTTATCATGGTGCTAAAGATGTAACCTTAACAAAAATCAACTATAACGTATCGAAAGATCCGCAAGCATCTGCAAATGCATTTACTGCAGGTGAAACAGATATTACACCAAGACTTGCACAAGCTGCAATCATTTCACAATTTGAGGGTTCTGACGAATTGATACAGTACCAAGAGCCTTCAATGTGGTGGCTTAAAATGAACGAAAAGAACCCTGCATTAAAAAATCTTAACATCCGTAAAGCAATTGCTCTATCTATTGATAAGAAAGCATTGGTAGAAGATGTATTAGCAAACGGTTCTATTCCTGCTGGATTCATTGTGCCAAAAGATTTTACTTTTGATAAAAACGGTAAAGACTTCCGTGATACGACTGACTCATACCAAAAGATGAATAAAGAAGAAGCTAAAAAGCTTTGGGAAAAGGGTTTATCTGAACTTGGTGTGAAAGAAGTAAAATTAGTTTATGTTGGTCAAGACACTGAAACAGCTAAAGCAACTGATGCATTCATGAAGGATCAGTTAGAGAAAAATCTTCCTGGTTTAACGCTTGAATTAAATGCAGTGCCATTTAAAATCCGTGTTGACCGTGAACAAAAAATGGATTATGACCTATTATTCAGCGGTTGGGGACCAGACTATGCTGACCCAATGACATTCATGGATCTTTACCTAACTGGCGGGGATCACAATAAAATGGATTACAGCAATCCTAAATATGATGAGCTAGTTAAAGCGGCACAAACTGATTTAGCTGCCAAAGACGAAGAACGCTGGAAAGCGCTTCAAAAAGCTGAAAAGATTCTTTTAGAAGATGATTATGCACTAGCACCAATCTATCAACGTTCCGTTAACCTTTTAGTCAATCCAAAGGTTAAAGGTTTTGCTCACCATGCATTCGGTGCTGACTTTAGTTACCAATGGATTAAAATCCTTAAATAGTAGCTATACAAATCAAATAGAAAGAGAGTATATTCAAAAGATATACTCTCTTTTTACCTGTATGTGAATTATCAAAAAATGTCGAATATTTAACTAATTAGGAGGTGTAGGCATGGCGAAATATTTATTGAAACGTGTAATCTATATGATTTTTACACTGTTTTTAGTTGCATCCATTACTTTTTTCCTCATGAAGCTTATTCCAGGAAGTCCATTTAATTCTTATGAAAAACTCTCTGACGTTCAAAGAAATATCCTGTTTAATAAATATGGATTGAATGACCCACTGCCTGTTCAATACTTAAACTATATGAAGAATTTGGTAATGGGTGATTTGGGAGTCTCCTTTCAATTTAATAATACCCCTGTAACAGAACTAATCGGAAACCGAATTGGTCCTTCCGCAATACTCGGTTTGCAAGCCATGATTTTTGGTTCCATTTTTGGAATATTTTTGGGGACAATTGCGGCATTAAAGCAAAATACCTGGATAGATTATACGTCAACATTTATTGCTGTTGTCGGTAAATCTGTCCCGTCGTTTATTTTTGCTGGTTTACTACAGTATTACATTGCCGTCAAATTGGGATGGCTTCCGGTTATGTTTTGGCGTGGACCAGAATATACCATCCTTCCAACCATCGCACTGTCTATGTTTCCAATCTCAATAGCTGCTCGTTTTATGCGTACGGAAATGATTGATGTTTTGGGGTCAGATTATATTACTTTGGCAAAAGCGAAGGGTGCCAGCCGTTTTCAAATAAGTGTTAAGCATGCATTGAGGAATGCCTTAATTCCTGTTGTAACGGTGCTTGGACCTCTAGCAGTCAGCTTAATGACTGGTTCGCTCGTTATTGAGCAGATATTTGGTATTCCTGGAATCGGTGAGCAGTTTGTTAAGTCAATCAATTCCAATGACTACCCAGTTATTATGGGAACAAACCTTTTATTTTCCGCTTTATTCGTGGTAGTTATCCTAATTGTTGATATTCTATACGGAGTCATCGACCCGCGTATCCGTATTTCGGGGGGGAAAACTAAATGAAAGACAAAGAAATAATCATTAAAAAAGATATGTTTGCACCCGTCCATATTGACCCATCAAACAGCGAAAAGATATCTAAACCTAGTTTAAACTTTTGGCAGGATTCTTGGTTGCGGGTTCGAAAAAATAAAGGTGCGGTTATCTGTTTAATTATTCTAGGAATCTTAATTATTATGGCTTTCGTTGGTCCAATGATTTCACCTTATGCTTACGATACACAAAATACAAAACATAACAATCTTCCGCCTCGAATTCAAGGTTTAGAAAATGTGCATTGGCTTCCTTTTGATGGCACATTAACGAGACGTGATGGAGAGGAATATAACGCCTATGAAAAGCGGAAAGTTGATGCATATTATTGGTTTGGTACAGATAACTTAGGCCGCGATTTGTTTGCTCGTACTTGGAAAGGGACACAAGTTTCCTTATTCATTGCATTCATGGCTGCATTAGTTGATATGCTGATCGGGGTTTCCTATGGTGCTGTTTCCGGCTACTTGGGCGGACGTACTGATAGTGTTATGCAGAGAATAATAGAGGTTATTGTCGGGATACCGAACTTGATTTTAGTTATATTAATGATTCTGATATTAAAACCAGGGATTATTCCGATTATTATCGCGATAACGATTACGGGTTGGACTAGTATGGCTCGTGTTGTCCGGGGACAAATATTGAAATATAAAGCTCAGGAATTTGTTTTGGCTTCTAAAACATTGGGAGCATCAGATACTTCCATTATATTCAAGCATATGATTCCAAACATGTTTGGTATCATCATTATAAATACAATGTTTTCCATCCCGAGTGCCATTTTCTTCGAAGCTTTTCTAAGCTTTATTGGACTGGGATTACAAGAACCACATGCATCTCTAGGTACATTGGTAAATGACGGATTTAAATCGATGATTGCTTTCCCATATCAAATGATTATTCCTTCGATTATGATTGCATTAATCATGATTTGCTTTAACTTAGTAGCTGATGGATTACGAGACGCACTAGATCCAAAAATGCGTGATTAGAAGGCAGGTGAACTGTAATGGAGAAAATTTTACAAGTAAAAGATTTAAATATTTCGTTTCATACCTTTTCTGGGGAAGTTAAAGCCATTCGTGGTATAAGCTTTGACTTACTAAAAGGTGAAACATTAGCGATTGTCGGTGAATCAGGGTCCGGGAAATCCGTTACAACAAAATCGATTATGCGCTTATTACCAGAACACAATTCTGAGATAAAAAGTGGGGAAATCCTTTTTGAAGGGAAAGACCTCACAAAGCTAACGGACAAGCAAATGCAAAAAATTCGCGGTAAAGATATATCGATGATTTTTCAAGATCCGATGACCTCTTTAAACCCAACCATGAAAATCGGTAACCAAATTATGGAGCCGCTCATTAAGCATCAGAATATGAGCAAGCATACTGCGAAAGAAAGAGCAGTTGAATTATTAAAACTAGTTGGAATTCCAAAACCTGAAATACGGATTAATCAGTATCCACATCAATTTTCCGGAGGGATGAGACAAAGGGTAGTAATTGCCATTGCATTGGCATGTAATCCTAAAGTTCTTATCGCCGATGAACCGACAACGGCACTTGATGTTACGATTCAAGCACAAATTCTTGAGTTGATGAAGGATTTGCAAGATAAAATTGATACTTCCATTATTTTCATCACACATGACCTTGGTGTTGTTGCCAACGTTGCTGATCGTGTAGCGGTTATGTATGGTGGAAAAATTGTTGAAGTAGGAACAGCAGATGAAATTTTCTATAACCCGCAGCATCCGTATACATGGGGGTTAATCAGCTCCATGCCAAATATGGAAACGGATGATGAGGAGTTATACTCAATTCCAGGTACACCCCCAGATTTATTGGATCCACCAAAGGGTGATGCGTTTGCACCGCGTAACCCATATGTTATGAAAATCGATTTGGAGCAAGAGCCTCCATTCTTTAAAGTGTCTGATACACATTATGCTGCTACCTGGTTATTACATCCTGAAGCTCCAAAGGTTGAACCGCCTGAGGCTGTGAAAAGACGTCAAAGTCAATATGTAGGTACTGTAGGAGTCGCAAGTAGTGCAGCAAAGTTGGAAAAAAGTCAGTCTCCTGGTATGAAGGAGGGAAAATAAATGGCTAAGAGAGAGAAACTGCTTGAAATTAAAAATTTAAAGCAATATTTCAATGAAGGAAAGCCTAATGAAGTAAAGGCAGTCGATAATGTTTCTTTTGACATCTATAAAGGCGAAGTAATGGGTCTAGTTGGTGAGTCAGGCTGCGGGAAATCAACTACTGGCAGAACCATTATCCGTTTGTATGATGCCACTGGCGGGGAAGTATTGTATGACGGTGTAAATGTTCACGGCAAAAAGTCAAAAAAGCAATTAAAAGAATTTAACCGAAAGATGCAAATGATTTTCCAAGACCCATATGCATCGTTAAACCCAAGATTAAAGATTGCTGATGTTATTGCCGAGGGAATTGATATACATGGATTGGCAAAATCAAAAGAAGATCGTATGGAAAGAGTCTACGAGCTTTTAGAAACCGTTGGGTTGAATAAGGAACATGCTAACCGTTACCCACATGAATTCAGTGGCGGTCAGCGCCAGCGGATTGGAATTGCCCGGGCACTTGCAGTTCAGCCGGAATTCATCATTGCTGATGAGCCAATTTCCGCGTTGGACGTTTCTATTCAAGCACAGGTTGTAAACTTAATGAAAAAACTGCAAAAAGAAAAAGGATTAACCTATCTTTTTATTGCACATGATCTTTCAATGGTAAAATATATAAGTGACCGGATTGGCGTTATGTTTTTTGGGAAAATGGTTGAGCTTGCCCCTGCGGATGAGCTCTATAAAAATCCATTACATCCTTATACGCAGTCACTGTTATCAGCAATCCCAGCTCCAGACCCAATCAGTGAGCGGACACGCAAACGTAAATCTTATGATCCTGCAAGTCATCAATATGATGATAATGAAGCAATTGAATTCAGGGAAGTTTCTCCTGGTCACTTTGTTCTTTGTTCGGAGAAAGAATTTAATCAATACAAGGCACAATCTAAACACTAATAAAAAAACGATCTCAATAATTGAGATCGTTTTTTTATTAGTAACAATAAGTGGAAGCTATTAAGTCAATATCCCGCTAAATGAACTTCTTGCTTTTATAATTAATTCCGGTTTCCTCCAACAGCTTTCCAGCCTGTTCGGTATTTAGCACTTTCATCTACAAATTCGGTTCGACGTTTACCGCCGAATACTTTTTCCCCAATGCTGTTTGTTATTATACCCATTAATGCGGTAAGGGCAATGATTAGCAAAGCCACAATAGTTAAATCAGTTATGTAAGCCCCCATGATAAAAACCCCTCCATTTTATCCTATTTAGAATATTCATTATACCTAATAAAATATCCCCTAAGATCTATTTTAAAAGAACTTGTGTTTTATTGAAAGAGGAAAATAAATATTCAATTAGAAAGTTTCTTAAAATAATGAATGCGTTTTCATTTATGTCTTATAAATGAGAATAGAAGTTAATAAAATATTTAGCATATATCATTAAAATAAAGCAATGCATATATTTAACATATTATTTTGAAAAATACCCTCAAAAACAATTCCATTAAAAACGAACTTTTTGGCAAAGATATGAAATGGTAAAAAAATATTTAAACTAAAAGGGTAAAAAATTTTGAAACTTTTAGAGGAATCATTCGTCTAATATAATGTAACCTAAAAAAAAGATTGTTTTTGGCCATTTAATAATTTTTAAAAAAATGATACCTTTTTTAGAAACTGTGGTGTATAATCAATGATATAAATTACTTATTTATAATTATTTTAAATATGAATGCACAATTTTTCACATTTGAGAGTTTCAATTCCACTATTAAGGGTATTTTTTTATATAATACGTAAATAAAAGAGGAGTGTGAAGACGGATGGTAACACTATACACTTCACCAAGTTGTACATCATGTAGAAAAGCTAAATCATGGTTAGAAGAGCATGAAATTCCATACACTGAAAGAAATATTTTCTCTGAGCCATTATCAATGGAAGAAATTAAAGAGATTCTACGAATGACTGAAGATGGAACTGATGAAATCATTTCAACAAGATCAAAAACTTTCCAAAAATTAGATGTAAACTTAGATGCAATGCCACTTCAAGATTTATTTGGTTTGATAAAAGATAATCCTGGGCTGTTGCGCCGCCCAATTATTATTGATGAAAAACGTTTACAAGTTGGTTATAATGAAGATGAAATAAGACGTTTCCTTCCAAGAAGAGTAAGAACCTTCCAATTGCGCGAAGCACAACGCATGGTAAATTAAATACTAAGACCTTCAATTTGGAGGTCTTTTTTTGTATATATCCCGGAAAATTTGTGGTTTAAGTTTCATTTTGCTAAAATAAATAGACAATCTAAGAAAAACGAATAGGCATAATAATGGTTTTTTAGTTTTTTGATTTTTTTATTTCCCTTATTAGTGCTTTTGTCATAAAATGAAAGTACAAGATTATTAACAATTTTAGATGAATTGTTTACTGGCATGATCTGCTTGGGGGTATTTAGTCCCTTCAATATGGAAAATGGAAGGGAGATGTTATGATGGAGATTGAACGCATTAATGAGAATACTGTAAAATTCTACATTTCCTATGGTGATATTGAAGAAAGAGGTTTTGATCGCGAGGAAATTTGGTACAATCGAGAACGCAGTGAAGAACTCTTTTGGGAAATGATGGATGAAGTTCATGGTGAAGAGGATTTCGTCGTCGAAGGTCCACTTTGGATACAAGTTCAAGCACTTGATAAGGGTTTAGAAGTTCTTGTAACCAAAGCACAGCTGTCAAAAGATGGTCAGAAGTTTGAGCTCCCGATTCCTAATGATAAAATAAAAGATATTCCTGTTGATGATAAAATGGAAGAGCTATTAGATCAACATTTTAATCCAAATCATACGGATGAAGATGAGTTGCTGTTAGAAGAAGTAACATTAGAATTCCTGCTGACATTTAAAGATTTCGAAGATGTCATCAGCTTATCGAACCGTTCGGGATTAGATGAATTAATAACAAGACTATATCATTTTGAAGGAAAATATTATTTATATACAGAATTTCCTGAGGATTTATTTGAAGAAGATGAAATTGATGATATCCTCAGTGTTTTACTCGAATATGGTTATGAAACGCAGATAACGATCCATCGTGTACAAGAATATGGAAAAGAAATTATTTCTAAAGATGTTTTTAATGAGTTACGAAAATATTTTAGTTAATAAGAATACCGATTTCATATCTGAAATCGGTTTTTTTTAGCATTTTTCTTAAATGAAAATTTTGGCAGGTGATTCCTTTGAAAAACACGGTAAGGGTGATTATATTTTTAGCGGTATTATCCGGGCTCTTGTTTTTCTTTAAGGATCGATTAGAAAGCGGAATATTTGGATTTTTAAGTGTTTTAATTTCGCTGTCGGTTATCTTTATCGGTTTTGTAATTTTCCTTGAAAATCGTCATCCTACACAAACAATTACTTGGTTAGTGGTGTTAGGAGGCTTTCCGCTTATTGGTTTTATATTTTATCTCCTTTTTGGTCGAAATTATCGGAAAGAGAAGATGTTTAGAAAAAAGTATTTCCTTGATAAACAGGCTTTTCTAACGGTTGAAGGTGATGATGATCCCAGAAGTGAGGAAAAGATTAGCTTAATGGGTGAACATCAGGGCAAATTATTTACTTTGGCTCAAAAACTCGGCAACAGCCCTATTTCTTTTGATACCTCTACAAAAGTATTAACCAATGGAGAAGAAACCTTTCGCCATATTATTGAACAATTGAAAAGGGCAAGGCATCATATTCACCTTGAATATTATATTGTTCGTCATGACCAAATTGGGCAGGAAATCAAAAATATTCTAATAGAAAAAGCCAATCAGGGAGTTAAGGTCCGCTTTTTGTTTGATGCCGTTGGTTCATGGCAGCTATCGAAGACTTATATTAATGAACTCCGAAATGCCGGGATTGAAACGGTGTCGTTTGGACCTGTTAAGCTCCCTTTCTTAAATAATAAATTTAATTTCCGTAACCATCGAAAGATTGTTGTCATTGATGGGACGATTGGTTTTGTTGGCGGTTTAAATATTGGTGATGAATATTTAGGAAGAAACAAGGATATCGGCTTTTGGCGAGATACACATTTAATGCTAAAAGGTGAGGCCGTCCGTACACTTCAGCTTATTTTTTTGCAAGATTGGTATTATATGACAAATCATAGCTTTTTAACAGCAGAATACTTATCCCCACAAATTGATCATAAAAGTCACGGTGGTGTTCAACTAATTGCAGGCGGCCCTGATAACGAATGGAGCGTAATTAAAAATATCTTTTTCTCAATGATTGCTTCAGCGAAAAAATCAGTTTGGATTGCTTCACCATATTTTATTCCGGATGAAGATATCTTTTCCGCAATCAAAATTGCAGCACTTAGTGGTGTTGATGTGAGGCTGCTCGTTCCGAATAGGCCTGATAAACGAATTGTTTTTCATGCGTCACGTTCCTATTTCCCAGAGCTTCTTGAAGCAGGGGTTAAGGTGTTTGAATATGAACGGGGCTTTATGCACAGTAAAATTGTGATTGTTGATGATGAACTTGCCTCGATTGGGACATCCAATATGGATATGCGCAGTTTTCACTTGAATTTTGAGGTAAATGCGTTCTTATTTCGGACAAAAAGTACACAAAAACTCGTTGAGGAATATGTAAATGATCTTGAATATGCTAAACAGTTAGATCTGAAAGCTTTTCAAGAACGGCATATTGGCTTTAGGTTATTGGAATCAACAGCACGGTTACTTTCACCATTGTTATAATCTAGAAGATACGAGAACCTCGTAGAAATTTGAACTGCACCCGAATTTTTAGACATATCTAATAATTAGAGGTACAGTTCATTTCGACGTGGTTTTCATTTATATTTAAAGGATTTTAGCAAAATTTGGCGAATAAATAATTTAGAAAGGAGGAGTGCTTCATTGTTAACCGCACGAACAAAAACAGGTAAAAAGCTTTGTCTTGGGTTTGATTATAGAAAGGAGACTCTCTTGGATTTACGAAATAAAGAAGAATTCATTTGTCCGATTTGTGGAGAAAGTGTATTGTTGAAATTAGGTGACCAACGGATTTTTCACTTTGCACATAAGCGAGGAAGCAACTGCCTTGATAATTTTGAAAATGAATCATTTGAACATATAGAAGGGAAAAGACAGCTATTTCAATGGCTTAACAAACAAAATGTTCCTTCAGTCTTAGAGTTTTATGATAGGGAAATTCAGCAGCGTCCTGACATTATGTTCAAGCATAAAGGAAAGAAATATGCTTTAGAATATCAATGCTCTTCATTATCGGAAAAGGTATTTATCAAGAGGACGAAGACGTATATCGAGAATAATTACACCCCATTATGGATAATCTCAAGGAGCCACATACGCCAAAAAAAGAAAAAAACGATCGCTTTGTCTAACTTTCATTATTTATTTTTACGAAGTACTACATTTGGAAATCTTTATATTCCCGCTTATTGCCCCGAAGACCATCTTTTTCAATTAGTAGAATCGATCACTCCCTTCTCGATAAAAAATGCCTTAGTTGAACATTCCTATTATTCACTTCATAATATTGAACTAGATGAGCTATTGGAACCTGAGAAAAAATTTCAGTTCAATCTATCAAGCTGGAATAAGGAAATTGAAAAATTTATTCTGAATTGGACCCTTCATCCACAATCGGGTAAAAAAATATTTCTCCATGAAATTTATAAACGAGGTTTGAACCTTTTTCTATTACCTCCTGAAATCGGACTTCCTGTATTCCATTCATTACTTATTCAAACGCCTTCGATCATTTGGCAGACGTATTTATATCTCGATGTTCTAGCCAGCAAGAGCCCCAACGATTTAATAACCTTTCAAGAAATTAATTTCCATTTTAACAAGAGAATACGAAGAAATGACATCATTTTAAGAAATCTGCCACAGCTGAAAGAGTTAAATCCCATCCTTGCTCAAATAGAGTATTTACAAACATTAGAGCAGCTTGGGGTTTTAATACGAAAAGGGGACACTGCTTTTCAAATGAAGCGGAAAATAATGATTCCGAGGTCGAATCGAGAAAGAGAGGAGGCAAAACTGTTTTTTTATAAAAAAAACAGTAATATCCTTGCAAAAAAGTAAATGAAAGTAGCCTAATGGGCATAATAGAGTAAGGGTGTAATGTCTTTTCTTATGTTTTAAAAGGAAAAAGTAAGGATTAAGAGAATATATTAATGAGTGAATTTTTTTTCGCTTACCGAAATTGAATGGAGGATGGATTATGGCAGATGAAACGGCCGTAAAATCGCTTCCAGCGAGAAGTGAAATCGCTGTGGAAGACACATGGAAATTAGAAGATATTTTTGCAAATGATCAGGAATGGGAAAAAGAGTTTCAAGAAGTTAAAAATCAAATTCCTGGTATTAAAGAATTTGAAGGGAAATTAGGAGAAAGTGCGGAAACATTATACAAAGCACTTCAATTTCAAGATCAATTATTAGAGCGAATTGGTAAGCTTTATACATACTCACATATGCGTTATGATCAAGACACGACGAACTCCTTTTACCAAGGATTAGATGACAGAATGAAAAATCTATACTCTCAGGCAGCAAGTCAGTTGGCTTTTATCGTTCCGGAAATTCTTTCGATTGACGAAAGCAATGTGATGAGTTTTCTGAATGAGAAAGCAGAATTAAAGCTTTATGAACATGCTATTGAAGAAATTAATTTGCAAAGGCCGTACATACTAAGTGCGGAGCAGGAGGCACTACTTGCGGAAGCAAGTGAAGTAATGGATGCTTCTAGCAACACATTTGGTATGCTTAACAATGCTGACCTCGAGTTTCCAACGATAAAAGATGAGAACGGGCATGAGGTTGAAGTGACCCATGGACGCTACAGCCGTTTCTTGGAAAGTGAAGACCAGCGTGTTCGCCGCGATGCCTTTAAAGCCGTTTATAAGACGTATGGTAATTTTAAAAATACGTTCTCAAGTACTTTGAGCGGCAATGTGAAAAAGGACAACTTTAATGCAAGAGTACGAAAATATGATTCAGCAAGACATGCAGCCCTTTCAGCTAACAATATTCCTGAAAGTGTATATGATAACCTTGTTAATACGGTTAACGAGAACCTTCACTTATTACATCGGTATGTGAAGCTTCGGAAAAAGGTTTTAGGTTTAGAAGAGTTGCATATGTATGATTTATATACACCTTTAGTAAAAGATGTGAAAATGGAAATTACGTACGATACTGCGAAGGATTTAGTCATTAAAGGGCTTGCACCATTAGGTGAGGAATATTCTAAAATCCTAAAAGAAGGCTTTGAAAATCGCTGGGTTGATGTCCATGAGAATAAAGGGAAGCGGAGCGGTGCTTACTCTTCCGGGGCATATGGCACCCATCCATATATTTTGATGAACTGGCATGATAATGTGAATAATTTATTTACATTGGCCCATGAATTTGGTCACTCCGTTCATAGCTATTATACACGAAAATCACAGCCGTACCCGTACGGAGACTACTCGATTTTCGTTGCTGAGGTAGCTTCAACTTGTAATGAAGCTCTGTTAAATGATTATTTATTAAAAACAATTGATGATGAACAAAAGCGGATTTACCTTCTAAATCATTATTTAGAAGGCTTTAGAGGCACCGTTTTCCGTCAGACGATGTTTGCAGAGTTTGAACATTTAATTCATCAAAAAGCACAAAATAATGAGGCGTTAACAGCTGATTCTTTAACCGAGGCCTATTATGCGTTGAACAAAAAGTATTATGGTGAAGAGGATATTGTGATTGATGAGGAAATTGGCTTAGAGTGGGCGAGAATTCCGCATTTCTATTACAATTATTATGTTTACCAGTACGCAACTGGCTTTAGTGCAGCTACCGCCTTAAGCAAGCAAATTTTAGAGGAAGGCGAGCCAGCGTTGAAACGGTATATCGAAGAATTCCTCTGTGCCGGTAGCTCAGATTTTCCGATTGAAGTGCTCAAAAAAGCAGGGGTAGACATGACAAGTGCTGGCCCAATAAAGGATGCATGTAAGGTATTTGAAGAAAAGCTAAATGAATTAGAACAGCTTTTATCATAATAAGAAAAGTGGAAGTTCACTTGACGCTGGGC
Source organism: Neobacillus sp. WH10 (assembly GCF_030123405.1). Classification (GTDB taxonomy): domain Bacteria; phylum Bacillota; class Bacilli; order Bacillales; family Cytobacillaceae; genus Neobacillus. The sequence continues at coordinate 1,627,659 of NZ_CP126110.1, forward strand.
ACTAAAGCTAGACAAGTAGGAAAAAGGAATGGTACCGTTATGGCTGCCATTCCTTTTTTCAAAAACCCCTAAAACGTTTTCGGTTATTATGATAAACTAGGAAGATTAAAATTGAAATAAACAAAATAGGCATGCTGAGGAATAGTGGAAAAATCTTAATTAAAGCAAGTAAATGAAGAAAAAAAGCAAACAAAATAAAAAGAAGCATAATGATCAAAGGAATTTTGTTCACAGTAATTGCCACCTTTGTAAGATTGTTCACTACTATGTATATTGTCCATTTCGTGAATATATGACTTTTCCCGCAATAACGGGCAGCATGACTCCTGATTCAAGACTTTATGTAAAATGGATAAGTGCAGGGCAACTGCACGTAAAAGCCTACTGGACTCAGAAAACCATCATTGGGGGAAAGGAAAAACCTCATTGATGGAAGTTTCACTTTATGACAATATTGTGAAATAAAGCACATACTTATTGTCAATTGTTCTAAATGCATGTTATATTTAATGCGTGAAGTTGATCACAACAAACATATACCCCTTTGTTTGACCGTGAAAAATTTCTCCCATCCCCTTTGTTCGTATTAATAGAAAAAATGCCTTGCAGTCTGAACTGCAAGGCATTTTTATTTTTCTAATATGCATAAAAAAATGCCGGATTACTATAAACCGGCATTTGATTATTCTTCAATATATCTCCAAAATGTTCCGTATTTTGCAGGAATCTGTTCTACCACTTGCTTTAACAGCAGCTTTTTCATTTCCCGTTCGATTTGTGAAATCGACATATTATAGACAACGGCAATTTCCTTTGAAGCTACAAATTTAAAAAACTTCATAAACGTTTCTAATGAAGGTGGAGGAGATTTTACTGGCTTTTCTGAGAGCATTTCTTCTAATATTTGGACATATACCTCATATGGATAGGAACCAGTAATTTTGATGCCTTCATCTTCTGTATTTTCATTAAAAAATACAAGGGTAGGAATTTCATAAACATCCATTTCAGAAGTGATTTTCAAATCACATTGGAAGGCTTTAGCTGCACTATCAGAATGAATATCTGCCATGAATTCTTCTACATCCAGGCCTGAACTACCTGCACATTCCTTTAATACTTCAAGATTAGAAGTATTCTGCTTTTCTAAAAATAACATTTCTTGAATTTTTCGAAGAAAACGCAGACCCGCGCGTCTCCCTTGTAATTCTGCCGCTTTTAGAGCAATTGAAACGGTATAAGGATTGTCCACAGGATTCTCTAACCATATGCTGCCATCACATGACATTCCCGTTCTGTTTGCTGTCTTTTCCCAAAATTGAGCGATGTTTTCATAGTTCTTTTTTTTACTTACATTTAAATCGGCTAACCGTCCGCTTAAAACATGCTTAATTGAAAAATATCTTCCATACTCAATTTGCAGCTTTTTAAGTATCGGCTCAAGTGCCCAGCACTCGGGGCATAAAGGATCAATAAACATATAAATTTCAATAGGTTTTTTATCACTGCCGCTGCAACGTTTCTTTGAGCTCGGCAATTTAAAATTACTCACGATTTTCACCTGTTATCTCGCCTTCATCAGGCGTATTAATCATATGCTGCGCAGTAAGAGTTAGCCGATAGTAAAATTCATCTCTTAGCGGACCTTGTAAGCCAACCATGTCCATTGCTTGTTTCATACAAGATAACCATGCTTTTGCACGGGTTGGTGTAACTGGAAATGGCAAATGACGCGCACGCATCATCGGATGTCCATGCTCCTCCGTATAAATCTGCGGGCCGCCTAAGTATTGTGTTAAAAATTGCTTTTGTTTTCGAGCAATTTCTGTAAATTGATTCGGGAATATTGGAGCAAGATCAGGATGTTGTGCAACAAGGCCATAAAAAGTGTCGACAAGATGGTTTAAAGTATCTTCACCAATGGTCTCAAATGGCGTAACCTTTTTCTCATTCACGTTGACAACTCCTTTAATGTCTTTTGTAATCATATTTTATCAATGCCTATTTCATATCTCAAATGAATTGCTTTGAAAAGGGTTATTTATAAGCTAAATACGTTATTAATGTATACAATGGTGTGTTTTCTTAGTGAATGCACGAGGAACTTGTCGGATAGTAAAATATTCCTTTGCTTAATTATGGTGATTGCATCATTTTAAGTCAGGCTGGTTATATTTTTGATTATAAAAACGCCGAATTTTATTTTCTGTTTTTCGTTCAGGAATCATAAATTTAGAAAGAAGCTCTTTAAAAGTTTTCAGTCCTTCTTGATAGTTATCAACTTCAAGTTCTAATTCATAATCTTCAATAGTTAGATAAGAACTATGGTCAAGAACAAGCAAACCATTTTTGTATTTTATTTCAACTCTATTTGTCCTTAACGAGCCAAAATACTTCAGTTTGGAAAACGGGATTCCAATTTCTTCGATTAATTGTTGAACCAATCCGTCTGGAAGTCTTTCAACTTTAAATGCTGATGAAGCTTCTTCGGCGCATAAAATTTGATTAGTTTCAAGAAGACCAACTGTAGCTGGCTGCTTTAAGGTCATCTCGTAAGCTCCGCCCTTTTTGCGAATTCTTAATGCAACACCTATACTCTTTAAAGCAAAATCAGGTGTATCAAAGTAGTGGTTTTCCTGAGAGAAAATTTGCTTTTTATCAATGCTAAATTCGACAAGGAACCTTTCATATTCCTTTTTGGTGAGCATATTTTTAAATTCGATTTCAATATTTTGTGACATCGTCTGTCATCCTTTCACAAGGGTGTTCTTTAATAATACCTATGAACTCTGATAACTGTCCAGCTCCAGCGCCTAGGGGTTTGGGTGTATATGCCCTAAGCAAGGCGCTTCCGCTTTTCTTTTAAGATAAAAACTTTTTTTGTACTTTGAGAATTGTCCAGCTTCAGCACCCAGCGACTAGTGGCCATCCCACTCCTCCCTACGATAAGTCAACATCGAATCGCTGTCGCTCTCCGTGTTTCCTTTATCTCAGTCAGAGCGGGCCCCTGGCCATAGGTCGCTAACCGGGCGCTTCCGCTTTTCTTTTAGACTGCAATCCTTGGGAGAAAGGGGGGATTATGCTAAAATAGGAAGGTGAAAGATGGAGGTTAAAAGATGAAGAAGAGAATAACGATCTTAAAGGCTAACATTACAGAAAATAAGCTATTATTAGAAACAAATGAACCCGTCAGCGGATTAGTTCCGGGTGAGCAGATTCTTGTAGACTCTGAACAATATTCATTTATTTACTTAATGGAGGGTCAAAAAGATTATTCATTTATTGTTCTAACTGAAGATATATGGCCTATACTTAAGAATGCAAAAGTGCAAGAGATTCCTGTATGGGTAACATTTAAAGAAGAACAGACAGAACTAATAAATTTTCATGATGAATTAGAATATGTAATTAGTAATATTAAAGGTAATAGTAACTATGGTAATGAAATGGTTGCGAAAGTAGAGGGAATTTTCTAAACATAACTGTTTCTTCGAGGTGGTATCATGAAGCATTGGGATCAATTTTTAGCCCCATATAAACAAGCTGTTTCAGAGCTTAAAATTAAATTAAAGGGAATGAGGGGGCAATTTGAACTAGATTCTACTCATTCACCAATTGAATTTGTTACAGGCCGCGTTAAACCAATCGCAAGTATTCTCGATAAAGCGAATCAAAAAGGCATCCCGTTGGAGAGACTGGAAGAGGAAATGCAGGATATTGCTGGCATGCGGATTATGTGTCAGTTTGTCGAAGATATACATATGGTTGTCAATTTATTAAGAACCCGAAATGATTTAGAAATAGTGGAGGAAAGAGATTATATTTCCCATAAAAAGACAAGTGGGTACCGCTCATACCATGTAGTGATTCGTTACCCTGTTCAAACCATTCATGGAGAAAAGAAAATTCTTGCCGAAATTCAAATTAGGACGCTGGCGATGAATTTTTGGGCAACAATTGAACATTCATTAAACTATAAGTATAAAGGGATATTTCCAACAGATATCCAAATGAGACTGCAAAGGGCTTCTGAAGCCGCATTTCGGCTTGATGAGGAAATGTCGTTAATCCGTGGTGAAATCCAGGAAGCTCAGGCTTTTTTTACAAGAAAGAAAGAGTTGAAGCATGAGGAAAAAAACTAGTGAATAGACAGCCTTTTGACAGCCATTTAGTACAAGGAGCAGAAAAATATGAAATTTGCGATTACTTCAAAAGGAGATCAAAAATCAAACATATTGATGCACAAAATGAGGACGTATTTACTTGATTTTGATCTTATATACGATGAGGACCAACCAGATATTGTCGTTTCCATTGGCGGCGATGGGACATTGCTTTATGCTTTCCACCGCTATAGCAGTCGTTTGAGTAAAACTGCATTTGTGGGAATCCATACAGGACACCTCGGTTTTTATGCCGACTGGATTCCTGATGAAATTGAAAAGCTTGTGATTGCAATTGCTAAAACCCCATATCAAGTCGTCGAATATCCCTTGCTTGAGGTCATCATTCGTTACTCGCATGCCGGGAAGGAATCGAGGTATTTAGCCCTTAACGAATCCACCGTAAAAAGTGTTGAGGGGACACTTGTTATGGATGTCGAAATCCGCGGACAGCATTTTGAAAGGTTTCGTGGCGATGGTCTGTGCGTTTCTACGCCTTCAGGAAGTACAGCGTATAATAAAGCACTTGGCGGGGCAATAATCCATCCGTCGATATCTGCTATTCAAGTAGCGGAAATGGCATCCATTAATAACAAGGTGTTTAGAACAGTGGGCTCGCCCCTTATCCTTCCGGCGCATCATACCTGTATGCTGAAACCCGTTAACCGCTCTGATTTTCAGGTAACGATTGATCACCTGACACTGCTCCATAAAGACGTAAAATCGATTCAATTTAGGGTGCCGGAAGAAAAGATTCGTTTTGCCCGCTTCCGTCCATTCCCATTCTGGAAAAGAGTTCATGATTCGTTTATATCTGATTAAGCGGAAGGTACCTGTATGATGACTTCTCGATTTATATTGAACTGGGTTATTGATCATGAACATGCCGGACTGTTAATAAAGGATTTTTTAAAAAATGAAGAGATCTCTCGTACGGCCTTAACGGATATCAAGTTTAAGGGCGGTAGTATTCAAGTAAATAGCGAAGAAGTAAATGTTCGATACAAGTTAAAGATGGGGGATATGCTGACAGTTATCTTTCCTGCTGAGCATCCAAGTCAAGGGGTTCAGGGTGAGGATATTCCGTTAACGATTTTGTTTGAAGACGATTATCTTCTCGTTGTTAACAAACCCGCTGGTATGAATACGATTCCATCAAGGGAACACCCTACGGGTAGTCTTGCCAATGCACTTGTTGGCTATTATCTGTGTATCGGGCTCGAAGCAACGTCCCATATCGTTACTCGGCTTGACCGTGATACTTCAGGGATTGTATTAATTGCAAAGCATCGCCATGTTCATCATTTGTTTAGCAAAATGCAGCAGAAGGGGCAGGTTAAAAGAACATACGAGGCTTTTGCAGGAGGTCTGCTTACGTCAGATAGTGGTACCATTAAGGAACCGATTGGCCGAAAAGAGGACAGTATTATAGAAAGAGAAGTGCGTGACGACGGTCAATACGCCTGTACGCATTATCAGGTAATAGAGAGACATCGTTCATTTACACATATCAAGCTGCAGCTTGAAACTGGTCGAACACATCAAATTAGGGTTCATATGTCCTATATTGGCCATCCATTACTCGGGGATGATTTGTATGGGGGAGATAATTCGATAATAGACAGGCAGGCACTTCATTGTCAACAAATCAAATTTAAGCACCCCTTCCTCGGCGAGGAAATGACCTTTACAGCACCATTTCCTCATGATATGGGTAAAATCTTAGATGCTGATCCGATTTAATTTGGATCAGCCTTGTCATTTTGTAATAAAAAAGGTTAAAATTTCGACTTTGAGAATTGTCCATCTCCATAAGAATAGGTTTCGGAAGCGATTCCTCGCACGAAGGAAAAGCGTTGGCTTTTTCGAGGAACTCGCAGTGTCTAGTATACTAGCTGCTAAACGGGTTGTTCCGCTTTTCTTTCAATCCATATTTTTAAATTTTTCCTCGAAATATGGCATAGTAGAAGGAACAGAAACCAATTCCATTTCTGGGTACCTTAATGAGGTAAGCTTGCCACCGAAAACAGCACCTGTATCAATATTATATGTGTTGTTGAGGATGCGTGGCTCTGTTACTGGTGTATGTCCGTAAACAATTAAGAAGTCGCCATGATACGATTTCGCCCAATCTCTTCTTACAGGTGAGCCGTCAGGGTGTTTTTCACCGGTTATATCTCCATATAGAACAAATTTTTTGACCTTTGCATGTGTCTGTCCGATAAATTCCTCTTTAATTCCTGCATGTGCAATAACGAGCTTTTGATTGTCTAATACTAAATAAAGTGGTGCATTTTCATAAAGCTCAATAAATTTTTTTCGAATGGATTGCTGGTCTTCTTTAAATAATGATTCATATTCTGCGACAGTTGTTTCAAGACCGTGGGCAATCTGTACTTTATTCCCCAGAAAGAAGCGGTATAACTTATTGCAATGATTTCCGGGGGTGTAATATGCCTGTTTAAGCTTGATCACCAGCTGCCAAACAATCTCAATCACCTTTATTGATTCCGGTCCCCTGTCAGTTAAATCGCCAACGAAACCGAGCACCCTGTATTCAGGATGAACTGGTATCCCATTTTCCCATTTGTAGCCAAGCTTTAAGGTAAGCTCTTTAAATTCACTAAAACATCCGTGAATATCACCAATAATATCAATTTTCATGAGATGCATCCTCCTGTTAATTATTTTTTATGAAAAAGTTTATTTTTATCAAAAGAATTTTTAATTTTGAGAGGTGGTTCAAAATTATGGGTTCGATTGTACCCATGGTGACACAGAATTACAGATGCGTGACCTCTTAATTGTAACTGGCTCGAAAGAATATGTTGACGAGTTGAAAGGGGAATTGGATTTTATGAAACATGCTAAAAGTTTGTTTTAGGAATTATTACTATACTTTTCATTTGTGACGAATTAGTGTAGTATTAGTACCAAGTACTAATATCTTGTAATTAATGTAGGGGGACTTTAATATGAATCTTTCTTTAGCAGGAAAAACATTTGTAGTAATGGGTGTGGCCAATAAACGAAGTATTGCGTGGGGAATTGCCCGCTCACTGCATAACGCAGGGGCTCGATTAATTTTTACGTATGCAGGTGAAAGAATTGAAAGCAGTGTTCGTGATTTAGCAAATTCTTTGGAGGCTGATGGGACACTCGTCCTTCCGTGTGATGTAACAAGCGATGATGCAATTGCTACTTGTTTTGCAAAAATAAAAGAGTCAGTTGGGACGATTCATGGGCTGGCACATTGCATTGCATTTGCAAAAACAGAGGATTTAAAAGGTGAATTTGTGAACACTTCAAGGGATGGATTCCTGCTTGCACAAAATATAAGCTCCTACTCTCTAACGGCCGTTGCCAAAGAAGCACGTGGCTTGATGACTGAAGGAGGAAGTATTGTAACATTAACCTATTTAGGTGGTGAGAGAGCAATTCCAAACTACAATGTCATGGGTGTAGCGAAAGCATCTCTAGATGCAAGTGTCCGTTATTTAGCTGCTGACCTTGGAAAAGATGGCATCCGTGTTAATTCCATATCTGCTGGCCCTATTCGTACCCTATCAGCCAAAGCGATTGGAGAATTTAATTCTATTTTAAATGAGATTGAAGAAAGAGCACCATTACGCAGAGCAACTTCCCCAGAAGAAGTTGGTGATACTGCCCTGTTCCTCTTCAGTAACCTATCCCGTGGAATTACCGGTGAAAACATTCACGTCGATTCCGGATATCATATTCTTTAATAAAATCAACAAAGCCCGCTTAAAGAAGCGGGCTTTTGTTAGCTGGAAAGAAAGTATAAACTTTTTCAAGTTTATACTTTCTTTCTGCGCATAAGTGCAACTACGCTTCTGTCTTCGTCCTTAGGGGCTCGTCAATCGGCTAGTTTTCTTTATGTATTCGTTTAACCTGAGTGAAATTCTTTGTAAACGAGTATTGGCCTTTCGCATACATATAATGTGTAGGATTACGTTAATAGGAGGTGAAATGAATGTCGAAAATGAAGAGTAAAGGACCGCTTTTATATGTCCATCAGACTTTTTCAATGACTCCAACAAATCACAACATGCAGGAATTGTATACAAACAAACAGAACTTGGAATCATTAGAGGAAGAAAAGCTGCAAGTGAATGAAAGCCCTAAGAAAATTTCCCGTACGAAAAAAGATCTTTTCCAAGAACCTATACCAATTGATGTGGTCAAATCGGAGAATCTGCAAACTGCACAACAACAGCAAACACATCGGAGATCATTAAATAGGGTAAAACCCTTTAAAGAAATGGACTTAAACGAGCGCTTAGACTACTTAATCAACTTTCCAAAAGTACTTCCACCTGTTCCGTGTGTATTTTATACTACTGAAAAAAATCATCAAGGTTACCTAGCGGAATACGATCATCAGCAAGTAACGATTAAGTTAAATGATCAAACATTTAAAACCGTCCCGCTTCAGGAATTAACGGATGTCATTATGATTGGGATTAAAAAAGTCTAGAAAGTAAAGAAGCCAGCCGATATACGACTGGCTCATTTTAATGGGCGTTTTTTTTAATTACAAAGTCCTAGGTTAACGTCAGCAACACATTGGACTGAACAGAAGCAGCTTAAATCAACTGTTATGCAATCATTGCTTGCGCGGAATCGCTCAACCTGGCAAACCTTTGTTAGGTCAATACAACATTTGTCTCCGCTGGATACAAGGTTTACTGCATGGAAGTTTCCACCTTCGCGACGTCCTGGTACTAATACCCGAAGTGTAGCACAACAGTTGTCAAATACTTCTTCTACTCGGAAGAATATAGACACACAAGCATTGCTTTCATTCGTTAAAAAAGCATGGAATGGAGAACCGTCTGCCGTACTTAAAATAAATACACGCGTATCAACAGGCTCTCTTCTTGCTGGTGACACTAACGTTCCTAGTGGCTCTGTAAAACAACTGGAACACTCTACACATTCATCTTCTACAGCGTTATCTTGGATTTCTTTAATGGCACGAACTACTTCGCAAACACAGTTCCCGCTGCGAAAATCGTCATGATTTTTCCCGCTACCCATTTTATTTTCCTCCTTCATCAATGATATATATCTTACATTACTAACATATTTCACAGAGGGCTTTTGGGTTACGGACAATTGCCTTGTTTGGAAAAATTAGGCGGATGTTTACTCTAATTGAAAAAGAAAGGGGCAATTCATGATGAAAATAACCTTTATAAACTTCCTAATAGTGTCACTCGCGAGCTTTAGGCTGACAAGATTGCTTGTTTTTGATAAAATAACCGAATTTATTCGCAGTCCTTTTTTCGATGAATTAAGTGAGGAAAATGAGGATGGTGAAATAGAGGTTTATTACATTCCCAAGAAATCAGGGGTCAAGAAATTTATGGGTGAACTTCTCAGCTGTTATTGGTGTACAGGTATCTGGGCAGCAGCCCTCATTGTAGTGTTATATTATATTTCTCCTAACTTTTCTGCACCAATCATCCTTATATTAGCGGTTGCAGGTTTTGCTTCGATTCTTGAATTTTTCGTACAGTATTTTATCGAAAAATAATCCTTTCGCTGAGACAAGACTTGCAGAGGGTTCATATTTTATTTAGTAGGTGTTGAATAAATAATGAGGGAGAGAGAGAAGTGAAAAATAAAAAAACGAGAAAGAAAAAAGCCCAATCCGCACCAAAATCAAATGAGGTAAAGAAAAAAGGCTGCGGGTGTGGTAAAAAAAAGACATTTAAGTAAAAAAGGAAAACTGCTGGTTATCTGGCAGTTTTTTATTTTTCTTTTTTGAGCAAATTCCCAAAAATTATGTTATCAAGTCATAATTTTTGCCAATTTCGAAAAAACTACAAGTAATAGTAACTCAAAAAATGGAACAAGGAAAGGGAAGCAAATGATCATTAGATATCAAATATTGTTCGCTTGTTTATTTTTATTGGCAGCCTGTAATCATAATCCACACGTAAGGGATAGTCAATTGGCATTGATGAAAACGACAAATCCTAAGCCGGTGGTAACAGATCAAAATAAAAGTAATGACAGCGTGGAAGAAATTAAAAAGGATGTAAGCTCTTTTCCAGAACTTTATGATGTGGCCGTGATAAAAGGAAAAAAGGATACGCTTGTTGTTTATAAAGTAAAACATTTATACCGATTTAATATGAAAAAAATTGAAAAGGATGTAAACAAGAAGTTAGAGAAGAAGTATCCGAAAGAAAACTTTACTGTTTCAAGTGACTATAAGATTTTTCTAGAAGCAGTTAGACTTGATGAGAAGATGAAATCTGCTAAGTTTTCCCACAAAGAGGCTGAAAAGCGCTTGGAGGATATCGTCAAAATGACGGACAAAACGAAGTAAGAAAGGAGAATGAAGATGCCGACTACCAAACAAAAAAATACGACACCCCAACAGCGAAACTATCAACAGTTACAGCAAAAACATGAAATAAAACGACCAGTATTAAAGAATTGTTTGAAAGCATTTTTTGTTGGAGGATTTATATGCGTTATTGGTCAGGCAGTTAGTTATTTTTACATATATTTTTTTGATTTTACAGAACAAAGTGTAGGAAATCCGACTGTGGCAACAATGGTCTTCTTCTCGATGCTGTTAACAGGTTTTGGAGTTTACGATCGCCTTGGACAATTTGCTGGTGCAGGAAGTGCTGTGCCTGTTACCGGTTTTGGAAACGCTGTAATCTCAGCTGCGATTGAACACCGTACAGAAGGGTTTGTGCTAGGAGTGGGCGGGAATATGTTTAAACTTGCAGGATCAGTGATTCTCTTCGGAGTATTTTCTGCTTTCGTAGTTGCATTGATTAAAACGCTGCTCGTGATTTGGGGGGTTTTGTAATTGTTAAGAGGTCATCAATCATGGGTGTTCGAGAATCGGCCAATGATTACCGCCACGGGTGTAACGGGAGGGCCATTTGAAGCAAATGGAAAATTGGCGAATGATTTTGATTTATTATATGAAGACCTATGGATGGGAAAAGAATCCTACGAAAAGGCTCATAGTTTATTGCTTGAAGAGGCCATAAAAATGGCATTGCAAAAAGGGAATGTACAAAAAGAACAGGTACAATTTTTATTTGCAGGAGATTTAATTAATCAAATTACGCCAACCAGCTTCGCGGCAAGAACGATGCAGATTCCCTATTTTGGTCTTTTCGGTGCCTGCTCCACATCAATGGAGGGTTTGGCACTCTCATCCTTCGTGGTTAATTACCAGGGGGCAAAATACGTGCTGACAGGTGCTTCAAGCCACAATGCTGCCGTAGAAAAGCAGTTCCGTTATCCGACAGAATATGGCGGCCAAAAGCCACCGACTGCACAGTGGACAATAACCGGTGCCGGGGTAGCACTTGTCGAGCCAAATGAGCCTGGTAAGCAGCATCCGGTGACAACCTCGGCGACCATTGGGAAGGTCGTAGATATGGGCTTAACAGACCCATTTAATATGGGTGGGGCAATGGCACCTGCAGCAGCTGATACGATTATCGCTCATTTCCGTGACATGCAATTGGAACCTTCGTATTATGATTTAATTGTTACCGGTGATCTGGGAAGAGTCGGCCATGATACTGCGTTTGAATTGCTCAATAAAAGCGGACTGGAAATGGAACGAGGACAATTTCAGGATTGCGGCTTATTAATGTATAAAAATGATCAACCGGTTCAATCCGGGGGAAGCGGTGCAGGTTGTTCAGCAACGGTTTTATATGGACATCTCCTAAACCAATTGAAAAAAGGGACATATAGACGAATTTTAGTTGTAGCGACAGGGGCATTGTTATCCCCTCTTAGCTTTCAACAAAATGAAACAATCCCGTGTATCGCCCATGCTGTAGCGATTGAGATGAATGAATAGAAGAGGTGAGGGTTTGTGTTAGCAATGTATTTCTGGGCATTTGTGATTGGCGGATTAATTTGTGTCTTCGGTCAGTTATTATTTGATGTAGCAAAACTAACGCCGGGACATACCTTGAGTTTGCTTGTCGTTTTAGGTGCAGTTTTAGATGGATTCGGACTTTATGAACCACTGGTTGATTTCGCAGGAGCAGGAGCAACTATTCCAATCACCAGCTTTGGGAATTCCCTAGTACATGGAGCGATGCAAGATGCGAAGGCACATGGAATTATAGGGGTATTAACAGGTATGTTTCAAGTAACGAGTTCTGGAATCTCCGCTGCCATTATATTTGCGTTTATTGGGGCACTTATTTTTAAACCCAAAGGTTGAAATGCACATTTTGGATCTATTTTTTTGATTAGTCGGTCATGCCTACACACACTATTATGTAATTTCATATGTTATTAATGAGATTACTAAAGTGAGGTGACAGTCTATGTGCTTTGGATATGGCGGCTGCGGCTACGGAGGTGGCTATGGCTACGGCGGTGGTTTCTACGGAGGTTCTACTTTCGTATTAATTGTTGTATTGTTCATTCTTTTAATCATTGTCGGAACAAGCTTCTTTTAATAAGCGATGAACTTGTCTCGAATGAAGGGGGTTGGCCAATAAAGTGGCTAACTCCTTTCTTTATTGTTAATATGAACGCTATGCAAGGGTAAGTATAGGTAAGGGAACTCAAGATTTTTATTTCAAAAAGGTTTAGGATAATCCTAAACCTTACAATATAAACAAAGAATGAGAAAAGTTAGTTTTACTAAAAATCAAACGATCTAATTCAGATTCAGCTTTTGTTCCAAAAAATAGGATAGAGGTTTGTCCGAGATTTTATTGCAAGACATACACCAATAAATACTGATGGAGTTGCTCCTAATATTCTAGCGAATTCTTGATAGAGGGAATCATATTTTCCAACAATAATCATTTCCTAAATTAGCTTTTTAGAAATAATATTATACATAATCATTTTTGGGTATGTGAATCGAATTTATTGATAAAAAAGAAAGTGGCACAACTTAATCCACTCTCTTTCGATTCCTTTTGAAGATTTTGACGTTTGAAAGGTCATTCGGATCATCTAATTTATAACGATAATTTTCTCTTAGGTTAAGACTTTGGAGTCTTTCAACCGCCTCTTCAAATTCCACATTGTTCATTTGTTTCGTTGCAAGTAATGAGCATAATATGGCAAAAGCTATTGCAGTTGTATCAACGTGTACATCGATTTGGATATCTACGTCAGAGTTCCCGCTTTGCCCAATCGAATTTATGGTTTCATTTCTGATTTTGATATTGTCCTGTTCAATGGAACGAGATTCCGCATTATTTTTGTTATCAATTAATTGTCTTTGTGAATGATGATCCGCAGTATTCATCCATTTGTGAGGTACATTTTGCCTTCGCTGTCTATGATTATCCATATGTTCACCTACCCTAAAAAGGGTGGGGGTTTTTTAACCCCACCCCCATAGTTAATAATTAAAAATCAACATCAACATCAGTATTTTGATCTTGGTCGTTTTCTTGCTCTTGATCAGATCTTACACGAGCATTACTTCTGCTATTTATTGTAATATCAACTCTTGAATTTCCGGAATTTGATACTGTTGAGCGCGCTTCATTAGTATTTTTATCAACGTTTCGGACTTCTGCCTCAGCCTCTGCTTCATTTCTGTTTCGTAATTCATTTTCGAGATCATTATCAATATCTACATCTACATTTGTATTATTTCGACGGGTCAAACCTGTGCGTATAATATTGTCAGTTCTTTTTCTTGTATTTCTTGTATTTCTTGTATTTCTTTTACTTCTTCTATTTGTCATTTGAAAATCCTCCTTGTTTTATCCGCAATTGCTTTTTTTCGTACTATTAAACCTTTTTTATTGAAACGAGTATGACAGATTTGAATACCTTAAATTTCGGTATCAATATTTGTATTTTGTTCCTGGTCGCTATCTTGTTCTTGGTCAGATCTAACTTTGGCATTACTTCGGCTGTTCAACCTTACATTAACCCGGGAATTCCCGGAATTAGAAATAGTAGTCCGGGCAATATTTGTATTATTATCCGTATTTCGGACATCTGCTTCAGCTTCGGATTCATTATTGTTTCTTACATTATTATCAACGTTATTATTTACCCTGATGTTTTCGCGATTCTGATTATTCCTTCTACTTGAACTCACTATAATTTCACCTCCATTATCTGTACTTGCTTTCTATTTTATTCCTGATGATAAAAGTGGATTGGTCATTTTACCAAGGACAAATACCCCTTTTATAAGGAAAAAAATATTTGGGTAATATGAACTATGTAAAGATCAATAAATGACTTAAACGATAGCCCTCAAAAAAGTACATCAAATAATGGACAAATATTGGAGATTTGAAATAAAATACGGACCAGCAGTTTTTGTCCAATAATTCTTAATCACCATTTTCCTTTTTCTTCATACAATAAAGTAGTTTATGAAGGAGTGTGAGTTTAGAACATGGATAATGGGTTCTTTAAAAACATAGAAAAGAAAACGGGCGTTAACATGAAAGATATCTTTGATTTAGCAAACTCATTACAAAATGCTAATTTTAAGGATGAAAAAACTGTCCGTAGTGTGATTCGAAGAGTTTCTAAGATTGCCAATAAACCTGTAAATAAAGAACTGGAAAATCAAATAGTTAAATCAATCATTAACGATGGTAAGAAGCTTGATTTCAATACAATCGCGAATATGATGAATAAGAAATAAAAAAGAAGAAGATTAATTCCTAAATATAGGAATCGGTCTTCTTCTTTTTATTAATTGGTGCTAAGAACCTGGTGGGGTTTGCCTTTTTTCCTCTTCTGCTGCTAGGTAAGGAGATAAAAAGCTGGTCCTTTGCACGAGTCATCGCTACATAAAATAATCTTCTCTCTTCTTCGAGAGCGGTAAAGTCACCATTTCGATAAGCATCTAGGGAAAAATCATGGGGAAGGCTCCCATCTACAGCGCCGATTATATAAACAGTTTGGTATTCAAGTCCTTTAGCCCGGTGGATGGTGCTAAGGCTGATGGCATCTGGAAAATGCTTACTTAAATTCTTAATTTCCTTATTCATTGCAGACATATGCTCGGCATGTGCCAACAATGCCTCTATTGTATTAAAACTCTTTGCGGACACTTTTAGATCTTTAAGATCGTCCGACCCTTTTTCAAGCTTACTCGACTCATTTCCCCGTTTCTTAAGAAAATCAAGAAACCCAATGTCTTTTTCTATTTTTTCAATGGCAAGAGCTGGGGACAAATGCTTTAGGCCGCGGATGACGGTTACCGCCTTTTTTAACTTTTTCTCTTGAAAGGCATGAGCTGTTTTCAAGTGTGAAATCGCCTCAAGAAAACTACAGTCTTTTAGGATGCTCTCTGCTTTTATATCTTTAAGGACAGTCTGTTTTAAAAATAATAATGGTAAAATATCAGCTAGTGCCTGTTGGTCATCTTCGTTAATGCTAACCCTTAAAAATGATAGAGCACTTCTTACAATATAGCGGTCGTAAAATGATTCTGCGTCCTGATCGATTTTAAAAGGAAGGTTCGAGCTGGCTAATCGCTCAAACACCGCACGGGACCCGGCATTAGTTCGATAAAGAATTACAAAATCGCACGGTTTTGCACCTGTCGAGATCTTCTCTTGAATATCAGTGACAATCATCGTCGCTTCTTCCTCTTCATCATAAGGGAAAAATAACAGCGGCAACGTTCCTGATGAAAATTGTGCTTTCATCTTTTTCGTTCTTCTCACCTTATTCACGGAAATCATTTGATTGGCGGCGGCCACAATTTCATGTGAGGACCGGTAATTTTGGTCCAGAGTAACCATTTTGGCAAATGGAAAGTCTCTCTCAAAATTAAGCAAATAGGTTGGATCACTTCCCCTGAAAGAATAAATAGCCTGATCATCATCACCAACGGCACAAACATTTCTATGTTTTCCTGACAGTAGTTTAATGAGTTCATACTGAACTTTATTGATATCCTGAAACTCATCGATTAAGAAATAATGAAAGCGATTCTGATATTGTTCAAGCAGGGCAGGTGATGTGCTCAAAAGCTGATAACAGCCAATGAGCATGTCATCAAAATCAAACAGTCCTTCACGTTGTTTGTATTCCTCATATTTTTGATAAAGGTACACAGCCTTTTCTTCCCATTCGGATACAGGCTTAACCTCATTTGGGAACAGAAGTGAGTTTTTCCAAAAGCCAATCTGCTGCAGCGCTAAATCATAGGCAAATTCTTTTTCAGACAAGTTGAGCTCTTTACCAGCAATTTTTAGGATTTTATCTCGCTGCCATTCTTTTTTTAGCAGTTTGTTAGACGACCAATTCATTCCATCATGAAACATAAGAATACGATAGAAAATACTGTGAAACGTGCCAGTGACGAGTCGATTGATGGTTTCTCGTTTCATATTTGGATAGGACATCAAACGGTTCTTCATTTCAGCAGCAGCTTTTGAAGTGAAGGTAACAAGCATGATAGAACTTGGTTCAACATGTTTTGCCTCAAGCATATACGCTGTACGTGCCGTTAACACTCTTGTTTTGCCGCTTCCTGCGCCAGCAAGGACTAATAACGAGCCCTCAGTCTCCATGACTGCTGCTGCCTGACTTTTATCTAGAATGGTTCCATTTTCAGCAAGCTGCTGTAAATATGGTGAAAAATCGTTATGAATTTCTCCGGTTGTTTGTTTAAACGGGACAGTGTATTCAATGTTTTTTGCGGGTTTGAAGAGATCTAAGTCTTTAGGGGTTGCTATAATAGTCCTGCCTTGCGGTATCTTAAATCCGTTTCGCTCGATAAAGTGTTCGGTACCGTCCATTTTAACAATTGGAGGGAGCGGATCCGGACATTGTTTTTCTGGCGAGTGAACATGAAAAAAATGTGGGTTCAGCTGTATACCAAGAAACAATCGCACCTTCTCATTACAGACAGGACAGTGCAGCTCACCATTTTTTCCAGCAAGAAATATTTTTTGATATTGATCTCGAGCTAGTGTCTCTAGAGCAATGTTTTGATTTTGATAGATAGCTGTTTTCATATTTTTAAACCTCTATTTCTATAAATAAGACATGTTCTATCATATCAAAACCTTCTAATAACTAAAAGGAGTTTCGTAATCAAAAATGGAAAGATCAAAATAGCATCTGGTAGATCGAGGGGATTGGCACTCGAAATCGCCGAAAAAGAGAGAATAACGATACTTATAGGGGTTATAAGCGACCCAAACCGTAGGAAAAGAGAGAGGATGGTCGCTTATAGGGGTTTTAGGAGCCCGACACGGTAGGAAAGGAAAGGTAACTAATAGCTTAAAACAAGAAAATGACGAGTGCTAAATTCACTCGTCATTTCTAAAAACATTTTTATTTTCCACTCAACCTCTAATATCGAGGCAAGGTTTTCATTAGGTTAAACTTCTTTCATCATCGTCTTATGTGGAATTCCTGCATCTAAAAATTCTTCTGAGACAACTTCATATCCAAGACCGGAATAGAAGGGTATGGCATGCGTTTGGGCATTTAGCTTTAATTTGTGTAAACCTTGTGTATCAGCGTAGCTCTCGATTGCATTCATTATCGCCTTGCCAGCGCCCGTTTTTCGTGCTTCTTTTAAAACACAAATGCGTTCAACTTTCCCGCAGCCATCGACAACACGAAATCTGCCAGCACCGACAGGCGAACCTTCATGGTACATCACAAAATGAGTGGCATCGTCTTCAAATTGATCGATTTCTTCTTCGAGCGGGACATTTTGCTCTTCGACAAAAACAATTTTTCTTACTAAAAAAGCATCTTCAAGTTCCTTTTGAGTTTCAACAACCTTAACTGTCACGGCCAACTATTCCTTTCCAAGACGAAATGTTTCATAAACAGTCCAAGAACCATTTTCTAATTGATAAAGCAAATGGAAGCGGTCGATCGTTTCTTCATGATTTACTTTTGTCATCCGTAGTGAACCGAAGACATCTGAATGCTCATCATTAGAAAGCTTTTGACCAATCGTAATATGGGGTACGAAGGCATAATCTAGATTTTCCTTGTTAAATTCCTGATTGATTTCAGAATGCAGGTTTGTAAGTTCCTCTGTCGGATCTATTTTAAAATAGATGACATTATTTACAGGCTGGAAAGAGCTGATTTTGGATGTTTTTAATGAGAACGGCTTTGTAGTACTGGCGATTTTCCGTAATTTATTGGAAAAATCCTTTGCATCTTCTTCATTTGCTTCAAAGGCATTCTTTAATGTTAAATGTGGAGGAATAAGAGCATAATGCGGGTCATAGCGTTTACGATAAGAATTCACTAAATCTTGAAGCTTTTTTGATGGAAAAATAACAACACCAAATTTCATAGGTTTACCTCCATTTAAATGAAATTATTTTTTTAGAAAAATAATACTAAAAGCGCCTTCTGATTATTATAGCAAATTTTCAAAATATATAAAATAACATACATAACTTAATGAAAACTTTAGTTCAATGGTTGTGAGACTAAAATAACATTTTAAGTGCTTTTCTTAAATCGGGCTGCCAGTATTTCCATGTATGATTTCCATTAAACTCTTCATAAAAATATGTAAAAGGTTTTTCTGATATTACTTTGGAGAGTTTCCGGTTTGGGCTTAGGAAATCACTTATTCTTCCGTCTGTGGTTTGTACTTCTGTTTCTTGAGTGCCAATTACATGATAAATTTCAATAAGGTGTGCTTCCGAAAAGTCATTGACTAATTTCAATACTTGCTCGTTAACAAACGGAGACTGGAGCACCACTTTGCCAAAGGTATGCGGGTATTGAAGGGCAGTCATTAACGAGACTGTTGCCCCTAAGGAGTCTCCAATTAACGCTCTTGTCGAGCCCATATGATAAGTAGGAAATTCTTTATCAAGAAATGGCACTAATTCATGTGCAAGAAACCGAATATATTGCTGGTTTTGGTCTCCATCCGGGTGGTATTTTCGCCGGCGATCCTCTACATCCTTATAGGGCACTCCTACAATAATGATATTTTCAATCTCTCTTTCAAAAAGAAACTCATCTGCCAATCGTCCGATCCGGCCGAGCTGAAAATAATCCCGGCCATCCTGGGCGATTAGCAGCGAGTATTTATAGAGCGGTGAGAAGTTTGCTGGAAGATAGACAAGGAGCTGTATTTCCTCTCCAAGTTCCAAGCTTTGAAAGGTAAGTTCTTTAATTGTGCCTTTTGGAAATTCCATTACGATTATTCCCCCCATGATTCGATTATTACATGTGCATTTTAACATAACTGGTGAGGAATTGCTTTTGGCAGGTTAAATGTTAGTGGATGTGAGGGAGAGCAGGATTAATGAAGAAAATGATTCTTATAATGAGATTCAGGTAAAATAGATAAAATGTTTTCACGTTTAAAGGTTCGTATTAGTTTTCGTGTCAAACAAAAGGCACGAATGTAGTTATCATTCATTTCTTTTACTATTAGTTTTCTTTGTGATAATTCTTGGTTTTCAGCAAGATAAATCATCTCCAACGGTATATGTTCCTCGATTGAACGGATCAAAAGCCCATCCATGTGAATCACTCCCTTCTTTATGATAATTTTATTATAACCGAACGTTAGTTCTTTATTCAAGTTCAATAAGAACTAATGTTCTGTTTTTTATGAACTGCTTTCCCAAAATTGCTGTAGGTCGTAATTAAATGGTAAAATAAAGAAAAATAGGTTGTGGTTAAATGGGAAGAGTCACTTTTGAAGTAGTAAATGTAACAAAAGAAATAAAGGGGCAGTCTATTCTAAAGAGCATATCTTTCAATTGTGTCGAAAATACAGCAACGGCAATCCTTGGACATAATGGTTCAGGGAAAAGCACACTTTTGAAAATTTTAGCAGGAATTTATGAGCCAACAAGTGGAAGTGTTGTCAGGAATACTAGAAAGATTGCTTATGTCCCGGAACATTTTCCTGAAAATTTGCGTTTTAAACTAAAGGAATATTTACAATTGATGGCATCATTTCAGGGATTCACTAAAGAAGATGTTGAAATTCAACTTTCACAGTATTTTCGTACATTTGGTATTGAGCAATTTGTCAACACTCCACTCAAACAATGCTCAAAAGGAACAAAGCAGAAGGTGGGTCTTATACAAGCCTTGTTATCTAAACCAGAAGTGTTGCTATTGGACGAGCCTCTTACTGGATTGGATACTGCTTCCCAACACGAACTAATAAATCTCTTAGAAAAATTAAAAAGGCAAGCAACCATTATTTTTACCACACATGAATACATAATGATTGAAGCACTGGCTGATCAAGTATTGGAATTGGAATCTGGAGAGGTTACATTTCAAAATGAACCTATAAAGGTAGAGCGGTTGATTAAAACAACCTTCAAGGATCAAGAGATATTTAGTGGACTAGATTTGGTTTCCATAGAATATGAGAGTAATTCCGCCTTGATTACGGTTGAGGCTCCTAAAAGTGATGAATTATTAATGTACCTTTTGAAAAATAATTGTTCGATTTTGGAAATAAAAGAAAAGAGGTAAGTATGACAGGGTTTATTCGCTATCAATTCATCAGCTATGTTCGATCGCTAAAAATCATTCCGCCTCTAACGGTGTTTGGTGCATGGGTATTTATTTTGTATGCCTACAAAGGAGTCCCCATCTTAAGCAGTTATGCGGTTACAAGTATCGCAATCTATTTAATTATGACCTGGGTAGCGATGAGTGTATTTTCTATCGAGGAAGAGAGTGAGAAACATATTTTATTTGTTCAACTAGGAAGTAAGCAACGATTTTTATGGGGGAAATGGTTTATATGTTTAATGATTGCATTGCTTTTGGAGGCATTGGCAATCTCCTATCCAGTGCTAATGAATAATTTTAAAGGGGTAATCAAGCCGGTTCATTATGGTCTTGCTATCTACAGTCATTTCTTTTTAGCGTTATTTGGAATTATAGTTGGCACTTTTTTTTCGATTACTTCATATGCATCAAAAAAATATGCCTGGTTGTCTGCGGTGTTTGTTATTGTTGTTTCTTTGGCTTATGAAGCATTAATATCAAAACTGGTTTTATTAAAATGGGTGCTAATGATCTTTCCGCCAGCGGTAAATGTGATAAAATATTTGAGTAACGGTGATGTAGTAGATATTAAACTGGATTTTTGGCTTTATGCCTCGTGGTCAATTGTATACATTTTGATTGCTGTTCTTGTGATCATCAAGATGTTTTTAAAAAAGGAAAGCTAAAAATACTATTGACATTCCTAGTTTTTTCACTATAATAAGATTTGTAACTTAATAAGAGATCTGTTAGCTCAGTTGGGAGAGCGCAACCTTGACAGGGTTGAGGTCGGGGGTTCGAACCCCTCACAGGTCATCGCTTGTAGACGTATCAAGGGTTTCGCAAGGATTTTGCAAACTTAGTAAGAAAGTGGTCGGTGCTAGACCCTTTTCTTACAATTAAGACCACTAACCTTCTTAAAAAATTGAGAAGGAAGTGGTCTTTTTTATGTTGTTGAAATTTGCTATCCAAGATTTTAAAGATGATAGGGAGTTCAAGAACCTATCCGAACAAACAATTAAAACGTATATGATTCAACTAAATGAGTTTCAAGCCTACTGTTCAGAAAAGGAAATCCTTAATGTAGAAGATATAACGGCAAATACCATGAAATTATATTTCCTGTATTGTATGAAATCAAAAATGAATAATCCCGTTACCGTCAATACAAAGATAAAAAATTTAAAAGCATTTTTCAATTACATGGTTGAAGCGGATGTGATTAATGAGAAAAGAAATCCAATGTCTAAGATTGAGAAGGCTAAGACAGACACTAAAATAGAAGTATTTAGCGATAATCATATCAGACAAATGTTGAACTACTATAGAAGGTTAAAGAATAGAGAACACTCGTTTCATGCATATAGGGATTATACAATAATATTAACCTTACTTGGGAGTGGAATGCGTTTAGGTGAGTTATGTAATCTTAAATGGAAAGAGGTAGACCTAGTAACGGGAACGATTATTGTGTTCGGTAAAAATCGTACCCAAGCAAGTATTCCTATTACTGATAAGTTGGTAAAAGAACTTGCAGAATATAAGATTTTTTGTCAACAATACTTTTCAGAACCCTCTGAACAGGTATTTATTAATAAAGAAAACAAGCCTATGACGGCCAATGAAGTGAAAAATGTCTTTAAGCGACTAAAAACAATAATGAACTTTAAAGATGTTAGGTTATCAGCACACACGTTCAGACATACCTTTGCACATAGGTTTTTGATGAATGGAGGAGATGTATTTACACTCAAACAAATGTTACGTCACAGTAGCTTGAAAATGACTGAAAAATATTTGGCTATTTGGGGAACTGCACTAAGAGACCAAAATGAAAAGTACAATCCTTTAAGTACTTTAGATGTATAGAGCGGCTAATACAAAAAAAGAAATCTCAGGTGGTTATAAAGTATAATAGAACTATTTTCTACTTAAAAAAATCCGTCAAATACATTATAATAATTACATGTTTCGACAATGAAAGGAAGCTATACTTTATGATAGATGTAATAGAATTATTTGCTGGGGTTGGTGGTTTTAGAAACGGTTTAGAAAGAAATGGTGGTTTTAATGTAGTTTGGGGTAACCAATGGGAACCTTCAACAAAAGTACAACACGCTTTTGATTGCTATGCTGAAAGATTTAAAGGTAAAGGGATTCATTCAAATGAAGATATCGCTAAAGCAAAATATAATGTCCCACAACACGATTTATTAGTTGGTGGGTTCCCTTGTCAGGATTATTCAGTTGCACGTTCTTTAGCTGGAGAAAAGGGGATACAAGGTAAAAAAGGTGTCTTGTTTTGGGAAATAATAGATATTGTAAATATAAGAAAACCAACATTTGTGCTTTTAGAAAATGTTGATAGACTTTTGAAATCCCCAGCCAAGCAACGTGGACGAGACTTTGCGATAATGTTGGCTGCCTTTAGAGATGCTGGCTATTTTGTGGAGTGGAGAGTCATTAATGCAGCTGACTACGGCTTTGCACAAAAACGGAGAAGAGTATTCATCTTCGCATATAGAGATAATACATCCCTAGCTAAAAAAATTAAAGAATTTTCATTTCAGGAAGTAATTCATGAAAAAGGATTTTTTGCATCAGAGTTCCCAATTAAAGGTACATCCGTAAAACATCCAGCTTCTCAGGATGAATTACCACGGGATATTGTTGAAGTTTCAGATATTTTTAAAGAAACATTTAGAAATTCTGGTATTATGAGAAATGGGATTTTCTATACCGAAGAAGTTGTACCTGATACGGTACCAGCAAAAACGCTTAGTCAAATTTTGGAAGAAGCCAAAAAACATCAAACTCTTACAGAAATAGAAAAATGTTATTTAAATGAGGATGAAGTTGGAAAAAACGGCAAGTCAACACTTGAAATGTTTGAGTATATGAAGGGTGGAAAAAAGGTAGAACGAGTTGCTGAAAATGGACATGTTTATACCTATTCCGAAGGTAGCATGAATTTCCCCGACGACTTAAAAAGTCCAGCTAGGACAATGTTAACTAGTGAAGGAACGAAAAATAGAAGTACACATGTTGTGAGAGACCCTGACAGTGGGAGATTAAGAGTTTTAACCCCTGTTGAATGTGAGCTTCTTAATGATTTTCCTCCAAATTGGACTGAAGGAATGCCTGACAAAGCAAGATATTTCTGTATGGGAAATGCATTAGTTGTTGGGTTAATTGAAAAAATGGGGAAGAAAATTAAGGAGCTATATGCTGATGAAGTTACTTCAATTGAAAGAAAATACTATACAATAGTTAGGGAATTAGAAAAAGAGAATGCTTATTTATTAAGCCGTGTTGAGAAATTTGAAGAAAAACAAAAATATTCTGAAGTAGAAAATCTACCAGTTTCATCAAAAGTGGAGAAGGCAAAAAGAAGCGGTAGTACAATAATTAAAGCAAGGAATTTAAACATAAAAAAGTCTAATAAATCAACGAAAAAAAGAAGGAGAAGTATAATATCTGCATCAATATCTTTAAACAGGAGTAAGAACAACAGGTATAAACGTAAAACATATACTAAAAATAAACTTTTATACAGTAATCAAATCTCTACATTAATGAAATCTCTACATTAATGTAGGGATTTTTTTGTTTACGTAAAATTGAAGACAAAACTTTTGAATTTGTAAAAAAATAACTATAATTATGTTGAAGAGCATAACTATTTTGGAGTGGATATTAAGTGAGAAAAAAACCAATTAGAGCCCAGTTTATGAACATTGATGAAGCTGAAGAATGGGTTGAACGAATTAATGGTAATTTAATAATTACTGAAGAAAATCAGATTTTTTTTCGACACGCAGACCTTTACTTAGCTAACTTTGAAGAAATGAAATACGACCTTGTTAGGACTCTTGAAATGCAATTACATGGATTAAAACTTTTTACAGAAAAGAAAAAGGATTTTTTTGCTAGACGATTAGCTGCTGACAGTTTAAATACTGCATTAAAACGTAACTTAAGATTACATATGCCCAATTTGAAATTCGAAGTTGAATTTAAAGAAGGGGTTTTTTATGATTCCCCTAAAATCGGTGGTTTTGATTTTGGACTTTTTGATGACTTGTATAATTTAATAAATTTTAGAAATTACTGTTTTGGCAGAAGGAGAATTCATGATGGTAAAAAAATATGGCAAAAGGAAATAACTAAAAGAGAAGATTGGACTGAATTAGCCGACGCATATGATTTAGAATCATTTGAAAAAGGTGTAGATATCTCATATAACAAAAGAGTTCCCACTATTATGGGAGAAGTTCAATTTGGAAATTGGGGATTAGTCTATTATGACCTTCTAAAGACAATTCAGATTGAACAAACTTTTGAGATTGATTTATTCGTTTATATTACCGCTGCAGGTAACCTTTCAAAATACATAAGTGCTGGTACTGTTAATTTTGATAGAACCAAAGATGCATTAGAAGAGTTTAAGAACATACTCAAGTTTCCGATTTGGGTTATTGGAGTTGATTTTGAGTAAATGGACAAGTGTTGGGATTGATAATGAATAAAATTAACCATGTGTTGATTTAAAAAAGGAAATTCTGTTTCATAAAGTTTGCCTAAAAAAAGATTTACAGTTGATAAAAAGAAGGTATCCCCTAAAAATTAGACTACTTCCTAAAAAAGGAGGTAGTCATATTTGTGTTTTTGAAAAATTGCTATTCAAGTTTTTTGGGCTGACATCCGTTTTAAAAACACCTCAAGACGTACGGGTATCTACTTATACATTCCGCCACACATTTTGCTATCGACTTGGTATGTCTTGCATGTGTGCATCTGTAATTTAAAAGCTTAAGCGAAATAAATCAAATAACGTAATTATGCGATTGAAGCAATGTGGGGAAATGAATTAAATGGAACAATACACAAGTATAATCAACTCAATTCATTGATGTGTAATGTGGAAATAGGGAGCAGTCAATATAGCTGCTCTTTTTTCTATGAAAAGAACAGTTGTGGTAACAAATGAATTAAATTGTTGAAAAGGAAAAATTTTATGTTGAGATAATATTTCAATTGTTTTGTTTAATATTATTTCTACTCTGCTATAAGGTATTAGAGTTATTAATTTTGAAAAAAATCAGCTATTGCAATAATTTTGCTTTATGTAAATATATGGTAATTTCGTGTGAAAGGTATTATACTTGAGATGTTAGTACACAGGGAGGGATTCAATGGAGAGGTGATTTTTTTTATTTGTTTAAAAGCTTGTTCTAAAAAAAGGTTTTATCTATTGAGTTGGGTAATGTATAGGATTGTTTTTGATATTAATGGATAAAAGAGGGAGAATTTTTTATTTTGGATTAACTGGAGGATGGAAAAATGAAGAGAATCGATGTTTTACTAAAAATTTTTAAAATTGAATTCGATATTAAGTATACTTTAGAGCTAATTTATGATGGGGGGATTAAAGACATTTATGAAATTTTTAATTTGAATTTTGTAGATGCTGCATATGTTTTATTAAATTATGAGGTATTTGAAAATGACTTATTTTATAATGTGAATGATATGTTTAGTGTGAAATGGCGTCTAGACAATTTTGTAAGAATTTGTTTAATGGAACAGCCAAGTTTGATTGAGGAAATGAATAAAGAAGAAATAGTAAATACTGTTATTGAATTAGCAAAAATAGAACGTAATATCTCGAAAATTAATGATTATTGGAGAAAAAAAGGGGTAATATTTGATTTTCTTAACGAAAACATAACAAGGGAATTAATTGATGAAATATTGGGATATAAACTAGGAGATGTGTTATTTGATTTTTTAAGTGGTAGTTTACAAGAGGGTGATTTAAGAAAATATATAATCGATATATACCAACAAGAATTTTAATCACCCATTAGAAAGCTGAGAAGAGGAATCAAATGAAGAAGGTAGAGAATTACTAAGGGAAAAAAGACAAGAAAAAATATTAACTTTAGAAATGACTGCTAAGGCAGTAGGAGTTTCAATTAATTATATATCTAAACTTGAAAAGGAGGAAAATTCCAATCCTTCTGATGATATTATTATAAACCTTGCTAACATTCTTGGAATAGATGAAGATAGTCTTTTTAACTTTTTTGGAAAAATTCCTTTATCTACAAGAAGAGTACTAGAGAAGTATCCAGCTCTTTCTAAATTTATTTCTATGTTAAGTTATAAAGAAATAGGCTATGAGAAAATAGATGGATTTTTGAATGAAATGATTTCTCAATTAAAATTGTTATATGAAGATTAATGATTCTAAAAGGAAGATGTGACTAAAAAATAAAGGTGAATTGAGATGAATCTTCTATTTAAAATACATATGTTGCTTGTTGCAGGTACAGTAGGATGCACTATATCTACTATAATATCAATTTTTTTTGGCATCAAACCTACACCAATTACCTACATTTTTCTTCCACTTTGTTGGGTTTTAATGATTAAAACAAATATTGCTTGGAAAATGCTTTGGGAAAAGTGGAAAAAAAAATGATGAGAAAATTCATAAATATAATAACTGGTAGATTTTTATTTCATTTAAAATGTTTGTCATTGTAATTGAAAAATATAATCCACCTATTTCATTTAATGTATAAGGTAGAAAAATGGGAGCAGTCTTATGGCTGTTCTCTTTTGTTTTTTAAGAAGTGGGTGCATTAATCTACCTTTTTGCTTTTCCTATGTAAGAGAAGCTTGCAGCAATTCTCTTTATTAATACTAAGATTCAGAATAATTTTATAAAAATATGAGGTATAAATTATTATAAAACTTGTTAAGAAGTTGGAGTTAGTAGCAAGGGTAATATATCATCAGCATGTACAGGGAGCTACAGTTATGCAGGTGGATATAGATGGATGTTCAAAGAGGATTACGATAATCTCACAGAGGAAGATAAATTGAATCTTCTTAGAACAAAGGTTGAACTTTTACATCAGAAGAAAGAGGTTTATCAGTTAGATGAAAACCTCAATATAATTAACACCTTCGAATCCTCAGCAGAAGCAAGAAGGCAAACTGGCATAGTAAAAATAGGAGAAGTTTGTAACGGGAATCGAAGATTAGCAGGAGGATTTAAGTGGATGTTTAAAGATGAATATTTGGAAAATCTTAAGAACAATCGGTGATAATTAAAATGTATGCACCTTTTTATTAGTACCTAGCTTCACACCAATACTGTGAAAAAATCCAACTTCATAAGGATTTCGAGTGCTTTAAAGAAAATATCAAAAATAATTGAGAAAAAAGGTAGAAATACTATAAAAGCTATCTGAAAATTACAGGTAGCTTTTCCTTTTTTTGTTAGTCTTCTAAAAAGTATGATTTTCAAAAGGAATATAGTTGACTAAAGTTAACTTATTTGAATTAAAATAGGTTGACTTTTGGTAACCTAATGTTGTAAAATACAATTAATAAAAGGTACCTGTTTATTAAAATTAATTTATCCAAGATAAGGATGTGAAGATAATTATGTTTGGTGCTGAATATATCTTAAAGTTATTTAATAGTAATCCAAATCAAATAGCTGAAGATTTCCAAATCAGTAAGCAAAGTGTCTATAAGTGGATTAAAAAGGGGAAAATCCCTTCTGAAAGGGTAAAACAATTGTCTGAAAAATTTGGAATACCAGAAGAATATTTTTGTAAAAATTTAACCAAATCGGACGAACTGAAAATTCAAGCGATTAAACTTCGAAATGAAGATATTGGGCATGATATTGAATTTATTAATGAGGATGGGGAATTAGAGCATACTATATTATTCGAAAATGAACAGATTGCACTCTCACTAATAGATAAAAGTGAACACTTAGATTCAATAGAGAAGCTTTATTCGGGAATAAAACAGTTAATTAAACAAGATGATGATAATTTCATGTATGAAGGTGAACCTGAATATAAAAGCAATTTACAAATATTGAATAGTGTTACAGGTATTTTAAAATCAAGTACTTCAGATAAAAAAGATGTTTTGGGAATTCTAATTGGAATTTTTGATTTAGATACTATTCGCATGGATAATGATATGCTTTTAGAATTCTTCCCAAAAGAGGAAGTACTTAGGCATATTCCTTACTATAAGAGGGCATTTGCGAAAGATTTAATTCAATTGCTTTTAGACCATGGAATTATTAAAAACGTAATATTTAAGAACTACCTAGAAGAAAAATCATGAAAACCATCAATTGGTTGAGCGTGGTTTACATTCATTTATGTTTACGGGATGGAAGTGCTCTGGTCAACACCAACACGGTGTAGAAAAATCCCATACGAGAATGCTTAGGGAACATTCCTATATTTGGAAAATGTGGTTTCCCTTTTAATTTCCAGTACATTGGAGATAAAGAAAAAAACATTTATTGAAACTGTTTGTATTTTAAGTCTCAAATATTAAAACATAGAATCGTTATTTGAAAAAAGAATATTATTGTAAATCTAATATGAAAGGGGAGAAAAACATGCCTCAAAATAATACTAATGAGTCTCATATGCATGAATGAGCAGAAGGGAAAAATTATGAATAAATTTGAAGAACTGACTAAACTGTCCATGTTTAGCGGAGGAGAGTTTGGATGAAGGTAATACTTGATACAGTTGAGTATTCATCCAAGCCTAACGGAAGAGAAATCGGTTTGATTAATAACCGCATAATCCGATGCAATTCTGTTGAGATTGATGCAGCTAAGCTGGCAGAAGAGGTTACAAAAGGAATAACATTCATTCCTGCAACCTTTAAATCAATAGGCGGCAGCATCAAAAGGTCAAAGGTGAATTGGGAATCTCAACAAGTTATAGCTTTAGATTTTGATGAAGGGCTGACGTTGGACGGGGCAATCAATAATGTATTCTTTAAACAACATGCTGCGTTCCTCTACACAACGTTTAGACATAAGGAGAGTCATCATAAATTTCGAGTAGTTTTTGTATTGGACAAGCCTCTAACTCATTATAAAGATTTTGAAGTTATAATAGATAATTTGCTAAAACGATATCCACAAGCAGACCGAGCATGTAGAGATGGTAGCCGACTGTTCTTTGGTGGTAAAGAAGCTATTCCATTTGACTTCAATAATCGGTTAAAGGTATCCAGCTTCGCTGGCTTAAAAAGAACCCCTTTGCAGGACATAAAGGGTAATCTGGATATGTCCGTCACAAGGGTTCACACGAATCCTGAAGCTTCCCATAGCAACATATATGCTAATAATGTTGAGTTGATAAGTAATAGAAACATTAAGAAGCTTCAAGAACTGCTTCAAATAGAACCAGTAACATTATCAAATAATGAGGTACTTGATTATCTTAAGAAACAAGACTTAAGAGCCTTCTTGGGGATTAGAACGGAAGGAAATTTCATTAATATCTTTCATGACGAAGATAATCCTAGTACTTCAATCTATCAATCTCATAGAAACAATGGTCATTGGCTTTATAAGTGCCATTCATTAAGTAATCCATTCACTGGAACAATCCTCCATGTGGTACAGAGGCTATTAGAATGTTCCGTTGTAGAGTCAAAGAAATTCTTGATGGAACTTTACAAGGTAGAGATATTTGAGAGTGAAGCAGTCAAAGAATTTAAGGCATCTATAGATATTTATAAAGAGTTATTGAGGTCTGATGAACTAGAAGAAATTCATCCACATTTCTACAAGGTATTCAATAGGTATGGACATTTGCAAGACTTATATATGTTGTTAGACCTAACAAAAGAGTACATTACTAATGATTCAGACCCAAGAATTGTGTTCTATCACAGCATAAGAACTTTAGCAGAACAATTTGGTAGGAGTCCAAGTGCTACAGGAACAAGAATGAATTTCCTCACACTCTTTCGGGTCACTAGGAAGCTAGATGAATTGGAAATCCCTGAGTCATTGCTGTTAACTCAGAAAAAGCATAAAAGAGCGAATCATTTTCAGTATAGAAGTAGTACCTATGAGTTGCCTATGTACACTTATGAGTTCTTCTGTCAAATCGATGAAATGTGTAGGGTTTGGTTAGAAAAAGGTTGTACAGGTAGGACTATATCATATGAAGGAATTATGAGAACTTTTGGAAGGGAAGAAGCAGACAGAGTCTTCCCGCAGGATATAGGACAGGAAATTGAGAAGATGAATGAGGAAATAGTGTCGAGTATACAGTTTAATACACTTAAATTAGTGCAAAGTAAAGGGTGGACAACTGAGAAAGAAGTATTAGATACGGTGAAGTTATACTTCAAGGGGCAGCAAGAATTCAAAAATAAACAGTTCAAACGTTGCATTGCTGAAATGGTGGATGCTTATGACTTGGAGATAATCCCATCTAATAAAAAGTTAAAAGAAGAGATGGGCATAACAGAAGAATATTTGAGTAAGTCAAGCTTCCCAAAAATAATCAGAAAAAAACTTGTAAAGGGTTGCCGCCCGATACAAGTCCAAGAAAATATAAAACTAATTAGTTAATGACATTATATAGTATAAACAGGTCAAAGTCATCCCTTTATAATGATGACCCTACGATAAAGTATCATATAAAAAGAAAGAGGTAATTTAAATTGATGAAAAATTTAGAAATATTTGATAATAGAGAATTTGGTAAATTAGGAATTTTAGATGTTAATGGTAAGTTAATGTTCCCTGCGAAAAGATGTGCCGAGTTGTTAGGATATAAAGATGTTAATAAAGCAGTAAAACAACATTGTAAAGAAGAGGGGTGGGCGTTTCACCCAGTCCCTACTAATGGTGGAAATCAAAATATGAAATTTATTACAGAGGGAAATCTCTATCGTCTTATTATTAAATCAAAATTACCACAAGCAGAACAGTTTGAAAGGTGGGTGTTTGAAGAAGTTATTCCTCAAATAAGACAAACAGGTGGCTATATTCCTGTAAAAGAAGAAGAATCTGAAGAAGAAATATTGGCTAAAGCATCATTAGTTGTTCAAAAGACGTTGGATAAAAAAGACGAAATTATCAAATTACAACAGAAAAAAATCAAAGAGCAGGAGGTTATTGTTCAATCATACAACAGAATGATTGCATCTGATGGACTATTCAGTATGAAAGAAGTTGCTCAGTTACTAGACTTTGAGATTGGTAGAAATAAATTATTTGCATTTCTAAGAGAAAAGAATGTCTTAGATAATCACAACTTGCCATATGAAGAACATCGAAAAACAGGGAGATTTAAGGTTAAATTGTTTGAAATAGATGGAATAACGGTTACTACAACATTGGTTACATTAAAAGGTATCGATTATATCAATAAATTGATAATGAAAAATGGAATGTACACCCCTTGTAAGGAAGTTAGCTAAAGGAAGTATCAGAAGAATAAGGAGAGTTTCTCAATTGAGGCTCTCCTTTTTTGTTTATTGGAGAGGAGGAATGGACATAGAGTCGAACAATACATCGTGACTCAACTGTTAATAAAACTCGTCTTTTATTGTTATATAGCTTTCTGCTAAAAGTGTTTTTATTATTACTAGATATTGTCTTATCTAGTCTAGTAAAAAACTACCCAAACGGGGTAGCACGGCTTTAACTTGAATTTAAGAGTTAGTACTTATGTCTGTTTCTTCTGTTAGACCTACCCATTGTTGACCAAGGCTCATTCTAAAATCAGAACTATCCCCCATAACTTCAAATACTGGGTGTCGATATTCTAAAAAATTGGTATCCTTGTTAATAAATTTTTCCTCATTAGATGTAAGTGAATTAGCCTGTAACTTCACAAAAGGAAGTAAGTCCATGTACATTACTTCAATTTCAACTTTATCATTTGGTGGGAGATAATCAAAATTAGAAGTTCTATGAACTGTTTTGTATTCTACCAACTTTTTACTATCTATGTCGATAAGCTTACTTTCTTTTTCTAATTTAACATCGTGTTTATATAAAATAATAGTATACTTAAATTCAATATTTGTCGCAGGGGATTTACCGTTATTCACCAAATTTATCATCAATTTCTTATTTGCTGAATCCGAAACAAAACCTATTTCTCTAAACTCACAACTTAAGCCAATATCGTTGTTTACTTCTTTATCGTATGAACTCCCTGAGTCTATGGCTTCTCCCTTCACAAAAAGTTTCGGTCCTAGTTCCCCCTTTACCATTTTACCTGTATAGAAAGTATAACGAGCAGTAACCAAGGCTGTTACTAGAGATGCAATAGCTGCTAAAGCTGTCCAAAATGTAGCATCAAACATATTAATAATTCCTCCCATTCTTGAACTAATCTTTAAGATTACATGTTTAAGTGATTTTACCATGTTTTTAATAACAACTGTTGTAAATAGTATAAATATAGTTCAATTATGAGAGCAACCACAAAATTAATAATGCAACGGTGTATTAGAGGTAAGAATGCCTAAATTAACCCAAAACAATAAAAGAAAGTTTAATGTTGAATTCCATTAAAGGTGATTTGATTATTACCTGTAATGTAACAGGGGGAGTCTTTAACTTGAGTCTCTCCTTTTTCATTTTTTGGAATTAATTGAACATGGGGAAGGAACTCATAGAATAGCAGCACAATGATTAATAGAACTGTGATTTTATCAATAAACTTGATTTTCTATTCAAAATAATAGGCTATCTTTTAATCTAACAGTTAAATGATGTAAGATAACAAGTATAGAGTAAAAAGAGAGGCAGAAGAAAATTTGGAGGAAGGAAAATTGAGAAATATTGTATGGTTAAATAAGATATGAACGAGAAGGAACTAATCTTGATTTTAAAAGAGACCAATATCATAAAGAAAAATACCTTTAAAGTAATGGATTTGGATGTTTTTGTTAGAGGGAGTGAATACCATAAGTATTTTAAGTATAAGATTTAAAAACGTAAAGAGTTTAGGTAATACTTATATTGATTTAAGAAATATAAATATTTTAATTGGGAGAAATGGCGTAGGAAAAACGAATATTCAAAAATATCTATACTATTTTTATGAGAATCTAATAGAAAATAAGTTAGACACAGATATATTTGACAAGGAAAATCCTTACAATAATTATGCAGAAATAAGTATAAAGTTTGATTTGAAAGACTTTTTAGAAATCGGTAAGAGTCAGCCAGAAAATGAGTTTTTTGATAAGATTAGAAAACTTCAAGAAAGAGATTCCACTTTGAACTTAACCTTTAAACAGTATAAAAATAATACTGTATCTTGGAGTCATGATTACCAAGAAAGAAAGTTAATAAAGTATTTATTTCCTATTTATTATTTAGATGTAAGAAATATTGATTTATACGATTGGGATAATGTCTGGAATATAATTGGTGATTTAGGTCAAAGAAGGAGTGAAAAAGAGGGAGAATTCTCAAAGGAATTAGAAAAAATTTTAAAGGATATCTATGGAGTAAAGTATTTTGAATATCTTGTTGAATTGAAATCTGAAATTGAGGGGTTAGAATATAATGTACAGCCTTTTAATAACAGTGATAAATTCAAACAAATTTACAAGTTAAATTTTGGAGGGGAGAAATTTAAATTTAAGAAAAATAATCTAGATTTTTACTCTAAAGGTTATAATTCTTATAATTATTTAAGGATATTCTATACAATTTTAGATAAACTGCATAAAAGTAAGGTGAAAAATCCTATTGTCATTATAGATGAACCAGAAATCGGATTGCACCCAACTTTAATTGATGACCTTTATAAGTTTATATATTCACAAAATGAACTAATACAAACTATAATTGCTACACATTCACCAAGGATTGTTAAAAATGCATTGGTATTTGGTGGTGTGAATATATTCCAGATATATGAGAGAAAACTCAAAACTAATGTTAAAAAAATTAAAAACCTAGAAAATAAAAAAAGTGATAAAGTTATTAGTGATAAAGAAGCTAGTTATTTTTTTTCAAATGGAATATTATTTGTCGAAGGTGTTACTGAATATGAGATATTTAATAACCCTACTTTAAAGGAATTTTATCCAGTATTATCTGAGATTGAAATCTTTACATATAATTCTAATAATATATCTTTAGATGTTTCTCACCCATTCCAACGTAATTTAGATATTCCATATCTACTTTTGCTAGATATGGATAAAATAGTGAAATATGATAATGAAACGAAAAAATTTTCTATATCTGGAGATAACTATAACCCGTTAAAAAACCAAGAAATAATAAGACATGAAAAATATGGATATGGAATAAGAAGAAAATTGTTAAATTGGAGGAAAAGGATTGTAGGTATTTCAAAGAAAGCTGAATTTAATTATAACGTAGACTATTTAATATTTGGAGACGAACTATTTTATACTTTCCGAAGACTTATAAAAGCTTATTGTAAATATTATAATGTCTATCCCGTTCATACAACAATTGAAGGTACCATAGTAAATAAGTCAAGCTATGAATATTTCTATGATTGGTTAATGGATGCTAACACAAGGTATTCTGATAAGGATAATTTAGAAATTGCGTATAATAAAAATGAAAATGTATCATATAAATTAAATATTTTAAAGACAGTAATTGAAGGAAACCTAGAACCGCTATTTAAATTAAGTGAAAATAATATGTCAAAATGTACTATCTCGGAAATAAAAGAAGGATATGAGATTGCTTATAAGTTAAAAAAGTTAAAAAAAGGGTCAGGGTGGATTTCAGAGTTTTTCAATTATATTTTTGATAGATTTGAAGCAGAAAATCAAAAATCAAAATTTAATAGTCTTTTTCCAGAATTAGCTGATATAATAAAAAAGTTAGAAGTAATAATGAAGTAAGTAGTAAAGAAGTTATAATTACATATAATTTCTCCTTGTTGCATTCGTCTAGAGCCTGACAAACTTTAGATGATAATATAAAAGCCAAGGGATTAAAGTTGCTTTTTGCTGCAGCGTATTCTCGCTGTCACTTTGCTGCAGCTGCATCGCTTTCAGGAAGTACTTACTTCATTATTATTAAGGGGGAGATTCTATCAAAACACCTGTTTATAGCAAGGATTATTTCCAAGGGAAAATATTGGGAATGGATATTTTTGATGAGGTTCCCTCGATAGAAGATATCAATAAATACTATGATACATTTAATATTCAAGTTAACAAAAAGCAAAGAACAATTAATGCAGTAAAGCAAGGTAGTTTGTTACGTAAATTACAAGAAAAGCTTCTGGAAAATTTTTTAGAGAATATACCATTGTCAGACTGCGTTTGTGGGTTTGTAAAAAGGAAAAACTACTTGGATTTCCTAATCCCCCATTGTGAAAAAAAATATTTCTTAAGAATTGATATAAAAGACTTTTTTAACTCGTTGAAAGATAATTTAGTTCGGGATACTTTGTCAGAATATATTGATATTAAAATTCCTGACGAAAAGGAAAATGTTATTGATGAAATTATTACCATAACTACACTAAATGGTAGTCTCCCTCAAGGTGCGATTACTTCTCCACAACTATCAAATATACTCATGAGAAGAATAGACATTAGAATTAGAAAGTATTGTGAAAAGTTTAAAGTAGAATATACAAGATATGCTGATGATATGTTGTTTTCTTCGGATAATCCTGAGATAACTAAGTCCTTTTTTATAGGTAAATTAAAAGAAATATTGAAGGATATAAATTTAAAAATAAATTCAAAAAAGGTAATTAAAACTAAAGACAAGATTATCTTGAATGGATATGTTGTATCAAATAATATCTCATTAACAAGAAAAAAACTGAAAAAATTGAATACACTTCTTTATGCTTTTGAATATAGTGGCTCAATTAAAAAGTATCCTCAAACATTCTCAGAGTATATTAAGAGGTTAAAAACAGTTAATTCTAGCCTTATAGATTTGTCCGAGGGTGATGAACGGTCTAAGGTTCAAATAATAAATTACCTTGCTGGATACAGAGCCTTTCTATTGTCTTTTAATGCATTATCAATGAAAGATTATACCTGTGATTTTTCTAATAGAATAAAAAGAACAGAAATAATTTTGGAAAAACTATCAGATATCAAATAACAATTAGTGGATTTTTTACAAATATAAGAAGAGCAGATTATCTGCTCTTCTTATATTTTATCTAGTAGAAATCTTTATATGTCTGATAAAGCTGAATTAGAGTAGATAGGCATTACTTAATTAACTTAACTTGGTAGTCGGTATCATAATCTACACTTTTGCTGGTCCGAGAACACTTGTTATCATACTTGTAAACTTCCTCGAACCAAATTAATCACTCCTTAAAAAGTCTTACCATAGCACCTTCAATAACATATAGACTATTATCTCTTTTGATAACATCTTTATAATTAACGTAAACTGTATAATCATCAGAATCCTTTGAGTTAGAGGTATGTATTCTAAATTCCTCACGTTTGTCAGCTTTTCTTTTATTTGCCTCGTTTGTATAGTAAACCTTGTATGTCATTGATAAAATCACCTCGTATAGTTAATAATATATGTGCTTTATTTATTCTATGATATGTTAATACTTATGAGTGCAACAGTAAATTCTGATTTATAATGAACATTAATTTCTAAAAAAACCATTGTTTGACAATTTGGTTGTATTTTTTTCCTTTGAAGAATCCATCACCCCTTCCACCTTTTAACAATACATCATGAAAGTCAGTAATGCATAAAAAGTCAAAAAAAATCATAAAAAGTTCAAACTCAGCGATAAACAGGAGTCAATATTCATGAGTCTAGCAACCCGTTATAGCATGCGAACAGAGTTGTTGATGAACAGTTTCTTCTCCCTTTCTCCTTTATATTCGAAACCACGCACATCCACAATCAAGCATTCGATAAATTTCCGACACGACTCAAATTATAGGCATGATAAAGATAGATTAATGAGTAAATGTGTTAAGAAACCACTGATATTGTTCGAGTGTGATATCCGATGGAAGATTCTCCATTTAACTAAATTTTATTAGACAGAGGAGTAGCAAATTTGTTATTCATTTGCTTTGTTTTTACATGGTATAATATTACTATATATTTAAAATTAGGATGGGACGTTTGAAGGTAGCTTTGGTAATTATGTGAAAATAAAAGGCTCTATTAATAAATGAAAAGAAATGCAGATTATGTGGTGTAGCAGATGAAAGATTCCTTATTGCTAGCCATATAAAGCCATGTTGTCAATCTAATCATGATGCTTTATTTGATAAAGGGTTTATTAGTTTTGATGAAGATGGAACAATTTTGATATCTGATAGCTTGGATGACCTACAAGACTATTTCTAAATATCAAAAAAAACTATGAAAATAGCTTTGAATGAATTTCACCAGCAATATATGAAATGGTACAGAGTAAATCAATTTAATCATTAATTCCGAGAAGACATTAAGTAAGGAGAATCTGATGACTAGTTACCTAATACCATACTTAGACCCGAAGAAAAATAATGGAGAAGAAGACCCTTTATTTTCAGAATATACATATGGAGATAAAGGAAACAGAGGTTATATTTTAAAGAATAAAGTTAGAAAGGGAGATTTTCTGTTTTTTCATACAAGTATTAGAAATAAACGTTTTATCACGGCTTTTTATGAAGTAGAAGAAGTCATTGATATCCAAAAGGCAAGAACTGATACTACAATTAAAATGAAATATCGAAATCCTCATTTACTTAGCACAAATAATAATGCAAATGAAGTTATAGTGTTTGGAAATCCAGTTAAATCAGTAGTTTTTTATACTCCTTTGGAAATTAATAAAGAATTATTGCTGGAATTATCTATTCCATTTAGTCCCTCTCCAAACCAAACAGAATTGGCTGCGCTTTCATCGAAATTTAGGAATTGGTTTAAGTTAACCGATGCACAAATTAAATTGCTACAACAAAAAGTATTTACTTTGCAAAATCAGAGTTATCTAAAGAAAAAACAGCTTTCAAGTGATGAAATACGACAACTTAGCGAAGCAGATATTGAACAATTTCTGGTTGACAATCCTAGTGTCTTAGGTTCTGACCTTATTTATTTGGACAGGCAATATCAATTTAAAGATGGAAAAAGGTTAGATTTATTACTAAAAAATAGAAGAACAAATCAATTATTTATAGTTGAAATAAAAAAGGGTGATATAGGTCCAGAGGTCCTAAAACAAATTAAAGGATATTTAAAGAGGTATGAGGATGAGAAGAAAATCAAACACGTAAAAGGTATTATCGTATGTAAAGGGATTTTATCTCATTTTGAAGATGAAGTAATGAAGCAACTTGCTAAAGAAAAGGTGCAATTATTCCAATATGGTTGGATGTTCTCAATCCAAAAAGTTTAATGAAACAGAATCTAATAAAATTTTGATTTTATTATGTACTTGTTCAGTTAGTTTGATTAACACCGAAGGGTAATTACAGAATGAACAAAAAACACGGATGAGACGGCACGAATAGTGCATTTGGATATGCGTTAGATTACTCGTATGCTCTAGATTTATTTATTAACAATTAACGCAATAGATGAAGGAGTGTTATTTTGAAGTTATTAACTTGGAATATAAGACAAGGCGGTTCAGTGAAGCGCATCCCGAGGATTGTAGAGCAACTAAGTAAACATTCACCAGATGTACTCCTATTAACAGAATACTGGGAAGGAGAAAAGGGGGAAGAGATTAAGCGATTACTAAGAGAAAATGGGTATGAATATATGATTTCTAGTAATGGCGATATAAAGCAAAATAGTCTACTATTTGCTTCTCGTTATCCCTTTGAAGTTATTCCATCCTTTTACAAGAAAGATAGCAATGGACAGCGCTGGTTAGAAATTAGAATACCCCAATATAAATTACATATTACTGGGGTCCATATTCCAACTACTAACAATGATGTACAAGAGAAGCTGGAATTTTGGAAAGAAATAAATGCCTTTGCAAAAGAACAGGGAAATTCTAGGACTGTTATAATGGGGGACTATAATACAGGACTAGAAGAAGATACACAAGGCGCTCCTTTTGTCGGACCACAGTATATGCAAGAATTAGTTGATTTAGGTTGGGTTGATACTTGGAGATATACACACGGCTCTTTTTCTGGTTACTCATGGTACAGCACGAAGGGAAATGGATTCCGAATTGACCATGTCTTTGTTGCACCAGTTTTAAAAGAAACCATACTTGAATCATATTTTTCACATCAAGAGCGTTTAAATGGTTTGTCAGACCATTCTATTTTAGTGGTAGAACTACAAATATAGCTATTTATTGTATGTGTGAATAAGAGGGAAGTACATAAATAACAAAGTGGTGGATGGTTCGAGCAGGTAGCAGTAACAACTTAATTCCAAGTTGGAATCAAAAAGAGGTAGCTTCA
Organism: Neobacillus sp. WH10; assembly: GCF_030123405.1. Taxonomy (GTDB): domain Bacteria; phylum Bacillota; class Bacilli; order Bacillales; family Cytobacillaceae; genus Neobacillus. The sequence continues at coordinate 1,667,567 of NZ_CP126110.1, forward strand.
ATTGAATGGGCAGAGTTAGGAAATTTAAAAAGTTATTTAAAAAGGGAAAACTTAAATACCAAAAGCACATTGAAATAGTTCGTAGATACAAGGTGCTTTTAATAAATTTATGATAGGAGAGAAAAGGTTAACTAATACTCTTGAGGTATGTGTGAAACTAAAAACATCTATATTAGAAAAGTCCTTTCGAGGAGAACTTGGAACAAATGACTCAAGCGAAGAAAATCCGATTGAATTACTGAAAGATATAATACATGAACGAGTGATATAGTTCTAAGAAGACATCCAAATAAGTTGGATGTCTTTTTTGATGTACACATGCCATTTGCAGTAGTGTTAAAATGGTCTGATGAAATGTTTCATGGGTAGGATTGATTCCGATGGCATTATTAAGCTTGTTGTGGGGTGTCGATACAGAAACTACTCTCATCTACACATAGTAGGCAGTATTTTTTCGACACGACTCAAATAATAGATAAGCTATAGGATTTAAAAGGCATAACTTTGTTAGTAATACTCTAAAGTTTTTCGAGACCATTCACATAAACTTAATAAAACCACTCTTCATCTTATTAAAAGGATTTACCGTCCTTAGTAGATTGTAAACGAACAATTAGATTACTAAATTGAGACGATAATCTTCTCGAAATGGCACTGGAAGAAAAGGAGAGGGTTTAAGAAAAGGAGAAGAATAAAAAGAAAATGAGAGATATTAACCCCCCCCCCCGTCCTCGAGGGGGCGAGAAGGGAACTAAAATAAATGAGAATGCTTTAGAAGCTACAATTTTAGCTTATTCTGACAAGGGAGTGGAAACAAGCTTCGTTACAATTTTCTTATGCTATTAGAGCAAATTTTGAGGGTTCTGCAACGGGGGAAACGTATAACAAAACGGGGATAACGGACGTCCTCTTTTCAAATAAAAATAATAATGTTTTTATAACAGAAAAGATAAAAAAATGGAGTAGCTTACTAATTTGCTACTCTTTTTTTGCCTTCAAAAACTTGATATCATTATGGTATGATTTTCCTATATTGGTGATTCTGAATATCACTGAAACTATGAATATTAAAATGAATGAAGGTCAGCAGCAGTAAATAAAATTGCATCGGGAGTTTGTTTACAATTGGTTTAAAAGCTGATAAATATCAAAAAGGATTGATGAAAATGAAAGAAGTCCAATTCCATGAAATATTAATTTCAAATCCAGACTTAATTGAAGAAGGCTGTGTCTTCTTGGAAAGTGAGGTTAATTTAAGCGGGAAAAGGTGTGACCTTTTATTTTTGGATAAAAATAATAAGAAGCTTTATGTTGAGGTTAAGTTAAAGGTTAATGATAGTGCGGTTGGGCAACTGATTCGATACGATGGTTTAGCTAATAACCCAGATGCCCGATTCATGTTGGTTGGAATTTCATTTGTGGCAGGACTGAAAGAAGGACTTTCAAAACATGGGTACGAATACAAGGAAATTAATCTTGACGAAGTGAAGGAAAACAAAGAAAACATTGCCATATATAAAAAGAAAGTACCGAGAAATAAGTCTAAGTTTGAGAATGTTGACCAATTAATTCAAACCTTTAGTCCAAGGGAACAGCAAATTGCTAAAGAAATTTTTGAGTATGCTTACGGTCAAGAAGATGTCTATTATTATCTATCTGACGGTATTATGATAAGACGAGCAACAAGACGTTATAAATTTTTATCAATTACAACAAAAGGAAATAGAGTATTGTTCCACGTACCTACTAAAATGAGAGACTTTGTTTTTGAAAAGTTTAAGGACAAGGTGAAGATTTATATTCCTGTTGACCCAAGAGACAAGAATCAGATTGATATAGAGTTAAAAGACATTATTTCACTGGAAAGTATTAAGGAGTTAATAAACCTTGCTTACGAAGAGCGGGAATAAAGGTAAATGCTTTCTCTTTTATAGAAATTAATAAAGGATAAATTGAATCTTGTATTAGGGGGGATAATTTGGAATTATATAATTTGCCGAATGATAAGTTTCATAAAGATATTTTAATTGACTTAAGGAACGCTAGTAGGGTTGTATTGGTTTCTCCATTTCTATCAACTAAAATTATTAGGGAGTGGAGAAAAGCTGCAGCTAAGTCTAATTCATTTACCATTGTATACGATTTAGATACATCATTAAATGGGAAAGAAATAGGCTTTTTTGGTGAATATGATGAGGAATTATTTTCAAGCATAATTTGGAAAAGATTAAAAGGGCTCCATTCAAAGATATTTTATTTTGAGTTCCATGATGGTTATAGTTTTTATCATGGCTCTGCTAATTTAACAAGTTTAGGTGTTGGAAGTCTTTTCACTAATGATAAGAATAAAAATATAGAGATTATGAGCAGGATTAAGGATGATAAATTATTCTATTCACAAGTTCAAATGATAATTAATCAGTATGAAATGGCAGAGATGCAAATACCTTACTTTAATAATGAAGCAAATAATTGGGAAGCAATACTAAATGAAGATATCGTACAAGGAATTATAAAAGAATACAGTAAATTGTTAAATAGATTAGAGCCAAATGGAAATTTTCTACCAGCAAAAACAAAAGAGGTTTTTGGTACAAAGGAAGAATTATCACCAAAGGTTCAAGGCTTATTTAAATCAGGGAATAATAGAGTTATAAAATTTCATACCACTAATATTCTAGAAGGACGTGCGGAGTTTACACTACCATTTGTAGAACTTAAATGGTTTTTAGGAAACTTTTCTAAAGAAAAAAGCACGACAAGGGCAAGGAAATTATATTTAGTAAAAAAACTTGATGGTTTTCATGATAAACGCTTAATTATTTTTAAGGTCTATCCAAGTGACATATTTAACTTGTTAAAGAAATCAAACTACCAAAGGAAATTAAAAGTGCCATATAATTCAATAAAAATATATATAGAAGAAGATAAAGAGGGGAACTACTATTTAAAACGCTATAACTCAGTAGTTGTCTTGAAAAAACAGCAGGTAATTAAGCTTTGAATTTAAAAGAAAAAAAGTTAAAAGGGAAAATAAGAATAGTGCCTATATCAATATTTCCTTTCAATCCTTTATCATTGTCAATTTTGTAGTAAATAAATTTATATAGGATACTGTTGGATATACGATTAATTAATGGAGGAACAAATATGAGGAGAAAACAGGGTTATATAAGGTTTGTTTTATTTTGCTTACTTTTTTTAAGTGCTTGTTAATCTTCAGCAAAGCCTGACATGAAATTAGTGAAAAAAGAGACGAATCCAGTAATTAAAAATACAAAATTGAACACTTACATTGAGGATGTATCCTATGAAACAGGTAAAAAGAAGGATGATTATTTTCCAATAACCGTGAAATTGAAATTTAAAAATGAGTTTCGAAAACTATCAATAAAAGAGCAATATTATTCAATGGTAGACTTTATGAATTATATATTAGAAACGAAAGTCCTTCCCAATTGCGGAACTGTTGATTGTACATATTCTAACATTTATGCAACAGATAATGATAATACTTATGAGATGCCTTTTGCTTCCTCGTCTATGTCTTTATCAATACCTCCAATTACAATAAATGGGGAATGGTATAATGAGAAAACTTTGCCATCAGAGGATAATTCACCTAGTACGTCTTTTACTACTAAAACTACCAATGAGGCTATTTACTCGTTTATGAAACAAAAATATGATGAGTTGACCAATAATGGGGAAAATTATGACCCCGAAGTTCACGACCAACAAATTGCTGAACTGGCAAATAAAAAATTTGGAATTACTGTTCAAGAAGCGAAAGACATTTATGTCGATATGGAGATGAACAAATAAAAAAATTGTAAATAATAATGCAGAATATACGGTGTTTCTGTTGAATGATTTATTTTGGAAAGTCATATCAAGCCATGGAATAAATCAAATAATCAAGAGAAAATGTCAAAAATGACTTGTTATTGTATTAGAATCATGATGCTTTATTTGATATGGGATTTATTAGTTTTGACGAAAGTGGAGCAATTGTGATTTCGGATTGTTTTGATAATGTTACAAAGGTTTTTCTGATTGTCAATGAAACTATAAATAATAGTTGAGTGAGGAGCAACAGAATTATATAGAATGGCATCGTAGTAATGTATTTAAATCAAATTAAAAAAGATAGAAAAATGGTTTTTCCTTTACAATAGACAGCTTAAGGTTTAATAACATATAACATAAAAATTGAGGTGCTGAAAAAATGTTAATTTCTATAAATAGTGTTCCACAACTTGAACCAGTGAAGAGGGAAAGGGAATATAATCTCTACGAAGTTCCTATTAGAGATAGAGCAGTCTATGAATATCTATTTAATTCAGAAAGCCATCGCTGGATTGATGAACATGTCATAGGTTTAAACCCAGAAGAAAGTCGTGGTTACCAAGCCATGGGAATATTACATTTTATTGGATTAAAAAATGTTCACAAAGGGATTTTCAGTGGTAAGAGCATTCATGAAGCTATTAATATACTAGAAGAACAGAATTTCGATTTTAGTTTAGTGATACAGTGTCTTTATAGGCTTATTTATCAAAGAACGACGAGCCGCAATTTGGAAGAAGTTATAGTCGATGATATTGAATCGGAAAAGGCTGAAGAAGAAAGTTATTATACTGATGGAACAGTTAAAGAGTATTATGGAAAGCGATATGAAAGGAATCCAGAAAATAGAAAAAAAGCTATTGAAATTCATGGTTTAAGTTGTGTTGCTTGTGGGTTCAATTTTGAAGAAGTTTATGGTGAGCGGGGTAAGGATTTCATCGAGGTACATCATGTTAAACCGTTAAGTACCATAGGTGAAGAGGTTGTTATTGACCCTAAGGAAGACCTTGTACCTGTTTGTTCGAACTGTCATAGGATAATACATAGAAGGAAAGATGATGTATTAACAGTTAAGGAGTTAAGGGAATTAATACAGAGACCATCTCAAAAGGATTGCATATAAGTTAATAAAACCCCGATAATCCAATCGAGCATCTAAAGGAAAGGTTATCTTTGAAAACCTGAAAATTAAATTACAAAGAATATCAGGGGAAATTTCTGGAAAATCGTCACTTAAGCTTTTGTTATTACTCAATGTTTACAACTTTCAAACAAATATAATCGTGGGGTGGGTTATGTCTTATTTTGTTAAAGAAATTTTTATAGAAGAGCCTGAATTTAAAAAATATAATTTTGAGGGAAATGATGGTAGAAAGCTACAAAATTTATCAAAGGTCAACATTTTTGTTGGTACGAATAATTCAGGTAAAAGTAGGTTTGTAAGAGAGTTATTTCGGTCGAAAGAATATAAATTTTTACCTACAGATGTGAATTTTGAAAAGATAAACCAATTAATACATCAATATAAAGATATAACTTTTTCAATGTTAGATAGGTATAATTTATATGGATTCGGAGATGTAAATAGAGATGATATCCAAATATTTCCGGAGTTGAAATTTGTATTTTCTAATGATGATTTTTTAAAGCGTTTTTACGACCTTATTGATTTGTCAATGGATATACAGGGGAAGACCTTGTCTTTCAAGGGTTCTTCTCATTATGTAGACCAAACGAAGTTAAGTATTGAAATGAAGGAAGCTTATACTGATTTATATAAAGAACTTTCGAATACAGTAACAAGAGGAAAAAAATATAACTTTAAGAAAGTTTATATTCCAACATTAAGAGGGTTAAGGGGATTTGATAAAGAAAAAAACCATTATCTAGAGCGAACTAAAAAAGATTATTTCACAGCTAACGATAATATTGAAATATTTACCGGTTTAGATTTATATGAGGAAGTAAAAAAGCTATTATTAGGTAGCTTAGAAGATAGAGATAAAATAGCGGAATTTCAACAATTTCTTGGCGATAGCTTTTTTGAAGGAGAACGGTTAACATTAATTCCCGCTATCAAGTCGGATGTATTACATGTAAAGATTGGAGAAGAAAAGGAACAACCTATTTATTATTTAGGTGACGGAATTCAAGCAATAATTGCGTTGACTTTTCCGCTTTATAAGTATTTGAACGAAAATTTATTGTTATTTATTGAAGAGCCAGAACTTTATCTGCATCCAGGAATGCAAAGGAAATTTTTGGAGATTATTATGAGTGATAGATTTCCGAATTTTCAGTACTTTATTACAACCCATTCGAATCATTTTTTAGATATAACTTTAGATTTAGAACAGATATCCATTTACACTTTTAGGAAAGAGTTGGAATCAAGTGATGCCAAGGAAAAAAATGCCCACTTTTTCATTGAAAATGTTAGTAATGAAGAGAATAATGTACTACAGATGTTGGGTGTTAGAAACTCAGCGGTCTTCTTATCCAATTGTACGATTTGGGTTGAAGGTGTAACTGATAGATATTATATTAGGCACTTTTTAGATATTTATCAAAAGCATATTGGTGAACCTAAGAAATACAAGGAGGATTTCAACTATTCATTTGTAGAATATAGTGGAAATAATATTACTCATTGGTCTTTTTTAGATGAAGATGGAGAAGAAGAAGAAGTATATAACTCAATAGCTGAAGAAAGAGTTTGTGCAACACTCTTTTTAATTACTGATAAGGATAGTAAGAAAAAAGAAAAAAGGCAAGAAAAGTTAAGCGAAAAATTAGGTGATAGGTATTATTGTCTAGATTGCAGAGAAATTGAGAATATTCTATCTAAAAATACAATTAGAAAAGTAATTTCTAGTTACGAAGGAATTTCAGTTGAAAAACTTCAATTTAATAAAGATTTTTCAGAGAATACATATAAAAATAAATCTTTAGGTACTTTTATTGATGAAATCTTGGTTAATAAACAAAGGAGAGGCAGTTATGCTTCTAAATCAGGAACGGTTTCTGATAAAGTAGGGTTTTGTAAACTAGCTATTTCTTCTATTAATAGTTATGATGATTTGAGTGCTGAAGCAAAAATATTAAGTGAAAAATTATTTACATTTATTGAATCACAAAATAGCTAATAATTATGTTATTTAATATAAAAGAGCAGCTAAGAGGTTGCTCTTTTTTGTTATCTATCTCAGCTCCTGATGAAATAAGCATATTATTATTTTAAAAAAATCTGGTCTAGATATTGTTCCTTGTTGTTACTGTTAGACTGTGCTAATACGGTAACGATACTGTAGTTAATTACAAAGTTAATGTAATAGCAAGGGCTAATGCTCTTTCAATCGATTACCATTTGGATGTTATCCAAATAATTTCTTTAAAAATGACAGAACTGAAAAGAAACGAAAATATTGTTGCTGTAATATTTTTCATTAAGTATAAAAGTAATGAAATAAAAACGCAGTGGTAAGGCTTATTAGCAGCTTTATCTTTGGTATGCTTATATAAATAGTATTAATAAAACGCATAAGGAGAGGTTTATTATGAAAAGTGAGAAGAAGCTAAATAGCTATTATTTATATTTTGTTAACGTGATAAAAAAGAATTCATTTAATGATGAAGAAATTCTTAGAGAATTGAAAGATAAGTTTCCGGATATACATGGAGAATTTATTACAGAGATAGGAAGGCATTATGAATTCAAGTCAATCATAATTCCAATTGAAGATGGTATTTGTTATGCTATTCCCCTTCAAACTCCTGACGAAATATTGCTAGAGAATAATATAATTGAATCAATGGGAGAGCGGTTAATAAATTCTGAACATAAATGGGTGTTACCACCATTTATTGAAAATTATAATGTAGTTAAATTAATGGAAACAGAACACGGTATTAAAGCCGAAAAGCTTTTAGGTTCAATTTATAATCCATTTTATATAGCTAGACAATTGCTTGGTACCTATCAAAAGATTCCTGAGTTTGTAAGCCATATACTACTTATTAATGAGGCAGTTGAATCTTTTTTTTCAAAACATACTGCATCTTCAATAACATTACTACTCACTATTATTGAGGGAATTTCTAGAGAGTACTGTGAGAATAATAATATTCATTTTGATAATATTGGTTCAACGGATGCGTTTAAGGCGGTAATAAGGAATAGAAAACAGGTTTGGAGAGATAAGGTTCTATTCCAAATCTATAAGGTTAAAAAGTTTCTAAAACTGCCAAAAGACTATTATGATGAAACCTTTTTAAGACGAATAGACGAAGGAATGGATTTATTAATATCATATGAAAATTATGGTATTGATTATCTTTATAAAAGTAATTCAGAACATCCACTTAATCGTCATTCGATATTGCATGGTGTGAATAAGGAGTACTATACACCTACCAATTTTTATAGGTTATTTTCATGTTTAGAGGTTCTTGCATTTTCGATAAGTTTAAATCCTTTTTATTATAGTGCAGACGACTTTGATGAATATAAGAATTTAGGTCAGAAATTTATTAAGACAATTCATTTTTCTGAAAATAATGCAGAAGCTTAATATGAAAATCTAAAAATTGTATTCCTTAGAAAAATATAAATAAAAAAATAATAAAATTTTGCAATTTTGAAACCCTTCTAGTTATTAACATAGAAGGGTTAGTGGCATAACAGGAAAAATTAGTATTATATTGTACACAATATGATACGGAAATTGATAGATGATAAAATCAACATTTTATTAGTTTGAAAATGTTACTACCATATTTAATCTGAATCAAATGTAGCAATGGGATTTTATTACATTCAAATCATAATAGAAAATGTATGTTAATATAAATATTCTTTTCAAACAACTAGATATTTTGAAATATCAATTGTATCTTCCAAATCGCAAAGTCTACTGTTCATTGCAGATTCAATTGCCTCAACTAATTCAATATCACTTAGTCCTATTTTAGAAAGAGCGTTTTGAACCTCGTTATTAATTTCCTCTCTTATTTCATCAGGAAGTTGACAAATATACTTTGTTTTCATTTTATTCGCTCCTTTTTATATACCATTGTGCGTTACCAGATTCTTTTTTAGTAGGCACTATATGCAGCCAACCACCTTTTTCTACTTTATGAATAATCATTCTTCCTAAAGTTCTTCTAGCTGAAATATCAATGTTTGCCCAAATGGTGGAATCAAAACAATCACGTACTCTAAATTCTTTACTATCTTTTCTTTTTGAAACAGCTTTTTCAAATTGCTTCAAAAGTTCTTCGTAATCAAAGGTAGTCTCTGGTTTCTCGTTAAAGAGTAGATTACGTAGATATTCTGGAATACTTGCAAAACCATTTTCCAAGGCCTTTCCATAAATATCCTTATATTCTTCATCTGATAAATTTAAGCGCACAAGCTTCAAATTAATCACCCCGTTTAATTGTTGTTGTAAGTGTACACTAACAATTAATTAAAGTCAATTCTAAATTTCGTATTTTGCTTTCAATGGTTGTTGAGAGGATAAAAGACGTCTGAAAGTTGTAAGTTTTAGACACTAAGAAAAACTACAATATAAACATTAAAAATACTACTTGAAAACGTCTAAAAGTTAGTCTAAAATTATAAGTACAAAAGATATTGGACTTTTAGATAAGGAGGTAAATTGTTGTGGGTGAATTTGTTGGCTATGCACGTGTTTCTTCATTGGGACAGGATTTAGAACTTCAGATAGAAAAACTGAAGGAATACGGATGTAAAAAGATATATAAGGAGAAGGAAAGCGGTGCTAGGTCGGACAGAATAGAATTAGCTAATGCGCTGGAATATATTAGGGAAGGTGACAAGCTGGTTGTATATAAGATTGATAGATTGGCACGTTCGACTTTTGATTTACATAAGATTGCAAGGGAATTGGAGGCAAGGGATATAGGGTTAGTATTTATTAAAGAACAGATTGACTTTACTACACCAGCTGGAAAACTAATGTTTACCATGTTGGGTGCAATAGCTGAATTTGAACGTGACTTAATAAACGAGAGAACAGCAGAAGGACGTGCAAGGGCAAAGAAACAGGGTAAACATTTAGGACGTAAAGGTAAGGACGAAAAGGACGTTAGGAAGGCTGTAAAGCTGTATATGGATAGAGAAAATAACGGACTTAGTGTAAGTGACATTGCTAAAATGACTGGTGTACCACGTAGCACGATTTACGCTAAAGTGAAGGAAATAGAATAATGTGTGAATACAAGTTAAAAGAAGGGTGAAGCAATGAAGCAAGCGTTTATCAAACAATTAGATAAACAAGGGATAAAATTAACATTCAAGCAGCTAGATAAGTACTTGGATGACTTTAGGAAATACTGTGAAGAAATGGAGTTCGCAAGTGAAGCTGAGATTTCTGAAGGTGCAATAGAATATTTAGTATGGTAGATTCATTACGGTATGTTTAGATAATCAATAACAAGGTAAAGGATGATAATAAATGCAAGGGATTTTAGGAGCGGTTGGTAAAGCGTTAATCACATTACAAGAGGCAGGAGAAGTAATTATTGAAAAAACGGACGAACTTTATCTTGATGAAATTACATATTATGTTGAAGAAACATTAAAAGGTGTGAAGGCGGCATATAAGATTGAAGAAATCGAACCAAAAGTAAAGCTGAAGATAACGTTACAATAAAGAACGCAATGGTAAGTTAAATATTTTAGAAAAGGCAGGCGATAATGTGATATCGTACTGTCTTTTATTATGTGAGCAGTGAACTTTAAGTTCAAAGTCAATTATCTTTATAAAGGGAAAGTATTGAAGACAAATAAGATACAAGGATAGTTTTGTAAGTTCTGTAGTTAAAAATTACAGCGGAGGTACTGGGGGATAATTACCACAAATTCACCAGTACTTTACAGTGGAATCGACATAGGTAGGTATATATTTACACCCCCATTTTTTACGATTCCATCCATTCGAATATCCTCTCGCTATCATAAAACCTATCGAATCACCACAAAACCTTAATCGAAACCCTATCGAGAATAGTACGAAAAATTTTAGCAAAACCAATTGATTTTCACATTCTATACCCTTTGATTTTAGGGAAGGGGACAGTGAGGTGTCTCCACATGAAATGAAATAAGAGGGTGAATAAGTAAAAGACCGCAAAAAGCGGTCTTTTCTATGTTAATAATATACTTCTAAAACATGTTCGATATTAAAAAGTTAATGAGTTTGTGTATACTTTTGAACAAAATCCATAAATTCACTAGCTTTATAGTTTGAGAATTTGTTTAAAAAATACTGCATTCCAACTAAGCTAGAAAATGTTTTAGTAGTCAGTTTTCTGTCGACATGATATTCAAATTCACTTTGGGACTGAAGCATGTAAATATGAAGTGTGAAGGTGTCATCTTTACCACTCATAACGAGCATACCTAATTCTGGGTTTAAAGCGTTAACTAACATTCCTTCAAAATCAAATTTTTCAAGAAGTTCATCATCAATTACCAGACTGCAATTTTCTACATTCAAGTTCATTCCCCCATTTATTAGACTTCAACAATATTCTACTTGATTTATTGATGAATTTACATATTTTTACATTAAGTTTGGAAATTTGACACAATTAATTGCTTGGGTATTCCTATATCGATTTGTTCCTTTTGTTGGTATTATATAATAAAAAAGACTTATTGATTAGATAATTAGTTAGTCCTTAACAGTAGGAAATTAAAGGGGGGGCAACTTTGTTCCATATGTTCTCTGAGTACACGGATTTTGTAAATAAGAATCAATTTTTAGATTTGCCTTATATGTGCAATCAGGACCTTTATAATGATTTGGCTAATGATATTAATAATTTTAATCCTAATAGTATATTTGAAGAAATTGGCAGGTGTTTACTAAAAACAGTATTGTTGCCATCTAGGAATGATAATTATATTTATAGTCTAAATGGAACTTCTGTAGGAGTTGTTTTTCAAAGGAATTATAAAGGTAAAATGGCAGATAAGAATAATAAAAATCGTCCTAAAAGAGGATTGTTTGATTTTAAGATTCATATTGCACAGCGGTTAAATACAACACACTATCAAGTGTTTAGCGAAATAATCAATCAATCAAATTTAAATAATTGTAAAAAGATTTGGGGTGGAATGAACCCCTCTCAAGTTACAAATAATCCCAATGAACTGTTGGTATTACATAAGCTAATGCTAATGATGTTTGAACAAGAGGTAAATTGGGGGGATGAACCATTTCAAGAGTTTTCAGCATTTTCTCCATTAAAGGGTGCTGAACCAAGAGATATGTTAATGGGTTTTATAGATATGATGTATAATGCAGGACAAACTGCTTCTGTAGATAATATCCCAGATTGGAAAACAAATTGGACAGGAGAAAAGATGACTCCAGTCTTTGGTCAAAAGAATAAGTATGCTGAATACCCTAAAAATTTAAAGGATAACCATTTTAAGCCATACAGAGGTAAAGCTGCATCTGGTGGAATGATGGTGGGAGAAATGAGAAGTCTATTTTTAAGGACATCAAATCTATTCATAGTTAATTCTTAGTTTTAATGGATGTAATACCCATGAATAATAATGATGATTAACAATGACTGGTTAAATTTTTACTTGGATAGTGATGAAACTATAATTTACTGTTTTGAAAATCGTATATACGGAAAAAAGTTTAATTATCCCTAATAATAAAAAATGAGAAGAGATTATGTCCTTCGCACTAAATGATGTTTCTAAATATAGGAAAAATGTATTTGAAGTACTATCGATATACTAAACCTATAATAATATGAGGTGGTTAAATGTCATATGTTTATTCAGAATCGTGGACTGAGCAACAAATATTCGATGTAGCAAAAGAGCTTGTCGGAAGAAAACTTGGAGATTTAGATAAATCTGGTTGGTTAAAAAGGAAAAAGGATAAAGGCAGTATTGGAAATATGATTCAAGCTGATTTTTTCGGAATACCAGCAAACTCAATCAAAGGTGCTGATTTTGGACATCATCATATCGAATTAAAAGTAACACCTATTCTTAAGAAAAAAAAGGTTGGATTCAGCTCAAAAGAGCGTCTTGTACTTGGAATGATTAATTATATGGAAGATTATAAGATTCCATTTGAAGAAAGTATTGTTAATGAAAAAGCCCAAAGCATGCTTTTAATTTTTTACCTACATGAAGAAAACAAACCTATTGAAGAATTCAAAATAATTAAGACTGCTCGTTTTCAGTTACCTAAAAATGATGAGCCACAAGTACGAATAGATTATCAATCAATTATTGATAAAATCCAGCAAGGTGAAGCTCATGAAATTAGTGAGAGACAACAGAAAATAATGGGTGCATGCACAAAAGGGCAAGGGAATGGAAAAGACTTTGTTAAACAACCATTTTCTAAAGAGAAAGCAAAATCACGAGCATACTCTTATAAAGTTGGTTACATGTCTGCTTATTTTAGAAATTTAGCGACCCCTGAGCAAGTTGAACATATTGATGTTCCATCTCAAAAAAGCTTTGTCGAAACGGTAACTTCAACCTTAGATAAGTATAGAGGAAAAACTGATGAAGATATCCAAAAGATTTTACAAAAGAAAGTAAAAGGGAAGAGTAAGCTATTCAATTTAATTGGTTTCATGTTTGGTGCTAAAGGAAATCTAAATCATACTGAGGAGTTCTTGAAAGAAGGATATGCAATAAAAACTGTTCGTAACAGACTAGATAGGAGTAAGAATCAAGATATGTCATTTCCGAATCTTGATTTCACTGAAATAGCAAATGATGAATTTGAGGAATCTACTTGGTATGGTTGGTTTGCTGAAACAAAATATATTCTTACAGTATGGGATGAATATGAAAAAGGTAAAAATATATTTGTAGGCTATAAAATATGGGTTCCTGACGATGAAATAATTCAAATAGCTTCTGACCTATATTATCGAATAAAATATATGCTAAATATGGACTTAATTAAGGTGAAAATTAATGAAAAAAAAGGCAAACACGGTGAATGGAAGGATAACATACCTGGAAGAAAAGCAGACTACCCACCATTTCAAATTCGTCCAAAAGGTTCTGGTGAAAGTGTATTTGTAACATTACCTAACGGTTTAACATTAAAGAAAAAATGCTTATTCATTAATAAAGAATATATAAGAAAGTTTATCGGGATAAGCTAATTGGAACACAAAATGTGAGTACCTTTCTTCTGTTTTATTGCATGGTGTATTCTATTTACGAAAGTTATTGTTGACCAATTCAACCGACCACTTTACAATAGTAAATGTAAACACTAGAAGGTTAGTGGTCAGTTGTTCTAAAAGAATTTGTATTTCCTAAGAAACCTATATATATCATGACTTTCTCCTCAGTTGGGAGAGCGCAACCTTGACAGGGTTGAGGTCGGGGGTTCGAACCCCTCACAGGTCATAAGAACAGAGCCTTGGTAACCCTTGTGGTATCAAGGCTTTTTCTATATTACAGGAATACAAGTTCGAAGTAATACAGTTGAATTGGTAGCAAAATAATAAAGTTTAAATCCTAATTAAGCAAATAGAGCAAGTGTTATGAACGGCACAATGGTTTGTCATTTACATATATGCTGAAAAAATGATTGATTTCGCCGGTATTACTTTAGGCGCATGGAGATGAACAGTAGAATCATGTTTTTAAAGTAATGAGGCAAGACTTGAAAATCTAGCGTCATGGAAAGTTATACTAAAGTGTTGGAGTATATTAAGGAAAGGAATGCGAAATTGATATGGAAATTATTGCGGATATAACTAAACAAAACGGTTTTGGACAGAGCTAATGCGGGATGAAAATACGGACATGAAGGATCGGTTAAAAGCATCGGAATACATTGCTAAAACGAATGGTGCCTTTGTGGAGAAAAAGTAATTGCAGGGTGTGGGAATTAACTTGTGATTCATTTACTGGTTGTCTGTAAAATCCTTGTTTTTTGTAAAGCTGTCAGTTCCCCCAGATGGCTGTACTTTTTATAACTATAGTCATTAAATTCATACAATCCCCTAATTCTCCAAATTTTCAATATTAAGATATTTTGGTAAAACTGTTATGCAAATCTACATAATTATAGAAAAGTAGAGGGAAGGGAGTAGCTGAACGCTACCCCTTTTTTATTTTATTGCACAGGTCAAGGAATGTATGGGCCATTCGGCTATTAATATTATATTTCTACATAATGAATAAATGTCCAAAATACCACATATTTCTAGTTCTTTATACTCATTTTAATCAATCGATTTTTATATTTTCGTAAAATTCTATTAATTGTGTTTGATTCCCCCATTTTAAGAGAAAATACTTCACTAAAAAATATTGATTTCGACAAAATCATAAATATTTTTCCTGATAATAACTTAAAATTCTATTTTTATATTGTTTAATTGACAATCTTTTTAACCGAAATTTTCAACATATAAGTCTATCGAACTATGCTTTAATCCCCCAATTTACTGTGATTTATGGTGTATGTACAATTTTAATTGTATTTATTTCTGAAAATGGTTAGTGAATTGTAATTTTATTTAATTTCTAATCTATAAAAGTAGTGAAATAAATATAAAACTTAAATCAAATAAAAAGGGGGCAATGTTAATGACCAAGAGTAAAAAATTGAAGGTATTTAAAGTGATGACTACTGCAGCTGTAACAACCTTACTTCTATCATCATTGACAGTTTTTGCGGAAACGAATGACACTTCAACCAACCTAGCCACTTCAGATGAAACAGCAATGCAATCTTTCATTAAAGAAGCGAGTGAAAAGAGTTGGTTAAAGGACCAACAGACTGATCAAGAGCAGGTGACAGTAGATAAAGCCCACAAGCCAGTTGATGATCAGTATGCTCCTAACGATTCTGTACGAGTGATTGTGGAAATGACGGGAGAACCTTTACGCAGTGCCAAAGGAAATGAAGCTGAAAAGAAAAAATTAAAGCATGCTCAACAATCATTGATTCAAGAGATGAAAGAAACGAAAAAGTGGAAAGTGAAAGAGCGCCATCGCTTTGTGACAGGTATTAATGGTTTCAGTATAGATACAGAGTTCAAAAATATCAAAGAAATCGAAAAATTACCTGGAGTGGCTCGTGTTCAGATTGCACAAACCTATCAACCAACGATGAACTCCAGTCAATCTATGGTACAAGCAAAAAAAGTTTGGGAAGAGTTAGGTTATCATGGTGAGGGAATGCTGGTTGCAGTTGTCGATACCGGGGTGGACTATCGCCATCAAGATCTAACTCTGTCTGACAAAGGAAAAGAGAAAGCCAGGTGGAACTCTGCCACTATAAAAGAAAAATTAGCTGAAACAGCAGTAAATGATCATTGGTATACAGATAAAGTGCCATCTGGTTACGATTGGGCTGACCAAGATCAAGATGTTCTCCCTTATGCTGCCTCACATGGGATGCATGTAGCAGGAACAATTGGAGCCAATGGGGCCGATGAAATAGATGGGGTAAAAGGGATTGCACCTGATGTGCAAATTTTAGCAGAAAAAGTCTTTTCCGATAATTATTCTGGGGCATATGCAGACGATATTATAGCCGGAATCAATCACGCGGTCGAAATGGATGCGGATGTCATTAATATGAGCTTAGGGACTGACGCTGATTTTGTTGATGAAAATAATCCTATCCAAAAAGTGGTTCGTAATGCTACAGAGCAAGGGGTATTAGTGGTAGCATCAGGTGGTAATGCATACTACAGTACTAAAAGTGGATCCACGAGGTATAATCATTCACCTTATGCTCAAAATCCTGATATTGGAGTAGTAGGAGCACCTGGTTCAAGTCCATATGCTTTACAAGTAGCTTCTTATGAAAGTGATCAAGTCCATATGGACACACTTACTCTTTCAAATGGGAAAACACTTATTTACCAACGCAATCAAGGCTTTCGAATGGAAGATGCCTTTGGTCAAGATAAAGAGCTTGAGTTAGTTTATGTAGGCTATGGTCGTACTCAGGATTTCGAAGGTAAAGATGTAACAGGCAAAATCGTGGTGGCTGAACAACAATATGTGGGCAGTGAAGCGTATATACCTGCTTACCAAAAAGGAGCAAAGGGAGTGATTGTGGTACCTTTAGCGACACAAGGAGATTATGCCAAATTAAATAGTCGAGGAGTTAGTACTCAGATCACTGAAGGACAGGCCATGATTCAAAATTTGAAAAATGGTGAAAAGATTACGGCTCAACTGGGTAAAGGAGTCTGGATAGATAATAAAACCAAGGGGACAATGTCTGGCTTCTCATCATATGGGGCACCGCATACCCTTGATTTTAAGCCTGAAATCACCGCACCTGGTGGTAAGATTTATTCTACTGTATTTGGTAACAAGTATGACACATATAGCGGAACTTCGATGGCTTCACCACATGTAGCGGGTGCAGGAGCTTTGGTTTTACAGTCGCTCTATGAAAAAGGCGTCGCAAAAGATTCAAAAGCTGTCTATCAAGCAAAAACAGCTTTGATGAATACAGCTAAAGTCTTGATGGATCCTGCAACAGATAGGAAAATTCCATATTCACCACGTAAACAAGGTGCTGGGATGATGCAGATTGCTAATGCTCTGCAAACACCTGTATTAGTAAAAGATAAGTTTGCTCAGCCAGAAAATGCAGCTGCTGTGGAGTTAAAAGAGATTAAACAAAATAAAGTAAAATTTATGCTGTCGTTAGAGTCATTAAATGGTAAATCTTCTCCAGACGAGATTACCTATGATGTGTATCTAGATCTGTTAACAGATGATACCGAGCAGAAAGATCTAGATATAGATCGTGACGGGAAAAACGAACGGACGAAGGAAGTATTAAAGCTAAACGATAAGCGAATCGAAGGAGCAACCGCGAAGATCAATGGAAAAGATTTTAGCGACACAACACCTGCTACCTTTACTGTGAGAAAAGGTCATTTGCAGGATTTAGCGGTGGATATTAACATTCCAGATGGATTAAAGAAAAATATATTTGTTGAAGGATTTGTTCGCTTTGTTCCGAGAAATGGAGATCAAGCATCAATTCCGTCTTTATCCGTGCCGTACATGGGCTTTTATGGTGACTGGGATGAACTTCAAAACTTAGATGCACCGATGTGGGACAAAGATGCATTTGTACAAGAAACAGCTCTATTTCCTTACTGGGGTAAGAAGAACTGGTTAGGCAAACCAGAGGTACCACTTGGTTATGATAAGGTTACCAAAACTTTTGACGAACAAAGAATGGCCACTTCTCCATATGCTGCAAATCAAGGTGTTTATTCGATCTTTACAACCTTGCGTAATGTAAAACTTGTACACCAGTACATTGAAGATGCCTCTGGTAATCTAGTTCGTGATCTTGGAAATTACAGTGAAATAACAGGAACAGGAGAACCATGGAAATTTAGAAAAAATGTAATGGCAGCAAGCGACTTCTGGAATCCTGGATATGGTTGGGATTTGAAATCAGAAGATGGAAAAGTAGTTCCGGACGGAAAGTATCAATTTGTAATAGAGAGCACATTAGATTATGAGGGTGCACAAACACAATCGATTAAGCTTCCGATTTCTGTAGATTCTGTTGCACCAAAAGCGGAGAATATTCAAGTTAACAAAACACCAGAAAATAAATATTTGATTACATGGAACATGAAGGATAATGAAGGGGGAAGCGGCTTAACTAAATCCTATGCTTATGTCAATGGCGTTTATAAGACTCTTTCACCAACACAATCGTCCTTACTTGTAAATGAAGAACCGAAAAGTGTAATCATGATGCTATTTGACTGGGCAGGTAATGTCAGTTATGAAGTATACGGTGACCCCTCGTATATAAAAGAGGAATTATTCCTTTCCGTGTTGGATGTATGGGCTAGACCAATAACACCACAGGAACCAGGGCATATTTTGGGAGTGGGCGTGAAAAAATTAAACTGGACCTTTACAATCTCAGATCCTACAGGAAAAGTGATCGAAACATGGACAGAAAAAAATATAGAGAATGCTTATAAAATTTGGACTCCGACTGCTGATATGCCTGCTGGGAAATACAAAGTTACCTGTGAGATGGAAGATGAGACAGGTCTAAAGATCAAGGCAAAAGACCGTTATATGACGGTAGTGAAACCTTAAAAAACGAAACATAAATAAAACCTCAATCCTTTATGATAGTTATAAGGGTTGAGGTTTTATCATGTACTAATCCGGGATGTTTCATATAGATAAGAGCCCCACTTTAGATCCTCTTGTTAGTAGCTCTACCTTTTAAGAAAGCGGAACCATATATTCTATATGTTACGTGAAAACATTTCATTTAGTAAAACATTTTCGTTCTTTTTTCAACGTTTTAAAATCCTTTTATCACTATTTTAAATAATATGTTCCGCAATATAACCGAGTAGATTAACTTTTTCCCCTTGTTCATGATAATCAAGAAAAATACCAGGGTTATCTGTCGAACCAATAACTGTTTTGTATTGAATTTTTAGGCCTTCTTTCTCTAAGTTATACTCAAGATAATTTGGATATAAGACATGTTGATGTGAATTCGGATATAAGGTACGAAAATTTAGTAAAGAGGTTGCACCTTCATGGTAATATAGATAGTTACCAATAACCTTAGTATCTTGATTTATATAATTTTGTAATAAGGTAATGGGGAAGACATTCTTATACGAACAAATTTCGTTAGTTGTAATACTATCTATTATGACATCTATTGACCCTGGTTTAAGAGGAAGAATATAGTCAGTATTTTGAATATAAATGACACGAAGTTTCGGATTAATTCTTTCAATAAAATTCCTCAATTTTTTAATCATAGTCAAAGATAACCCACAAAATATATAAAAGGTGTCAAGATCAAGTGATGATATGTACTTTGGTAAGGATACAGCAATATCAATATTTGTTTCAATTACGACTTTATTGGATAAATTTTGTTCTTTCAATAACTTAATTATCCATTGATCTCCTTTTTCTCTTAAACTGACAAAGTTTGGATTGAATTCTTTCATAGTTTCATCATTTAGGATACAGTAGGGAGATTCCTCTAAATTTGAAGTAATAATTATTCCATTTTGTATCGAGGTAAAGTAACCACATGAACAAGTTAGTTTTGCTTCAGAAATGGTACTGTTTAATATGGACGCATCAGAAATAGTTAATGGGATATTACAATACGGACAATAAAAAAATGGAACAAATGAAATTGGGACTCCGATAGAACTACATGGAACAGGCGGCTGATTATCGAGGGATTGTAACTTATTATCCACAAGTCTAATGAAGCGGTCTAGTTCCTTTTTTTCTTCTAAAAAATGGTTTTTCTTCTCCAATAAGAGTTTTTTGTAATAACCAATGTCAATATTTATCGTTAAACGTTTGTACGAAAGGAATTGTTGAATTTCTTTTAATGAAAATTGCAGAATCTTTAGTTCTAATATTAATTCCATGTCATCGAGGCAGGATTGATTCATATGAAACTGGGCCCCCTTTTTTTCCGGAACTAATAGCCCTAGTTCGATATAGTAACGAATAGTGTCGACAGAAACATTAAAATGTTTAGCAAAAGACCCGATTTTCAATTATACCCCTCCATGCTACAAAAAAAGTGGTCATTAACTCCATATTTTTAAAAAATAATCCAATAATATGCTATTGACATAAAGTTAAACCTAACAATTATTATAAGTATAACGAATTTACATAACAATAAAAAAATATAGAAAATTCTAAATATGATTATTCTTTGAAAGTACATTATAAAGGAGGAATTTGTGTGGCTGCTGATATTGTATTTCTTAATGGTGAGGTTATAACAGTAGATCCTGAATACAATGTTGAACAATCGATTGCTATTAAAGGGAACAAAATTATTGCCGTAGGATCAAATCAGGATATAAGTGCTTATATTACTGAGAAAACAAAGGTTATTGATTTACAAGGAAGAACCGTCCTTCCAGGGTTTATTGATTCGCATCTACATATGCTACACGGAACGAATAAATTAGGTGTCGATTGTAAAGAGCTACAAATCAAGTCAATAAAAGATCTTCTACAAGCTCTCAAGGTAAAAAAATTAGAAACACCAACCGGACAATGGATTCGTGCTTCAGGATTTAACGAAATGACAATTTTGGAGGGAAGATATCCAACAATAGATGAATTAAATGAAATTTCCACTGAACACCCCATCTATATTTCCAGAACATGTAACCATATATGCGTGGTAAATAGTAAAGCGTTAGAGTTAGCGGATATTAATGAAAATACAACTGATTTTGGGAATGATCAAATTGAAAGAGACAATAGAGGTAACTTAACCGGGAGATTAATTGAGAGTGCAAATATGAAGATGGGTGAGGTTGCAAAATATTCTGGTGAAGAGTTGCTTAGATCTTTTAAACTTGCATCTGATGAGTTCCTCTCCTATGGAATTACAAGTATTCATGATGCCGGCGGACATGGTCCAGAGCATTTCAGAAACATTTTCTTGGCAGTACAATCTGGAGATGTTCGGGTTCGTGTATATGCAATGATATGTGCGTTGAATAATTCAGAAGAGTTTGTTGACAAAATGATTGACGCTGGAATTGTTACTGGTATAGGAGACGATAAGTTTAGAATTGGACCAGCTAAAATATTTACTGATGGAAGCAGTAGTGGTCCGACAATCGCAACAAGAAAACCTTACAACAGTAATCCGAATGATTATGGAATTCTTTATTATACTCAAGAAGAAATAGATAAGATTTTAACCAAAGCACATCAAAAGGGATTTCAGATAACAGCCCATGCACAAGGAGATCGAGCCATTGAAATGGTTCTGAACAGTATTGAGAGTTTACAGAAAAAGTATCCTCGAAAAAACTGTCGGCATCGTATTGAGCATGCTGGTATTACTGAACCAGACTTACAAGAGCGTATGAAAGAACTTAATGTCATTCCTATACCGAATCCTCCATTCTTTTATGAATTTGGTGAAGGTTATATCAAGAATTATGGAGAGCGTGTAAATCATATGTATCCTCTACGTGATTTCTTGGATAAAGAGATTATTGCTGCCGCTGGTTCTGATTGTCCTGTAACCTCCTGTAATCCATTATTAGGAATCCATGTTGCAGTAAATAGAAAAAGTAAAAATGGTATTAATGTAGGTGAAAATCAACGAATCAATGTATTAGAAGCAATTCGGATGTATACATGGAATGGGGCGTATGCCAGCTTTGAGGAAGAGCGTAAGGGAAGTCTCGAAGTAGGGAAACTTGCAGATCTCGTAGTATTGGATAACAGCCTACTGAATACAGAAGAGCAGCATATTAAAGATTTAACAGTAACCATGACTATCGTCGATGGAGAAATCTTATTTGAAAGAAGCACCTCTAAATATGAAAATATAAAAAAATTAATTAATTAACTACAAAAAGGAGACACTTTTCATGAGTACTTTATCATTATGGAAAGCTACAGCCAATCCCCAAAAAAATCGATCTGTACTTTTGGGTGAGGAAAATACTGATGTGGTCATTGTTGGAGCCGGTTTTACCGGTATATCTGCTTCCCTCCACTTACAGAAAAAAGGATACAATACGATCGTTTTGGAACAAGAAACCGTTGGATGGGGAGCAAGTGGTCGTAATGGTGGGATGCTATTGCCTGGATACAAACCTACATTAGTAGAGCTTGCCGATAAGTGGGGCTTGGAAGAAGCAAAGCAGCTTAACGAACTTTCATTAGAGAGTTTACAACTTGTTGAGCAATTAACAAATGATTATCAGATTGATTGTTCCCTCCAAAAAACAGGACATGTTGTAGCTGCTTTTAAAACGAAGCATTTTGAGGCGATGAAAAAAGAAAGTGAGTTCATCAATAAGCATTTTGGATATGAAACAAAAATAATAGAGAAAAATCAAATGGGGGAGGTTATCCATTCCACAGCCTATCATGGCGGTTTGGAAGATCCTCTGAGTTACTCATTCCATCCACTAATTTATGTACGTGGCTTAGCAGAAGCGGCTGAATCACATGGTGCAAAGATTTATGAAAAATCGAAAGTTTTAAATGTGAAAAGAGATTCAGGATATGTAGAAGTATTTACGGAATCAGGAAAAGTAAAAGCGAAAGAACTCATTATGGCAACAGATGCATATTCTGAAAGAATTATGAAACCGCTTCATCGAGGAATTCTTTCTATTAATAGTCAAATTATCGCGACAGAAATTTTACCAGAATCGATGTTAAAAAGATTGCTTCCAAAAGGACAAATGATTTTTGATACAAGTAACTTCTTATATTATTTTCGCAGGACACCAGATTCCCGAATTGCATTTGGTGGAGGAGATATTATTCCAAATCGTGGTGAAAGCGCATACAACGAAGTCTATGACGCGATGATTAACGTCTTCCCTGATTTGAAGGGATGTAAAGTTAATTATCGTTGGGACGGATTAATTGGTGTAACTAGAGATATGTTCCCTGTTCTCGGAAGAATGGAAGATGGCACATTCTTCGCAGCTGGATATTGTGGTCACGGTGCTTCTTTAGCTACTCTTTTTGGAAAATTGCTTGCACAATACGTTGTTAAAGAAAGTGAAGATATGTATCGATTTGGTGAAATGAAGTTAAAACCGTTTCCGTTTTCAAGTCAGAAAGGATTACTAATCAATTTAGCAAGTAAGTATCACCGTTTGCTTGATTGGTTGGCGTAAAGGAGAAGATAAAAATGATGGAACTTAATATGTATATTGATGGAAAATGGATCAGCTCTACTTCAGGAGAAAAAAGGGAAATAATAAATCCTGCTAATGGTGAGCTAATTGCAGTAGCAGCTGAAGGTGCTTCTGAGGATGCCAAATATGCTATATCGGTAGCACGTAAAACTTTTGATAGCGGAATATGGTCTACACTTCCTTTTAAAACTCGTGCAACATATTTGCATAAAATCGCTAATTTGTTAGAAGAAAACGCAGAGGAAATAGCGGTGCTTGAAACATTAAATAATGGAAAGATGTTACTGGCTGCAAAAATAGATGTTCAAAATGCGATTGATTGTTTCCGATACTATGCAAGCCTTATTACGCAACCAGAAGGTGAAATGTTTAATGTAGGCGACTCTGTTCAGACAATAGTTATCCGTGAACCAATAGGGGTGTGCAGTCTTATAGTTCCATGGAATTTTCCACTCCTTATGGCTGCGTGGCAGATTGCGCCTGCACTAGTAGCAGGAAATACATTTATATTAAAACCATCAGAGATCACACCTGTCTCTGCTGTTAAACTGTTCGAAATTATCGAAAAGGCAGGTGTGCCAGCAGGAGTTGCAAATTTAGTAATGGGACCAGGAAGTACTGTTGGTAATGAAATGGTAGATAGTAATTTGGTAGATAAAGTGGCTTTTATTGGTGGAACGAAAACTGGACAGAATATTATGCGTGTTGCTGCAGAAAATACAAAGAAAATTTCTTTAGAATTAGGAGGGAAATCTCCAAACATTGTATTTGCTGATAATGACTTAGAAATTGCAGTGGATAACGCACTATTCAATATCTTCTTAAATAGTGGTCAGGTATGTACTGCAGCTTCCCGTCTCCTAATTGAAGATAGTATTCACGACCAATTTGTTGAAAGACTGATCGAGCGTGCAAAAAAGATAGTCGTTGGTCATAGTAATAATGCAGCAAGTGAAATGGGACCGCTAGTTAGTGAAGCCCATATGCAAAAGGTATTAAGGTATATCGAAATAGGAAAACAGGAAGGTGCAACACTTGCTTGTGGAGGAAATAGAATTATAGATAACGGTTGTGAAAACGGCTTTTTTGTTGAACCTACAATTTTCACCGATACTAGACCGGATATGAGAATTGTTCAAGAAGAGATATTTGGCCCAGTCTTAGTAATTCAAAAGTTTAAAGATGAAGAAGAAGCAATCACATTAGCAAATGACACAGTATTCGGATTGGGTGGTGCTGTTTTTTGTAATGATATTGAGAAAGCGATGCGTGTAGTCAAGAAAATACAGGCGGGCATTACCTGGGTGAACTGCTATCATGTAGCAACTATACAAGCTCCATGGGGTGGTTATAAACAGAGTGGAATCGGAAGAGGCTTAGGAAAATTTGGACTTGATGAATTTTCAGAAATAAAACAAATTAATGTAAGCTATAAGGCACATCCTGTTGGCTGGTTTTCTAATTAATAATTGCAATTAAGGGAGGGAGTTTATGAAAAATATAGATGTCCAAGAGCAATCAACTATTGACTCTAAAACACTTGAAGATAGGGAATTAGGAACAAAAAACATAAAGAGTTTGTTTTACCGTTATATTTTCCTCGCTATTCTAGGTAACATTTTTTTGGCAGCGCCTTCATTTGTAGACGGAAATATTGTAGGGCAATTGGGTACAAAAGAGATGGCAGGGGTTGGTATTGGTTATACTATACAAGTTCTTTCACGTGCCATAGGTGTACTAATTGGAGTGGGAGCTGGAGCGGTTGTTGCCCTAAGATTGGGCGCTGGCAAAATCGATGAAGCGAGAAGTATTGCTGGTCAATCGATTTGGTTCGGTGTCATCTTGTCAACGGTTATTGCGATCTTTGGTTACATCTATAATGAACCTCTAATGCGTTTTTTTGGCGCGAATGATGCTGCTCTACCGTACGCAATGCAATTTGGAAATCACGCTTGGGTTTTTTTTCCCTTCCAGGTATTAGCGGTTATTCTTAGTGTTCTCGCTATTCTCGATGAACGACCAGGACTTAGCACGTTGAGTTGGTTTGCTGGAGCAGTTTTAGCTGCTACTGTTGAATTAATTCTATATCATAAGTTTCAATATGGAGTAGCAGCCTCAGCTTGGTCTAATAATATTTCTACTTCGTTCCCAAGCGTACTGATTTTTTATTTTATTTTTAGTAAAACTTCATTAAAACCCAAGTTGAAGGACCTTAGAATGAAGCTTAGCAACATGATAGAAGTTAATGCCACTGGTTTTGCCTCATTCTCAATTTCGCTTACTATGTTTATCTCCATTATTGTCATTAATAATTTGTTGGCTTCATTAGGGGGAGAGTTACATGTATCTGCCTTTACAATTCAAAATGGATATATTACTAACTTTCTCGTACTTTTAATTATGGGAATAACAACTGGTATTCAACCTTTAATTAGCTATAATTACGGAGCTAGACTTTATAATCGAGTAAGGGAAGCTACTTCGTTAGGACTTAAATTCACATTCACCATGACTATTTTCTTTACCGTATTATTATTCTTCTTTACTGATTCAATAGTTAGGTTCTTTACAGGAGGAGACGCTGCTTTACAGGATATCGGTGTCTGGTCGACCAGAGTGTTCAACTTTACTTTTCCATTTGCAGCGATCATTTTGCTAATATCATGTTACTTTGAAGCAATCGAGCAAAACATTAAGGCAACATTTATAGCAATAGGGAGATCTTTTATTTTTGCGATTCCACTATTCTATATTCTTTCTGATTTTATGGGGGTTAATGGTGTTTGGTACTCCATTCCCGTTGCGGATGTACTTGCATTTATAGTAGCTATTCTTTTTATGTATAGAGAGTTTAGTAGATTAAGGAAACTTAGTGATAATGAAAAATATAAAGATGTAAAAAAAATAATCTAATTGATTTTGTATTCATTATTATAATGGGATTTCTTATTTCATTTGGTTATTCTGAGGAGGAAGAATTATGGCGTTTGTCGTTAAAAAAATCTCAACTCAAGAATTCGAAAAACTCGGAGTTGATACATGGGAGCCTTGGGAAAACACGACACACAAGGCTCCATGGGAAGTGGAAGCAGCTGAAACATTTTATGTTCTTGATGGAGAAGTAAATATTACAGTTGAAGATATAACTTATAATGTAACAGAAAATATGTTGGTTTCTCTTCCAAAAGGACTTGTTTGCATTTGGGATATTCCGAAATATTTAAAAAAAGTCTACAAGCTAAACTTTGAGCTGGATTATATCGCGAGTGCGAAAACATCTCAGACAGTCCAATGATTTTATGAAGCTTTGATGAAACACACATAAAAGTAAAAGAACAAAGGATATACCTTGAACATACAGGTAATTCACATAGAGATATATTCTTTTATTAAAATGAAAGATAGTAGCAGCCAAGCGCTTCTTTAAAAAAGCCTTGGCTTTTTTAAGCTAATAGGAAAGTATAAATTTTTCAAAATTTATACTTTCCTACCGCATAAGTGCAACTACGCCGATTGTCTTCGCCCTTAGGGGCTTGCCAATCGGCGAGTTTTCTTTATCTGTATCAATATTTGTTACCTTCATGGTAAGTGAAACCACTATTGTTATCAAAAAAAATATATATTAAAATATTTTAAGTAAAAACATTTATTAAAATATCTGAACTAAATATTAGATAAAAGATGACGTGAACTAGTAATTGGAAGTGAATATAATATGAAAAAATATAAAATTGGAGAAGTTAGAAGTGAATTTGGAGTTTCATTAGATGCTTTGCGGTTTTATGAAAAAAAAGGATTTTTAAAGCCTCAAAAAGATAATGAAACAGGTTTCAGGTATTATACTTATGAGGATTTTGGAGTATTTTTATCAATAAAAAATTATCGCCAAATGGGATTTCAAGTTAAAGAAATTGGAAGTATTTTTAATGGCTTAGAATTAGAAGACATTATATCAAGATGTAATAATAAAATAGCTGAAAAAAATGAAGCAATAAAGATGTTAGAATTAGAAACAAAGCTAATTAGCGAATATGTTAGTTTGCTAAAAGAATTTAATATTGAAGATAGGCAATGGTTTATTGAGACAGTCGAAACATACTATCTTCTAAAGCACGTTCATATTGATAAAGGAGATTTATGTGAAAATCCTCTTCTTAAAAAATGGTTAAACTTTCTGCCTATAGTACACCAATCATTATTGATTCTTAAGGATCAATATCAATCCAATAATATTAACGAAAGTTATTGGGTGATGGCTATCCCTGAATCAAAAATGGAGGAATATCAATTACCCTTTGACGATTCTGTTTTAAAAATAGATATGGGAGAATGTTTGAATTATTTATATAAAAAGGATGTTAATGACCCTTTTTCTACATTGATATTAAATGAACCATTAGAGATAATACATAAATTAGGCTACACACTAAATGGGGATGTTTTATGTCGTTACGTTTGTGAAACAAAACATCAAGACAAAACAATCGAGAACTATGTTATTATGTTTCCTATTATTAAAAGCGATGATTAATGAAATAATAGTAATTGGATGTTCTTTTAGATGTATAAATGGAATTTTATTAAAAACAGTATGTAAATGAACTGCACCTCAATTGTTAGCCACAACTAACAATTGGAGGTGCGTTTTTTTATTTTATAAGAAATTTCATAATAAATAAAAATAAAGAAACTTATTGACCCTAGTCTTAGACCATATCATAGTATTGAATTTGTAAAGAAAACGTTTTAAAAGCTCGTAATTATTGCAAAAGTAAAATTTATAATTGGAGGTTTAAAGTATGAGAAAAATTGTTCTTCTATGTAATGCAGGTATGTCTACAAGTATGCTGATGAAAAAAATGAAAGGGTATGCAGAACAATCAAACTATGATTGTGAAATACAGGCTTATGCGTTAGCCGAAGCACAAAATGTTGGTCAAACTGCTGATATTGTTTTATTGGGACCACAAGTTCGATATGCTCTAAATACTGTAAAGACGCAGCTGCCAGGGCAAATTATTGAAGTAATCGATATGGCAGCATATGGAATGTTAGATGGAAAAAAAGTGATCGAACAAGTGAAAAATGCATTAGGGGATTAAAGAATAGGTTTCGTTAACGATTAAAGTTTTTTATACGATTTATTCTTTTCTCCTGAAAAAATATTACTCTAGGAGGTCAAAACTTGAAAAAAAGAAGTAAATTTCCGACATTATGTATGGTTTTGGCTGTTTTTGTAAGTGGTTTAGTGATTTCTGGATGTTCTATGGAAAGTAAAGAAAAAAATTTAAAAGAATCTGATGCAACATTAATAACAAAAGTTTTTCCATATGGAGAGGTTGGTTATGCGGTCGTTTGTGATTTTGGAGATGAAATAGATGGTTCTGAATTAACAAAAGATAGCTTTAAGATCGAGTCGATAATAAATGGAAAAACAGAAAAAAGAACAATAACCAAAGTATATACAAATAATAAAGTTTCATTATCACAATCTTCTAAAGAAGGACAATATGTTGTAATCGAGTTAGATTCAAAGGATGAAAATGCATCTACATCAACATTTGATGAAGAGAAATTTTTAAGTACTCGGAATAATTTAAATTATACTGTAAGTCTTGAGAAAGATTTAAAGACTAAAGATGGGGTGGTTTTTAAATCTTCAGAAAAAAAGGTTAAGATTTCAAACATAAAAACACCTGTAGTAGATGACTTTAAAAAAGCTGTTTATAAAGATGCTTCAGGAAGTATGATGAATTATCGACTATTTGAACCTACAAAAGAACCAAATGAAAAGTATCCATTAGTATTATTCTTACACGGTTCTGGTGAGCGAGGTAATGATAATTATATGCACATGGTTGGCAATGAAGGCGCAGTTGTATGGGCTGCACCAGAACAGCAAGCCAAACACCCTGCCTATGTACTAGCACCTCAAGCTGAAGCAACTGAGGAACTTACAATGTATTGGACAGAAGAACCGAAATATACAACCATGCTAAATTTACTAAAAGACACAATTGAAAAATATGATGTCGATAAAAATCGTATATATGTTGTTGGTATGTCTAATGGAGGAATTGGAACCTGGAATATTATTGAGAAGAACCCTGAATTATTTGCAGCAGCTGTACCTATTTGCGGAATAGGCGATATTAAAGGTTTTAATCTTTCAAATGAATATGAACCGCTAAAAGATTATTCAGCATTTAAGGATATTAAGGATATGCCAATTTGGGTTTTCCATGCAGAGGATGATCCACTAGTTGATGTTAGATATAGCAGGGATGCTGTAAAGGCTATTAAAGAATTAGGTGGAACGTCCATTAAATATACTGAATATCCAAATGGAACGGTCAAGCCTATGGGGCATTTCTCTTGGGTACCAGCTTTACAAGATAAAGAAATGATAAATTGGTTGTTTAGTCAATCAAAATAGCCAGTCTTATTAAAATGAATTAATAGAATACGATCATTACATTAATGTTGAAGATTAAAACATATTTTTGTAACAACACAAGGAGGTTCCATAATGAGAAAAGCATTATTATCATTATGCCTAGTATGTTTGTTAACAGGTTCTTTATTTGGATGTTCCACAAAGGAAAATCAAAAAGCTACAAATACAAAGGAAGCAAAACCCGTTGAACTTTATTTAGTAAGACATGGAAAAACTATGTTGAATTCAACCGATAGAGTTCAAGGTTGGGCAGATTCTCCTCTTACTAAAGAGGGAATAGAAGTAGCTGAATTACTTGGGAAAGGTTTAAAGGACGTTCAATTTGCAAAAGCATACAGTAGTGATAGTGGACGTGCAATAGAAACTGCTCAAATAGTGTTAAATAATAGTGGACAAAAAAATGTTGAATTAATTCAACGTAAAAATTTGCGAGAAGTAAACTTTGGTGAATTTGAAGGTGAGCTTAATCAAAATTTCCATAAAGAACTTGCAAAAGCTAATAATATGACAATGGATGAGTTTATGGAGAATTTCGACGTTGGTATTATGCTTGATACTGCAGCGAAGATTGATAGAAGTAAACAAGCTGAAAGTGCTGAACAAGTTTCCGTGAGAATGAAAAAAGAAGTTGACAAAATTGTAGAAGAAGTAGCTAAAAATGGTGGCGGTGACATTCTAGTAGTATCACATGGTCTATCACTAATGGGATTATTATACACAATATCTCCTGATGCTCTTAATGAACTCGAAGCAGGCCTTAGTAATGCAAGTGTTTCAAAGGTTTTGTATAAAGATGGTAAATATACAGTTGAATCTGTAAATGATATGAGCTATGTAGAAAAAGGGAAAAAAGTAAACTAATCTTAAAATACTATAAGTAGTACATCTTGGAGGTATTTATGAAGTTTTTAGAAGTGATGAGAAATGCACTAGAAAGAATAATTACCCCGCTAACAAATTTTCTTGGAAATAGTAAGGTAGTTAATGCGATTACACAAGGGATGATGATGACAATCCCTGTTACGATAGGTGTTACATTATTCGCTATTTTAGGGAATTTACCATTTGAATGGTGGCAAACATTAATTAAACAAGCAGGTTTATATACCCATATGCAAGACATGATTAGTGCTACATTAAGTTTGTTAGCAGTTTATATGGTAGTGATTATTGCTTATTCCTATGCAAAAGAAGAAGGCTTGAATGGAATGATAGCTGGGGTAATCGCGCTAGGAAGTTTTCTTTGTTTAATGCCAATGTCTGTAACAGTAGGGAAAGAACATATTCCTGCCATTCTTACTCAATATCTTGGCAGTGATGGAATATTTGTTGCAATGTTTGTTGGGGTTCTGACAAGTAAATTATATTGTTACTTAACGAGAAAAAATATTGGGGTAAAGTTGCCAGAATCAGTACCGCCTATGGTATCAGATGCAATTAATCCTGTATTTATTTCAATCATTATCTTTACAATTATTTTCTTTGTAAGAGTGTTATTTGGTTATACACCATATGAAAATGTTTTTAATTTTGTTAGTCAAGTAGTTGCATTACCAGTAAAAGTAATAGGTTCTTCCGTTTGGTCAGTTATTGGTATTTTTACATTTATGAATTTATGTTGGTTCTTTGGTTTACATCCAGCACCAATAATAAATGTATGGTATGGTGCTACAGCACCTCTATTCACTGCTGCGATAACAGCTTTTGCATCAGGAGCTCCTATTTCAGAAATACCTTACTTAGCATTTAGTCTTATGCATTTTGCAGTAATTGTTGGTGGAACAGGAAATACATTAGGTTTAGCAATTAATTTATTGTTTGCAAAATCAGAACAGTATAAATCACTTGGGAAAATCGGTATCGTCCCAAATATCTTTAATATTAATGAGCCTATTGTCTTTGGGTTACCGCTTGTTCTAAATCCAATTTACTTTATACCATTAGTAACATCTACAGTCGTTGGTGGATTAATAGGCATTGTATTCTTAAAAATTACTGGGATATTATCTCGTTTTAATCCTTTAATAGAACTTCCATGGGTAACCCCAGCACCTTTTGCTGGATATGTTTCTGGTGGATGGCTGTTAATGTTAATGATAGTTTTAATAATTATTTCTCAGATTTTATTGTATTATCCTTTCTTTAAAATAGGAGATAAAAAAGCTTATGAGGCAGAACAAAAAGCATTAACAAATAATTAATGATGCTAGGTATAAAATATTTTTTATACCTAACAAATAAAAATGTTTTAGGAGAATAGTTATGGAAACGAATGAATACATTGTATTTCAAATCATCTCAGCAGTAGGCAGTGCTCGTTCATCTTATATTGAAGCAATACAAGAAGCTAAGAAAAGTAATTTTGAACAAGCAAAAAATTTAATGAAAGAAGGAGCTGAAACTTTTATCCAAGGACATAAAGCACATGCTGAACTTATTAGTAAAGAAGCAAATGGTGAAAAAGTAGAAGTTAGCTTATTATTAGCGCATGCTGAAGACCAACTTATGAGTGCCGAAGGATTTAAAGTTATAGCGGAAGAGTTTATTAGCCTTTACGAAAGAATATCTGGTAAATAATAGATTGTTAGTGCGTGTAAATACGAGTAACTCTATTAATATAGCTACAACAAGAAGGGTAGATATATGTTGAATAGTACTTTTAAAAAAGATTTTTTATGGGGAGCCTCTACAAGTGCTTACCAAGTAGAAGGCGCCTATAATGTGGATGGCAAAGGACCTTCTATTCAAGATGTGAAGGGTATTCCCGAAGGGACATCAGATTTTAAAGTTTGTAGTGACCATTATCACAATTATAAAGAAGATATAATGCTTTTTTCAGAGTTGGGGTTAAAAACATATAGATTCTCTATTGCTTGGACACGTATTTTTCCTGATGGAGACGGAGAAATAAATGAAAAAGGTATTATGTTTTATAATAATCTAATAAATGAATTAATTAAGCATAACATCACACCATTAGTAACTATGTATCATTTTGATTTACCATATGCCTTAGAGAAGAAGGGTGGATGGAGTAATCGAGCTACTATTGATGCTTTTGTGAATTATTGCAAGGTGCTTTTTGAACGTTTTGGAGATAGAGTTAAGTATTGGTTAACAATTAATGAACAAAATATGATGATATTACATGGTGGAGCAATTGGGACATCTGATGTATCACAAAAAGAGTTATATCAACAAAATCATCATATGCTCTTAGCAGAGGCTAGAGTAACGAACTTATGTCATCAGTTAGTACCGGATGGAAAAATTGGTCCTGCTCCAAATATTAGTTATGTTTATCCAAAAACGTGTAAACCAAATGATATTATTGCAGCTCAAAATTGTAACGCTATACGCAACTGGTTATATTTAGACATGGCTGTATATGGACGCTATAACAAAATAGCGTGGAGCTTTATGAAAAGTAAAAAAATGGAACCTGTAATTTTAGATGGAGATATGGAAATATTGGCCAGCTCAAAGCCGGATTATATTGCCTTTAATTACTATTCTTCTATTACTGTTTGTGAGTATGATGAGAATTTTGTGTTTGAAGATATTGGTGATCAGCAAATAGAAGTAGGAGAAGAAGGCTTCTTTATGGGAGATGACAATGAATATCTCGAATTATCAGACTTTGGTTGGGAAATTGACCCTGTTGGATTTAGGGTGACATTAAGAGAAGTGAGTGAACGCTATAATCTACCCATTATTATTACTGAGAATGGTATAGGGGCATACGACAAGGTTAACGAAGATGGCTCTATTGTAGATGACTACCGAATAGATTATTTAAGTAAACATATAGAACAAATGGAGTTGGCAATTTCAGATGGTGTTGATGTTATTGGTTATTGTCCTTGGGCAGCAATCGATCTAATTTCTACTCATCAAGGATTTAGGAAAAGATATGGTTTTATATATGTAAATCGTGATGAAAATGATTTAAAAGATTTAAAAAGAATAAAGAAAAAAAGTTTTCATTGGTATCAACAAGTTATTCTATCTAATGGTATAGACCGTTAATGTATTCTAGATAAGAAACCT
The DNA here is from genome assembly GCF_030123405.1 of Neobacillus sp. WH10. Taxonomy (GTDB): domain Bacteria; phylum Bacillota; class Bacilli; order Bacillales; family Cytobacillaceae; genus Neobacillus. Next base: position 1,701,669 of record NZ_CP126110.1, read on the forward strand.
ACTATTCATTAGAATAGACGAAGCAGGAGTTGTGTTATATACATTTTGTTTTCATAAGGAAAACTGGGTGATTTTTTCTAACATATATGTGTCTATTAGATTTTAAAGGTATCTCTATTAGCAAGTATGAATAGGGATACCTTTATTTTTGTAAAAATATTTTGCCACATCCAGACCAATGTCTAGATAATATACGGAGGTCCATACCTATATGACTGTGTGGGTGATTAAAAAAATGTTCTGTATAGTTAGGTGTCAGGGGATTCAATAGTGAAACTTATGTAATATGTAAAAAATCTTGCAAGACCTAACAACTTTATAAGGTATTTTATAGGTAAATACACATTTTTGTGAGTACAAGTTGATAGGACAATGCCTAAAGAATAGGATGTTGTGAGATTAAAAAGTAAAGGAGTTCATTTTATGTATCCTAGTCATATGCATCTGTATACTAACAATCCATATAGTCAGGAAACTAAATATTATTCTACTCCATCCCAAGTGAAGAATTATTATCATACAACCCTTGATGAAAGACAATTTGGAACATCTTTTCCCCAATTGGGACCACCACAAGGACCACCTGGGTTTCCACCACCGGGTCAAGGGCCAGAGGTTGGACAGCCAACTGCACCACCGCCAAGTGCACCACCGCCATCTTTTGTTCCAGCACAAACACAACAAGCACAAACCTTTGCAGTGGATCCAGGCAGTATTAGAAGATGTTTATTCAGATATACGTATGTATGGCTAAGAAATTTTCAGCAATTTTGGTTTTATCCAACATTCGTTGGTCGAACCTCGGTCGCAGGGTGGCGTTGGACTGGCAATAGATGGGTTTATTTCGGAATAAGCTTACGACAAATTCAATCGTTTACTTGTTTTTAATAAGAGACTATTTGTTAAGTAATCTAACAATCATTAAATGCCATACATGTCAAAAGGTATAATTACTAAAAAATGAGTGATTTATACCTTTTTTCTAGTTTATTCCTATTTAAAAAGTTTGATTGACAAGTTTTTCACTTGAAATTAAGAAGCAGTTGAAGTGGAGAAATAACCCCTTTATGTTGCTTTTGACCAAACATTGATCAGAGAAAAGGCATGAATTTTCCATGCCGATTGTTTTTTTAGTTTATCTAAAACCCCAGTATTGGTAATAATGATGTTCGTATGGGATATGTTGGTGATTGATGCAATTCTTTTGAAGATGATAAGGTTGATTTAAATACTGCTGAGGTATATTTTCATTTTCTCTATTGCAGTTCTTGTATGGACCTATATATGTTGTGGGTTTTACTGGTGCAATTGCTTCTTTCCAGTTATTTTCATCAAGACAATAGGTATGCGACATAATATTTGTAGGAGTAAATTTTAAAATGTCAGAACCTAAAATAACTTCTGGAGTTGGTGCATCAAAAATGGCTAAAAGATGAGTGTTATTTTCAGTAGCTACTTCATAATGCCACCAACCTTGAGGAATGTTTGCCACTTGTCCTGGGGTAATGGAGTAATTGAGAATATGTTTGGTATATGGGTTCAGCATCGATACAGTTGCCGCACCAGAAATACAATAGACTAGCTCTGCGGCATTTTGGTGATAGTGCGGTTCTACAACATTATTAGCACTTAAGAAAATGTCTAAAAGAGACACATTTTCTTAAGTATTTAACTGTTTCACACCTAATACGTTAATAAAGTTATTATGATCCTTTTTAAACAAGGGACTATTATTTACGTCAAATACGTATTGAGTTGATGGAGAAGTGTAATCAATATATGAAACCATAATTTTCTTCACCTCTTACATTAGCAATTAAACCTCTATAGGCATTTTATGTACTCATAATTTGTTTGTGTGCGTAGTTATTAAGAAAAAATTAGTGTGCTTCCACAATTATTTAATTATAGTAGTAAGGTTGCTTATTCAATTAACCGGGTGCTTGAGTTGAAGATCCAGGAATTTAGTGATAATTGGTTTTAATGTAATTCAATTTATAAAGTATACAAATACAAGTTTACAAGTCTAAACTGTAAGTGTATGATATGAAGGTACTTTATCCATTATATTTACAAGGAGTTGATATTTTTTGAGTAGTCGAAGTTGTAACGAACCTGATCCCAGGTCGTACAAAGGGGAAGTTAATAACGTACCATTCCTCAGTAGGTTGATTACAGATAAAAAAATCAACTCTTTTCTATGGGTGGGGCATTTTTGACTTCCTCAATACAAATGAGGAGGTTATATTGATGTTGAACATTTATTTGACAAATGAACATGGAATACTTGAAGAAACAACAGAAATTACTAAAGGCTGCTGGGTTAATCTAATATCACCTACAGAACAAGAGATTAACGATGTGGCTAATAAAGCACAAATTCCTTTAGACTTTCTAAAAGATCCATTAGACGAAGAAGAACGTTCAAGGATTGAAAAAGATGATGATAATGTATTAATCATTGTCAATCTACCTTTAATGTCAAAGGACGATAGTGGTTTAGACATATATGATACGATCCCATTAGGAATGATTATCGCTAATGGTTGTTTTATAACCGTTTGTTTGAAAGACAATCCGATTTTTCATATGTTTGTTCAGAATAAAGTAAAGCAATTTTTTACATTCAAAAAAACAAGATTTTCATTCCAGATTCTTTATTTAATTGCGACTTCGTTTCTTAAAAATTTAAAATTAATTAACAAAAAGACAGATGAAATTGAAAAAGAATTACATCAGTCAATGAAAAACAAGGAACTCTTTACGTTATTAAATTTGGAAAAAAGTTTAGTTTATATCACGACTTCTTTAAAATCAAATAACATCGTTATGCAGAAAATGTTAAAAAGCAATTACTTAAAAATGTTTGAAGATGACAAGGAACTGTTAGAGGATGTAATTGTTGAAAATCAACAAGCTATTGAGATGGCTGAAACGCATTCATCGATTTTAAGTGGTATGATGGATGCTTTTGCATCAGTTATTTCAAATAACTTAAATATTGTAATGAAATTTTTGACATCTTTTACTATAATCCTAGCTTTACCTACAATGGTTGCGAGTTTTTATGGTATGAATGTTCCATTACCATTTCAACATTACAAGTACGGATTTTTGATTGCTATCATAATTTCCATTGTATTAGCCAGTTCTACTGCAATTATATTCTGGAAAAAACGATTCTTCTAAATGGTTTGAAAAGCCTATGGTTCTTTTGAAAGAACCACAGGCTTTTTTCTTTAGGTATATCACTTGAACCAGCTTTTACGCCATATTCTGTATCAGAATTATAAAAGTACTCATATAATGGAGTTGAATAAGTTAGCAAGACTTTAGGTGTTCACAGCTAATTCCATTTTTGAAAGAAATAAAAAAACACGCTATTTATTTTTAGCGTGTGGAGAATGTAGAAATCATTATTTAATACGACTTTAATAAAATCAACTGTATGTTCATCTCTTGATAGGTTTATTCTTTTTAGGACACCATACTAAACAATTCGTCAATTTGATTAATTAGCATCTCCAAGAAATCCTCATTTTCATAGGAGTTTAATAAATCCTTTTCATTAAGGATATATATTGGTTTCTCTTCCCTAGATTTAGCTTGATATAAAGGAGAATTAACTACAGACCACTCACCATCTTTCCATATGGCGATTTGACCAAAATTTCCTTCTAAAATAACTTCACGAAAGGCATCTTTTCCCTGTAATTCCAGGTCAATGTCCAAATTTATCCCTCCAAATAAGAGTTCACATTTATTATATATATAAATTATAAAAAAGCAAATGTAAATTCAAAATTGATAGAATTAAAAAAAGTTGAACAAGGATAACCTTAAAAACTTGACCCGATGGCAAAAACGCCTATGGAGGTAACCAGTCTGAAATACGTGGTTGTAGGATTCCTAGTTAATTATTCAGCATTTGATTCACTTACATGGTTAGCTTCACTACAATTCAAATGAAAAAGAAAAGTAATTCATGTTTTAATAAGTGTTATAAACGTTTTCACATGTTTCAGCTGTAGGTTCGTAAAAACAATGGTTTTTGTATCTTCCTACAAATGGCTGGTCGTACCAGGTTTGTGGACAATCACCAGGAGGTTTAAAATACCACAAACTGAATTTTCCTGGCCAGAACCTTTCTCCATCAACAGACCGACGCGCTAAACGTTTTTCTTGTTCTCTAGCTCTTTGATAAAAATACCCATGCTGTACTGCTTCGAATGCATGAGGCTGATAGACCATATCCGGGATCGTTCTTATTCCAATAAAGTCACTACAATTTGCCCTTATTCGGTTTATTCCAACGTTCCCTACAAGCAGCATCCCTTGTTCTCCCTCTCCTTCAGCTTCTGCCCGAAGTAATCTTGCTAAGAGATCAATATCTGAACTTGTTGCTTTTACTACTGCCATCCAATTCCCCCCTTGGCTTGAACCCACTAGCTAACCAATTAAGACGTAATTTTTTGTTACCACGGCTTACAAAAATATTCCTATTTAAGTATTATATGTCTTATTACAAAAATTAAGTTCTTGTTTTGAGTAAATGTTAAAGAACAATACGTATATGAATCCGGTATATCATATCCAAACAGTAAAAGGTTAGTCTTAAATAGGTGACTACGACAAAAATGGGGGTATCAAATACGTAAAGCTAGATGACATCTGCCGTTTCTGGGCAGATGCCTTTAATGTTATGACCTGCATATATGTTTTATTTATTGTTTTTTAATAGAGAACACGCCATAAGTAAAATGTCGCATACGCTTGCCAATTGGCCCACCTGGATGCAAGCTTTAAGAGTTCTTCCTTTGTCGGCTTTTTCTCTGAACCGGTTAGATGTTTGATGGCGTTATGCAGTCCGACGTCGTCAATGGGAAAAGCTGAGGTATGTCGTAAGCAGCGCATCAGTACATAGTTTGCTGTCCAAGGACCTATCCCGCGGATTTTGATTAAACTTTTTTCAGCATTTATAAGAGTTTCCATTCCCAATAATTTTTCTTTCGATAATTCCCCGCTGGCCATTAATCGGGCAATGCCGATAATATATTCACTCTTTTTTACGGTCATTTTTATATCTGCCAGATCTCCAGGGGATAATTTAGCGATTTGTTCATAAGAGGGAAAAACCCAATAGTTCCTGCCGCTCCATTCGATAGAATCACCAAACTTTTCGACAAATTGTCTCTTTAAAGTATAGGCAAATGCTAGATTAATTTGCTGACCTAAAACTCCCCAGCAGAGGGCCTCAAATAAATCAGGGACGCCGATTAATCGTAAACCGTGAAATTCTTGGACAGGCCAATTAAGGAGCGGGTCTGCTTTTGCCATTTTGTAAAATGGGATTAACTCGCGATCAAGATCAAACCATTCACGTATGAATCTGATAACCTCTGCACGCTCCGACTGATTAAGAGGGTTAGAAACTTTTAAAAACTGAACAATCATCTGATTTTGTTCAGTTACTTTAATCTGCACTAAAGTTCGTTTTTTGCCAACAACAATGATCCTGGTAATAATTGTATGTTCGACCTCAAACATACACTCATTCTTGTTCCGCTCTAAATAACCAAGATTTGCATTTAAATTAAAATCTGCCGGCAATTCAATGATGATTTCTCCATTAACATCTTCCAAAAAATCATTCGTTTTTTGTACTTCTGACACTTGGATCCCTCCAGATCTTTTTCTACTTATTATTGCAAAAAATAATTTCAATATCTTGCTTTTTTATTCTGGAAAACCTACATTCTGTTAGAACTGGAGCTATAATAATTGAGAGGTGGTCTAAATGGGAATAGAGTTTCATAAGGATCCTCGTGATGGAATAATGACAGATGAAAAATGGCAGGCCATAATCGGCAACGATACATCATACAATAATCTATTTTTTTATGGTGTTAAGACTACGGGAATTTTCTGTAAACCATCATGCAAATCACGAGTTCCTAAGAAAGAAAATGTTCGTATTTTTCAAAGTGCTGAACAAGCACTAACTGAGAATTTTCGTCCGTGTAAACGCTGTAAACCCACGAATGAACGCTTACCAGATAATGAATGGGTTGCACTAATTACAGAATACATTAGTAGAAATTATAATAAAAAGCTCACGCTTGAAACATTGGCAGATATTAGCCATGGAAGTCCCTATCATTTACACCGGACTTTTAAAAAGATTATCGGTACCACGCCAGTTGAATATATTCAACAGCTTAGAATAAATACGGCAAAAAAATATTTGCATCAGTCGGATCGATCGATTGCGGATATAGCGAAGTTAGTAGGAATGTCAAATACACCCTATTTTATTACATTGTTTAAAAAAATGACGGGTCATACACCCGCACAATTTCGAAATGAAAAATCGGAGGAATGGCAAAATGAAAGCAATGAATAAAACAGCTATATATTGGTCACTGCTCAATTATAAAGATTGGAACCTATATATTGCTGCAACAAAGAAAGGGCTATGTTACGTAGGCTCACAAAATAAGCAATTTGAAGAACTGTCTGTTTGGGCAGAGAAACGGTTTCCGGACAGTCCTCTAGTAGAAGACAGGGAGAAGCTATTGCCTTTTGCAGATGAACTAATTGAATATTTTGATAGGAAACGTAAGGATTTTACTGTTCCATTTGATTTCCATGGAACGGAGTTTCAAGTTGCTGTATGGAACGCTCTTTGTGAAATTCCTTTTGGAGAGACTAGAGTATATTCTGACATTGCGAACCGTATAAATAAGCCAGCAGCAGTCCGTGCAGTCGGAACGGCAATTGGTGCTAATCCAGTGTTAATTACTGTGCCTTGTCATCGTGTTGTTGGAAAAAATGGCTCTCTGACTGGCTATCGGGGTGGTTTGGAGATGAAGACACAACTCCTAGAGTTAGAGAAGCAAAGTTCAACTAGCGTTGATTGTAATTAAAAGAACAACCACTTCCCTTTGTTCAAGTAAGCGTTGTATTATTAATATACTGCCTTTCAAGAGTATAATGAAATTGAATACACTACAAGGAGGGACTCAAATGAAATACATAAACATCGCAAACACTGATTTACAAGTATCTAACATGATCATGGGTAATATGCGTTTAACACAGTTATCTTTGCCTGAAGCTGAAAAGTTAATCCGGACAGCATTGGATGAAGGGATTAATTTCTTTGACCATGCAGATATCTATGGGAAGGGACAGTGTGAGGAGATTTTTTCCGAAGCGATTCAAATGAATTCCAGCATACGTGAAAAAATGATCCTGCAAAGTAAATGCGGTATAATTTCTCCAGAAGGCTATTTTGATTTTTCGAAAGAGCATATCATTGAGTCCGTTAACGGTATATTAAAGCGATTAAAAACCGATTATCTTGATATATTGCTTCTTCATCGTCCTGATCCACTAATGGAGCCTGCTGAGGTAGCTGAGGCGTTTGAAGATCTTCATACGAGCGGCAAGGTAAAGCATTTTGGTGTATCAAACCATAATCCGGCCCAGATAGAACTTTTACAAAAATACCTCCCTTATAAACTGGTGGTAAATCAACTTCAATTCAGTATTGCTCACACACCAATGATTGACTCGGGTATTACCCTTAACATGAAGAATGACCAAGCGATTAACCGTGACAGCAGCATTTTGGAATATTGCCGTCTGCATGATATCACAATGCAAGCATGGTCCCCATACCAGCACGGCTTCTTTGAAGGTTCGTTTTTAGGTGATGTAGAAAGGTTTCCAAAGCTGAACGAGGTGGTAGACAGTATTGCCGAGAAATATGGCGTTACGAACACAGCGATAGCTACTGCCTGGATTACTCGTCATCCAGCTAACATTCAGGTGGTTCTTGGAACGACCAATGCAGAGCGAATGAAAGACGCATGTAAGGGGGCAGAAATTAGATTATCAAGAGAAGAATGGTATCAAATATATAAAGCTGCAGGGAATATCGTACCTTAATAATGATGGTGTGGGAATTCTTGTCCATAGGATGAGGATTTTCCACGCCATTTTTATTATGCTTTTAAAACCACACGCTCTGCGTGTGTGCAAACGAAACTTCAAGAGTTGTATTAGAAGAGAAAAAATCTCCAATCGTTATAATAGAAGATGGCCGTCAAACCAACTTCAATAACGAGAGGAGATCATGCTCATGTCGAGCGACAATAGTTTATCACATACAAGATGGAATTGTAAGTATCACATCGTGTTCATCCCAAAATATAGAAGGAAAATTATTTATGGGAAACTAAGAAAGGAAATAGGTGCGATTCTAAGAAGACTATGTGAAATGAAAGATGTAGAAATTATTGAAGCACATGCAATGCCAGACCATATTCACATGTTAGTCAAAATACCACCGAAAATGTCAGTTTCGTATTTCATGGGATATTTAAAGGGAAAGAGTTCCTTGATGATCCATGATAGACATGCAAATTTAAAATACAATTATGGTAATCGAACATTTTGGGCAAAAGGATATTATGTAAGTACAGTTGGATTAAATGAAAAAACGATAGCAAAGTATATTCGGGAACAGGAAGCAGAGGATCGTTTGCGCGACAACATGAGCAAGCGAGAATACGTTGATCCATTTAAAGATAAATAGTGGAGATAAACGGTTGACGGTCAATTAAGAGGCCCCTTCAGGGGCTTTGTTGGTAAAGTGCCCTTATAGGGCGAAATTAAAACCGCCCGTTTTACGGGCGGATACTTACTTTAAACTACATTTAAAAAAACTGACGGCTTACAACTATATTTTTATCAGATTTGCAAGATTGAACCTTCGGAACAGTGAAATAAGGACTGTTCATTTTTATAAACGGAACAGGATAGATACGAGTAGATGAAATCTACAGCTCTATCCTTTTTTTATGAAAACAAATGCCTAATAGAAAAAAGAAAAATGGTAATAACCTTTAATAAGTAATTGACAAAATATTCAAATTTATTATAAGATACTGGTATTACCACTATTGATAACTTGTAATACCACTTCGACCTGGAGGTAAATTTGTGTAATGGAAAAGGAACGTTCTTCAGATATTATTGAAAAGCATTTGTGCAAGGCTGTAATGGCGGGTGACTATCCAATAGGGAGTCCACTGCCTTCGGAAAGGGAACTCGCAAAAGAATTCGGAGTTGGCCGTCCTACAATTAGGGAGGCACTACAGCGGTTAGGGAGGGATGGATGGCTTACGATCAGGCAGGGACAGCCAGCGGTTGTAAATGATTATTGGCACGATGGCAATCTAACAACACTTGCTCATATTATCCAAAATCATGATTTTGTTAGCGACGAATTTATTGTTCACTTGTTGGAAATAAGGAAATCACTGACGCCAACGTATGTTCATGATGCAGTTGAATGGAATCGGCCAAAAGTGGTTGCCTTGCTTGCTGATTTAGACCAACTGAACGACGATTCTAATAGCTATGCAAACTATGATTGGAATTTACAGAAAGGCCTAGCCGTTCTTTCGCCAAATCCGGTTTATTTATTGATTTTAAACAGCTTCAATTCCTTTTATATAAAAATGGCTCAGAGATATTTTTCAACAGGGGAGCATAGAAGAGTATCACTTGAATATTACCAAGACCTTTTAGCGGCTTCATTAAATGGAACACCTGAAGAGGCTGAAAAGATTGCAAAAGAGGCGATGGAGAAAAGCTTGATGCTTTGGAAGAACCGTTCAGAAAAAAACTAAGGTGGAGGCGATTTAAATGAAAGTCAAGTATCTAAAACAATTCTTATCCTTTCCGGATATTTTCGTTATGAGTCTCATTTTCCTCATTTGTTTTGGCTTTATGTTTTCTCACTTGTCGTCATTAGGGACTTGGGTCTCTTTTGTATTGGGAATGGCAGGCTATATAATAAGTGAATATATGACACATCGGTTTCTCTTCCATATGAAACCGCCCAAGAATGCATTCTTTTTAAAGTTACTTAAACGAATCCATTATGACCATCACTCAGACCCCAACAATTTACATCTATTATTTTTACCACTTTGGTACAGCTTGCCTAATATTATCGTTGTTGGCGGAATTGTTTACTTTATTACAGCTAGCCTTATCATCACGAATGCCTTTATCACAGGAGTTATTCTATTTCTATTATATTATGAATGGGTACATTACCGAGCACATCGCCCATTCCAGCCGTTATCCCCTTGGGGCCGCTGGATGAAAAAAATCCATTTATGGCATCATTTCAAAAATGAAAATTTCTGGTATGGTGTAACGAATCCTTCTATGGATATTATCATGGGAACCTTTAAAGACCAGAAAGAGGTTAAATTAAGTAAAACCACCAAGAATCTTGAGAAACGTTGTGATCAGGATTTCCATTTATAATGAGAGGGATTTTTTGTAAAATAAAAGAAGCAATGGATCATAGAAGAAAAACGAATATGCCAATAAAAAATAGCGCAAACATGCCTTAAAATGAGCAAACGGCAAAATAAAGGAGTCTAAAACAAGGTAATTTTACAAACTGTTGATTCATTTGAAATATAGAAAACGGGCTGAATTCCTGATTCAGCCCGTTTTAATAATGCAAATTTGTGAGTTAGAATTTAAAAATATATATGGTTAGGAAACAGAGGTTTTTGGAAGCATGTATTCTAATTCAGCCAGCTTTTGAATCTCCATATATAAAATATGATGTTCTTCCATTTCCTTTATTCTAAAGGAATAACCATCTAAATCTATCCGGTCATCTTTTTTGGCATCGAATTTCTTAGAAAGAAACCAACCTCCAATTGTGTCTAAATCCTTATTCAAAATAGATGTGCCTAGAAGGTCGTTAACAGTTTCAATTAGAACCTTCCCACTCACAATATAATGCTGATCGTTAATTTTACGGATCTCTGGAATTTCATCCGTATCGAATTCATCTCGTATATCTCCAACAATTTCTTCGATGATATCTTCAACTGTTATAAGACCAGAAGTACCTCCAAATTCATCCAAAAGGATGGCCAACTGGGTTCTTTCTTTTTGCATTTTCAGTAGTAAATTTTGAATTGGTATGGTTTCAATCACGCAAATTACCTGTTTAATATAAGGTGTAATCGACCTATTTTTTTCCGAATCATGTGATATTTTGGAAGTTAAGATATCCTTGATGTTCAGGATTCCAATTATGTTATCTTTATCACCGTTAATGACAGGATAACGTGTATATTTTTGTTCTTTAATTAGTGAAATTATATTTTCAGGGTGATCGTCGATAGATATACTTACCATTTCAGTCCTAGGTACCATAATTTCTTTGGCAATCCGATTATTAAAATCAAAAACATTATTCACATAGGTTAATTCCGATTCGTTAATTTCCCCGCTTTGATAACTTTCAGAAAGAATTATCCTCAGCTCTTCTTCCGAATGGGCCAATTCGTTTTCGGTGGCTGGTTTTAGCCCGAATAACCCGGTGATCTTTCTGGAGGAAGTATTAAGTAGCCAGATGAAGGGGTAAAACAATTTATAAAACCAAATCATCGGCTTTGCAAAAATAAGTGTAATTGTTTCTGCCTTTTGAATTGCAAAGGATTTAGGAGCTAATTCTCCGACAACTACATTGATAAATGTTACGAGAACAAAGGCAATGACGATAGATAATATATTACTAACTGAACTATTTAAATGAATTTTATTAAATAGAGGCTGCAATAGTTTTGATACAGTTGGTTCTCCCAGCACACCTAAGCCCAGGGCAGTAACGGTAATTCCGAGCTGACAGGCTGATAAATATTCATCTAAGTGCGTAACCACATGCTTGGCAGCAGTTGCTCCTCTTCTTCCTTCTTTAATTAGTTGATCGATACGTGTGCCTCTTACTTTTACGATTGCAAATTCTACCGCTACAAAAAATGCAGTTAATGCAATGAAGATGGCAATGATGATCAGGTTTACTATGTCCAAATGGTTGGCCTTAACACAATAAGGCCTACACCCCCAGTCGTAATATTCATTTAATATTAATTTAGTAATCTACTAAATTGCTTTGTTTGAACATGAACTATAGTTCAATTATTACATAAAACTATTAAGTATGTCAAAAAACATGAACTATAGTTCATGTTTTTTGAAGTTAATTAATAGAAATCAGGCATCATTTACCAAAATTATGAAACTTTTACATCGTTTTGTCGTATACTTAATAGGAATATTTACATATGTGGAAATAGGGGTGTTGAAAATGGAATTACAAAAAGAAGTGGATTTACAGAAAGAAAAACCTAGTTTGTTGGGAATGTTTATTAGCCCTGGTCTTCAATTTGAAAGAATTAAGGGAAACCCGAAATTTTGGGTGCCGTTAATCATTATTAGTATCCTTTATGTAATAGGAACGACCTTTATGGCACTATCAATGAATGAATCTATTTTTATTGATCAAGGGGTGCCAGAAGATCAAATTGACATAGCTTTAATGTTTGCCAAGGTAACGGTTGCTATAACAGGAGTTTTAATGCCTATTTTTGGTGTCCTGATTAGCAGTGCAATCCAATTGGCGATTGCAAGGTTGGCAAGTTCAACAGTTTCATTTAAACAGTTATTGTCAATGAATACTTTTATTATGATAATCGGGGCAGCAGGCCTTATTTTAAACAATGCAATAAGATACGCAATAGGTGGAAACATTTATATATATATTACTAGTTTAGCAGGGCTGCTGAATCAAGAGAAAGCTGGAGTCTTAGGATCAATCGAAGTATTCGGAATCTGGTCATTAGTTTTAACGGCGATTGGGCTTCATAAAACAGCTGAATTTTCAAAAGGGCTGGCCTGGACAATTGCAATTTTGATCTTCTTAATCCAAATTGGTTTTGGATTGATAGGTACTTTATCACAAGGAGTGCCCAAACTTTAATCTATGAAATTCAAATAGCTGAAGAAACAGATCAGATAAGTGAAAGGAGAATAGGGCAAAGGAGGGCGGTCCTCCTTTAGCTTTTAAACGATGAGGTACTCTCTGCCTTTGCCCGCAATATGATGAAAAAGAAAACGTGGATTATGCTGAGCGTTATCAGCTTGATTGTCCTTATGATTTCAATCAGTGTTTACCGGCAGGTTTTTGCCAAAGGACCTTCCGTAAAAACAGCTCAAATCAAACAGGAGGAAATTTCTTCGCTGTTAATGATCCCAGGTACAGTAAAACTTCAAGAGGAACAAATTGTTTATCCCGCCCCTGATAAAGGGGAGCTGAAGGAATTGCTTGTAGAAGAAGGGCAAACAGTCAAGAAGGGAACTGTCTTAGCAAAACTTCAAAATCCTCAGCTTGACTTAGAAATAGAGCAAAACAAATTGGCGATTGAATCGGCAAATTTGAAGATTAACCAACTTGATAAAAAAATTAAGGAGTTAAAAGACAAAGAAAAGACTCTTGGCGACCAAGTCGGTAAGGAAGAAGCAAAGAAACAGATTGCTCCGGAACAAGAACAGCTTGAAATGGAAAAGAAATTAGCAAATTTGGATTTAAAGCAAACTTCACTCCAAAAGGATATGATCAGCAAGCGCCAAGCTGAATTAGAGATTAAGAGTACCATAGATGGAGTGGTTTTATCGGCGAAAAAACCTGCCTCTACGTCCATGGAAGGAACTATGTCTGAACCTATTTTACATATTGGCAAGCTCGAAGGAATGACAGCTGCCGGACTTTTATCTGAATACGACACATTAAAGGTTAGCAGCGGACAGAAAGTTATGTTAAAATCTGACGCAGTATCTGGGCAGGAGTGGCAAGGGGAAATCACTAAGATTGCCATTCTCCCTCAGCAAATCCAAGCAGGCATGCAAAATGGAAGCCAGGCTGTCCAATACCCTGTTACAGTAAAAATTTCAGGTGATACAAAAGAGCTAAAGCCAGGTTTCCAAGTTATTATGGAAATTGAAACTGAGAAAAGGTCTGCCATGGTTCTTCCAATCGATGCGGTGCATGATGATGGTGATAAGCCTTTTGTGTTTATCGTAAAGGATGGAAAAGCCCATAAGCAAAAGGTAAAAACGGGTATTACCTCCGGAGAGAAGATTGAAATTCTTGAAGGTGTAGCAAAAGGAGACCAAGTTATTGTTAGTGGACCCGACAATCTTAAGAATGGGTTGGAAGTGACAGTCAAATGATCCAGCTTGAATCAATCACAAAATCGTTTTTACTTGGTAAAGAAAGTGTGCATGTACTAAATGGGATTAGCCTAGACATCAAGAAAGGTGAATTTGTTGCCATAATGGGTCCTTCAGGCTCAGGGAAATCGACTTTGATGAATATCATCGGCTGTTTGGATAAGCCAACTAAAGGTGAATATTATCTGGGCGGTGAAAATGTATCGCATTATAATGACAAGGAATTAGCCCGGGTTAGAAATCAATCCATCGGCTTTGTCTTCCAGCAATTCCATCTGCTGCCACGTTTGTCAGCATTGAAAAATGTTGAACTTCCAATGATTTATGCAGGAATAGCAAAAAAAGAGCGCCAGGACCGAGCAGAAGAGGCATTAGTGAAAGTAGGACTGGCTGACCGGATGGACCATCTTCCAAATGCTTTATCAGGCGGACAAAAGCAGCGGGTGGCCATTGCCAGATCGATTGTTAATAAACCTAAACTTATCTTAGCGGATGAGCCGACAGGAGCACTTGATACGAAAACAAGCATGGATATCATGGAACAATTCCGGGAGCTTAATATGGAAGGTGTAACCGTTATTGTCGTTACCCATGAATCGGAAGTGGCGGAGTATGCAAACAGGACGATTATGGTTAGGGACGGAGTGATCCAGTCCCCTGCTTCGATGGATCGGGGGAGATTGATATGAGTTTTATAGAAAACCTTTCCATGGCATTAAGTTCTCTTAAAGCACATAAGATGCGCAGTGTACTTACGATGCTTGGGATTATTATTGGGGTGGGAGCTGTCATTATCGTTGTGGCCATCGGGCAAGGGGGAGAAGCAATGTTGAAATCGCAGATTACCGGTCCGGGGAATACGATTGAAATGTTTTATCAGCCTTCAGATGAAGAAATTCGGGCGAACCCAAACGTCTATATGCAGGCTCCGTTTAAGCAAGAGGATATACGTGCTCTTGAACAAATACCGGAAATTAAGCGAGTTGTTGCCACAAGCACGAAAGTATCTTCATCCAGATTTCAAAAAAATTCAGTAGATGTGTCGACAACTGGTATTAATCAGCCTTACTTACAGTTAAATGAGTTAAAGGTCGCTAAGGGAAGAAGTTTCACTTCTGCTGATTTTCTTGGCGGAAGACGTGCTGGGCTAATTAGCAATAAATTGCAGGAAGAATTATTTAAAGAGGAAAACCCTGTCGGGAAAGTTATGATGATTGCCAATCAGCCAATCGAAATCATTGGTGTCTTGGAAAAGCCGACCGGACTCCTTTCATTTGGTTCCATGGAGGTATATCTTCCGTTCCAAACATGGAGAAATATTTATGGCAGCAGTGATTTTACCCAGGTAACTCTACAAGTAGCGTCTGCCGAGCAGCTGCAAGCTGCTGGTAAAAAAGCGGCAAAGCTTTTAAATAATATGCATAATACAGAAAAATCCTATCAGGTTATTAATATGGAAGAAATCGCCCAAGGAATAGGTCAGATTACAAAAATTATGACCTTGATTATCGGGAGTATTGCCGGTATCTCTTTATTTGTCGGAGGCATTGGGGTAATGAATATAATGCTGGTTTCGGTAACAGAAAGGACAAGAGAAATTGGAATCCGCATGGCACTTGGAGCAACCCGTGGCCAGGTCTTGACGCAATTTCTCATTGAATCCATGACTCTAACTTTAATAGGCGGCATTCTGGGGATTTTTCTCGGATGGGGGGCATCCGCAGTAGTAAGCTTCTTTGCCGGCTGGCCATCCTTGGTTTCATGGCAAGTGGTATTAGGCGGTGTTTTATTCTCCATGGTTATTGGTGTTTTGTTCGGCTTACTTCCTGCGAACAAGGCTTCCAAGCTTGATCCGATTGAATCACTTCGATATGAATAGTCGGTAAATATTGGTATGTTGTGAGGCGCATAATTTTTTGCGCCTCATTTTTGAGCCTAAGAAAGTTATTTAAAGTTGGCAGAAGGCGAATAGTGTGATAGTATAATTTGTGGAATATTCAGTTAATTTTGTTTTGCTGACTGAACCTAAATAGTAGCATAGAAGGAGACGAGTCTAGTATGGGAAAAGTGAGTGTAGAAAGTAAAGGTTATTTTGGAGAGTTTGGCGGCAGTTTTATTCCTGATGACTTACAGATTGTGATGAATAAGCTGGAGGAACAGTATTTTAAGTATAAAGATGACCCGGAATTTATAGATGAATTCAACTACTATCTTAAGGAATATATCGGGAGAGAAAGCCCGTTAACGTTTGCTGAAAATTTAACGAAACAAATTGGCGGAGCGAAAATTTATCTGAAAAGAGAGGATTTAAACCATACCGGTGCGCACAAAATTAATAATGCGATTGGGCAAATTTTATTAGCTAAAAGAATGGGAGCGAAGCGGATCATCGCAGAAACGGGAGCTGGTCAGCATGGTGTCGCCACAGCGACAGCTTGTGCCATGTTTGGGATGGAATGTATTATATACATGGGTAAACTAGACACCGAGCGCCAAGCACTTAACGTTTTTCGAATGGAATTATTAGGCGCAAAAGTTGTTCTTGTTGAAAAAGGGCAGGGGCGCCTAAAGGATGCTGTTGATGAGGCTTTGGGCGACCTGGTGCAAAATTATAAAGATACTTTTTATTTATTAGGTTCAGCTGTGGGGCCGCACCCGTATCCTACATTGGTCAAACATTTCCAGTCGATTATTAGTGTAGAATCGAAGCGTCAGGTCCTTGAAAAAGAAGGAAAACTACCAACTGCCTTGATTGCCTGTGCAGGAGGAGGCAGTAATGCGATTGGGGCATTTGCCCATTATATTGATGAACCAAATGTTCGCTTAATTGGAGTTGAACCAGCAGAGGCACCAACCTTAACTGAAGGGGTTCCAGCTGTCATCCATGGTTTTAAATGTTTAACACTGCTGGATGAAAAAGGCGAACCGAAGCCAACATATTCCATCGCTGCAGGGTTGGATTATCCAGGTGTGGGGCCAGAACACAGTTATTTGAAAACCAGCGGCAGAGCCGAATATGTGACAATCACTGGACAAGAGTCATTGGCTGCATTTCAATTGCTCAGTAAAACAGAAGGTATTATTCCGGCATTGGAAAGTTCCCATGCAATTGCCTATGCAATTAAGCTGGCAAAGAAATTGCCTGCTGAGGATGTCCTGATTGTAAACCTTTCGGGCCGCGGTGATAAAGATGTCGAGCAAGTTTTTAATATGCTAAAAAATAATTGAGACAGTGAAGGGCGAGCGATTAAACAACACACACTTCTTATATTTAATCTGCATTTGAATCAATAAAAAATTTGATGGCAGGTATTTCGAAGATTTAGCTTTCAGTGACCGACAGGTCTCATATTCAAAAACCTTTGGAACAACAAGCAGTTAGGAGAGCTAACTAACCTACCGCTAGTGACAAAAATGTATTTGTTACTAGCGGTTTTTTTATATTTCAATGGTGCTGAAGTGAATTTTTTATGAGATAACGGAATATATTTAACCATACTTCGTGACTGGATTTTGAATAAAAGGGGAGTCATATGTATTGGACAAGGGTTAGATTTTACAGTAACTTTAGCAGAGCAGTAGATATGTCTTTTATTAAGCGGAGTTGCTTTATTTTTTGCGGAGCATTGCTAGTCGCTATATCCTTACAATTATTTTTGGTGAAAAATTATGTGATTGACGGTGGCATCATTGGAATTAGTATTATACTCTCACATATCACACATCAGGAAGTAGGTTTATTTTTATTACTATTGAATACACCTTTTTTCATTCTTGCTTATTCTTTCCTTGGAAGACGGTTTCTCATGCTTAGCCTTTTTGCAAACCTTGTTCTGTCAATGGGAACGTTTCTGCTTGAACCGATTCCAGTCATAACCAATAACCCGATTTTAGTGATAATCCTTGGGGGATTCTGTTTAGGTTTGGGTGTTGGGATCACGATTCGGTTTGGAGCCTGTTTGGATGGGACCGAAGTGTTGGCCATCTTGTTTAGTAAACGGTCCCCTTTTTCTATTGGACAATATGTTCTATTATTTAATTTATTCATTTTCGGGTGTTCGATTTTCATATTTGGTTTATACGAAGCAATCTACTCATTAGCAACCTTTTTCGTAGCGTATAAGACTATTGATTTTTCTATACAGGTTCACTAATTATATTTATAAATGTGTGGGCAATAGGGAGGAGGAAGGGGAGGTTCTCCCCTTAGGATTTGTGTTTATTTAAAAAGTTGCGGAGTACTTTGTTAAAGGCATCTTTAGCCTCGAGTTTAGCAATGTGGCCAGTATTCCTGAAGATGACAAACTCCGAATGGGGAATTTGTTTATGCATTAATAATTGAACCCAAACAGGGATAACAGAATCATATTGTCCGCCAATGATTAAGGTAGGAACATTAATTTTAGGAAGTAAACGTAGGTTATTTACTTTAAGGCAGTCCTCCATTGCCTTGAAATAGAATTCACTATTCGGCTTATAAAACTGATAAAAGCTTTCGGTATTTTCTTTTGTCCAAGAGTAAAGGCAAACCTTTGCCGCCGTTTCTCTTAGAACATCAGGGGATTTATTTTCGGCATGTGCCTTGCGAGATTTTAAAAACAATTTCCCTAGTTGTTTTGGAGCATAATGTAAAGTACTGACAAGCATTAATGATCGGCATATTTCGGGAGCTTGGCGATAAATTTCTTGTGCCACCATTCCACCCATCGACAAGCCGCAAATATGTGCACTACTAATTCCAAGCCCTTTTAATAGAGAAATGACATCGTGAGCAAAGTTTTTAATTGAGATCTCACCTGGTGATTGATACTCACCATGTCCACGTAAATCAGGAATAATTAAGTCAAACTGATCAGCGAATTCAAACTGATTTGCCCAGCCCTCTTTTACTTCTCCAAGACCATGGATAAAAACTAATGGATCCCCCAGGCCAAACCGCAAATAAGGAATACCGGAGCAAACGGTGAAAATTTCTCCCAATTTTGATTCCTCCTATTGTCTTATATACTATGTTGCAAATATGTGTAGTGTGTAGTCATCTATTAATTTCTAACTAAACTATTATATAGTAGCACCAAGATATTTATTCCCTAATATATGTAAGTTACATATACAATTTAAGCAAACGGCAGGGGGATTCACTTGGAAAAAAATTTTTATATAAAAAAATTCAAGGTGCTTATTCTAAACATTCTTATAAAAAACTTAAGGAAAAAGGATTTTGTTAGTACCTGGTATTAATTTTTAGTGCTAAACATGACATTTATCATGGTTTGTACATGACACGTATTACTTTTTTGCATTTCTTTCTTTCTCTATACTTTGAGATAACAAAGAAGAGGAAGGGAATTTAAACTATGACGAACGAAAGACAAAAAAGTTTGCGTAAGCAAGTTGCTCCATTTGAAAAGTCAAATACAAAAGCCAGTGTATGGCAGGTTATTAATACAATCGTACCTTTTATTTTATTATGGTTTCTTGCCTACAAAAGTCTGTCAATTTCATATTTTCTTACCTTGGCGATTGCAGTAGTTGCCGCAGGATTTATGGTGCGTACATTTATCATTTTCCATGATTGCTGTCACCATTCCTTCTTTAAAAATCGGAAAGCAAATAAGATCCTTGGAACCATAACTGGAATTTTAACGGTATTTCCATATAGTCAATGGGCACATGACCATTCCGTCCATCACGCGACAAGCAGTAACCTCGATAAGCGCGGGACCGGAGATATTTGGATGCTTACGGTTGATGAATATTCGTCTGCATCATTTTGGGCTCGTTTAGGGTATCGCTTGTATCGTAATCCATTTGTTATGTTTATTTTAGGTCCTATTTATGTATTCGTTATCAAAAATCGCTTTAACAGAAAAGGCGCGAGGCTTAAGGAACGCCTCAATACCTATTTAACCAATGTTTCATTAATTTCATTGACAGGTTTACTTTGCTGGTCAATTGGCTGGGAATCATTCCTATTGGTAGAGGGTCCAATCTTCTTAATTGCAGGCTCTGCTGGGATCTGGCTCTTTTATGTGCAGCATACTTTTGAGGATTCTTATTTTGAAGAAGATAAGGATTGGGAATATGTGAAGGCAGCGGTAGAAGGAAGTTCATACTATAAACTGCCGAAAGTTCTACAATGGTTGACTGGTAATATTGGCTATCACCATGTTCACCATTTAAGCCCAAGAGTTCCAAATTATAAGCTTGAAGAAGCACATAATAATACACCTCCATTGCAAAATGTACCGACCATTACTTTAGGTACAAGCTTTAGTTCGTTGAAATTCCATCTATGGGATGAAGAAAGCAAAAAGTTTGTTCGGTTTAAAGATGTAAGAATTTTAGCTAAAATGGAGAATGTAATAGGAAAAATGAAAGCGGAGTAAGGTAAAATAGAAGAGTAAAGTAGTTTATTCGAAAATGAGGTTTCGTTCATGATTAAAAGGTATTTTACATTCCAAAAAAATAATGGTATTGCACCATATATTTGGACAATTCTTTGCATACTACCTTTTTACTTTATCTTCCAATCACCTTCCACTATTGAAATTGTTGTGGGGATATTACTTACCTTGGTGTTCTTTATCCTCTACCGGATTGCATTTATCTCAAAAGGCTGGCCAGTGTATCTTTGGACATTGATCCTAATTGGAATCTCAATCACAGCGTCCAGCCTTTTCAGTTATGTTTATTTCGCCTTTTTCTTAGCCTATTTTATTGGAAATATTAAAGACCGTATTCCCTTTTTTACCTTGTATTTTATTCATTTAATTAGTACCTCTGTATCAATCAACTATAACATTGTTATGCATGAGAAATTATTTTTACAACAGCTGCCCTTTGTCATCATTGTTTGGATCAGTGTCATCCTTCTTCCATTTAGCATTCATAATCGGAACGAGCGGGGACAGCTAGAAGAAAAGCTGGAGGATGCAAACAAAAGGATTTCAGAGCTAGTCAAAATTGAGGAGCGGAATAGAATTGCTCGTGACCTTCATGATACACTTGGGCAAAAGCTTTCATTGATTGGTTTGAAGTCAGATTTGGCACGGAGATTGATTGTGAAGGATCCAGAACAGGCACGGCAGGAATTAAAAGATGTTCAGCAAACAGCACGGACGGCCTTAAGTGAAGTTAGAAAAATGGTCTCTTCGATGCGCGGTATCCGCTTAAAAGATGAAATTCTTCGGGTTAAACAAATGATTAAAGCGGCACAAATTAATTTTGTTAGTAAAGGTGACTTCACCTTGGCAAATGTTTCACTGTTAACTGAGAATATTTTAAGCATGTGTCTGAAAGAGGCTGTAAACAATGTAGTGAAACATAGTGAAGCTAAAACTTGTTTCATTTCGATCGAGCAATCGTGGAAGGAAACAGTTTTGACGATTCGTGATGACGGTGTTTTTAAGGGTCAAACAGGTATCTTAGCAGAGGGTCATGGATTGATTGGCATGAAAGAACGGCTGGAATTTATTAATGGCAGTCTTGAACTCTTGACAAAAGATGGAACAACTTTAATGATAAGAGTACCTAATGATGTCAAACCTTTGGATGAGGAGGACAAAAAATGATTAGAATCGTTATTGCTGAAGACCAGCAAATGCTTTTAGGAGCCTTTGGTTCGCTGCTTAATTTAGAAGATGATATGGAAGTAGTCGGGAAGGCCTCAAATGGAGAAGAGGCCGTAGCACTAGTAAAGAAATTTCAGCCTGATATCTGCATTATGGATATTGAAATGCCCGGAAAAAGCGGCCTTGAGGCAGCCGAAGAGCTTAAAGGTCTTGGCTGTAAAGTAATCATTTTAACAACTTTCGCCCGAACAGGTTATTTTCAGCGTGCGGTAAAGGCTGGTGTGAGCGGGTATTTGTTGAAGGATAGTCCAAGTGAAGAGCTGGCGAGTTCCATTAGAAGCGTGATGGCTGGAAGACGAATTTATGCCCCAGAATTAATGGATGATGTGTACGGTGAAGAAAATCCGCTAACCGACCGGGAAAAAGAAGTTCTAGAGCTTGTTGCGGACGGAAAGAACACGAAAGAAATTGCCGAAGAGCTCAGCATCAAAACTGGGACAGTCCGGAACTACATTTCCATTATTTTAGACAAACTCGAAGTTAAAAACCGGATCGAAGCTATTACACAATCAAAAGAAAAGGGATGGTTTAAATAAGGAGATTATATACGGTGACAGGTACCGTATATAATCTCCTTATTTATTTTACAAGCGTAAAACAGATTTATTTTTCTGGAAATTATACACATACAGGCTAATTATTTATTTTGGTGCCATTATTTTTTGTTGTTTCAAGTGTTGGGGTAGTTAATACATCAGGATTTTCGCTTGCCATGTAAAAGCAAGGCAAAAATGCAGGCAGTGCCTCAGCTCTCTTAGGGGTTTTATCGCTTGCCATGGGCGCACTCGTAGCTCCGCTAGTTGGTATAGGAGGAGAAGATACTACTATACAAATGGGAATTGATATTTTATGTGCTGGGGCTGGAGCGGTTTTTTTCTATATTTTTCTTGTTCCAAGAAATAAATTTTAAACGGCAAAAAATATCATTATTAATCGGCTGCCGTTTGAAATTTTCCTAAAAAACTTTTGATATATTCATACACTTCGATTGGACGTTCTTCTGGAAGAGCATGGCCAGTTTCTTTTAAAACGATTAGTTCAGAGTTGGTTAAATCTCTGTTCAGTTGCTCTCCTATTTTAAGTGGCATCGACTTATCATGATCACCCCAAATTAATAAGCACGGGGTTTTGATTTGCTTAAGAACTTCGACAGGAAGGTCTCCCTCGCGGTCACGAATCATTCTTGTAAGTGCCACGAAAATTTCATCTTCTAAAAAGGGCTGCAAGTAACCGTTAATCATTTCTTCATTAATAATGGAGTGATTGTAAAGTGCATCTTGAAGATTTTTCTTCACTCCTGTTCGAGCAAACCAATATTTCACGAATTTATGGAAATATGGAATATAGCTGGAAATGATTAATGGGAATTTAGAGCGTTTCAAATAGGCTGAGCTGCACAGTAGAATAGCTTTGTCGGCAAGCTCTGGCATCATGTGCAGAATATTAAGAACGATTTGTCCACCCATAGAATGTCCTATAAAGGTCATATTTTTTAAACCTAAAGATTCAGTCAGTTTGATAACGGTGTACGCGAGGTTTTTATAGGAATATACATATTGATTGCATTTTGCACTTTTTCCAAATGGGGGAAGATCAACTGATAGTACTTGATATTCCTTTTTCAATAGTGAAGTTAAATGGCGAAAGGTGAAGGTGGAAGAAAGAAAACCATGTAATAAAACAAACGTTTTTTCCGATGTTTGATGTGGATAAAATTCATAATAAACATTAATGTTATTTATTGCCTGATAGCCGGTGTATACAGCCTGTTCCATACACTCTTCCTCCTAATCCTATAAATTAATAGTTGAAATTAATATTCCCTAATTTTCAATCCATACACGAAAAAATATATTGATGAGAGACCAATGGATAAGAAGGTATTGATTTGTTAATTTTTTGAAAATTAGTACAATGGACTGCGAATCTGATAATATAAAATTAAATTGTTATTTGGTGAAATGTCCACCGAAGGAGGACAAAATGAGCCAAACACATTTTTCTAATTTCCAAAATTTTTTTTGGATTTTATAAATTAAATGTTTGAATTTTTAGAAAACTACCTGTATAATAAAAAAAAGCTTAAGGAGTTGATTTCCATGGAAAAGAAATTACTTAATTCACCACAACATTCGGATGAGTATACAGATGCTGCAGTTGCTGAGATGTTCCTAAACAATGCCCTGATTGAATTTAAAAGGAAGAAAATCCGCAAGGAAATCGACCAAACATTACAGGATGGGAACAAGGAATTATTCCTTAAACTAACTGAGGAATTAAAGAAAATTTCGTAAGTCAATTACAAAGGAACCTACTTTTACTAAAAAAGAATCCCCAATCCATAGGACTGGGGATTCTTGGCCGTTTCAGTCAAATGAGGAAAATAAAGAAAACGCAGGAAGAAAATTAGAAAATTCATATTCTAACCAATGGTTTTAGGCACCATTTCATGCTAATTGTCATTAGGTGTTGCTTTTATGTATGATATTTTTAGGCAGTGAGTGTGTAGGGAGTGGTTTAGTTGAAAGAAAAAATTCTCGCAGAAATTAAACGAATTGAAGAGCAATATGAAGTAAAGGTTTGTTATGCAGTAGAGTCCGGGAGCAGGGCATGGGGGTTTCCTTCCAAGGACAGCGATTATGATGTCAGATTTATTTATGTTCATAAAAAAAATTGGTATTTGTCGATTGACCAAAAACGAGATGTCATCGAGCTTCCAATTAATGAACTCCTCGATATTAATGGCTGGGAATTGAGCAAAGCACTAAGACTTTTCAAAAAATCAAATCCCCCATTAATGGAATGGCTTCATTCGGGAATTGTTTATTATCAAGCTTATACTCTAGTGGACAAAATGAAGGCAATTCAAGAAAAAGTATTTTTACCGCAATCGGCACTATTTCATTATTTAAATATGGCGAAAGGTAATTTTCGTGATTATCTCCATCGCGATCAAGTGAAAATTAAGAAATATTTTTATGTCCTGCGCCCAATTTTAGCCTGTATCTGGATTGAAAAGCATAATACCGTTCCCCCAATAGAATTTCAAATTTTGGTCGAAGAACTCCTTGATGAGGGACAACTTAAGCATGAAATCCTTACATTATTAGAAAGGAAAATTAGAGGGGATGAGTTAAACCTCGAACAGAAAGTCACTGTTATTAATGACTTTATAAAAAGAGAAATCAATCGTTTAGAGGAATATACTAAGATCTTGAAAGTTTCGAAAGAAGATATCACACCAAAATTGGATCAATTGTTCAGAGAAGTTCTAGAAGAAGTTTGGACAGAATATTAATCATTAAAAAGCCGTTTGGGAGCCCCAAGCGGTTTTTAATTTTTATTTGTCAATGGCAAGAAAACAGAAAATATGACAATTTTTTTAATTTTTAATGTTTACATAAAAGGAAACCACTGGTAAGATTGAAATGAATTCAATTTTTGAATGCGTTTAATAGAGATTAATTCATAAATTGAATAAGGGGGTGATGATGTGAGTGTACCTGCTGCAAAACTAAAGCCGAATAAAGGTTTACTAGCGTTAAAAGGAACGAGAAGGAAATTTTCAATTACTCCTATGCTGTTTATTCTGCCCGCCATAATACCATTAATCATATTTTGGATATATCCGATGGCTAGATCACTTCTAATTAGTTTTACTGATTGGGATTATGTCAGTCCTGGATATGAATATGTAGGTTTCAGTAATTATTCCGATCTTTTATCTGACCTGGCGTTTTACTCTGTGCTGCTAAATACGCTTATTTTTTCGATGGGAGTGGTTATTCCCTGTGTTGTGGGTGGACTGATGCTTGCGTTATTAGTAAGTGGGAATGGAAAAGGTATGGGGATATATCGGACATTGATTTTTTCCCCATGGGTTACGCCAACCGTTGCCGTTTCCATTGTTTGGTCTTGGATTTATGAGCCCAAAGTCGGACTAGCAAATTGGGTTTTAAACCTGTTTCACCTGCCAGCGCTGGAATGGACTTCAAGCTCGACATGGGCAATGCCGGCGGTAATAATTGTCAGCATTTGGAAGGGTGTAGGCTGGACGATGATTTTTTATTTAAATGCTTTGAAAAAAGTACCAGTCAGCCTTTATGAAGCTGCTGCATTAGATGGGGCAAGCAAATGGCGGCAATTTTTACATATTACGATTCCTTTTATTTCGCCAACCACATTGTTTTTGGTCGTGATTACCTCTATCGATGCTCTGCAGGCCTATGACCAAATTCAGGTTTTGACACAGGGAGGACCGGCAGGAAGTACAAGAACGATGCTTTATTTCTACTATCAGACTGCATTTGAAGAATTCAATATGGGTAAAGCAACTGCCACTGCAATCTTGTTAGTTGTCATAACTGCGGCATTTTCGTTCATTCAATTCTTGTTATCAAAGCGATGGGTTCATTACCAATAAGAAAGGGGGCATTATGAATTGAAAAAGGTAACTATTTTGGCAGCAAAGCATGTTAGTTTGATCTTTCTAAGTATAATGATGGTTTTCCCTTTCTTGTGGATGGTGATCAGTGCCCTTAAAACAAAGGATGAAATATGGCAATTTCCGCCAACTATGTGGCCGGAAAAGCCGATGTGGCACCATTTCTCGGAAGCATGGGAGATGGCTCCATTTGATCAGTATATTTTTAACAGTGTTTTTACAGCAAGCGCAATTGTCTTGATTCAAGTAGTAAATTCAGCGTTAATCGCTTATGCCTTTACACAAATAAAATTTCAAGGAAAAAACCTGCTATTTTCCATTATTTTGATTACGTATATGCTGCCAGTTGCTGCAACGTATGTACCAAGCTACGTAATATTAGCCGATTTTCAATTGCTAGATTCGTATAAAGGCTTGATTTTATCTAATGCTGTGAGTGTTTTTGGGATATTTCTATTTAGGCAGGCGTTCATGCAGGTTCCAAGAGAATTAGTGGAGGCAGCAAAGGTCGATGGTGCAAGGCACTGGACGATTATTTGGAAGATTATTTTTCCGGCAACAAAAGCCACCTTCATTACATTTGCATTAATTAGCTTTGTCCAAAACTATAATAATTATCTTTGGCCAACGTTAATTACAACGAGTCAAAGTAAATATCTGATCACAACGGGGTTAAGACAATTTTTTATTCAAGAAGGGGCCTATGGCATCCAATGGCCGCTTATTATGGCTGCAAGCGCCTTCGCCGTACTGCCATTATTAATCTTGTTTGTGTTTGTGCAAAAGTGGATTATCTCTGGAATAAGTGACCAAGGACTAAAAGGATAATAAAGGGGATGAATAAACATGTTTACTAAAAAGCTTATCTCAATAAGTACAATTGTAATTTTCCTAGTGTCATTGATTACGGGCTGTTCTTCTACAGAATCGTCGGCGAAGGGACCTGTGGAAATTGAGTTTTGGTATGGCCTTGGCGGGAAGCTGGGGAAGGGTGTAGAAAATAGAATTAAAGAATTTAATAAAAGTCAAGATGCAGTAAAAGTCATTGGTGTTGCTCAAGGTTCATATGATGAAACCCTGCAAAAGCTGCAAGCGGCTATTGCTGCGAAAAAAGTTCCGGCTGCTGTTCTTCTGAAAAACGACCCAATGAATACGTTTGCGAAAAAAGGAACACTTGCACCACTGTCAAAATACATAAAAGACGATGCTGATTTTCATCCGGAGGATTTTGTGGATGCTTTTTATCAGCAAGGAAGAATTAATGGGGAGCAGTATGCCCTCCCGCTTTATGGCACAACCCAAGTTCTTTATTACCGCAAGGATATGTTTGAAAAAGCCGAGATCTCCCCCGAACAGCTGAAAACATGGGAATCTCTTTCTGAGGCAGCTAAACAATTAACAAAGAAAAATGGAAACAATACGGAGGTTTATGGGTGGGAGCCGATGTGGGGTCCTGACAATATGATTGATGCTGCACTCAGTAATGGAGGAAAATATTTAAGCGAGGATGGCAAAAAAGTGGTCATCGATTCACCAGAATGGGTGCATGCATGGGAATTTTTCAAAAAAGGAATTCACGAAGATAAATCAATGGCAATCCATCACGATGGACAGGGCTGGGAGTATTGGTATAAAACGATTGATGATGTAATAAAGGGGCGTGCAGCGGGATATACCGGTTCAAGCGGTGACCAGGGCGATCTGGACTTTTCGATTCTTGGCGCCTACCCACAGCCAGGCTGGGAAGGAAAACAAGCTGCACCACATGCGGGCGCCCATATGGGAGCTATTCCGGCACTTGCTTCAGAGAAACAAAAAAAGGCAGCCTTTAAATGGCTGGAATTTTTCACTAATGCTGAAAACACCGCTGATTGGTCAATTAAATCCGGCTATATTCCTGTAAGAAAATCTGCGCAGGATGTTCCAGCCTTCAAAGAGTTCGCCGAAAAGAATCCGCAAATCACAGTGCCCCTTCAGCAGGCACAGATTGCCACACCACCATTTGTCGATCCAACCGGCGGGAAAATCTATGATGCACTTGTAAAGGCTGCTGATAAAGTAGAAATTGAAGGTATCTCCGCTGAAAAAGCATTACAGGACGCCCAAAAAGAGGCGCAAAGGGCATTAGATAAAAGTCAAAAATAAAGAGAAATACTCTAACCATTGAGTATCATATTCAGCCAGGTTTGATGGAATGTTAAGAGCATCGTCTTACTCTTTATCGTTTTGTTTCAGTTTTTCATAGAACCAAGAGGGTCACTATTTTAATAAATAGTGGCCCTTTTGGTTTCTAAAGACTCTCAGGAGAAAGATAATGATGTTGTTATTTTTATGTTTAAAAATGTGAAAATTCAACAAATATTCACAAATTATTCACATAGTCATGTTGTTAATGTTGTTAACATGAATTAAACTTAACATCGGGGGATAAGGTATTTTGGATGAAGAGGGGGATGAATATGTTACCAATTGAACGGAGGCAGGAGTTGTTAAAATGGTTGAGAGAAGAGGGATCTTTAGCAATTACTGAGATTAGCAGACGGTTAAATGTTTCAGAAATGACGGTGTATAGGGATATTAAGCCATTATTAGAAGATAAAGAAATTATCAAAACTTCTGGGGGTATCTCGTTAGCACCTATTTCAAAGATGTCTTTAACTACTTGTACGTATTGCTTAAAGGAATTAAATAGCCGTCACCCCGTTCAAATTATTACCAATGATTTAAAAGTGGAGCAATTATGTTGTCCACATTGTGGTTTATTAAGGTACAAGGATATCGAAAAAGATGTTTCACAAATTATCTGCCGAGACTTTCTTCAGAATTCTACTATTAGTGCTAAAATGGCCTATTATCTAATGGGCACCGATTTCAATTTGAATTGCTGCCAGCCGCAAGTATTAACATTTGAATCTATAAAGCAAGCGGAACAATTTCAGAGAGGCTTTGGCGGAGTTATGATGCGCTTTGAAGAGGCAATGGATGAAATTCAAAAAAGAATGAATGGTGCTGGAGGATGTTCTTGTAAAAAATAAAAAAATTCTACCCTTTAGGGGAGTGATTGATTGAATGTAAAAATGAAATTCAGCATGTTCATGGTTCTTTTTACTCTTTTCCTATTTTTATTTCCGTCTATTTTTTCGGCTCATGCTTATATTAAAAAATCCACTCCGTTAGAAAATGAGACTGTTGAAAAGTCACCAAACGAGGTTATGATTCAATTTGATGAATCGATCCAGCTGGCATTTAATTCGATAAAGGTTTTTGATTCGGAAGGGAACAGGGTCGATAAAAAAAATGGGAAGGTTGATCCAAAACAACCATCAATTCTAAAGAGCGGATTGAAGGAGAACCTACCAGATGGTAAGTATCGAATAAAATGGAAGGTTGTTTCAAGTGACGGCCATCCTGTTGAGGGAGTCATCCCCTTTCAAATTGGAACTGAAGATCAAGGGACAGCTGTTATACATAAAGAAACAAAAGGCTATACCCCGAAAGCGGATCTTATCATCATCCGTTGGCTGCAATATCTCAGTAATGCCTGCTTTGTCGGGATCCTCTTTTTTTACTTGGTTGTTTTGCCAAAAGGATTTCGACAAAATGGTGTAGCCGATAAGATTTTCTATAGATTGTTATGTACGAGTTTTGTACTCTTATTACTTAGTATCCTGTTAAATTTGCCATTACAAACAACTATTGAATCTGGTTATCCATGGAGTGAAGTGTTTAGCTTTCAATTATTTGAAAATATTATAAAAAACACGACATTTGGTCAAACGTGGATTTACCAGACTGGAATCCTTTTGGCGCTTGCTCTCATAACTTTCTTTCTCCGGATGGCTAAGAGTAGAAATAGAGTCATTCTATGGGCTTGTTTTGGTTTAGGTGCAGCATTATTGCTGACAAAGGCGATAACAAGTCATGCTGCAGCCCAAACCAACCAATTTTTAACCATATCAATGGATTTTCTTCATTTGCTTGCTGCATCGATTTGGATAGGTAGTTTAATCGGTTTTACAGCGCTATTACCATTGCGGAAAAGCGCAGAAACGAAGCAAGATTATTTACAAATGTTAAAACGTTTTTCAAAATGGGGCATCATCCTTGTTATTCTTTTAACTTTCACTGGTGTGTTTGCCAGTTTATTATATATTCCAAACCTCTCATCCCTTGTTCAAACGAACTACGGAAAGGTGTTAGCTGGTAAAGTTATATTGTTCCTATTAATGCTCATGCTTGCTGGAGTAAATTTTATGAATGGAAAAAGAAAAAAGGAAAGGGGACTGACAGCTTCACTATGGGGCGAACTTTCCATTGGAGTGATCATCCTAATACTTTCAGTGGTTCTAACCAATTTACCAACAGCAATGCAATCTCCAGGACCATTTAAGGAATCAATTGTAGTAGATCAAGGCAATCAAGTCACATTAAGAGTAACCCCTAATATAATTGGGGAAAATTTATTTGAAGTTACGCTAAAAGACTCCCAAGGGAAGCCAATCAAAGATATTGAGCAATTACACTTAACCTTCACCATGCTTGATATGGATATGGGAAAAGAAACAGTTAATCTAAACAAAGTTTCTGAAGGCAAGTATGAAGTGAAGGGTTTGCATTTCATAATGACTGGAGACTGGAACGTACATGTTCACGTTTTGACTAAGTCTTTAGAAAGTATCGATACCGATTTTAGCGTATTAGTTGGAAGCCAATAAAAAAACATTCGAGGAGAATCCCAATGAAAAAAATAATGTTAAAACTTTCAAAAATAATTATTCCAGCAGTAATAAGTTTATTTTTCTTTTCAAGTGCTGCCAGTGCGCATGTGACAGTAACCCCGAAAACATCCGCAACTGGTGCCTGGGAAACCTATACGTTAAAGGTTCCTGTTGAAAAAGATGTGGCAACGACAAAAGTTACCGTAAAAGTCCCTGATGGAGTAGAGATTATGTCCTATCAACCGGTTCCTGGTTGGGTGTATTCTGCAGAAAAAGAAGCAAATGGAAAAGTAAAAACCTTTACATTTGAAGCAACTGGGGAGGGAATCCAAGCCGGGCAATTCCAACAATTTGTGTTTGTAGCAAAAAATCCTGAAAAAGCAACAAAAGCCGCATGGGATGCATTTCAGTATTACAAAGATGGCAGTATCGTAGAGTGGACTGGTGATGAAGGTTCTGATTCTCCGCATGCCATTACCGATATTGTGACGGCAACATCGACCGATCATCATGATACTACAGTGACAGAACATGCTGAAAAAACAGACAATGCACAAACAAACGAGGCAGAGAAAGAGGATGAAACATCAAATTCTCTTCCACTTATTATTTCTTGTGCAGCAGCATTACTCTCTCTTGCAGCACTTATTCTCGCATTCCGTAAAAAATAACCAAATCTCATTTATGAAAACAGGAGAAGCCTTGGGCATCTCCTGTTTTTTTAATTGATAAGAAATTTCGACTTTGAGAATTACCCAGCACAAGCGCCTCTAAACGGGTGCTTTTGCTTATATAATAAGTTTTACTTATGTTGTGTTATAAAAATCTTGTTATTATCCTTATTGATATTTGGATTTAAATAAGAGTTCTGCTCTATAAACAGGAATTCTTATTTCTAAGGTTGGTGTAAACAATATTTTTCTGATATTTGTGCTTATCATCTTTGTATGCTTTTTTACCTTAAAAGAGTTACAGAAAGTTCAGATACCAAAATTAGCCTAACTGGAATCCATTATTTTATGGACTTTTTTTGTATAGAAGGAAAAAATATTAAATTTTTCCTCATATTTACTCCCAATCTAATAAAATTAAAACTATAATAAGATAAACAGTTAATTATAAATTAGGTAAAAATAGGTTTTTTGTTGTTGGCAAATTACATTAAGCAATAATCTAGGCCCCAGGTCTTAGACGAATATAAAACTTGAGATTGTTCCCTATTTATGCTGTGCCATTTAGACTTATCTATAGGGAAGATCAGCCTTCGTAAGAAATTTACTTTCTCCTCCCAAAACTGAGCTTTACAGGAGGTTTTTATAATGAATAGAAAAATATACGTACTTCTAACAGACACTGGCACTATTTTTACAAAAATAATCAAGCTATTTACAAAGAAACCTCATAACCATGCTTCCATTGTGATTGATGATCACTTTAACAAGGTTTATAGTTTTGGCAGAAGAAATCCGAGGAATCCTTTTGTAGCAGGATTCGTACAAGAGAACATTCGCGGTGGTTTATTTAGGAATGCTGATTGTGCCATTTATTGTGTTACCATCACTGAAAAACAATTTCAAAAGATCATCGCTAAAATAAGGGAAATGGAATTACATAAGAATAAATACAGATACAATCTCATCGGGTTGATTGCTGTGATGCTAAACTTGGAAATTGATAGAAAGAATGCCTACTTTTGCTCCCACTTTGTAGCAGCTCTCTTAGAAGAATCAGGTATTCCAATAAAAAGACAAAAACCTCTTTCCCTAGTAACCCCTCAGGATATTAAGGAATCGGCATCTCTTGAATTAATATACGAAGGGAAGCTGTCACCCTATGTTCAAAATTATTACCACGAATATTGTACTGATAGAGTGGAAGTAATTTAGAGTTAATATAGGGGGAACTATGTGGGGAATAAGATACTTTACTACTTAAATCATTTGCAAGTGGTGTTAACTGACTTTGTAGTCCAAGCTTATATTTACATTAAGTTAATCTATCTCTTTTATTAAAATTCCCCATTGTCGGTGTAACGGGACCACCGATTGGATTTGTTTTTCCTTATTGGATTCTCGAATTAGGGGGTGAAAAAGGTCATATAAAAATAAGCCTTCGAAAGTGAGGGCTTTTTAGTGATAATAAAGCGATTCCTTCTTGTGTCTGGCTTTTTTTCTTTTTGAAGTTTCCACTAATCCCTTAAATACCTTTAAAGAGCTGTGAAAAACTGGACTTTGTATAAACGTATAAAGGAAAGTGGCGATAAACACCGGGCCGCCTAATAAAAACCCAATGATTAAGACGAGGCTTTCAACTATCATACGTGCTTGGCTTACCGATAACCTAGTTTTATCAGAGATAGAAAGCATAAAGCCATCTCGTGGTCCGGCACCTATCCCTGCTGCTACATACATTCCACCACCGATTCCTGTAATAATAATGCCAGAAAGGAGAATAAGATAATCAAGCCATGTATTCGTTGCCTTTGGAAGAATATCTAACCAGAGAAAAAAGTCCATGATGGGTCCAATACAAAGGGCATTTAAAATAGTACCTATGCTAATATAGCTTCGGGCAACAAACAAGGAAATGATGATTAGGACGAGTCCACATACCACACCCCATGTTCCAATGGTTAAACCAAAATGCTGATAAAGTGCCACATTTAGAACCTCCCATGGATGCAGTCCAATATATTTAACTTTAACGGCGATGGCATTACCCAGCCCAAAAAAGGTTAACCCCAAAAAGAATAAAAAATACTGAAAGAGTTTCAACTCCAGTAGCCCCCATTGACCTTGCTGATTTTTCTGAATATTAAAACCTATCCCCATATCTTAAAATGCTTTGTTCTTTTTTTCAATAGTAAATTTGAATTATGGTCAGATATGATTAATCTTTAAATGGACTCAGCCTAAAAGGTCGATCATTTTAACCATTTTCGTCAGCAATTATGTTAAAGAAGATATGTTTCTTCTATAAACTAATGATTTAGCATATAGTTAAAAAAAGTCCATCAGACCTCGAAGGTCTTTTACTTTGACAATAAGAGAGGGATACAACAATGCCAAGTGAAATACAACATTTAGAAGTAGATATTCCGATTGAGGTGATTTGGGACTTTATTAGGGACGAAAATAATTGGGCGCCACTTTTCCCAGGTTATATTCAACATGAAAAAATAAATGACCGACAAATCAGCTGGGAATTTAAAAGCGACCTTGGCATCATGAAAAAAAAGGTCACGCTCGTAATTGATATTAAGGAGTGGAATGAACCAAGGAAGGTATGCTTTGAATTGAAACGCAAGAACGAAAAGTATATTGGTGAAGGATATTTTGAAGCTAGAGCACTTAATAAAAATAAAACTCGGGTGTCAGGCTATCTCGAAATAAATGCAACAGGGCCAATAGGAACGTTAGCAAATTCGCTTTTAAAAAAAGCGATCCAAATAAATGATGAAGAAGTGGCAGTTGCTATCTCATCAAAGTTGGAAGAGTTTAAAAATAAATAAAAACTCAAAGTCGCAACCCTCGATAAACCGAGGGTTGCGACTTTTTTTCTATTATGATGAAAAATTAAGCTTATCTTAAGCATCGAATGGTAATCTAATTTCAAATTCCACCAATCAAATAGAAATGAGGAGGAAAAGTTATGGTTACAAAAGGACCAATAAAACGACTAAACGCCGTACTTATTGTCTCAATGCTTGGAATGGGAATAAGTACTTACATACCAATTGCATATGCTGAAGGTGCTGACATTCAAGAAAATCAACCAATGAACACCCTATCAAAATTAGAAATTGAAGGAGTCAAATTAGACAAGGATTTTTCAGTTGGTGTAAATGAATATTCAGCGACTGTAGAAAATGACGTTCAAACCATTAACCTGCATGTTGAAAGTGGTAAACCGGATTCTTGGATCATGATTAACGGTGAATCTGCTGCAAGCGGAGCCACAATTGCTTTATCGCTTAAAACAGGTAAGAACAGCTTTCTTATCTCTGTAATGGATAGCAGCAATCCAATAAATACCTACACTCTTACCGTAATAAGGAAGCAAAATGTTAATAATCTACTGCAAAATATTAAACTATCAACTGGCCAACTTTCACCTGCTTTTTCTTCCGCTGTTACAGAATATACTGTCAAGGTTACAAATGATACATCTGCTATATCAGTCTTGCCAAGTGCTGTTGAAAAAACATCTACGATTGAAGTAAATGGGGCGTTAGTAAAAGAGGATGGTGTATTAGTAAAAATTCCAACTGGAAAGTCTGACATTATTATTAACGTTACTGCAGAGAATGGAATTAAAAAGATCTATACGATAGTAGTAGAACGACCAGAAACAACTGCGTTAAATACAGATTTTTCCATTCTGAATGGTAGGACTAATTCATTCAATTCTGCCACTCAAATGCAAGATCCCGTTAATGTACAAAAAACAAGTAAAGCAACACTCTCTTCTCTAACAGTTTCTGAAGGGACTTGGGACAGTACTTTTTCTTCAAGTGAGTATACCTATCATGTGGCAGTTTCAAGTAATACTAAGACAATTATAATTAATCCAACTGCGAGTTACAGCAGTTCTAGGATTTTAATTGAAGGCAGCAACAGTAAAACAATCCAGTTGGAAGACGACAATAAAACAATTATTTCAATTGTCGTATCAAACAGCGATGATGACCGGAAAACATATGTATTGGTATTTGACAGAAATGAATAACATAGAAAAAAAAACAATTTTGCATGATGAGAACCTGCCTTTTGTGTAGGTTTTTATTTGTTTTTTTTCAGTATTAAGTGATAAAGTAAGTTAAATACTGCACAAGATGCGTTAAGATATGGTATATTTATATATAAAAATTTAGCGAATCTTTTGAATTGTAGGAAGGTGATTAATTTGGTAGCAGAATTGAAAGTAAATGACAGCAGTCTTCCATTGCGTCGAGATGTAAAATTACTAGGTAAAATGCTAGGAGAAATTCTTGTTAATCATGGTGGCGAAGAACTTTTTGAAAAAGTTGAAAAAATAAGGCTAATGTGTAAAACACTTAGGACTCATTTTGACCAAGAGGTGTATAATGCCTTAAAAGACGAGATTGCCTGCTTAAGCTCGCCAATGAGGAAACAAGTCATTAGGGCATTTTCAATGTATTTCCATTTGATCAATGCGGCAGAGCAGAATCACCGAATTCGGAGGCGCAGACAGTATCAGCTTCAAGACGACAACATCGTTCAACCAGCCTCGATTGAGAGTGCAATTTTAAAACTTAAAGAAAACGAGATTAATGACGAGTTGATTCAAAATGCACTGAATACATTGTCGCTTGAACTAGTCATAACCGCCCATCCTACAGAAGCGACAAAACGCTCAATTCTAGAAATTCAGCAGCGAATTGCAGCATTATTAAAACAACTCGATCATCCGTTACTTTCGAATAGAGAGCAAAAAAAGATAGAAGAGAGCTTGTTTAACGAAGTTGCTATATTATGGCAAACAGATGAATTGCGTGAGCATAAGCCAACCGTTCTAGATGAGGTTCGTAATGGATTGTATTATTTTGATCAGACCCTTTTTGAGGTCCTTCCTGAAATTCATCAAGAGGTTGCAGAGTGTCTTGAAAAGTATTATTCGAACACTTCTTGGGAGGTTCCAAATTTCCTTCGTTTTGGCTCATGGATTGGCGGTGACCGAGATGGAAACCCGAATGTTACCCATGAAGTAACGTGGGAGACATTAGAAAGACAGCGAAGGCTTGTCTTAAAAAAGTATAAAAATGTTTTAGTTGATTTAATGAAACGATATAGCCATTCAACGACCAGGGTTAAGGTCAGTGAAGAGATTCTAACATTCCTTAATGAAAAAGAGGATTTATATTTAAATGAAGAGAGAAAATGGCCTATTAAATCTGAAGTATACCGTCGTGTTTTTGCGGTAATTATTGAAAGAATACGGCAAGTCGGCAAATCAGACTTAGGCTATCAGGCAGCGGATGAATTATTAGCCGATCTATTCATGATTAATAACAGCTTAAAACAGCATCATCCAGCGGCACATGAATTACAAATTATTCAAAAGCTAATCAGGCAAGTTCAGCTGTTTGGCTTTCATTTAGCCACACTGGACATCCGTAACCATAGCGGTGAGCATGAGTCAGCCATTACAGAAATATTGCGCAAAGTCCGGATAACTGAAAATTATGCTACGCTTTCTGAAGAGGAAAAGGTAAAAATATTACAAAATATCCTCATGGATCCGCGCCCGCTTCTTTTATTAAATGAAGATTATTCAGCTGAAACACAGGAAATGATTAAAGTGTTCCAAATGATTAAAGCTGCTCATGAGGAATTTGGAAAACGCTCGATTAGTGTTTATCTTGTCAGCATGACAAAATCACCGAGTGACTTGTTAGAGGTTCTGGTTTTAGCAAAAGAAGCCGGTATCTACCGACTCCATGCAGATGGAACATTGGAAAGTCATTTACATGTGGCACCCTTACTGGAGACAATTGATGATTTAACGGCAGGTCCAGCCATCATGGAAACTCTTTTCAAAATGCCTGTTTACCGGAATCATTTGCAAATCATGGGTAACCAACAAGAAATAATGCTTGGGTACTCAGATGGCAGCAAAGATGGTGGGACGTTAACGGCCAACTGGAAGCTGTATAAAGCGCAAATTGAAATTCATGACATGGCAAAAAGATATCAGATATGCCTTAAATTCTTTCATGGAAGAGGAGGCTCCTTAGGAAGAGGAGGCGGTCAATTAAATAAAAGTATCCTTTCTCAACCAGCGGAAACAATCGGAGATGGTGTTAAAATTACCGAACAAGGTGAGGTTTTGTCTTCACGGTACCTACTTGAGGATATTGCTTATCGGAGTTTGGAACAGGCGACCTCTACCTTACTTCTTGCTGCAGCAAATGTCTCAAAAGAAGCGGAGAAAGGGCATTTACGTAAAAAAGTTTGGGAAGAAGCCATTGAGGAAATTTCTAGTTTCTCCCTTACTAAATACCAATCACTTGTTTTCGGGGATCCTGATTTTCTTACCTATTTTAATGAAGCTACACCATTAAAAGAACTCGGCGATCTTAATATCGGTTCAAGACCGATGAGTCGTAAAAATAGGGGAAGATTTGAGGACTTAAGGGCCATTCCATGGGTGTTTGCCTGGACACAGAGCCGCCAGCTGCTTCCTGCATGGTATGCTGCAGGTACTGGTTTAGGCAGCTATGCTGCAAAAAGTGAGCAAAATTTTCAGCTTCTACAGCAAATGTATGAAAAGTGGCCGTTCTTTCAATCAACCATAGATAATCTTCACATGGCTTTGATGAAGGCAGATATTACAACGGCGAAAGAATATTTATTGCTTGTTGAAGATAAAACAATTGCCGAAAGGATCTTTGCCAATATTCTTGAAGAGTATGAAAAAACAAAAGCAATTCTTCTCAAAATTACCGGTGATAAAGAGTTGCTCGATCACACTCCAAACATTAAAGACTCAGTATATAGGAGAAATCCATACGTGGATCCGCTAAACTTTTTACAGGTGGATCTCATTAAAGAATTACGGAAACAGGATGGGGCGAATGAAGAACTCTTAACAGAAGTTCTCCTCACCATTAGTGGTATTTCTGCAGGATTACGGAATACTGGTTGATAAACTATAAAAAGCGATAAACTCTTACAAAAGAGATTTATCGCTTTTTTTTATAAGATTGACAGCAATTGTTATTTAATAGCTTACCTTCATTGGTTAAAGTGAATTTTGAACTTTTTGTGAATTATTAGAAAATGAATGGGTGTTCATTCATTTTTGTGCAAAATTCGACATTATTCGATTAAACCAACATGATATATTTTAGCCAATAGATAAATAAAGGAGTGAATTTAAAAAGGTTGTCACTGCTGAAAGAAGCCTAATTCGTATTAACATGCGAAAGATTACTGATTCTGGAGGGGATTATTAATGGCTGTAAAAGAAAAAGTGGTGCAAGAAAAGCATTTAGTTCCGGCGATGATTGATGCGTTAGCCACTAACGCTGAAAGGGCACTTGGAGAATTTCGCTGCTTCAGCCAAGAAATGGTTGACGAAATTGTGAAGCAGATGGCTCTAAAAGCGCTTGAAAATCATAAGTATTTAGCAAAATTAGCAGTAGAAGAAACAAAAAGAGGGGTATACGAAGATAAGGTTTTCAAAAATATGTTTGCTACTGAGTGTATCTATAACAATATTAGGGATATGAAAACGGTTGGCGTAATAAGTGAAAATGAAAATGAGGGTATAGTTGAGATAGCTGAACCAGTCGGTGTTATTGCTGGAATTATTCCAATTACAAATCCAACTTCAACTATTATCTTTAAATCGTTAATTTCACTTAAAACAAGAAATCCAATTATCTTTGCATTTCCTCGTTACGCTCAAAAATGCTGCACAATAACAGCCGAGCTGCTAAGGGAAGCAGCAATTAAGGCTGGCGCTCCTGAGAATTGCATCCAGTGGATTGAAATTCCTTCTCATGAAGCCTTTCAATCATTGATGAAACATTCGAAAATTTCACTCATCCTTGCAACAGGCGGACCTAACCTAGTTAAAGCTGCCTACAGTTCAGGAAAGCCAGCAATTGGTGTCGGTGCTGGAAATGTTCCTTGTTATATAGAAAAATCAGCCGATATCAAACGGGCTGTCAATGATCTTATCTTATCGAAAACTTTTGACAATGGTATGATCTGTGCTTCTGAACAGGCTCTCATTATAGACAAAGAAATTTATGATGAAGTAAGGCAGGAATTGATAACGAACAATTGTTATTTCCTAAATGATGAAGAACGACAAATGGTTGAGCAGATTACTATAGATCCAAAACACACCACACTTAACCCGATGATTGTTGGATTGCCAGCTTATTTGATTGCAAAAATGGCAGGAATAAATGTTCCTATAAATACTAAAATCCTTATTGCAGAATTAGACGGTGTAGGTCCGAAATATCCCCTCTCCTGTGAAAAATTAAGTCCACTTTTAGCCTGCTATAAGGTTAATAGTTTTGCCGAAGGTTTACTAATTGCTGAAGAAACACTGGAATACGGCGGACTTGGGCACTCTGCAGCGATCCATACAGCTGACCAAAATTTAGTAGATATATTTGCACTTCGGATGAAAGCAGGCAGAATTATTATCAATACTCCATCAACCCATGGTGCAATTGGGGATATTTATAACACATCATTACCGTCCTTAACAATCGGATGCGGGACGTATGGAGGGAATTCTGTGTCACAGAATGTGGGGGCAGCCAACTTAATAAATATCAAAAAAGTTGCAAAAAGGAGAAATATGACGCAATGGTTTAAAGTACCGTCACAGATTTTCTTTGAACAAAATTCTATCCAAATGCTTTCTAATGTTCCAGGAATATCGAAAGCGTTTATTGTTACAAGCGGAAGCTCAATGAAAAATGGCTATGTGGACAAAGTCCTATATTATCTTAAAAGGAATGGTAGAAATATTCAGTGTGAGACTTTTTCAGACATTGAACCTGAGCCAAGCATTGAAACTGTTATGAATGGTACCGAAAGAATGAGTAAGTTCATGCCAGATTGCATCATTTCCCTAGGTGGTGGTTCCGTAATGGATGCAGCAAAAGCGATGTGGCTATTCTACGAGAATCCTGATACTGATTTTCATAGCTTAACGCAAAAATTCTTTGATCCAACTAAGAGAGTAGTGAAATTTCCAGATCTTCACGGAAAAGCGAAATTTGTAGCGATACCAACCACATCAGGGACAGGTTCAGAGGTAACTGCTTTCTCAGTAATAACAGATAAAAAGACCAATATGAAATACCCGCTGGCAGATTTCCAACTGACACCTGATATTGCGATTGTTGATCCACAGTTTGTCATGAGTGTTCCGAAGCATGTTACCGCTGACACCGGAATGGATGTACTGACACATGCAATAGAGGCGTATGTATCGGTTTTGGCTAATGATTATACGGACGGGCTGGCCTTAAAAGCAATTCAGCTTGTATTTGAATATTTACCAAGGGCTTACCGGGACGGCAGCGATGAACTAGCCCGCGAAAAAATGCACAATGCGTCAACTATTGCAGGAATGGCCTTCGCCAACTCATTCTTAGGAATCAATCATAGCCTTGCCCATGTACTAGGTGCCGAGTTTGCTATTCCTCATGGACGAGCAAATGCCATCCTTTTACCGCACGTAATCCGTTATAATGCGGTAAAACCTAATAAATTCATGACATATCCTAAATACGAACATTTTATTGCGGATGTGCGTTATGCGGAAATTGCTAAAATGCTTGGGTTACCTGCAAGCTCAACTGAGGAGGGTATTCAAAGCTTAATTAAGGCAATTATTGCCCTAGCAGGAAAAGTGAATATTCCAATGAGTATCGAAGCAAACGGTGTTAATAAAGAAGAATTTGAGAGGAAAGTGGTCGAACTTGCTGAACATGCATTTGACGATCAGGATACCATCGCAAATCCAAAACAACCATTTATTAGCGAACTGGCCGAAATCTATCGTCAAGCATATTTGGGTGTATAAGATCGCTTTAAAAATAAAAATTAAGACTCAGTTCCCTGGAACTAATTCATAATAGTTAAAAATGTAAGTGATTAATTTAGATTAATAATCTTTTTTTGCAATAACTATTTGTTGGTTAAAAGGATAGTGGAATAATCGAATCTTTTGTGAACATACTAGGTTGATTTGTCAAAATACATTGGATTTTCCACGAACCTTGTTGTATTTTGTTGTTATTTGACATAATGTTCTCCTCCTTAAACTTAATATTATGAAAATTGATGAAGTATGTCGAAATCGTCGCATTTACAAAAATCTTTTTTAAAACAATAATTTAAGTGGTTACAACATCTTCCAAGTTTAATAGTGTGAAAGATTTCACTTTGACTTATTTTATTGAATTTGGAAGGGAAAATAAGGAGGGGAAAAATGTGGTTTATCAAAAAAAGCCATGGTTAAAGTTTTATGATCCTAGAATTAGTGAGGATGTATCAATTGAGTATGATTCTTTATTTGACCTTTTAAAGCAGGCAGCAAATATTCATAATGACAAGCCTGCACTAACATTTTTTGGGAAATCGTGGAGCTATAAAGAATCTAAGATGATATCTGAATGGCTTGCAGCTTCATTATTTCGGATAGGACTTAAAAAGGGGGATCGGATGGCAATCATGCTGCCTAACTGCCCTCACTATATTTTAAGTTTATTTGCTGCATTTCGATTGGGTGGTATTACGGTTCAAGTAAATCCAATGTACGTGGAAAGAGAAATTGAATATGTTCTTAATGATTCCGGGGCAGAATACATGGTTGTATTTGAAGCCCTTTATCCTAGAGTAAAGCAGGTACGGCCAAAAACCTCGTTGAAAAAGATCATTGTTGTTGGTTTTAATGGTAACAGAATTCAATTAGATGATGGGGATCTATATTTTGAAGACTTCCTTACCCATGACAATGTGATTCCTGACATTCCAATTGACATATATGAGGATGTAGCAATTTTACAATACACTGGCGGAACAACAGGATTATCGAAAGGGGTTATGCTTACCCATCATAATCTATTGGCCAACATTATTCAGGTATGTGATTTTACTTATAATGCAGTCGATGAGAAACCAGAAAATTTTAAAATCGTTAGTGTCCTGCCAATGTTTCATGTTTATGGACTCTCCTGTAATGC
This sequence comes from Neobacillus sp. WH10, assembly GCF_030123405.1. Lineage (GTDB taxonomy): Bacteria > Bacillota > Bacilli > Bacillales > Cytobacillaceae > Neobacillus. Next base: position 1,744,326 of record NZ_CP126110.1, read on the forward strand.
ACTATCGGGGATAAGAATTGGCTGTAACCAGCTCATCTTGCCTCGGTTTGATGTGAATGAGGTATTAGATCTTATTAAACGAGAGAAGCCATTTCAAATGACGGCAGTACCGACCATGATATTCGCTTTGAATAGTCATCCACATTTAGAGGATAGCAGCATTAGTGATATTTTTTATTTGAACAGCGGAGGTGCTCCTCTCCCTGTTGAACAGGTTAAAGCGTTTGAAAAAAGAGCAGGGACAAGATTATCAGACGGTTACGGACTTTCAGAAACTGCTCCGTCTGCCATTTCCACCCCGCCATTCCTTCCTCGTAAATTGGGAAGTGTTGGTATCCCACTACCGGGAACAGAGGCAAGGATCGTTCAAGAAACTCCTTCAGGTATTGTGGATGTATCTGTAGGTGAAGCCGGAGAATTAATCCTTCGTGGGCCACAAGTAATGAAAGGATATTGGAAACGTCCTGGAGATACAGAGATGGTGTTGAAAGATGGCTGGCTATTTACTGGGGATATCGCCAAAATGGATGAAGATGGATACTTTTATATATTGGATCGTAAGAATGATATTATTATTGCCAGCGGCTTTAATGTATACCCGCGTGAGATTGAAGAAGTGATGTATCAGCATGAAGCGGTGGAGGAAGCCATTGTTATTGGGATTCCAGACACATACCGCGGGGAAACAGTAAAGGCTTTTGTTAAGCTAAAACCAGGTGAAGCAATAACACCGGAAAAACTAATTGAATTTGCAAAAGAATATCTTGCGCCATATAAGGTACCAAAAGAAATTGAGATACTTGATGAGCTTCCAAAGTCGTCGGTCGGAAAACTATTAAGAAGAATGTTACGTAAAGAGCAAGAAAAAACTCAAGTATAAAACAAACCTCTAGAATAAGCACAATAGCTTACCACTATTCTCCACAGAACTACCACATAGAAAATCACCACTAATAAATACTAGATTTTGAAAAAAGAAGTATCTTCTATTTGGATTTTCATCATTGCAAAATAATATTTATCTTCTGCCAATAATGGAGGATCATATGCAATTATCATCCGACCAAGATCTAAGAAAACTTTACAAAAGAATAGAAGACGAAATTAATCGTAACATATTCTCTCAAACTAATTCGTTATTATTTATCAAGATGACTGGTGACGCTATTGAGGAACACTTAAATCACTTGGTGACTGCTAGAGAACTTACGAAACAATGGCTCGATTGTAATGGTCTTCCTACTAGGGATGACATAGGCGACCTAGCGAAAAAAATAATAGAGAATGAGAATCGTCTAGATCGGTTGGATGATACCCTTTATCTGGTATTAAAGAATATCAAAGCATATCGCAGACAAATGGCAGGACTGGCCTTGGATTTAGATGGAATTTCAGAATCATTCTACACTGAAGTGGATAGAAAACTGGCTGAAAGCTAAAAATCTATGTAAAAGGATGCGAGTAAAATGGTTGGAAAAAAGGAAAATGAAAAAGAATTAGTGAAAGAGACGAACACCAAAAAAAGAGTACTAGAAGTTGAAGCACCACAAGAAACTGAAGTAAAACCTACGGGAGAAGCAATGAAAGATAAGGTAGAAGAGCCAGTGCTTGAGTCAAACCCAGCAGCTGAGAAAGCTGCGGAAAAAGAAGAAAATGAGGACCAGCTTTCTAGCTTAGATATACTTTGGAGACACGCGTTTGGTGAGTTAGACGAATGGGCGAAGCGATCTGATTTTCGTGATGAAGTTTTCTTGAAAGAGGCAAAGCTTTTTGCTGAAAGTGTTCAGCGTAATCAAGGAAATGCGATTGAAATAGCTGCACAATTTTATCAAGAATTTTCTTCCTGGGAAAAGACGGCTAGAGAAGAATTTTTAATGTCAACTACCAGTCTGCAGCACTTTTTCCCGCTTAAGTCCTATGAAGATATAAATGCGCAAATTGATCAAATTCAAGAGAAAACAATGACGATTCTCGCAACCCCTTGTCAAATGATAGCAAGCAATCTGTCGATGGATAAATACCTTGAAATAATTGACCAATATATTGCCCTTCGTAAGAAAGGAAGGGAGCAGTATATTAATACCGTTAAGCAAGCAGGAAACTTAATTTATGAAAATCAAAAGGGCTTTGTTAATCTTTTTGCCAGACAAATTAAAACGGTGATGTTCCCATTAAATAAATACTTGGAAAAAACTGAAGAACTTACAAAATCATAATACTTAAGGGGCGAAGCGGGATGACTAAAGATAAAAATGATCCATTTGAAGGGTTCAAGCTAATTGGTGAAATGTGGGAAAAACAACTAAATGGTCTGTTATACATGATGACTGACAACAATGAGTTCGTCCAGCTCTTAAAGGTTGGTACAGAAAGCCATGCACGTTACATTGAGCTTTTAAGAAAAAATCAGGAGCTTATGGCAGGTGTAATGAATATACCAACGAAAAAGGATGTTGCTAATGTTGCAAAGCTTTCTGTCCAGACTGAAGAAAAAATTGATATTTTAGAAGAACAAATTTGGAATTTACAGGACAGTATAGGTTTATTAAATAAAGAAAATTTAGAGATGTTCCAAGAAGTGGTGAGTGTCGTCAAGCAGATGAAGCGTGAATTACAAAAAATGGCATTAGAAATTACCGAAACAAAAAAAATTCAGGCAGAACTTAAAGAACTTCGTCAAGGACTTGTAGATATTAAGATTATTCAGATCAATTTACAGGAATTACGGAAGGAAATGGAGGAAATCAAAGGCATTAAGACAGAGCTTAAGGGGGTGAATGATGCTGCAGACACGACAGCCATTCAAAAGGATTTACAAGAATTAATGCAAGAGGTTACCAAATTAACAGATATTAAAGCTGAAATTGCTACACTAAAAAAACTTTTCCAAAAAGGGAAGGTAAAAGATAAAGAGAAGGAAAAAGAGCTAGTCCTAACTGGTGCTGGCACTACTAAATCATAATGAAAGGAGCATATGAACATGAGTGCAAAAGCATCGGTTAGGAACTTTATTCAACACCTTGATATAGAAAAAGAAACAGCAAGGTGGAATCAAGTTTATAAAGTATTAACGGAACCAAAGCCGGACATTGTACCAACACCTAGAGAAATTATTTGGAAAAAGAATAAATCAACCTTATATTATCACCCTGCAAAAGAAAAAAAATATCAAGTTCCATTATTCTTGGTATATTCACTTCTGAATAAACCATATATTTTAGACATTGCAGAAGGCAGCAGTGTCGTAGGTGGTCTTACAGAACGGGGATATGATGTTTATTTTCTTGACTGGGGATCCCCTGGTTATGAAGATAGTGATATTACCTTGGATAATTATATTTTGGATTATTTAGAGAAAGCTGTTAAACGGGCATTACGTCATTCGGGAGCAAAGGAAATTTCGATGGTAGGATATTGTTTGGGAGGGACGATTTCAGCCATCTTTACTTCCATAACCAAACTACCGATAAAAAATTTAGTCCTTGCTGCAGTTCCGATTGATTTTAGTGTCGGTATTGTTCCAGATAAGTGGTTAAAAGGGCTTCAAAAAGGGCTCATTAACTTTGATCGCTTTTCCGATATTTATGGTGTCATTCCTTCTGAATATATGTATCTTATGTTTAGAGGCCTTTCACCAGTCTATATGAGTCCATGGATCAACTTAATCACCCGTGCTCATGATAAGGACTATGTTGAAAAATGGCGAAGGATGGACAAATGGACAAAAGACACTGCATCATTTGCAGGCGCAGCATTTAAACAGTTACTTAATGATTTGTATAAAGATAACAAGCTCTTAAAGGGAGAGCTTTGGATTGGGGATAGGAAAGTAGATTTAAAGAATATTACGTGCCCTGTTTTTGTTTTCTCAACTTCAAGGGACACGCTAGTATTGGAGCAGCAAAGTCTTCCGGTAATGGATCTTATATCTAGTGAAGATAAAACCTATGAGGTATTTGAATGCGGACATGTTTCATTAGCACTTACGGGTAGGTTTGCAATTTTTGCTGACAAATGGCTTTCAACACGTTCAAATAAAATTCAACAATCACTTGAATAATGAAAAGTAGGAGAAATAAATAATTAACGGGAAGATGGGTGGGGGCCCTTCCTTCCCGTTAATCATAAATTATACAGCAGTTTTTTGCTGATTGAGGAACCTTCGAAGGAGATGGTTAAACCGGTCTTTTGCTTCCAGTTTGGCAAGGTGACCGGTATTCCTCATTATAATAAATTCGGATTGTGGAATTAGTTTGTGCATGCATGCTTGAATCCAGACAGGTAAGACAGAGTCATACTGTCCGCCAATAATAAGGGTTGGAACATTTATCTTTGGTAATAAGGTCCGGTTATTGACTTCAAGACACATTTTCAAGGATTCAAGGAAAATTTGATTTTTTGGGCGAAAATAATGATAGAAAGTTTCCACCATATCTTTATTCCAGGAGTATAATGCCATACGTGCGATGAATTCTGCTTCGTTCCCTGCTGAAGTAACGGCTTCAAACTTTGCTTTTCGATTCTTAAAAAATAATCCCTTAAGCTTTTTAGGAAAAAAGTGGAATGTACTAACTAGCATGAGTGAGCGGCAGAGGTCGGGAGCTTGACGGAAGATTTCCTGTGCAACGGCTCCACCCATTGACAGACCAAGAATGTGAGCGCTTTCAATTTTTAACTCTTTTAATAAACCAATCAAGTCAGAGGCAAAGTTCTGAATAGAGATACCATCCGTTTTTAAACACTCCCCGTGACCGCGTAAATCAGGAATAATCAACTCAAATTGATCGGCTAATTCAAATTGGTTTTGCCATCCTTCTTTGACTTCACCCAAGCCATGGATTAGCACCAGTGGTTCCCCTTCACCTAAATGCAAGTAGGGTACTCCTAATTTGCTAACTTTAGCCTTTTCCATTTTACACCACCTTTCCATTTTAATTAGTTTATAACCAAGTTCACTAAATTGTAAACATTTAAATACTAAATTTATTTATATTTATTTTACATATTGACCAAATATTACTTATAAGTGTAAAATACATATAGGTGAGGTGATAAAGATATGGTAAACCAAGACAAACAATCAGTTAATCCATCAAAAAATTTTGTGCTGCCATTTATTTTATTGCTTCTTAGCAAATTTTCTCTTCACGGATATGAACTTAGCCAAAAGCTGGAGACATTCGGATTTAAGACCCTTGATCAAGGGAACTTGTACAGGATGCTACGACAACTTGAAAAGGATGAACTTGTTTCATCAGAATGGGATACAACAGGAAGCGGGCCGGCCAAAAGAAGATATTCTATTACAAAAGCTGGTATCACATACTTAAAGGGCTATGCCAATCAACTAGAAACCTATCAATCAATCTTAGATCAATTCTTTAAGATGTATTCTAGTTTTCTTGAGCTCTATATTCCTTCATTTCAGAAGAGGGATCCAATAGAGAAAGTAAATAATAGTAGGAGGAGGAAGAACGATGGCACAGAAGAAAAGTGAAACGGTTGTGGCTGGTGATGAAAAAGTCATTCCATCACCAGAAGAGTCGAAGGCCGTAGGTTCATTTGTTACCACATTTTGGGATCAGTATGAGCAATCACGCGAACGTGCAGAGCATATTCGGGAAAAACGAGAGGATGCTTATATTAATGCATTAAGGGAGGTCATCAAGTTCAATAAACAATACCGTAAATCCATTGCAAAATTGTATGAGCAGACGAAAAAAACAAACAAGGAAATGGTATCTGAACTGGTGCATCAATTTAACTCAGATAAAGAAGAAGTGAATGAAGATGTTCAGGTAAATGATCGTGAAGAATTAAAGAACCAATTGAAAGAAGTATCAGGACAATTGGAGAAACTAGCTCTTACTCCAATTATTTCTATCTTCCAGATTGTCGATCAATTAGAAGATAATTTTGAGAAAAATGCAGAATCAGGTGTAGCATATGCCCGTGATCGAAGAAAGGCATGGCTTCAGGTTCGAAAGGAATATGTTAAGAAAGCAAGAAATACTCATCTAAACCTTGTAGAACGCGGTAAGAACAGTTTTAAAGAACTAGTAAAGACCCAGTAACAATAAATTAATAAGGGGAATTAACAGCTTTGATAAACATAAGCATCCTTTATAAAAGTTAGAACCACAATCTCAATAAAAAATATGAGGTTGTGGTTTTTTATTTATTATCATTTTAGCAAATTTTGTAATAACAGAAGAAGCGATGCATCAATGGCATCGCTTCTTCTTATTGTGGAGTCCTAATTATTAACTTTTCTAAAACTGCTTTCATATAAACGAGTTCTTCCTTGCTTTTAGGTTCCATTTCAACCTGGCCACCCTCATTAAAAGTTAAATTAAATTGGGGTAGGTTTGAGCTATCTGTTGTTACACTGTGGGTCAAAAGTTTTACGTTTTTTAGCCCGATGTTGCCTTTTGACGGGAAATAATTCCCACCAAATACAGCGTTCGTAACCTTTAAGGTTAGGTTATTGAAAAGAACGGAATCTTTAGAAGTCATATCCAGTGTGATCATTCCATTTGGAGTGTTGACCAATTTTTTAATAATAAGACCATCTGCTGAAAGATTTTCAAACGTTAATTCGAGCATGGGCAGGTCTTTTTGTTCGGTTGTATCTCCTACTATCATTTCAGGGGGGTGTAATGTCCCTTCCATTTGCGCAGCTTCAATTATGAAGCCAATAATGGTCTGGTTACTTGCAGAGCTATACTTTGAAGGAACGATCAGGGCACCAATAGTAAGAAATACAATGACTACAAACTTATAAGTATTATTTTTTTGTTTCAATGCTATCACCATTTCTACGAATACTATAAGTACTTTAATTTATTCTGGTAGAGCTTCCTTTCCGGAAGCAACTTCTTTTTCAGCAGTATGATCTCCATTAGATTGTACATGTGACACTTTGTCCGCAATCACAGGTTTCCATGCTATCAGCATCGAACCGCCTATAATCCCAAGAATAGTTCCAATAAGGAATCCGCCTAACGCTCCCATAATTGATAGAACTGATGCAAAAATAGCTAAAATACCGAGCAAGGGCGAAAGTCTTGGCATGATATAGGATAGCACGCCCATTAGCAATGTAAGGCCACCTAAAAAGAAGCCTACAAATAACATATTTCCCGGGGTAGCAGCAAGTTCATAGAGTTGTGCTGGTACGTATAAAATGATTAGTCCTGAAAGGACACACAAGGTCGCCCCCAAAAATGGGCGCCGTGCTCTCCAATTTTTGAACCGCTTACGTTTTGAATAAGTAGAATTCATTTTTATCATCCTTACTCAATTTTCTAGGATTGTTGGTTTATTTGCTGTCTGGGATTTCAAAGTAAACTTTCATATTTGATAAAGTTACCTTATCTTGCCAGAGGTATAATGTTTGCAATTCACCGTTTGTAATGGTGATTGTGTCGGCACCTTGTGTGAATTCTTTTGAAACCTTTTCTAAAGGATTTTCAATATTTCCAACGAAGTTTTCTTTCATTTCCATGTTAGTAAATACTGCATCACCACTAACTACAGTTGCTTTTTGTGTTAGTCCATCAATTTTAACCGGATTCTTTTCATCTTTCGACTCGATGACAACTCTAATAGTACCAAGACCTGGGATTGAAATCTTTTTCGATATTTCCAGGCCATAAATAGTAGCCTCTTTAATTATGTTTACTGCAACCGGGTTATTTTGCCTTGTTCCACCATCTGCAAGCCCACCTAAAAGCTTGAAGTCCTTGCCTATCATTTTGTCAAATTTAACAGTGAATTCTCCAACACCACTTAATGGAACTGCAGCCGCCACACCAGTAACTCCAAACAGCCCAAGAAGAGAGCCCAGAAAGATAAATCCACCTAATAATGCAATTACAAGCCGTTTCTTGACTGTTTGCCCTCCAATAATTACGGTTTCTGCTGCTAAATTCATTCTCATTCCTCCCTTTTTTGTTTTAAAAAGCAAAAGCATTTATAGAAATAAGTAAACGCTTGAGCTATTCGTCACAATTTTATGACAAATCAACTGAATTAGAAATCCCTACATTTGTAGGTGGTTTTTTCTCCTTAAAAAATGGGAAGACAGGACATGACAAAATATTTAAAAAGGTAGAAAATAAGCAGGAATTTTAATGTGTTTAGATGAATTCTTATTAAAGAACAAACTGTTATAATACAAAGGAAATAACAGCCTAGATTTTCATGGAAGGGTGTGTACTGGAATGTCAAAGTCTTTAAACCACCATTTGAATAATCTATTAAATGATGCTGTTAAAATGTTAAGTCATTATCAAAATGACCTTTTACAAGAATGGAGCCAATTGCTCCAATCGCTGAAAAACACGAATAAAAAATCTATTGTGGTTTTTGAATTTATAAGTGAATTTTTTGTAAGGTTTTTACGGTCAGTTCATCAAGGAACCGTAGATATTTACCGGATGTTAAATGAAATTCAGGAGGAATGGTTTGCACATTTTCAACAGAGTCCGGAACCAGAAGCGCTGATCTTCCATCTAAATTTGTTGGAAAACGCTGCCCATAAGGTTTTAAAATCAAGGATTGCTTACTCATCTAAGCTACATCCTTCTGTCCATTATTTATTTTCGAAAATTAGTGAAGTAATGCTTTTTCAAACAGAAAAAGAGAATTATAGTATTTGGAAGGATGCAGTTATCTTATTTAATGAGTGGCTCATCCGCTCGCAAAATTTTAAGGAGTCGGTTGAGAATATTTGCTTTGGTTTTGGCTATTTTCTTCCCTTTGAACGGTGCGCCCTTTTTAAGTTTACCAATAAGGAAAGTGTAGGGGTTGGCTTATTTGGACATCATTTAAATACAGAAGAGATTCAAGCGATTGCAGAAAAAATTACCAATATACCTGTGTTGAATGAAAGTCTTGTGAAATTAAAATCACAAGGGCATGAAATGAAAAATTTCCAGCCTATTTATATACCTTTTGCAGAACAAGATCTTCCAAAAAAGTATGTGAAAAAATTTGAACTTACTTCTTTAATTATTGTTCCCATCTATGTTCCAGAGGAAGGGAAAATAATTGGTGGGGTGGTATTAGATCAAGGCCCAGGTAAGCATTTTATTATGGATACAAGTCTATTTCCTGCGCTGATGAAATTTGGGCAAAGCTCTGGAGAATTGCTGTCAAAGTTTATCAAAGCAGATATTAAAAAGCAAGATTTACCAGCAGGGGATTCTATTTCATTGTCACCTAGGGAAACAGAAATTATTAAGCTATTAGCAGATGGTGCTTCTACTGCAGAGGCGGCATTTAAGCTTTATTTAAGTGAATTTACGGTAAGAGACTATATATCAAATATCATGAAAAGACTTAATGCGCAAAATAGGACTGAAGTAGCTGTTAAAGCAATTCGAATGGGAATAATCGACTGAAGTAATCGTGAACAGGTTTATTTTATTTTGTAAATGTGGCATTATTAATTGGCCACATTTTATTTTTTTGCGTGTTTGAGAAATAATACCTGAAACTTTGAAGATATAATTGCGTTTTACTAGGTGTTAGCTTAAATTACAAAAATATGAAAAAATTAATTTTGCCAGTCAAGTTAGTTTGTGAGAAAATATGATAGTTATTTACTTGTTCTGACGCAAATAAAGTTAGGAGATATGACTACATGGATTTACTTATGATAATAAAAGCGATTATTTTAGGGTTAGTAGAAGGTTTAACAGAGTTTGCACCGGTATCATCAACTGGACATATGATTATTGTCGATGATATGTGGCTTCAATCTGAAAAGTTTTTAACGATGCACGGAGCTAACACCTTTAAAGTGGTCATTCAGCTTGGTTCAATTCTTGCTGTTGTCGTTACTTTTAAAGATCGATTTATCGATTTGTTAAGTTTAGGGCGCCTCAATAAGGATAAAGTTGGAAGTGGGGGCCGTCTTAAATTAACACAGGTTATTGTTGGTTTGATTCCTGCAGGTGTGCTTGGAGTCCTCTTTAATGATTATATTGATGATCACTTATTTTCAACGGCTACTGTTCTAATTGGATTAGTGGTAGGCGCCTTGTTAATGATTGTTGCTGATATCTATGGCCCAAAAAATCCAAAAGCGCAAACAGTTGATCAGATTTCATACGGACAAGCATTAGCGGTTGGTCTTTTTCAATGTTTTTCACTGTGGCCTGGGTTTTCACGGTCTGGTTCGACCATATCAGGCGGGGTACTGATGGGGATGAGCCATCGTGCAGCCGCTGACTTTACCTTCATCATGGCGGTACCGATTATGGCCGGGGCTAGTTTTCTTTCATTATTGAAAAACTGGGAATATATGACGATGGATGCATTGCCAATATTTATTGCAGGATTTATTAGCGCCTTTATTTTTGCATTAATATCCATTCGCTTTTTCTTAAAGCTAATAAATAAAATTAAGCTTTTACCATTTGCAATATATCGAATTGTTTTAGCGTTGGTCATTTATCTTATTTTCTTTTAAATTTTCAGGGCGGTTCTCTTACAGGGTGCTGCCCTATTTATTTTTAATTATTAACTGTCAGCAAAAAGTTGACAGTTTTTTTTATATGAATGGCAGCTACTCCTTTGTACTTGCGTTACAGCTTGTAAATGGGGGAATGTTCTATGATGTTTGTCCTAATTGGGAGTAAAAGGGTAAATGCCCATTAAACGCTCATTTGGATAAATCCCTCTTTTCAGGGAGAGAGGAGCCTATACCATCTAGTTAGAATAGAATAATTTAAAATAAGGTATGTATTTGAAGGCAATGGAAGGAGGGAAAGTATGGAAAAGAGTCGATGTGGACAGTGTATTTGTCACGACATGGAACAACTGCTTGAGGAGCAACAGAAGCTAAATTTTGAAGGCTTTCGTTTCATTTGCGATAAATTTGGGTATGACACGATTCCATTTATCCTCTCAAATGGGGAATGTTCATTTGAAACTTTTGGGGTAACGATGTATGGAAAATTTTTCACTACACAAGTTTTTAGGTTAGAAAATCTTGACCTAAGACATTGTTGCGCAACGCTATCACTTCTGATGCCAGTAGATATGGATGGCTGCCCGGTGGAGTTATGTAATGATGTGTATTCGCTGCTAAAAACTGATACCTGTATGATTGTTGATTTGACCTGTTTTTGTACGATTCAGCCTTTATCCCCCAAATTAGTTAACAGAGAACTGCCCATTATTGAGCCGAAATGTTAAAAAATGGATTAGGGTCTGCTGTATTCCAGTTTGAAGGGCGGACCCTAATAATTTTTTTAGAAAGGCTAAAAATACACGAATCCTTCCTTCAACGCGACACAGTTTTAAAAGTATATCCTAAACCATTTTACCACCAGTGCCAAGAATATAGGACAAACATTCATTATGGATAAAAGCGTATATGCAAATGGGCTTATTCTTTTTTTTCAAAACTAATTAATATGGATATGTGTCTATCGCACATTTTTATCTAGGTGAATAGGATATATGGAATTCAATAAAGGAGGTAATGTTAATGTCTGGTGCTGTAGGTGGCTTTGGCAGCGGATTTGCCCTACTTGTCGTCTTGTTTATTTTGTTAGTCATTATCGGGGCTTCTTGGGGTTGCTGTTTCTATTAATATAAAAAAGGAGGAAATATAATGTTTGGATATGGTGGTTTTGGAGGATATGGCTACGGTGGTTGTGGTTGCGGATTTGGCGGTGGTTTCGCATTAATCGTGGTATTGTTTATCCTTCTGATTATTGTCGGTGCAGCTTGCTTTAGATGGTAATCAGATAAGCTCCAGTGCCAAAAGCGCTGGAGCTTTAAAGTTTTCTAAGTAATAATTCAGAAAAAAACCGCCTGGAGCGGAAATCAACAGATAAGGTTAAAAGAGCCAATGAAAAAAACCAGATGAAAAAATTAATCATCTGGCTTTTGTTTACTTTAAGCGAAAACAAGACTTTCAGTGATATTATTCGATTTTCCCCAAACAATTTCTTCCACTTCAGAGCCTTCTAATGTTTCTTTCTTTAATAATGCATCAACTAATTGCTGATACTGATGTTGATGTTCATTGATTAGGATTTCAGCTTTTTCTAAGCCTTTTGTAAAGAGTTCCTGCATTTTTGTTTCTTTATCCTGTTTACTGAATGTCAATGTAAAACCATCCTGAAGCATTCCGGTATCCACCATCTGTTCGATGATATGTTTTGCCTGCTGGACGTCGCCGCTAACACCGATACTATGTTCACCAAGAAACATTCTTTCAGCAACACCACCAGCCAAAACCATGGCAACACGGTCGAGCAGATCAGAGGTTGTCGACAATTGCAGCTCCTTTGGAATTGGTGCTACATAACCAAGAGCCTCTCCGCGAGGGATAATCGTAGCCTTTCTAACGGAACCAGGCTTAGTTAACGATGCGACAATAGCATGTCCTGCCTCATGGATGGCAACCCTTCGTTTCGTTTCAAGATCTTGTAAAGAACGAGAGGTGCTTCCAAGAATGGTCCGGTCAAGGGCATAATCAAGGTCCTGCTTGTAAATCATATCTTGTCCATTTCTTACTGCTCGTCTGCTTGCAGTTTCAAAAAGGGACTGAAGTTCAGCGCCCGAGAATCCTGAAGTACTTTCTGCCAGATCGTCTAAGGAAGCAAGTACATTATCTGCCAGAGATTTCCCTTTCGTATGAATACCAATAATTTCTCTTCTTCCCTTTGTATCAGGAAGTGGTACATGAAAGGAGAAATCAATTCTTCCTGGCCTTAGGAAGGCTTCATCAAGCATGTCTTTTCTATTTGTAGCTGCAATAAACAAAATTCCATCATTAGAATGACCGCCATCAAGCTGAACTAGAAGTTCAGTTAAGGTTTTTTCTGCCTCCTCACCGCCATGTGCCTTTCGTTTACCTGCTAAGGCATCAACTTCATCTATAAAGATAACAGCTGGCCCTTGTTTTCTTGCTGTTTGGAACAAGGACCGTACACGGCTGGCCCCGACTCCAACAAACAGTTCATTAAAAGCAGATCCACTAGCAGAGAAAAAAGCTGCATCTAATTCACGGGCGATTGCTTGAGCTAATAAGGTTTTACCTGTACCGGGAGGCCCGTACAATAGTATTCCTTTAGGTGGTTTAATCCCTAATTTTATTGCACGTTCTGGCTCCTTTAACGTAGAGAGGGTTTGCATTATTTCTTCTTTCATTTCCTCTCCAAGTCCACCTACATCTTCTAATCTTATTGTAGGAAGGGGACGTGACTTTGAGACGCTGTTCTTCATTGAATTAGGAAAACCTAAGCCACCCTTTGTTTTTTGCAAGGCAAAAGCGGTGCCAGCGAGTAATAGAATAATACCGCCCATAATCCACTTTCCATAACGGCTGCTAGTGGAATAAGAATATTCAATATTATATTTTTCAACAAGTTTATCAATCATTTGACTGTTTGGTGGTACATGTGAAACGTATTCTGATTTTCCTGCTTTTATTTCAAGGCTGCCGTCAGCACGTTCAGTAAGAGTAACTGGTTTACCATTTTGAGCTTGAATCGTTTTTTCAACTGAAGAGAATGGAATGGCAACCTCATTATTTAAAGTTTGAACATACCAAACGATCCCTGCAATGACAAAAATAAACATAGTAAACAATGGGATAAACTTTGAAACTATTTTTTTGCTTTGATTCATCCAACCTCATCTCCTTTAACAGGGTCATCTTCTATTATAAAGGAACTTCCAGATAAATGGATGTGGTAATGGGTGGAAGATAAAAAGCGAAAGAAACTACGGAAAAAAAACACACTACCAAAATAAGGAAAGTGTGTTTTAGAAGTCTATGATAATAAGCGAAGATGGGGAATGATTGGCATTAGTACACTTTGAGCAAGGACACCAATACTTACGCCAAGGCTCGATGCTTTACTCCATTTAAAAACATGAACTTTTTCGTCTTTTCCTTCAAACAAAAATAATAGCTGCTCACCTTCTTCAGCAATGCCAATTTTATTAAAAGTAACGTTATTTTGCTGTAGGATAATTTCGAACGCTTTATGTATTAATGCTAAGGACTGTTGATCAAAATTATTAATTTCCATATTTCCTCCTAGGGGAAGCGTATTCTATATTCGTCTACAATCATTATATTATTATACCATAGGGCACAAAAGAAAAAATCAGTGTCAATCAACTGAAATATTGCAAAGTTATCATTTGCGATATAAGATTGAACTTATGAACAAAATTTTTCCTCGCTTTAACGGGCAGTAAACTCTTAAAGCGGGAAAAATAACGATTTCGGTGTTATACTGCCCGTAAAAACCCGATTCGTTCAACTGACCTTAAGAGGAAAAAGATCTCAAACTTAGGGCAGTTTCACTTCATTGTCAAAAGAGAGGAAGACAAGATGGGTAAAAATTTTAGAGAAGACGTTTTAACGCGCCGAACATTTGCAATTATTTCCCACCCGGATGCCGGTAAAACGACACTTACGGAAAAATTATTATTGTTTGGTGGAGCTATTCGTGATGCCGGGACTGTAAAAGCGAAAAAAACAGGGAAATTTGCCACAAGTGACTGGATGGAAATTGAAAAGCAACGTGGAATTTCCGTTACTTCCAGTGTAATGCAATTTGACTATGAAGGATTTCGAGTCAATATTTTAGATACTCCTGGCCACCAGGATTTCAGTGAAGATACGTATAGAACCTTGATGGCTGTCGATAGTGCGGTCATGATTGTCGATTCGGCAAAAGGGATAGAGGAACAAACACTCAAGCTATTTAAAGTATGTCGAATGCGTGGAATTCCTATATTTACGTTTATGAATAAACTAGATCGCCAAGGAAAGGCACCTCTTGAGCTGCTTGCTGAACTAGAGGAAGTTCTTGGAATCGAATCGTATCCTATGAACTGGCCAATCGGAATGGGAAAAGAATTCCTTGGGATTTATGACCGTTTTAACAATCGAGTTGAACAATTTCGTGTAAGTGAGGCTGAGCGATTTATCCCATTAAATGATGATGGGGAAATTGTTGGGGATCATCCATTAAAAACTTCCGGACTTTACGATCAAACACTTGACGAAATCATGTTGCTAAATGAAGCGGGAAATGAGTTTTCAGCTGAAAAAGTGGCTGCCGGCACATTGACACCAGTATTCTTTGGAAGTGCGTTAACAAACTTTGGTGTCCAGACCTTTCTTGAGTCGTATTTGAAATTTGCCCCAGCACCAATGGCGCGCAATTCATCAATTGGAGAAATTGATCCATTAGGTGAACAGTTTTCAGGTTTTGTGTTTAAAATTCAGGCAAATATGAATCCTGCACACCGTGACCGGATTGCCTTTGTGCGAGTTTGTTCAGGGAAATTTGAACGTGGGATGACCGTTAATATTCCACGCTTAGGGAAACAATTGAAGCTTTCCCAATCTACTTCCTTTATGGCGGAAGAACGAAATACGGTGGACGAAGCGGTTAGCGGCGATATTATCGGGTTATACGACACAGGCACTTACCAAATTGGGGATACACTTACCACTGGTAAGGATGATTTTCAATATGAACGATTGCCGCAGTTTACACCAGAATTATATGTTAAGGTCTCGGCTAAAAACGTTATGAAGCAAAAATCATTTTATAAAGGCATCGAGCAGCTTGTTCAAGAAGGGGCAATTCAGCTCTTTAAAACTGCTAGGATGGAAGAGTATTTATTAGGAGCCGTTGGCCAGCTTCAGTTTGAAGTTTTTGAGCATCGGATGAGAAATGAATATAATGCTGAGGTTTTAATGGAACGAATGGGTTCTAAAATTGCACGTTGGGTTGAAAACGATTCGGTGGATGAAAACCTTTCTAATTCACGGAGCCTGTTGGTGAAAGATCGGTATGACCATTTTGTATTTTTATTTGAAAATGAATTTGCACTAAGATGGTTCCAAGAAAAAAACCCTACCATCAAACTGTACAATCCAATGGATCAGCAAGAGTAGAAATACTGAGACTTCTGTCCAAAGACAAAATAGATAAATCAGCAGCGGGAATACTACTCCCGCTGTTTTTTTGCTTAATTATACAACTCGAAAATTTAGATAAATGACTTGAAGGAAGCAGTAATATAGAATACCAAGAGTTTTATATATGAAAGATTTGGTGGGGGAAATTTTGTTACCCTGTTTTTTTTATATGGAAATGGATAAGCTAAATTGAGGAGTATTTTCTGAAATTGCTATATAGAAACGGGATTTTACAATGAAAAAAATGAGCAAATTAGAAGCCGTTTTATGGAATATTGCATTTCCTGGTTTCAGTCAATTGTTAACAGGCCATTATATCAAAGGTGTATCATTTGTTGTCTTAGAATTTGTTATGAATATTAATAGTCGCTTTAATCAGGCAATCATGTATAGTTTCTTAGGAGAAATAGGAAAGGCTGAGGCGGTCACAAACTACCAATGGCTTATGTTTTATCCATGTATTTATATGTTTTCTATGTGGGATGGCTACCGTTCAGCCATGCCTGCGGATGAAAAATATTCCTATTTTCCTTTTGTTTTTTGTGCATACTTTGTCACCGTTGGTTTAATGGTATCTCCAAAAGTGACGATTTTTCGAATACACCCAGGTCCAGTTTTTTTACCGGTGCTATTTTTAATTCCAGGACTGTTAATTGGGTTTTTATTAAAATTTTTATTAACTAAAAAACTTCATACTAAACAATTATCATAATGCTTTAAATCAGGATTTTCTGGTTTGAAGCATTTTTTGTTTTAAAAAAAATACTTATAAACCCCCATAAACTATTTCAGATGAAACGTACCTTTGTAGTGAAAAGCGGCCGCAAAAATTATCGAGGTGAAGGAATTGGTGATGCTGACAAGTCTATAAGAATTGAACAAAATCACAAAATGTGTCTTTGAAAAAATCAGTTAACATTGACTTTCGATAATAGGAAAGATGAAAAGCAGCAAGTGAAAGATAAAAAGTAAGAAGCAAAGAAAATAAACAGGAAGTTAAAAAAGAATATTACGTAACAGAAATCATGAATTCCGTAAACAATAAACCGGAAAAGGTAGCCATTCTTGAAGGCTATTTTTTTCAAAATGCTTACCCGAAAAAAGTCAAAAATAACATTTTTATGTTATAATTGGTCGAATCGAGGTGAGCAAATGCTAAGTTTATTGTTTATGACCAAGAAGAAAAAAAGAACTCTGGAAGAAACGGTTCTTTTAATTCAGCAAGGTGATCGCCACTTGCTTGATGAACTAATTGATGCTTATAAGCCTTTTATTGCAAAAACAGTATCTTCCGTTTGTAGACGATATATATATGAATCCGATGATGAATTTAGCATTGGTCTTATCGCATTTAACGAAGCTATTGATAAATATTCTAAAGAGCGAGGCAGTTCTCTATTGAGTTTTTCAGAAGTGATCATCAGACGAAGGGTTATTGACTATATTCGTAAACAGACAAAAAATCAACATATTAGTATCGACATAACCAATACAAGTCAAGATGAAGACTCAGCAGGATCAGTCATAGTTAATGAACTATCTCTTGATGATTTCCATAAAAAGAATGATGAGAAATTAAGAAAAGACGAAATTCTTAATTTTCAAAAATTATTAACCACCTTTGATTTAAGCTTTAGCGACTTAGTTGAAAATTCACCCAAGCATGCTGATGCTAGGAAAAGCGCCATTATGACGGCGAAAATGATAGTCGAAAACCCGGAACTGAAGGAATTATTATTTGAAAAAAAGCGGCTTCCCATTAAACAATTAGAAAAAATGGTGAAGGTAAGCAGAAAGACGATTGAACGGAACCGAAAATATATTATTGCGATTGCACTAATATTATCTAATGATTATGTGTATATGAAGGATTATATAAAGGGGGTTCTAGATAAATGAAAAAAGGAATTATAATGGAAATAGATGATGCTTTTTTAACGCTTTTAACCCCCGAAGGTGAGTTTTTCCGTACAAGGAGACAAGACCACCCTTATTCGATCGGTGAAGAAATTCACTTTTTCCCGATTGAAAGCAAAAAATCTGCTAAATCATTAGATTCATTAAAGAATTTATTTTCATTAAAAACGGTCTGGGTCGTGATGGCAGCTTTATTCATTTTTCTTGGCTCATTTATCCCACTTTATCAAAATAATAACGCATATGCCTATATGTCTATTGACGCGAATCCAAGTATTGAGCTTGGAGTAAATAAAAAAATGCAGGTTGTTGAGTTAACTGGTTTCAATAAAGAAGGAAAGAAAATCATTTCAAATCTTAACGATTGGAAGAAAAAAGATGTTTCTAAATTAACAAAGTCCATTCTAGTTGAAATGAAAAATGCAGGTTTTATTACAAATAATGAACAGGTCATTATATCTACAGTGCGGACAAAACAGCCTGAGGAAAAGGCGGAAAAAGATCTGCAAATGAATATGAGTAAGATCAAAGACGCTGTCAATAATCAGCAGTTAAATCTTACATTACTAACAGCTACTGAAAGTGATCGGGAAAAAGCACATGAACTTGGCATATCAACAGGAAAATACCAAGAAAAAAAGAATCAGTCATCGCAAAAGAAGAAACTAAAGTCAATTGAGAAAGAGCAAAAACAAAATTCTCTATCATCAGAGGATGATAAGGTGATTCCACCTGGACAATTGAAAAAACAGTTAGAAAATAGCGCTGATCAAAACTCAGGATTAACTGAAAACCCTGTTAATGAAACGAATCGTTCGGAAGAAACTTCGATCCCTCCAGGGCAATTGAAAGAAGCAGATGAAGAACAATGGAAACAAAATCAGGGACAATCCAAAAAACAAGTTCAACAACAAGAAAATACATACCAACCAAATAAGTGGGATCAGAAACAACAAGAGAAACAGAATGAAAAACTAGAGAAACAGAATGAGAAACTAGAGAAACAGAATGAGAAACAAAAAGAAAAACAAAAAGAGAAACAAAATGATTCTAATCAGAATAATCAAGGGAATCAGAAAGGTCATAAAAATAAGTAAAAGTCCGGTATATAACCGGACTTTTTTCCATAACTATTTAATTATTGTTTGGTAAACTGGCCAGACATTTGGGCTTGTGCTTGTTGTACAAGCCTTTTCGTTATCTCGCCGCCTACGGATCCGTTTGCTCTTGATACTGTATCTGAACCTAATTGTACGCCAAATTCTTGGGCAATTTCGTATTTTACCTGATCTAAATACTGCTCAATCCCAGGTACTAATAATTTGTTTCTGCTATTTGCCATGCTGTTCAACTCCTTAATTCATACAGAGATTTTTACCTCTGTAAATGTATTATTTATTTACTGTGTTATTTTCATAAGTGGTAATGTTTTGCCAAACTGGATATTTAATCTGTCCCCTTACTAACATCATTTGTAGGATGCATAAAGGGGGAGGCTTGAGGTTGTCTTTTTCTTTCAAGTAGCTCGCGATTTTCCGTTGTATTCCAGCCAATATCATTCGTAGGGTGAACCCACTCATCTCCGGCCATTATCGAGGGGTCTGTATCCTTTGTCCAGTTCTCTAAAGGAGAATTTTCTGAGGCATACATACTGTCACCAATGGTCACACCATGTTTATTGATAAAAGGAACCTGCATATTGATACCAGTACCTTCAAAGCTTGGAGCATTGATTTGATGTGGCATCGTTTCATTGATAGTTAAATGCTCAGAAGACTTTTTGTTTTTTTGTTTTTTCATTTTTGTACACTCCCTTTTTCCTATTATTTTTCTGAGTTAACATCATTTTTATTTATGAAAAATAAGGAAAGGAATGATTCATCCCGTTTTGTTTAAAACTAAAGGTGTATGAATAACAAATAGGAGGATTAGGATATGACAAAACGAAAGGCAGAATTTGATGCAGTAACAAAATATACAAAGACTCCTCATAAAAATGTCCAGGAAAGTGAATTTTCAGCAGAATTCACCGATAATAATAATGCTATTCGATTTGCAAACCGTAATTCAAAGTTAGGAAAAAAGAATAGAAGCTAATGGGTAGCCGTAGAAAAACACTTCCACGCATACCTGTTGAGGAAATCAGTGTTGAAATTGGCGATGTAAACGGAGTTAAGCTTTATGAAACGAAAAAGAAAAATAAAAACAAATCTCGGAAAGAAAAATAAGCCGGAGCATCCGGCTTATTTTTGGGCTTTAAACGCAAAAATCAGTGTTTGGTCATTTGTCGGGTTAAAGTAAGCTAATAAATTTGTGGGGTGACTTGTGATCTCTCCAGTTGTTAAATACATCTCTAAATCAAAGGATAGTTCTTCAAGTAAGGTATGTTTAAACAATTCTTTTTCATCGAGATTCAGTTCGAGAAAATCCTTTCCTAAAAGATTTGGATTCTCGAGGATCTGTTTAAACAAAACTGTCCGCTTATTCTTATCTATTCTTGCTTCCCACCAAGGCTTTCTAGGCTTGTATTTATGGTTTTTTAAATAATCATATTTCATTAGCCCAAAGATTACATCAAGATGTTCAGTGGATTTCTCCTCAAGAAAGGAGTATAAGCGGCGGAATAAATCTTCCAGCTGGTGGCCGATTCTAGACCATCCCCGTTCATCCCAATAGGAACCAAAATCCTGGAAGAAATCAAATGGAGAAGGGAAAACATTTGTAACTAAATATTCCACCGTAAAATCCATTCGATGGTCGTTCCAGTATTTCTCCAAAACGTCCTCCACTTGTTTAATTCTAACAATATCATCAAATGATAGGACATTATTGCTTAAGATTTCATATGGGGAATGATCCATATATACATATTGATGTTCTGCTGCACGAAGCCGTATTCCTGTTCCGCGTAACATTTTCAAAAAACCTAATTGTAATTCTTCAGGTCTCATTTCAAAAACATCGTTGAATGTTTTGCGGAAAGATGAATAGTCCTCTTCTGGCAGACCGGCAATCAAATCGAGATGCTGATCAATTTTGTTTCCTTCTTTTACCATTGTGACCGTTCTGGTCAGCTTTGAAAAATTTTGCTTGCGCATGACAAGCTCATTTGTATAGTCGTTAGTTGACTGAACGCCAATTTCAAAGCGGAAGAGTCCCTTTGGTGCCTCTTGATTAAGAAATTCAATTACCTCCGGACGCATTATATCAGCGGTAATTTCAAATTGGAACACAGTTCCGGGAAGATGTTCATCAATGAGAAAGCGGAACATTTCCATTGCATAGCTTCTACTAATATTAAAGGTTCGGTCAACAAACTTAATGGTTTTTGCTCCATTTTTCATTAAATAACGAATATCGGATTTTATTTTTTCCCTGTCAAAATATCTTACCCCGACTTCAATGGAGGAAAGACAAAACTGGCAGCTAAATGGGCAACCCCTGCTTGTTTCAATATAGGTGACTCTTTTTCCTAAATCTTGAATGTCTTCTGGGAAACGGTATGGTGATGGAAGTTCTTTAAGATCAAGCTTATTCATTTGCGGGGTGATCTTCACTTTTCCATCTTCACGATAGGCAATTCCGTGGACATTGCGATAGTTTTTAGTTGTTTCGATTTCATTAAGCAACTGCTTAAAGGTTAGTTCCCCCTCGCCGATGACAATAAAATCGACATCAGGTGACTTTTCCATCCATTCAGCTGTATCGTATGTTACTTCTGGTCCTCCTAATACGATAATGATAGTTGGATCCACTTTCTTAAGCATATTTACTACTTTGAGCGTTTCTTCGATGTTCCATATATAGCAGCTGAACCCAATCACCGTTGGTTTTGCCTGATAAAGATCAGAGACAATATTCATGACTGGATCCTTGATGGTGTATTCCTTCATTTGGATCGTAAATTCCGGAGCGGCATAAGCCTTTAAATAACGTATTGCTAGGTTTGTATGGATGAACTTTGCATTCAAAGTAGAACAAATGACATTCATAAAAAAGCTCCTTTTTGGTAATAAAACGAAAAATAATTATATCCTATTTTTGACCAAAATGGTAGCGTACAAACGTTTAAGGAATTGAACTTAAATTAATTCCATTTCTAAAGAAAGTCTGTTATATAACAATTTTGGGTCTGTAGTATAATTGGAGGGTTTTGTAAATCCCGGTATATAAATGGTTTTTTACGAAAAACTAATGTGTTACAAAAAATAATGGTAGATGTTTGATTTTTGTCACAGCTAAATAAATGTAAGTGTCCTACAATAACTTTGGGGAAGTAAAAATTTTTATGTCTATTTCGTGAATTTATTTGAACGAAATTAGGGGAGGGACATTATGTCTATATTACCGAAAAAAAATGAACTGGGATTTTTTGAAATCCGTCTAGAATCAATAGGAGGTCTCGGAGCGAATTTAGCCGGAAAGATGTTGGCGGAAGCTGGTGTTCTAAGTCTTGGCTTAAAAGGTTCGAATTTTTCGTCATATGGATCTGAAAAGAAAGGTTCTCCGGTAAAGAGTTTCATTCGCTTTTGTGATCCAGATGTAGAAATTAGAGATCATAGTCCAATCGAACAACCACATATTGTGGGGGTTTTCCATGAGGCACTATATAAAACAGTTAATGTAGTCAGCGGCTTGGATGCTGATGGTATCGTCTTAGTAAATACTGCAAGAGATTTTGATGATGTTAAAACGGATCTCCAGTTGGAATATGGTACGCTAGCAATTGTTGATGCCTTAACGATTGCGGTGGAGGAAAAAACAAAGGTAAATACAGCGATGCTCGGTGCTTTGTATCGTATTTGTGATTTTCTGGATCCGGAATCAATGAGAGATGTGATTCGGAAAACTTTTACAAAGAAATATCCACATCTAGTTGAACCAAATATCCGTACGTTTGACCGTGGCTATAATGAAGTTCAATTTAAAACATATATAGTTCCAGAAGATGCTGAAGGCAAGGCCTTCACACGCCCGTTGCCACAGCTTGGCTACATGACCCAGGAAATCGGCGGTGTCATAGTTTCACAAGCAAATAGTATTTTTAAAGATTTAAGTGGTTCACGTCAAGGATTCATTCCTGAGTTACAACACGAAAAATGCATTCATTGTGCAGCCTGTGATAATGTTTGTCCGGATTTTTGTTTTGTTTGGGAAGAGGGAGAAGATAAACGCGGCAGAAAGCAAATGTTCCTTAAAGGTATTGACTATCAATACTGTAAAGGCTGCTTAAAATGTGTGGAAGCATGTCCAACCAATGCCCTGAGGGATCTTCGTGAAGTGCTTGGGTATGCTGATGAACATCGTGTGAAGCAAAACTTTCCGTATATTACAGGAGGGGTACTCTAATGGCAATGTTAGAAGATAACTTAACTGCTGAAGGTATGGCAGAACAAATATCAACATTTGAGTCAGGAAATGAAATGGCTGCTACTGCTGCCGCTCAAATTAACTATCATATCATGGGCTATTTTCCAATTACACCTTCAACCGAAGTAGCCCAATTTTTAGATCAAATGAAAACACGCGGCGAGCATGATATCAAGTTAATACCTGCAGATGGGGAGCATGGCTCAGCAGGTATTTGTTATGGTGCAGCTGTAACAGGTGCGCGTGTGTTTAATGCTACGAGTGCAAATGGATTCTTATATATGCTTGAACAAATGCCAGTGCAATCAGGAACTCGATTTCCAATGGTTATGAACCTAGTTACCCGTGCTGTCAGCGGACCACTTGATATTCGTGGTGATCACTCCGACCTTTATTATGCACTGAATACAGGATGGGTTATTTTAACAGCTAAAACGCCACAAGCCGTTTATGATATGAATATTATGGCGTTAAAAATTGCAGAACACTCAAAAGTTCGCCTGCCTGTTATTGTTGCTTATGATGGATTTTTTACTTCACACCAAAAACGCAGGGTTGAATTCTTTAAAGACCGTAATGTTGTACAGCAATTTGTTGGTGAATGTCCAACCGATTATAATTTTGTCAGGGATTTGAGCAAGCCGGTAACCATCGGATCTCATATGAGTGGTGATGATTTCATCAACAATCACTTTCAACAATCAGAAGCGATGTACAATGCCGGTGAAGTATTTAAAGAAGTTGCTGCTGAATATGCGAAACTTTCAGGCAGAGAATATCCTGTTCTTGATTTATATAAAATGGAAGATGCAGATGCGGCATTATTCCTATTAAACTCAGCAGCAGAGTCGGCTAAAGATGTTGTGGACCAGTTGCGTGAAAAAGGAATCAAGGCAGGGGTGATCAGCCCTAATATTATCCGCCCATTTCCAGCAAAAGAGATTCGTGAAGCCCTAAGAAATGTAAAAGCATTATTGGTTGGTGAGCGTGCCGATTCTTATGGTGCAAATGGACCTAACTTAACACATGAATTGAAATCGGCGCTACAAGATGACAAGAACAACAAGACAATCGTGTTAAGCCGGGTATTCGGTCTTGGCGGTAAGGACTTCTATGCAAATGATGCTCAGGCTTTCTTTGATATGGCGATAGACGCAATGGAGAAAGGTTATGCTGAAAAGCCGTTCGACTACTATGGTCATGTTCCTGGCAACCTTGAGAAAATTCTTAAACCGGTTATTTTGCCTCAGCATGGTGATGTATTTAAATCGGGTTTAATTGATGTAAAAATGGACGAAGAAACAAATAAGTTAAAGGTGAAAATCCCACCGCTTCGTGCTCTTACAGGAAAACCGAAACGGATAGCATCAGGTCACGGGGCATGTCCGGGATGCGGAATTTTTGCTGGGTTAGAGCTTTTCTTTAAAGGGATAGAAGGTGATATTGTTACCTTATTCCAAACAGGCTGTGCCTATGTAACTACAGCAGGCTATCCAAGCACCTCTCATAAGCAAACGATGATACACAATTTGTTCCAAAATGGCGCTGCAACATTATCTGGTACTCTTGAAGCATTTATGGAATTGAAACGCCGTGGTGAAATCAAAGTATCTGACGATGCAACGTTTGTGATGATCACTGGTGATGGCGGGATGGATATTGGTATGGGCTCTGCGATTGGAACGGCACTAAGAGGTCATAAATTGATTATGCTCGAATATGATAATGAGGGCTACATGAATACTGGGTCACAAATGTCTTATTCTACACCATTGGGTCATATGACAAGCACATCAGGTATAGGAAAAGCCCAGCGCGGAAAAGCATTCCATCATAAAGATACTGCGCAAATCATGGCTGCTACAAATATGCCATACGTGTTTACAGGTTCCGAGGCCTTCCCGCAGGACTTAGTTAAAAAAGGTGCAAAGGCACAATGGTATGCACAAAATGTTGGCACAGTTTACGGAAAAATTCTCATTACATGTCCATTAAACTGGAAATCTGATGACCGTTTCAGTACGAAAATTGTCGAAGCTGCTGTTGATTCTTGCTTCTTCCCACTTTATGAAATAGAGCAAGGAGTTACAACGATTACGTACAATCCAGAGGAAAAGAACAAACGTATTCCACTTTCCGAATGGTTAAAATATATGGGTAAAACAAAACATCTTCTAAAAGACGAAAACAAACCAATTTTAGATGAGTTTGAAGAAGAGGTTGAAATAAGATGGCAGCGCCTAAAGGCTAAACACGAAAATCCGATGTTATAAATAGAAAAGCGGAAGTTTACCGTTTAACGGCGTATGGACTGAAGCAAGACATTTATCGAAGTTTAATAGGGTAAATTCGTTAGAAACGCAAAGCGTACTTTTTTATGCTTTGCGTTTTTGTATTTTATGATTTCGGTTTATATTTGTTGAAAGTGAAAATTTGGTTGACGGAAGAAAAGGAATTTAATCGTATTATGTAGAATATATGTCTTAAATTATTGTTTGATTAAAGAAGTTCGCGGGGTGCTATAAGTTGGAGAAGCAGTTCAATCAGGAAGATACAATACCTCTTGATATAAATGAAGAGCAGACGCAGAAAACAGTTTTACTGGAGAGCGAACAAAAATACAGAAGGATTTTTGAGGATTCCATTGACGGACTACTTCTCTGGGATAGTGGGCATCGTATTGTTGATATAAACACAGCTGGTGAAAGAATGATTGGTCTGCCAAAGAGAAAATTAATCGGTAAGCGGGTTTATGATTCATATTCCCAGTTAGATGGGAAAAAGGAAGAAATATTGAGACATATTGATCAGCTTCTTAACAATGGACAAACGACATCGACAATCATTTTTGAGATGGAAGATGGCAAAAAAAAATTTTTTGAATTCTCTTCAAAACTGGATATAGTTGAGGGAGTGAATTTAACAGTATTTAAGGATGTAACAGAAAAAGTAGTGATGCAAGAACAGCTGCGAAAATCAGATACACTTAATGTAATTGGTGAACTTGCGGCAGGTATTGCTCATGAAATACGAAATCCTATGACTGCCTTGAAAGGATTCATTCAATTACTTGAAGGAAGTATTACAAAAGAGCATTCGATGTATTATCAAGTTATCACTACGGAATTACAACGAATTGATTCGATTATTAATGAGTTTTTAATCCTTGCAAAACCTCAGGCAATTAGATTTCAGGAAAAGGATATTAATCAAATTATGAAGGAAACTGTTGACCTGCTGACTGCGCAGGCAGTTCTTTACAACGTCCAATTTGTAACAGAATATTCTGACGGGCTTCCACTGGTTTTTTGTGAACCAAATCAAATGAAAAAGGTTTTTATTAATTTAATAAAGAATGCCATTGAGGTAATGCCCTGTGGTGGGAATATTACGATTACCATTAAGAAAATGGAAAATCAGGAAATTCAGATAAAAATCCAGGACGAAGGTACAGGGATACCTAAAGAAAAAATAAAAAAGCTTGGTGAACCGTTTTACACGACAAAAGACCGAGGAACAGGTCTTGGTTTAATGGTAAGCTATAGAATCATCGATGAACATAAAGGAACCATCAACATTGAAAGTGAAGAAGGAAAAGGCACAATTTTTTACTTAAACCTGCCCATTAAATCATAATAAAAGTAACCCAATGGTTAAAAAACACTTCCTTTTAAGTTCTAGAAGTGTTTTTTAACTATTGACAGCACAAAGTAGATTTTGATATATATCTAATTAGATATATGTCGAAATAAGGAGATTGAAGGAATATGATTCAGCTGAACCGTATTGTTGCGTTTTATAAAACAATGGGAGATCCAACAAGAGTCAGGATTGTTGCTCTTTTAGCAAAAGGACCATTACATGGACAGGCGATAGCAGGCAAGCTTGGTTTAACTGCACCTACGATTACACATCATCTAAAAAAGTTAAGGGATATTCATGTGGTTTATGAACGCAGAGACAAAAATACGATTTACTTCTATTTAAATGAATCAATGATTAATCAGCAGGCACTGGTGCTTACCCAGTTGCTTGAAAAAAGAGGGGAGGAGCTGGAAGATATGGTGGAATCAAGTTTAGAAAGGCAAAAAATAATCGGAAATTTTTTCACAAAGGAAGGGAAGCTGAAAAACATTCCTGCCCAAAGGAAGAAAAAATTAATGGTATTTGAACATATTGTTCGTGGCTTAAAACGAGGCAAAAAATATGATGAAAAAGAATTAAATGAGTATATCATGCAATTTCATGATGATTATGCAACAATTCGCAGAGAATTCATAATTAATCACTACATGTACCGAGAAAATAGTATTTACGAACTGAATCCAGAAGAAATGTGGGCTAAATAAAGAAAACTCGCCGATTGGCGAGCCTAAGGGCGAAGACAGAGGCGAAGTTGCACTTATGTCTGATAGGAAAGTTTACTATCTATCGTCCCAGAATAAAAAAAGAAGAAGTCTCAAAAAGATTTGATTATTTGAGACTTCCACCTTTTTCTATTAAATTACTTCTTTAACCTTAGTAATAAAAGCATCAAGATTGAAGATTTCTTTTCGTTGTTTAATTAGGACTTTCCCGAGTTCTAACGTTGACCGTTTGGCAGTTAATCTAGCTTGTGCATCTTCAATTGTATCTAAATCAGCAACATGTGCAAGTCCAACTGTTCTTCTGATTAATTCGCAGCCGGTGAATCCAAGGGCATCCTCAAAAAACTTGGATAAATTGTAGCTTAAAAATAGTTCTGTTTTAGCTGAAGATTCTTTATTTTCTGTATTCCATAGATATGTATATTCTTTTTTAAAAACATTCCAAACTGTTTCAATATGCTGGATAAAGAGGCCACGCTTTGGAACGTTCACAATAACCTCGAAGAGAAGATTTGCAAAAACTTGACCAATATCAAAACCGGCAGGACCGTAGAAGGCGAATTCTGGATCGATAACTTTTGTTTCTGAATTGGCAGCAAAAACACTCCCGGTGTGCAGATCACCATGGAGGAGAACTTCTGCCTCCGTTAAAAAACTTCTCTTCAGAACATTCACGTGAAACTTCAGTTCATCATCCTCCCAAAGGGCTTCGACATCAGTGCGTAAGCCATCTTCGAATTGGTTTGTGTCCGCATCAAAATATGGATCGGTGAAAATTAATTCCTCGGTAATTTTGCAAAGTTCTGGATTGCTGAACTTTTGCACCTCTGCTTTTTTTTCAGAAGGGCCTAAGCCATAGTCTGAAGTATAAAATAATGTTTTCGCAAGATACTCTCCTAAATGTTTAGACAGGAGCGGGTATGTTTCCCCGTTAATAAAACCTTTTCGGGCAATTACAAGATGGGAAAGATCCTCCATTACAGTGACGGCCAGTACATCATCTGTAAAATATACCTTTGGGACGTAATCTGGAGCCAGCTGACCAAATGTCTTTAAGGCATCTGCTTCAATCTTGGCCCGTTTTACCGTTAACGGCCAGCTTTCGCCAACGACTTTGGCATATGGAAGAGCTTGTTTGATGATAATGCCTTTTCCATCGTGCTCATTGATTATATGAAAAACTAGATTTAAATTCCCATCACCAATTTCTTTGCAGGAGAGTAAAGCATTATCGGCGAATATATTTAAACTTAATGCCAGGCAAATAGCGGCATCTTCAGTTAATGGCTCGTAATATGTTTGTTTTAGTTGACTCATAATGTATTTCCTCCTTTGTTTTGGAGGCTTTGGAAGTGCGATGAGGCACTAAAAAAGCCTCTTTCTCATCTGAAAGAGGCTTGAAGACAATCGTGTCTATCACACCTCTTATCTTTCAGAAAGATCATCCTTCTGTTGGAATTAGCACCGTGCCATAAATGGGGGAATAACCCGGCGCGAAAACTGCGCCCCATTTCACAAATGGATATACGGTCGGTTGCTGGGCTTCAAAGGGCCAAATCCCTCAGCCAGCTCGTGATAAGAGTAAATCAATTTCAATACGGTAAAAATAATAACAGTTTCATAAACATAGTGTCAATATATTTTGAAAATTATTTATAATATTCCGGTTTTCTATCTTCAAAAACAGGAATCTGACTACGGATTTCTTTTACGAGATCCACATCTATCTCAGCCGATAAGATTTCCTCATTTGTTGAAGCCTCGGCAATCACCTCTCCCCATGGGTCAATAACCATAGAATGTCCGGCAAATTTGTTATTCGGATCACTTCCAGACCGGTTGCACGCAATCACATAACATTGATTTTCAATCGCCCTTGCGATTAATAGAGCGCGCCAATGTGCCAAACGCTGTTCAGGCCACTCAGCAACAACGAACAGTGCTTCTGCTCCTTTAGATGTATGGGCGCGAATCCATTCAGGAAAACGGATATCATAACAAATAACTCCCGCAAATGGTCGGTTTTCTAATTGGAATAATCCCTTTTCAGCCCGTGCCTCTAAATAAAGATGCTCGTCCATAAGTCTAAAAAGATGTAGTTTACTGTAATGCTGAACTGGTTGACCATCTTTTGAAATAATGAGCATTGTGTTTAATACTCCATTTTCAACACGATTAGCTACAGAGCCGCCAACAAAATGGACTTGGTGTTTTTTTGCTGACTCTTGGAAGAAATCTATTGTTTTTATTGCGTTTTGGTCGGCAATCTCATCGAGGCGTGTTAGGTCATAGCCTGTTGTCCACAGTTCTGGAAGGACAATAATATCGGGATTTTCACCCATTGCCTTTTCAATCAGCTTGGTTGCATTTTGATAGTTTCGAATCGGATTTCCAAAGACTATATCCATTTGAATACAAGAAATTTTTAATTTCATAGATCCGCCCCCTGTTTTCAACTTTCGGAATTTTTTCTTTACAAGCTGTTATAAAAGTTATATCATTTGTGACTAGAATTTCAAGAAAAATATGATATCGATTAAGCAGGTGAAAAAGGTGAAACAAATTCCATCATCAGACCTTTTGAAAAGTCTTCCTAAACAATTTTTTGCAGGGCTTGTTAAGAAGGTCGGAGAATATATAGCTGAAGGGCATGATGTGATTAATTTAGGTCAGGGTAACCCTGATCAGCCGACACCCGAACATATTGTTGCAAAGCTTCAAGAAGCAGCAGCAAATCCTCTGAACCATAAATATTCACCGTTTCAAGGACATCGTTATTTAAAACAGGCTGCAGCTGATTTTTATCTTAGAGAATACGGGGTAAGGATTGATCCTGATAAGGAAATAGCCATTTTATTTGGTGGTAAAGCAGGTCTGGTTGAAATTCCTCAGTGTTTGTTAAATCCAGGTGATATCATCCTAGTTCCAGATCCAGGCTACCCTGATTATTTGTCTGGTGTTGCATTGGCGAAAGCGGAAATGGTGACAATGCCTTTACGTGCACAAAATAATTTTTTGCCTGATTACCGTGAGCTATCTGCTGAGATTCTATCAGAGGCAAAGGTAATGTTCCTCAATTATCCGAATAATCCGACCGGGGCTACCGCCACGGCAGAATTTTTTGAGGAAACGGTTAAGTTGGCAAGTGAGAACAATTTTTGTGTGGTTCATGATTTTGCCTATGGAGCAATTGGGTTTGATGGTGAAAAACCAGTAAGCTTCCTCCAGGTTGAGGGAGCAAAAGAGGTTGGAATTGAGATTTATACTTTGTCTAAAACCTATAATATGGCAGGCTGGCGAGTAGGGTTTGCCGTTGGTAATGAGAGTGTGATTTCTGCGGTTGAACTTCTTCAAGATCATTTGTATGTAAGTTTATTTGGAGCGGTCCAGGAGGCAGCGGCGGAAGCATTGACGGGCCCTCAGGAGTGTGTTAAAGAATTAAACCGGCTTTATGAACGTAGACGAAATGTATTAATCGATGGTCTCCATTCGCTTGGATGGAATGTCACAGCACCAAAGGGATCATTTTTTGCATGGCTAAAGGTCCCAGACGGGCATTCATCCGAGGAATTCGCCAATATTCTTCTTGATCAAGCACATATTATGGTCGCACCAGGAATTGGCTTTGGTGAATTTGGCGAGGGCTATGTCCGTGTTGGTTTATTAGAAACAGAAAAGCGTTTAGCTGAAGCTGTCAGAAGAATAAGCAGGTTAGGAATTTTAAAAAAATAAGTTGACATTTTATACTTTTCTTGCCATAATCCAAAATAAAGTTAAACAACATAGTAAAGCGCAAGCGCCCGTATAGCGGCGTATAGACTGGGCGCTTCGAGTGAGTATTGGAAACACGGAGAGCGATAGCGATCCGATGTTGACTTATCGTAGGGAGAAGAGCGAAGGCTACTAGCCGCTGGAGCTGGACAATTCTCAAAATCGAAATTAATGCTTTTTTTTCTCAAAAAAAGTGAATAAATACGAATCGTTTTCTTATCAAGAGCAGGCGGAGGGAAAAGCCCGATGAAGCCCGGCAACCGACTTAAACTAGTGTTTAGGCACGGTGCTAAATCTTGCAGCTTTATGCTGAAAGATGAGAAGATGTTAGTTTGTGATGCTAACCTCTTCTTTTCGAAGAGGTTTTTTATGTTTTTACGGAAGGAAGATCAAAATTGAGTGAAATAATCGCTACATATCTACTAAAAGATGAAAAAAATCCAGAAAAAAAAGCAGAGGAAATTGCACTAGGATTAACGGTTGGAACATGGACGAACCTGCTAGAATTAGAGCAAAGACAATTACGCAAGCATAAAGGCAGGGTCGTTTCCATTGAGGGATTAACAGCCACAAATGAGGATCAGTCACTTCTCAAGATTGCTTATCCAACCATTAATTTTTCCAATGACCTGCCTGCAATTTTAACAACTGTTTTTGGAAAGCTTTCCTTGGATGGAAAAATTAAATTGCTAGATTTACATTTTGATGATGGGTTAAAGAGTTTGTTCCCAGGGCCAAGGTTTGGGATTGAAGGACTCCGCCAAAAACTAAATGTTTATGACAGGCCGTTGTTAATGAGCATTTTTAAAGGTGTGCTGGGCAAAGACCTTAACTTCTTATCCGAACAGCTTAAGCAGCAAGCTCTTGGCGGTGTTGATCTTGTAAAGGATGATGAAATCCTTTTTGAAAATGAATTAACGCCATTTGAAGCTAGAATTACTGCAGGTAAAGTTGTGCTGAAAGAAGTGAAGGAACAGACTGGGCACCAGACATTATACGCAGTAAATCTTACCGGACGTACATCTCAGCTAAAGGACAAAGCAAGAAAGGCCACTGAACTGGGTGCGGACCTTCTGCTATTTAATGTGTTTTCCTACGGATTAGATGTATTGCAGGAGTTGAGAGAGGATTCGGAGATAGCTCTTCCGATTATGGCCCATCCTGCTGTCAGCGGTGCATTAACCTCTTCACCTGAATTTGGCTTTTCCCATTCCTTGTTACTAGGAAAGCTTCTCCGTTATGCTGGGGCAGATTTGTCGCTGTTCCCTTCACCATATGGAACAGTTGCACTAGAAAAACCATTAACCCTTTCTATTGCAAGTGAGCTAACAAAGGAAGATGTTTTTAAAAAGGCTTTTCCTGTTCCATCAGCGGGAATTCACCCGGGACTTGTACCATTATTAATTCGTGATTTTGGCATTGACTCTGTCATCAATGCTGGCGGCGGGATACATGGACATCCGGGTGGTGCCCGGGGCGGGGCGGTTGCCTTCCGACAAGCGATTGAAACGAATCTTCAAGGGAAGCTGCTGATTGAAGGTTCCGACAAGTACCCTGAACTTAAACAGGCCTTACAGCTCTGGGGGAATGCAGAGGTGATCGTCTAAATGACAAAGCCTGTAATTTTTTGTGACTTTGACGGGACTGTTACGGAAAGTGATAACATCATTGCCATAATGAAAAAATTTGCCCCGCCAGAATGGGTTAAGCTTAAAGACCAAATTCTTTCCCAGCAAATCTCCATCAATGAGGGAGTAGGAAAACTATTTTCTCTTATACCAAGTACCTTGAAAGAAGAAATTACAGCCTTTGCGATAGAGAATGCCAAGATTCGCCCTGGGTTCAAAGAATTTGTTGATTTTTTACGTGAAACAGGCATTCCACTTTATATCGTTAGCGGCGGTATCGACTTTTTTGTTCATCCTATTTTAGAAGAGTATGTACCATTATCAGGAATCTACTGTAATGAATCTGATTTTTCAGGGGAGACAATCAAGATTCTTTGGCCTAATAAATGTGATTCGCTGTGTGAAAATGATTGCGGATGCTGTAAGCCGAGTATTATTCGTAAATTAAACCATAGCGAGGACAGCTTCAAAATTGTCATTGGAGATTCAGTAACCGATCTACAAGCAGCCAAGCATGCTGACTTTGTGCTGGCAAGGGATTTACTTGAGGAAAAGTGCGTGGAATGGGGTATTAACCATCAAGGGTTTCATACATTCTTCGATTGTATCGAGGAAATAAAAAAGAGAATTGAGGTGGGTGAGCTAACATGCTAACAGAAAGATGGACTGAATTAGCTGATGTAAAGGATGAGCTGGCAGAGCGTGACTGGTTTATGGGAACAAGCGGAAATCTTGCCATTAAAGTAAGCGACCATCCGCTCCAATTTTTGGTGACAGCAAGTGGTAAGGATAAGCGCAAGCGAACGAAAGAGGACTTTTTGTTAGTTGACGAATTCGGCCGGGCTGTTGAAGAAACACATTTAAAGCCTTCAGCAGAGACACTTCTTCATGTTGAAATTTACCGCAAGACGAATGCGGGCTGCAGCCTCCATGTCCATACAATTGATAATAATGTCATCTCTGAAGTTTATGGGGACAATGGTGAAATTTCATTTAAGGGGCAAGAATTAATAAAAGCTTTTGATAGGTGGGAAGAAGATGCGGTCTTAAATATTCCGATTATTCGCAATTATGCCCATATCCCGACGCTGGCGAATAAATTCTCAGAACATGTATTAGGAGATACTGGTGCTATTTTGATCCGCAACCATGGGATTACAGTGTGGGGAAGGAATGCTTTTGAGGCGAAGAAAATTCTTGAAGCTTCAGAATTTCTATTCCGCTACCAATTACGTTTATTAGAACATAAACCATATCAATTATTTAAAGTTGTTTAATATATAAAAGGAGAGATTACAGATGGCATATATTACATTTCAAAACAAAAAGGAGCAAATTCACGAACAAGCAGCAGTAGCAAGCTTCCTTTCATCTCAAGAGGTTATATATGAAAATTGGGATATTAGTAAACTTCCTCCCTCATTAGTTGAAAAATATCTTTTAAGTGATGAAGAAAAAGAAGAAATCCTTAATACTTTTACAGGAGAAATAGCTGATATTTCAGTAAGACGAGGCTACAAAGCTCAAGATGTGATTTCCTTGTCTGAAAATACACCGAATCTTGACGTTCTGCTTACAAATTTTAAAAATGAACACCACCACACTGATGATGAAGTCCGATTTATTGTTAGCGGCCATGGTGTGTTTGTCATCCAAGGTAAAGATGGCGAGTTTTTCGACGTACATTTAAATCCTGGTGACCTGATATCAGTTCCTGATAATACAAGGCATTACTTTACTCTTGAAGAAGACAGCAAGGTTGTTGCTGTTAGAATATTTGTTACTACCGAAGGCTGGGTACCTATTTATGAAAAAGAAGAAGTAAATTTATAAGAAAAAGACTGGCTGGCAGTTTCTGCTAGCCAGTTTTCTATTTAATAAATATCCCTTATTATTCCAATTGATTATTGTCGTATTAACAAGAAGGACACTAAGGAATTTGTCGAAAAACGAAAGAAATAGAATGTTTTGTCTACTTTTGCGAATGTATTTACTTTTAAAGAAATTCTTGTCATAATTCTTCAAGTAGTCTACTTTTTTGCAGATTACAGTATGTGTGTAAGAGTAGGAGGATAAAATTGTACAAGCATAGTAATATTCAATCTGAAATGATTGAAGAGATAAAGGTAAAAAGAGAACTGATGATCAATAGCGCGAATAAACTGGGCTTTACGAGTGAAGAAACAATAAAATACAGCCAAGAATTAGATGAATTAATCAACAAGTACCAAAAGAGCATTGGACAATCTTCAAGTCCAAATGAAGAAGTAAAATTTGCCTTTAAACAAATGATTATGATTTGGCCAAAAGTTTTAGTTTAATAAGTATGCAGCCAAAAAGATACCAAGGGAATTTTTAAATAATCCCACAAAACAAGATATCTTTGATCCACACCATGATTTTAGCCCCATAATAAATGCGTAGTAGATATCCGCCCATTTCCGTCTCCGTGGCTTTTGGGACTTAATTCTTATTAATAAGCAGCAACGCACCCGTGGCAAAATGATAGACCATATGGAACGAGGTTTTAGACAAACGAGGTTAAAACAATTTCAATTGCTAGAGTTAAAGTTTCTATAATAAAGGCCTTCCTATTTATTATTTCGTTGATTGATTAAAAATAAAGCGACAAGAAGGCCTTTCGGCGCATTATGTAAATAAATTGCTTATACAATTATTTTTCCAGTATCCCCTTTGCATCCGATTCCTAACCCCAATGAAAAATATCAACAAAATTAGACATAAGCTGTGATTTTTATCATTGTTTATATCAGAATATTTCATATAGTTATATTAGTACTATTAAATCGAAAATTCACACCTAAATTAACTACATATTTTACCACAACTAGTTTTTACTTCAACTACTTATGTTTTATAGAAACCACATCGTAGAAATTGCATTAGTTTTGCAAAGCTTTTCCCATGATTATTAATTTGAAAAAAAGAAAACAATCATTGTTTGGTACTATGCTCGTGTTGCGATTCATATATCGTTAATAAAGGCATTTTTTATAACCAAAGGAAGCAAACGCTTTCAACAAACTTAGACTATATAGAGGAGGGAATGTCCTACATGCACATTGTCGTATGTGTCAAACAAGTACCCGATACAAAAATCATTAAAATTAATCCAAAAACAAACACACTCGACCGCCGAAGTGCGCCAGCCATTTTGAATCCTTACGATGCCCATGCTGTTCAAGAGGCCGTAAAAATCAAGGAAAACACCGGCGGCACGATTTCTGTATTGTCAATGGGACCGCCGCAAGCAACTGCAGTTATTAAAAAGAGTATTGAAATAGGAGCGGATAGAGGATTTTTGATTAGTGACCGTGCCTTTGCGGGAGCGGATACCCTTGCGACTAGTTATGCATTATCTAAAGCTTTAGAAAGAATTAATAAGGAAATCCATGTAGATATGATTATTTGCGGGAAGCATGCCATTGATGGTGATACAGGACAAGTTGGTCCAGGCATTGCAAGAAGAATGGATATTCCACCCGTGACAAATGTAATTGAAGTATCAGAGGTCAATCAAAAGGAAAAAACCGTGTTAATTAAAAGGAAATTAACAAGCGGATATGAATTAATTCAGTCGGAAATGCCGTGCTTGTTAACTGTTGAGAAAGAAATTAATGATATAGAATATTCGCCAATGCCAAACATGATAAAAGCAGCAAGATACGAACCAATAATTTGGGCAGTAAGTGATCTTGAGAATGTAGACCGCACTCAGTTAGGACTGAAAGGTTCACCAACAATTGTTGGGAAAATGTTTACACCTCCTCGACCAGAAGGTGGTAAAAGACTAGAGGGTTCTGCCGATGAGCAAGTTGGTCAGCTTATGGAAGTCTTAATGGAGAAAAGGGACCTATTAACGATGCAGTCATCTAAATAATAAAGATTAATCTTCTGTCTGAGGGGGTATTTACATGAATCTAGACGATTACCGTGGAGTCTGGGTGTTCATCGAACAAAACGATAGTAAAATAGAAGGGGTTTCGCTAGAATTGCTTGGTGCTGGCAGGAACCTCGCTGATAAATTACAAGTACCGTTAGCAGGATTTTTATTAGGACACGATGTAAAACCATTAGCAAATCAAGTCATCTCCTTCGGTGCCGATGATGTGTATGTTATTGATCACCCTGTCTTGAAACATTACCGTACAGAGTCATTTATGAAGGGTGTTATGCTGCTTACTCAAAAATATAAGCCAGAAATCATTCTTTATGGGGCAACACCAAATGGTAAAGATTTAGCTAGTGCTGTGGCAACTGATTTAAGTACAGGTTTAACAGCAGATACCACGATGCTTGATGTCGATGTAGAAAATAGATTATTAGAGGCAAGCCGACCGGCATTTGGCGGTAATATTATGGCTACAATCCTTTGTAAGAAGCACCGCCCACAAATGGCAACTGTTCGACCAAAGGTAATGAAGGCATTGGATCCGGACAGCAGCAGATTAGGAAAAATTATAGAAGAGAAAATAGATCTAAAAGAAGAAGAAATGCGCACTAAAGTGCTCCAAATTGTGAATGATGTAACAAAAAAGGTCAATTTAGCCGATGCCCATGTGATTGTTTGTGGCGGCAAAGGAATGGGGGACTTTCAAAATTTTCAACTCATTCATGAACTGGCTGAAACGATTGGAGCCAGCGTTGGCGGTACACGTGATGTTGTTGAAGCTGGCTGGCTGCCTCACGAGCAACAGGTTGGCCAAACTGGGGAAACCGTTACACCGAAAATCTATTTTGCAATTGGCATATCAGGAGCGATTCAGCACGTCGTCGGCATGAAAAATTCCGAGTTCATTATCGCCATTAACAAAGACCCGAATGCGCCAATTTTTGATGTTGCAACATATGGAATAGTAGGAGACGCAATGGAAATCGTCCCTAAACTAATTGAGCAATTTAAGCAGCTTAGAAGCGAAAAAGGCGGTGAAATAAGCTATGCCTGAAAAATTTGACGTGATCGTTGTTGGAGCAGGCCCTGCAGGCACATCTTGTGCCCTTACTTGTGCAAAGAATGGCTTAAATGTTTTGCTTATTGAAAGAGGGGAATACCCTGGGGCAAAGAACGTAATGGGCGGGGTCTTGTACCGCAAGCAAATGGAAGAGTTAATTCCTGAGTTTTGGAAGGAAGCACCACTTGAGAGACCTGTCATTGAACAGCGTTTTTGGATGATGGATAAAGAATCAGTCGTACAATTCGGCTATAAAGGTCTTGAATGGGCAGTAGAACCATATAATAATTTTACCGTTTTACGAGCTCAGTTTGACCAATGGTTTGCAAATAAGGCTGTTGAGGCAGGAGCCCTGTTGATCAACGAAACTGTTGTTTCAGAATGTATTGTTGAAAATGGCAAGGTTGTCGGTGTTCGTACTGACCGTCCTGATGGGGAGGTCTATGCGGATGTTGTAGTGCTTGCTGACGGAGTGAACTCGCTGCTTTCTAAACAATTAGGCTTTCATAAAGAATTCAGGCCGGATGAAGTGGCGTTAACCGTCATGGAAGTGATAAATTTACCAAAAGAGAAAATTAATGATCGTTTTAACTTAGAGGATAACCAGGGGTGTACAATCGAAATTTTTGGAGATTCAACAAAGGGGAATCTCGGGACAGCTTTCCTATATACAAATAAAGATAGCTTGAACATTGGGGTAGGTACAACCCTATCTAGTATGATTAAAGCAAAATTAAAGCCATATGAACTTTTAGATTACTTAAAAAATCATCCAATGGTGAAACCGATGCTAGCTGGCGGAGAATCTGCTGAGTATCTTGCCCATCTTATTCCGGAAGGCGGTTATCGTTCCGTGCCAAAAGTGGCCGGTAATGGTGTTATTGTGGTAGGAGATGCTGCTCAACTGGTTAATGCCATCCATCGTGAAGGGTCGAACATGGCAATGCATTCAGGACTATTGGCTGCAGAATCCATCCTAGAGGCAAAAAGCCGGGGGGACTTTAGTGAAGCTAGCTTAAATATCTACCGTGAGAAGCTCTTTGATAGCTTCATCATAAAAGATTTAGAAAAATATAAAGACGCGGCCCATACGTTTGAGAAATATCCGCAATACTTTAATGATTATGTACCAATGATGAATAAGGCAATGAGTAAATTCTTCACAGTAGATGGCACGCCAAAACGAGAAAAACAAAAACAAATTATGAAGAATGTAACAGGTGAAAAAGGAACGCTTCGAGTATTGCAAGATATCTATCGTGCTTGGAAGGCGGTGAAATAATGTCAACTAAGAATATTGAAGAAAAACAATATCTTCTCCGTTTTAAGTGTGACACTAAATCCCATTTGACCGTACTCGACCATGACATTTGTATGACGAAATGTCCCGATAAAATTTGTACAGTATTTTGCCCTGCTGAGGTTTATAAGTGGGAAGGGACACGCATGCAGGTTGGCTATGAAGGCTGTCATGAATGCGGAAGCTGCCGTATCGGCTGTCCATATCAGAACATTAAATGGGAATACCCTAAAGGTGGACATGGGATTGTTTTCCGACTTGCATAACTCATATATGAAAAAAAGTGCTGTTTGCATTTGTGCAAGCAGCACTTTTTTCATTGATAGAATGGTAATTGTTTGTATTTCGAGAAATGTCTAGCTCCAGCGCCTGAACAAGGCGCTTCCAATTCAATATCACTATATGTAGGTTTTTTCACAAGTGAGGATAAAAAGAAGGTGAAGCAAGTGGTAAGTATTTTGGGGTTTAGCTTATTTTTTCTAATATGGCTGCTGAGGAAAGTTCATCCTTATTTCCTAATTCAGCTAATGATATAGCAAGTGCGATTGCATCATCCATTAATTTCATATTTGGTGAACAATAAAAAGGCTTCTTCCAATTAAAATCGCCTTCACTTTCAGCAGGATACACACTCACTTTCCAGTGATAGTAAATCTTTGGCTGCGGGAGTTGTATTCCTTCTACAGCAATAAGCCAATGAGTAGGTGGTAAACTAGGGTTGTAAGCGTCAGATTCTTTAAGTACCATTAAGTCATTTAAACCAATTGGTATTACTTCCATTGGATAAAAGTCATGATAATTTGGGGTTTTCATGGTTTTGTCCTCCCTTATATGGTTTATCTATATTATATGAAATTTTTAAATCTTTTTGAGTGATAAATGTTAAAATTTTTCAAAAATTTAAAGCATTTTCATAAAATCGACAAAAACATGTAAGCTTTCAACAATTTTGTATATACGTGACCTAAATCACTACATTAAATATTGGATAATTTTATACTTGAGGAAATTAAAAATAATAGGAGTGAATGTAAATGAGCGGCTGCATGAGTGGTTTTGGAGGTATCCCCCAAGCTGAATTAAGCGAAGGGCTGAAACAATTAAAAAGTGAACATCCTCCGTTATTAGCACAATTAGAAGAATTATTCGAATTAACGAAGCAAATTGAACAAGAATCAGATATAGATCATAATTTTGAAGAATTAATCACAAAAGTAAAAGAATTTAAGGCAGCACTAGACCCGCATTCAGAAAGGGAGGAGGGTGTTCTTTTTCCAATGATGGGTGCCTATATTGGCACAACTTCAGGACCGATTGCGGTGATGGAATATGAACACGATCAAGCAAAATCAAATATCGGCACCTTTCTAACTAAGGTAGAAGCTGGCAAGTCATCAACTGATGAAAAGAAAAAATTAGCAGAATTAGTTCAAAACGCTTACTTTATATTAACAGAACATTTCTCTAAAGAAGAAAACGTGTTATTCCCAATGGCAGAAAGAATGCTTACTGATAAAGAAAAGGCGGACTTATATCAAAAAATCCAGGAAATTAAGTAAGGATGGGCTTAAGCCCATCCTTTAATTTTTTTGATTCCATTCCCAAATCTTTTGATCAGATGGAAGCAAGAATGCGATTAAACCCATCAATGGCAGTACTCCAAGCCATGTAATCATCGACTGTAATCCAATCAAGTCTGCAATATATCCTAAACTTACTGAACCAATTGCCCCCATTCCGAACGCAAGGCCAACAGTCAAACCAGACATCGTGCCAATTTTCCCCGGAACTAATTCTTGTGCATAGACAACGGTAACGGAAAAACTTGTCATTAAAATAAACCCAGCCAGAATTAGGAAGATAAAGGCCATGGTTGGCGGAACATAAGGAATAAGAATAGAAAAAGGAACGGTTGCTAACATGGAAAAGGAAATAATATTTTTCTTTCCAAATCTATCTGATAGCGGCCCTCCAAAGAAAGTGCCAATGGCCCCGGAAACTAAAAATGCGAATAAAAAGATTTGAGATTCTTTAATCGTAAGGGCATATTCCTTAATCGCATAAAATGTGTAGAAATTGGTAATGCCAGAGGAATACCACGTTCTAGCAAAGATTAGTAATAAAATCAACGCCAATGTCTTTTTAACTTCTTTGGATAAACCTCCCTTCCTACTAGCACTAATCGTCTTTTTCTTATGTGAAATTGGTAAAGTTATTAATCTCTGTTTATACCATTTGGCGATATAAACTAGCAATATGACAGCAAGTGCGGCAACAATTGTAAACCAGGATGCGCCAATCTGTCCGAGTGGAACCAATATCAATGCGGTAATGACTGGGGCTAACGCTTGACCAGTATTTCCGCCCACCTGATAAATGGATTGCGCAAGCCCTCTTCTATCTCCTGCCGCCATATAAGCCACCCTCGAACCTTCGGGATGAAAAACCGCCGAGCCGAGGCCGATAAAAAGGACAGATAAGACAATCATCGCAAAACTTGAAGCAAACCCCAATCCGAGGATGCCGAATAATGTAAACGTGAGTCCAATTGGCAGGGCATAGGGCATTGGCTTTTTGTCAGTTAACATCCCTACTACAGGCTGCATAACCGATGAGACCATATTTAATGAAAATGCAATGATTCCAAGTTGGGTAAAGCTTAAGCCCATTGACTTTTCTAAAATAGGAAACATAGCTGGTACGACAGCTTGAATGGCATCATTCAATAAATGACAAAGCCCGATGATTAAAAGGATTTTATACATAGTTGATTCAGAGGCTTTTGGAACCTTTGCGGGTAAAACTGCTTGTTGACTCATAGTATCCCTTCTCTTTTTAAACTTAATATTTTTCTATCTTATCTTACTACTGAATGGCTAAAATAAGAAATATTTATTTCTGTTTTCGAAACATTTAAATTATAATAGAAAAAAATAGACGAAAATAAGGAGGGGAAATATGGAAAAATCAGTTGAAGTTATCTTTAGCAAAGAGATCTTAAATGGATTTTTAGAATGCTTTCAAGTAGGCGCAAACGTTAAAAAACTGGGAGATTTTGAGAATTACGTCTTCGAGGTTTACCGTGGAGCAAAGCCCATGGTCTTAAGAATTACACATAGTTCCCATCGAAATAAGGATGAAATTAAAGCAGAGCTTGATTGGATGAATTATTTGTATCAAAACGGTGTGAATTGTCCGAAGATCTTCAAATCTTCAAGGGGACAATTAATCGAAGGTATGGAGGCTTCTGATGGATCTTTTTTTTACGCCTGCCTCTATTCAAAGGTAAAAGGTATGCCTGTAAAAGTTAACTCTGATCAATTCAATGCCCAATTGTTCCATTCTTGGGGAAAAGCGATTGGGGAAATGCATGCGGTTACAAAGGATTATCAACCGAAAGAAGGAGAGAAATTGCGTCCATTTTGGCACGAGGAGGAGCTACTTGAAGTTGAACAATATTTTCCTAATGAGCCGGAGATTATTCAACGTAAGGGTGAATTAATGAAGGAATTAATGGAGCTTCCGCAAAACCGTGATAATTTTGGCCTGATCCATTCGGATATCCATTCGGGGAACTTTTTTTATGATGGAGAGTTTGTCAATGTATTTGACTTCGATGATTGCAGCTATCATTGGTTTGCATCCGATATAGCCATTCCTTTGTACTATTCTATTTTCTATGGATTAGAAAGTGCGAGTGAGGATGAGAAGAACGAGTTTGCCCATCATTTCCTTATACATTTTTGTAAGGGCTATGAAGAATGCAATACCTTGCCAGAGTACTGGCAAGAGCATTTGCCACTTTTTCTAAAGCTAAGAGACATTACGCTTTTCTCAGTGTTTCATAAAAAAATCGCACCCGAAGACAGAAACGAGAGATTGAATCTGATTTTAAATAATATTCGAAGAAGGATCATTCAAAAAGAAGCGATTGTGAAGGTGAAATAAAACGAGACCAGGTTAGGTCTCGTTTTATTTGCTAATTGGCAATAAAATGGTAACGGTGGTTCCAATCTTTTCTTTGCTATCTATTTCGATGCTGCCGCCAAATGAGTGAATGATTCGCTTACAAATGACCAGACCTAGACCTGTTCCAGTATCTTTCGATGTATAGAAAGGGCGAAATATTTTTTCTAAATCATCTTTCGGTATCCCTTTACCATTGTCACTAATTTCAAGCTTACAAAAATTATTTTCATGTGGGTGTAGCGTAATTTCTATCGTTCCCGGGTTTTCGAATGATTCAAATGCATTTTTTGTAATATTTAAGATCACTTGTTTCATTTCGTCCTTTACACACTTAACGATAACTGGTTCATTAGGAAGCTGCCAGATACATTCTGCATTATGCGAATTTCCCTCTGACATGATTAGTGGTTTCAATTCTTGAAGTGTTTCAGCTATATTAATGTTATCTCTCATTTGTGCAGTCGGTTTACCCAGGATTAAAAACTCACTGACGATTTCATTAATACGTTTCAGCTCAGAGTTAATAATATCGAAATAATAGCGATCCTTTGGATCCGTATACTTTTCACTTAGGAGCTGTATTAATCCTTTTACACCGGTCAAAGGGTTTCGAATCTCATGTGCTGTACTTGCAGCTAAAGTGCCTACTAATTCGAGCTTCTGTAGTTCATTTTGCTTTCTTTCTTTATACGTAAAATTTCTTAATAAGAAATATTCAATTAGTAAGTAAAGGATATGTGTGATAACTAGGATGATAAATAATGACTTCCCCCATGATTTACCAATTTCTTTATAATCCCGTTCTGCAATCTTTACTTTTATACTCCATGGAATACGATCCATTTGTGAAGTAACCCAATTGGTATTATCCCACTCTTCATTGTTAGTTACATTCATTTCAAGGATAGGATGCTTACCTCCATTCGCAACAATTAGCTTGGTTTCAGGTGTAAGAACCCTCATCAGGTTCCTCATATAATCAATTCGCAAATCTGCAATGAGAATGGCCTTTAATTCACGATTTTCATCGAGAACAGGTGTAGCAAGTCCAATAATTCTTTGGTTGTCTTTAAGAATTTCCTCGTGATCAGAAATAATGGTATCTTTTGTTTTGATGACTTCCTGAATAAATGATAGTTTGGTAAAATCGGTATCATTTCGTAAAGGAACTGAACCTGTTAACAAATAGCCATTATTATCAAGTAAGTAAAGTCCCCCGTATCGAGGATCGTTTTGGTTTACCTCCATTAATAATGGTTCCATTTTTTCTGGAAAATCCAAGTCGTTTTTTGCAGTTATTGAAAGAATTTTTAAGCTAGTCTTCGTTTCACTAATGAATTGATCCCAGTTCTTTTGATAAATGGAGGCAACCCAGAGTGCATCTTTTTTTCTTTCAATATCATTTTCTTTTAAAATACGATAATAAAAGTATGAACCTAAAATAAATACAGGCAGTACGACAACAATAAAATAGATATAAAACTTACTTTTTTGAATTTTCATGAAAGTACCCCGAATTACTCTAAAAATAATAAACGTTATAATTATATCAGAAGTTTCGTTTGTTTACCGAAATATTCCTGATGTATAATAGGAAATTGACAGGAATTGAAAAGTTTTTTATAATAATTTTGAAATCGAGATAATTTT
The DNA here is from genome assembly GCF_030123405.1 of Neobacillus sp. WH10. Lineage (GTDB taxonomy): Bacteria > Bacillota > Bacilli > Bacillales > Cytobacillaceae > Neobacillus. Next base: position 1,789,247 of record NZ_CP126110.1, read on the forward strand.
AAGGTGTGTATTCTGTACAGGTTACATTATATTAAAAACATAAAAGGATGAGTTTTTTATGGAAAATGATTCAGTAACTAAATCATTAAAGCTATTTATTGTCCTTTCAAGAGCGTATAAAGCGATCAATGAGCATGTAAATAAAGTCATTCAGGCAAATGGTTTAAATCCAACAGAATTTGCTGTGTTAGAGCTTCTCTATCATAAAGGCGACCAGCCGATGCAGCAAATCGGCGGAAAAATTTTGCTTGCCAGTGGCAGTATTACTTATGTTGTTGATAAACTTGAACAAAAAGGAATGCTGCAAAGATTAGCCTGCCCAAAAGATCGAAGGGTGACATATGCTCAAATTACAGACGAAGGGAAAAAGTTTATTCAGGACATTTTTCCTGAACATGCAAAACTAATTGATACGCTCATGTCGAGTCTAACTGATCAAGAGAAAACGGAAGCGATTAACTTGCTGAAAAAGTTAGGGTTGCCTGCAGGTAAATTTTAATACGGCCATTGGCCGTATTTTTTTGCCGTTAGGAAAGTATAACTTTCCTATCAGGCATAAGTGCAACTGCGCCTCTGTCTTCACCCTAACGTGCTCGCCAATCGGCGAGTTTTCTTTATATTGAAGGAATTGTATAAAATAGTGTCGAATAAATATAGTTGGAAAATTGAAATAGGGGGATGTTTTCATGAGCTTTGAAAATTTTTCATACGTACGTCCAAATTTAGAGGAAGTAACCCAAAAATTTAATACAGCGCTTCAACACTTTAATAACGCCGCCACTGTTGAGGAGCAGAGCGAGGCAATGAATGAGATTAATCATCTTAGAAATGATCTTGGTACCATGTTCAATCTCTGCTATATTCGCCATTCAATCAATACGAACGATGAGTTTTATAAGCAAGAACAAGATTTTATGGATGAAATCCAGCCTGAAGTTGAAGGGTTGGTGACTAAGTATTACCAAGCCCTTATTAATTCAAAATTTCGCAATCAACTCGAAGAAAAGTGGGGACCGCAGCTATTCGCTCTTGCCGAAGGTCAGCTAAAAACATTTAAGCCTGAGATTGTTCCTTTACTGCAAAAGGAAAATCGTTTATCGACGGAATATACGAAGCTGCTTGCCTCAGCTAAAATTGATTTTGAAGGGGAAGAAAGAACGCTTGCCCAATTAGAGCCGTTTACGGAATCAACTGACCGGGAAATGAGAAAGCGGGCAAATGAGGCAAAATTTGGCTTCTTAGCAGATCAAGAGGTGGAACTCGACCGCATTTATGACGATCTTGTAAAAGTAAGAACTGAGATTGCACAGAAGCTTGGGTATAAAAACTTTGTGGAGCTTGGTTATTATCGAATGATGAGAACGGATTACAACGCTGATATGGTGGCGAATTTCCGTGCGCAGGTTAAGAATTTTATCGTGCCAATTGCCACTAAATTAAAAGGACGTCAACAGGAAAGAATCGGGCTCGATAAATTAAAGTATTATGATGAAGGATTCAAATTTCAGAGTGGAAATGCTACACCTAAGGGAAGTCCAGAATGGATTATCGAAAATGGCCAAAATATGTACGAAGAACTATCTGTAGAAACGGGTACGTTTTTCCGCTTTATGCAGGATAACAATCTAATGGATCTTGTTGCAAAAAAAGGAAAAGCAGGCGGCGGTTACTGTACCTTTATTGAGAATTATAAAGCGCCATTTATTTTTTCTAATTTCAATGGAACATCAGGCGATATCGATGTTCTTACACATGAGGCAGGTCATGCGTTCCAAGTATATTCCAGCCGTCAATACGAGATTCCAGAATATAACTGGCCAACATACGAGGCATGTGAAATTCACTCTATGAGTATGGAATTCTTTACTTGGCCTTGGATGGATTTGTTCTTCAAAGAAGATACGGATAAATATAAATTCTCACACCTAAGTGATGCCTTATTATTCTTGCCGTATGGGGTTTCTGTTGACGAATTCCAGCATTGGGTTTACGAAAATCCTGAGGCATCACCAAAAGAGCGGAAACTTCAATGGCGTGAAATTGAGAAAAAATATTTACCGCATAAAGATTATGATGGCAATGAGTATTTAGAAAATGGCGGATTCTGGCAGCGGCAAGGTCATATTTTTAATTCACCGTTTTATTATATTGATTATACACTTGCACAGATTTGTGCATTCCAATTCTGGAAACGTTCAAGAGAGAACCAAGAGGAGGCTTGGGCTGATTATGTCAAGCTTTGTAAACTTGGCGGCAGCATGTCATTCACTAAGCTAGTCCGCGCGGCAAATTTAATTTCTCCATTTGAGGATGGCTGTGTCGAATCCGTAGTTGGTGTTATTGAGAGCTGGTTAAATTCTGTAGACGATCAAAAACTTTAACAATAAAAAAAGCGAAGTCGCTTAATAATTGCGGCTTCGCTTTTTTTAGCTAATAGCACCAGGAAAGTATAAATTTTTCAAATTTATACTTTCCTAACGCATAAGTGCAACTACGCCTCTGTCTTAACCCTAAGGGGCTCGCCAATCGGCGAGTTTTCTTTATAGTGATGGTTAGCAATTACGGAAAAAAGCTCGTCTTTGTTTGTCCCTTTGGTCATATATTGATGATAAGGAGGAGATGGTGTGAAGAAGAATTGGACTCAAGCTTTTCAAATTGCGGCAGTCTACGTAGGCACAGTAGTTGGAGCGGGATTCGCCACTGGAAAAGAAATCGTTGAATTTTTTTCACGATTTGGTTTCTTTGGCTTTATTAGTATATTAATGAGCGGTTATCTTTTTATCATGATTGGGTCAAAGTTAATGCGAATGGCCGCTCAAATTGAGGCAAAATCCTATCAAGAATTTAACGAGCACCTATTTGGAAAATGGGCAGGCAGTATAATAAATATTTTTATGCTATTTATGCTTCTGGGAGTTAGTGCAGTAATGCTAGCCGGGGCTGGGGCAGTTTTTGAAGAACAGCTCGGGCTGCCAAAAAATCTAGGTGTTTTTATAACCATATTCCTTTCCTATCTGGTAATGCTTGTTGGCACAAAAGGACTTTTTGCTGTAAATACTTTTGTTGTTCCATTAATGATTACATTTAGTTTAATATTGATGTTTTTATCACTTAGAATGCCGCATTTTTTAGATCGCTTTTTGTTTATTCCACATGCAACAGATGGCTGGAAAAGTGTGATTGCTCCATTTTCATATGCCGCATTAAATTTAGGATTAGCACAGGCAGTTCTGGTGCCCGTAGCCACAGAGGTTAAGGATGACTGGACAATTAAATGGGGAGGAATTCTTGGAGGACTTGCTTTAACACTAATTTTAATTGGCAGCCATTTTACTTTGATCATGCTGCCTAACCTGGAATTGTATGATATCCCAATGGCAATTATTATGAAAAACTTAGCACCGTTTTTTTACTGGATTTTTGTACTTGTGATTTATGGGGAGATATTCACTTCTGTGATTGGAAATGTCTTCGGACTCGATAGGCAGCTACAGCAATATGTCCCTGTTCCAACGATTTTATCAGTTACGGTTATTTTTGCTGTGTCCTACCTCATTAGTCTAGTGAATTATAGTACGCTGCTATCCTACTTATATCCTCTATTCGGATATATTTGCATGTCCTTTTTTATTTTATTATGGATGAAACCATTTTCACCTAGTAAGTAATAATAGTAAAAGCAGCTGATCACTTCAGCTGCTTTTGTTATTTAAACGGCAGGATAATAAAAATCATGATATCAAAGATGATATGAGAAACAATCACAAGCGGCATACTTTTTTTCCAAAAATAAAGGAAGCCCCAGACGAGTCCTGAAAAAAAGGCCGAGAAGACCAGCAAAATCGAGCCAGAATAAATATTGACTGAGGCGTAAAGTATCGCTGCTGATAAAATGCCCCATATTGGATTTAAGTACTTCAATAAATTTTTTTGAATAAATCCCCGCCAGAAAAGTTCTTCTCCAGGTGCGGCAACCAGAATAAGAGCAATGTACTGCCAAAAAACGTGTGGTGCATACCAGCGGTACATTTGTTTTATGGTTTTCTCAAAAGGAAGATGGAGAACTTGGATTGCTTGAAATCCTAACCAAAAAACAAAATATAACAATAATCCGGTCAGGACGCCTAGGAAAATGTATTGGATAAAGGATACCTCATCATCTACATCCCCTTGGAACATGGCCAATGCTATTAACACGAGCACCGATCCAGTAAAGATATACCAAAATATTGTTTTATCATGGAATGAAAAAAATATCAGTGAGTGAGCAATAATCAAACAAGCAATTAGGCGAATGTTTAGAATGTTTTTTTTCATCTTGTCTTGCCCCTTTAGGAATCAATAAAATATACTTTAACAAAAATGAGCTAGAAAAGGAAATGATTTCATTAAACATTTTAACCATTTCTGATTATAAGAATCTTAAAAGATGAAAAAAATAATTGAGAAGGGAGTGAAAATCATGAGTAAGTCGAAGAGTCAACAAGAGCGGGAATGGACAGTCAGAAAGCAGGATCAAAATCCACATGGTAATGTAAAATCATTAAAGCAGTTATCAAAAGAAACTGATCAGGGAAAATAACTTTATAAAAGAAAAGGCAGCCAATGACTGCCTTTTCTTTTAAACTATTACATTAATAAGCGCTTTCTTTTATCACTTTATAGTTTTTATGGTTAACAACTGTCCGCTGATCTAATTCTAAATCACGGTAATTATCCATGTATGTTAGGTCGACTATTACAGAATTTTCATTTACCTTTTCAACGATCCCTTGCAGGCCACCACGGAATTCTATGATATTTCCTACTTCTGCTTTTTTCAATTAGTCTCTCTCCTTTGCCTTAAAAACTATTAATAAAAACCAGTTAAATAACAGTTTGCACTACTTTTATAAATTCGTAAAGGCTTTTGCGTTATATTTTGGTTAATAATTACAAATTTTTTATTATATAGCGAAGGAGCAGTTGAATAGAAAAGCATTATCTAAAATAGAGAATGAGCAATAAGAAAAGTTGACTTAATTATTGGCTGATAAGATAAAATATATTATGGAAAAGGTGGTGCAATTGTATGAAGGAAGATATGGTTACCGACATATTAAATCGTTTGATGACAGGAGAACTTTCGGAATACTACGTAAAGAATGATGATTTTATGGAATTCCGGAAGGTTTTAGTAAAACGTAACGATTTCAAGCATTTCCGTGGCATTGGCCAGCGCGGTGGTGATGTATTATATCAATATCTTAAAGAACCTAGAAGCTAATGAAACTAAGAAAGAGGATGTCTCAAAAGGGAATGACCTTTTCCTTTTGGGATATCCTCTTTTTTGTTAAAATGATAATAATTTGGAAAAATTTAAAAATTTGGTAAAATAAAATAGGCTATAAAAATGTAGATCACGTCTTAGGGGATGAGTTTATGATATTTACCGAAAAAATGGATAAATTAAAGCAGGAGATAGGTAAAGTGATTATCGGAAAAGATATGGAAGTGGAATTAATGGCAATCTCATTGTTATTTAATGGCCATATTTTGCTTGAAAGTGTTCCTGGGACTGGAAAAACGATGTTAGCAAAAAGTTTTGCGAACGCCATCGGGGGAGGATTTTCCCGTATCCAGTTTACGCCTGATGTTCTTCCAAGTGATGTAACAGGTATTCAGTTTTTTAATCCAAAGATTCAAGAATTTGAACTGCGACCCGGGCCGATTATGGAAAACATTGTCTTAGCGGATGAAATTAATCGGGCTACACCCAGAACCCAGTCAAGTTTATTGGAGGTGATGGAAGAAAGGCAGGTAACAATTGATGGTGTTACCGTCCCGTTAGAAGAACCTTTTATGGTGATTGCAACTCAAAATCCTGTAGAATCACAGCAAGGAACATTTTCATTGCCGATTGCGCAAATGGATCGATTTTTCATAAAAATAAAAGTCGGTTATCCCATATATGAGGATGAAAGAAGAATCATGCAAATTCATCGTGGGGATTTAATAATCAAAACCATTGCTCAAGTGCTTTCCATTTCAGAAATTGTCCAATTACAGACAACTGTAAATGATATTCATATTTCTGCAGATATTGAGAATTACCTTTTAACCATTGTAAGAAAGACACGAGAGCATAATAGCATTGAACTTGGTGTCAGTCCACGTGGAACAATAACGCTTATGAAAGCTTCACAAGGAAAAGCCATTTTGAATAACCGTACATATGTAACTCCAGATGATGTAAAAGCAGTTGCCCCATATGTTCTCAGTCACAGAATTGTTCTTTCTTTTGAAGGGTCATTAACAAAAACATCAGAAAACATAATTAGCGAAATCCTTGATTCCATTCCTGTGCCAGTAGAAGCGGGTGAAAATGAATGAATTGGAATAAATATTCGATTGAAGACAGAAAGATTCAAGGCATAACTGGTTTTGCAATTATACTTATAATTGTAAGCCTTTACATACAGTCGGAATTAGTATTGTTTCTAGGCGTCTTTTTTCTTTTTGTCGTTATTTGTAATCATCTTTATTTAAAACGGGCTGGAGATCGGCTGTTTTTTGATAATAATAGTGAAAAACAACGATATTTTGTGAACGATAAAGGTCAATGGACATTGACGTTTCGAAACGATGGTGACCCCATTTTAAAAGGTGAGCTAAAAGTTTATTTTGATCATTATGTGGCTCCTGACAATGAGAAATTTGAATCTAGTCTTTTGATGAATGAAATCTCTATTCCATTTTCCATCTACACAAAACAAACAAAAAAAATAATGATTTCTTTTTCGGCAAAAAGAAGGGGAATTGCCAAAATTCGAAAGCTAGAATTTCATATTCCAAGTCTGGTTGGATTTGGGGAAACGGTCTTGGAATCTAAATACTTTCTAAAACAACAAGCGGTTGTCTATCCTGTGCCTATTCCTGTAAAAGGATTAAAGGAACAAATGACCGTTCATCAAGGAGTAAATGTTGTCCCCTTTTCCGTTTATGATGATCGGCTTGGGCATTTAGGAACCAGGGACTATGTTCCGTCAGATAGCTTTAACCGAATTCATTGGAAAGCTAGTGCAAGAAAACAAAGATTGCAAACGAAAATCTATGAAAAAATTTCTGAAAAGGGTTGGATTATTGCATTAAACGTCTCAGATGGTCATTCGATAACAGGTAATCTTGAAGAACTGCTTAGCAGTATTACTGAGATTGCTTATTATGCATATCATAAGCAAATTCCTTATTCATTGTGCATTAATGTTCGAACCGCGGGAAGCACTCCATTTCTTTATCTCCCAAAAGGAGAAGGGAAAGAGCATATGCAAAAGGTTTTGGAAACCCTTGCATCTATTAGTACCCAAAATACGAGTGTACCATATGAATGCATGCTTTCTTTCTACAGCAGGCATTTAGAATATCAATCCTTTTTAATACATGCTGGAATTAGGACGGAAGATACAAATCGAATACTTTTGAACCTATCAAAATATGGTACCACCTTGTTTCAACTAAAAATTGAAGAGGGGCATGGTCTTCTTAGTGAATTGGTTATTCATCCTGAAAGAAGGGTGCTGATATGATGAATCGTGTGGCGGCCGTTACCTACCACTTTACATTGGAGATAATCTTAGGTTTTCTTATTATATTCTTATTCTATATTAATAAAAATCAGCTGCCTCCAATTTTTTTATTGGGTGCATTGTGTATCGGCAGCATCATCCTTTTCTCCTTGCTTCTTGAAAAATTTCATAATAAGGGAAAAGGGTTTTATTTTATTACGGTATTCCCTCTATTGTTAGTGATCTGGCAACAGACTGAATTATCACTTTTTATGGGACTGGGACTGGGATTGATAGTTTTTTGGCGGGGGATTACCTTGTTTAATGATGTATCTTACCATTCTGAAAGCCTCTTATTGCTGTTGTCTTTTTTTATTGGCTTAATCGCTATCATTTATTCAGCAATGAGCGGCTACCCATATCAAAGTGAAATGATCTATCTGCTTATTTCACAACTAGTAATTGTGCTTATCAGCGGATATTTTAGAAAATGGAATTTGATCAAAAAAGATAAATCAAAGTTTGCTATATATTTTTTGAAAATTATGGGAGTTATTACAGTGATTGGTGTCGCTTTTATTATTCTACTAAAATATATTCAATTCATTTTTTTTACTATCTTACAATTCATCGTGTTCCTATTTACAAGGCTTGCAGAACCTCTCTTTAGCATCCTGCAATATCTTTTTAGTCTGGTTGGGAATGATGGACGGAAAGAAAACCTCATAGGAGGCAGAGGTCTGCTGGATAAAGCAGATAAATACCAGGCTCCATCATATGAGAATACAGAAAGTATCCCGTATATCCTGCTTATCCTGGGTGCAGTTATTTTTATCTTTTACTTGTTTTATAAAAAGAAATTAAAGCCGCAGACTTTCACTATTGATTCTTCGTCAGTAATTACTGTTTCCGAAGGTGTGTTTGGAGCTGTGCAATCAACTCTATCTCGCTGGAGGTTTAAGCCACCGGAAGATATAATTAGAAGGGAAATATTCGAATTAGAAAAATATGCTCAAAAACAAAAATTAGGGCGTCTTCCATTTGAAACACTTGGAGAATGGTGGAAAAGGGTTGGATTATTAGGTTCGAATGAATTGATTGCCATCTATGAAAAGGTCCGGTATGGCGGTGGTACCTCATTATATGATGAACAAATCCTATTAAAAAGAGAAATTCCCCAGTTAAAGCAGCAATTAAAAAATATTCGTAAAAGTATATTGGAAAAGAAGAAAAATTCATAAATTTAAATTGTGAAAGCGCCTAAGCTTCCAGAAATTCAGCTAAAATTAAATTATATATAGGGGGAAGATTGGCATGGTAAAATATATTTTGTCTTTAGATCAAGGTACAACAAGCTCGAGAGCAATTCTCTTTAATAAAAGTGGAGAAATCGTTCACACATCCCAAAAAGAATTTACACAGCATTTTCCAAAGCCAGGCTGGGTTGAGCATAACGCTAATGAAATTTGGGGTTCGATTCTATCTGTTATTGCCGGCGTTTTATCCGAATCAGGCATAAAACCTGAAGAAATCGCTGGAATTGGAATTACTAATCAACGGGAAACAACCGTGGTTTGGGATAAAGAAACAGGTGAACCTGTTTACAATGCAATAGTATGGCAATCACGACAAACAAGTGAAATCTGTGATGCATTAAAAGAAAAAGGCCATAATAACTTATTCCATAAGAAAACTGGTTTACTAATTGACGCCTATTTCTCAGGTACAAAGGTCAAATGGATTCTAGACCATGTAGAAGGTGCACGAGAAAAGGCAAGTCAAGGAAAATTGTTGTTTGGTACGATTGATACGTGGTTAATCTGGAAGCTTTCCGGCGGACGAACACATGTAACAGATTATTCAAATGCTTCTAGAACGTTAATGTATAATATTTATGAGCTTAAATGGGATGATGAATTATTAGAAATATTGGACATTCCTAAATCCATGCTGCCAGAGGTTTGTCAATCCTCTGAGATTTATGCAAACACAGTCGATTATCATTTCTTTGGTAAAGGAGTTCCGATCGCAGGTATAGCTGGTGATCAGCAAGCAGCCTTATTCGGCCAGGCATGTTTTGAAAAAGGTATGGCTAAAAACACTTATGGAACTGGCTGCTTTATGTTAATGAATACTGGAGAAAAGGCAGTACGTTCTCAGCATGGTTTATTAACAACCATTGCTTGGGGAATAAACGGAAAGGTAGAATATGCGCTTGAGGGCAGTATTTTTGTGGCTGGATCTGCGATACAATGGCTTCGTGACGGATTAAGAATGTTAAAGAATGCGAAGGATAGTGATGGTTATGCGGCAAAGGTTAACTCTACTGATGGTGTTTATGTTGTTCCAGCATTTGTTGGGTTGGGGACACCTTACTGGGATAGCGATGTCAGAGGAGCTGTGTTTGGACTAACACGCGGTACATCAAAAGAACATTTTGTCCGAGCTACACTTGAATCACTGGCATATCAAACAAAAGATGTTTTATCAGCAATGGAAGCTGATGCTGGAATAGAACTTAAAACGCTTCGTGTCGATGGCGGTGCTGTCAAAAATAACTTCTTAATGGATTTTCAAAGTGATATCCTAAATGTTCCAGTTGAAAGACCAATAGTCAATGAAACTACTGCTCTAGGTGCTGCCTATTTAGCAGGGCTGGCGGTTGGCTTCTGGGAAAGTCAAGCGGAGATTTCAAAGCAATGGGCAATTGATAGGAAGTTTACCCCGAAAATGACGGAAGAAAATCGATATGATTTATATGATGGATGGAAAAAGGCAGTGAAGGCTGCAATGGCATTTAAATAGAACATTTGATGAAAAGTGAACCACAAAAGATCCTTAAATTTGGTATTGTCTTTTGTGGTCTTTTTATTTCCGTTTTTTTAATTCATGCATATTGAATACTATAGCTAACCGTGTGGAGGGAATCAATTTGAAATTTTCTAACTTAAATCGGGATGATATAGGGAAAAAACTTAAAAGTGGCCAATATGATGTTCTGGTTATTGGAGGGGGAATCACCGGTGCAGGGATTGCTTTTGATGCTGCTTCAAGAGGGATGAAAACTGCACTTATTGAAATGCAGGATTTTGCAGCCGGAACATCAAGCAGATCAACGAAATTAGTCCACGGTGGACTACGGTACTTAAAACAATATAAAGTGAAATTGGTTGCTGAAGTGGGTAAAGAACGTGTCATCGTTTATGAAAACGGCCCCCATGTGACAGCACCCGAATGGATGCTGCTTCCAATTTATAAAGGGGGAACTTTTGGCAAGTTTAGCACATCAATTGGCTTAAGGGTTTATGACTTTTTAGCTGGTGTAAAAAAATCAGAACGCAGAACCATGCTAACAGCTGCAGAAACCTTATCAAAGGAACCGCTTATAAAAAAGGCCGGATTAATAGGTGGAGGGTATTACGTGGAATACCGAACGGATGATGCCCGGCTGACGATGGAAGTGATAAAAGCAGCAGTTGAAAAAGGTGCGGTTGCGTGTAATTATGCAAAGGTCATGGAGCTCATCTACGAAAACGGAAAAGTTATTGGTGTTCTAGTAAAAGATCAATTGACTGGAGAAACCTATTCGGTGTATGCAAAAAAAGTTATTAATGCATCCGGCCCTTGGGTTGATTCGATTCGTGAAATGGACCATTCCAAAAACGGAAAAACATTGCAGCTCTCTAAAGGAGTCCATCTTGTCATTGATCAGACCCGATTTCCACTTAAACAATCCATTTATTTTGATACACCAGATGGCCGGATGGTGTTTGCCATCCCGCGCAATGGTAAAGTATATGTTGGTACGACAGATACATTTTATAGTCAAGATGCAGTTAATCCAAATATGACTGAAAGTGACCGCAGTTATATTATTAACGCCATTCATTATATGTTCCCTGAAGTGGAAATCAGCGAACAAGATATCGAATCCAGCTGGGCGGGAGTAAGACCGCTTATTTACGAGGATGGGAAAGAACCGTCAGATATTTCTCGAAAAGATGAAATTTGGGAATCCAATTCCGGTTTGATTACAATCGCGGGTGGTAAATTAACGGGTTATCGAAAAATGGCGGAAACGATTGTCGATTTGTTAGGTGAAAAATTTCAATTTGAAGAAGGAAAGGATTTTCCTGCTTGCCAAACCAAACTTATGCCAATATCAGGGGGGCATGTTGGCGGCTCGAAGAATTTTAGTACCTTTGTAGAGTCTAAGATAGCAAAGGGATTAGAGTCCAATCTAACTCGCGAAGAGGCGGAGCAATTAACAAATATATACGGATCAAACGTTGATTTGGTTTTCAACCTGTTAAAACTGAACCAATCTGATGCAGGAAAATACGGTTTACCTCTCTTTTTATTTGCAAAACTTGTTTATGGGATTGAAGAGGAGATGGTTGCGACACCGATTGATTTCTTCTATCGGAGGACAGGGGACATTTTGTTTAATATTGACTTAGTGAAAAAATGGAAGAAACAAGTCATTGACTATATGAATGATAAGCTAATTTGGACGGATCAAGATAAGAAAAAATATACGCAATCTTTAGAAGATGCCTTAACATCAGCTGTAACCCCTGTCGATAAATAAGAATGACGAAAATCGACTGTTTTCGACACTTTTGTGAACAAAGCCATTTTAACAGTTTTTTCGTTGTTTGATAGAGGTGAAAATGTTATCCTAGCACTTGAATAAGAGAAAACACCATTGAAATTCATTACATGTTTGGGCCCTTTTTGGGGGATAATAAACTGAATAGAATTGATTTGTTATCTTTATTTGAGTATTGATTTAGTTGACTAAATGACGAGAAATGTTTATTTTTAATAAAGCAAGTTTATTTTATATTTTATTATTAAAGGAGTTTGATTTAGCATGGCAGAAAAGCAATTTAAAGTAATCGCAGAAACAGGAATTCATGCAAGACCAGCAACTTTATTAGTTCAAACAGCTAGCAGATTTGATTCTGAAATTAATTTAGAATATAAGGGTAAAACCGTGAATTTAAAATCTATTATGGGTGTTATGTCTCTAGGTGTAGGCCAAGGTGCTGATATTAAAATTTCTGCAGAAGGCAACGATGCTGCTGATGCACTTAATGCACTAGAAGAAACAATGAAAAAAGAAGGTTTGGCTGAATAATGACGTTTTTAAAGGGAATAGCAGCATCAAATGGAATTGCTATCGCGAAGGCTTATCGTCTTGTTGAACCTGATTTATCGTTTGAAAAGAAAACCATTGAAGATTCTGCTTATGAAGTTGAGCGTTTCAAGAAGGCGATGGAGAAATCAATATCCGAACTTGAAGCTATTCGTGATAAGGCTAAAATAGACCTTGGCGCTGATAAAGCAGCTATTTTCGAAGCACATCTTTTGGTCCTTAGTGACCCTGAACTAAATGCACCAATCGAGAATAAAATTCAATCTGAAAACGTCAATGCCGAGTTTGCGCTTAAAGAAACAGCAGATATGTTCATTATGATGTTTGAACAAATGGATAATGAGTATATGAAAGAACGTGCTGCAGATATACGCGATGTCACAAAACGTGTTCTAGCACATTTGTTAGGCGTTGAATTACCCAACCCAAGTATGATTGCTGAAGAAGTGATCATTGTTGCTGAGGATTTAACTCCTTCAGACACTGCACAATTGAACCGCAATTTTGTTAAAGGATTTACCACAAATATTGGCGGACGCACCTCACATTCAGCGATTATGGCCCGTTCAATGGAAATTCCAGCTGTTGTTGGAACAAAGACGGCAACAGAGGAAATTACGAACGGGGACCTTGTCATTGTCGATGGCCTAAAAGGGGAAGTTCATATTAACCCAACACCTGAACTCGTTAAAGAGTATCGTAAAGTCCATGAAGATTATGAAATTCAAAAAGCAGAGTGGGCAAAACTTGTGAATGAACCGACCATTTCAAATGATGGACATCACGTAGAGTTAGCTGCCAATATCGGTACTCCTAATGATTTAAAAGGTGTTATTGAAAATGGCGGTGAAGGTGTAGGTTTATATCGAACTGAGTTCCTTTATATGGGAAGAGATCAGCTTCCAAGTGAGGAAGAACAGTTTGAATCATATAAAGCAGTACTTGAAAGAATGGAAGGAAAGCCTGTTGTTGTTCGTACCTTGGATATTGGCGGCGATAAAGAGCTGCCATATTTGGATTTACCAAAAGAAATGAATCCATTTCTAGGTTTCCGGGCAATTCGTTTATGTTTAGAAGAACAAGGGATTTTCCGAACACAGCTTCGCGCGCTTTTACGTGCAAGTAACTTTGGAAATTTAAAAATCATGTTCCCGATGATTGCTACTTTGGACGAGTTTCGTGCTGCTAAAGCTATTCTTGAAGAAGAGAAAGAAAAGCTTCTTTCTGAAGGTCAAACAGTAGCTGACAAAATTGAACTTGGGATCATGGTGGAAATTCCGTCTACGGCAATTTTAGCTGACCAATTCGCTAAAGAAGTAGATTTCTTCAGCATTGGTACGAATGATTTGATTCAATATACGATGGCAGCAGACCGGATGAACCAACAAGTATCATATTTGTATCAACCGTATAGCCCTTCTATATTAAGACTTGTAAAAATGGTTATTGACGCAGCACATGCGGAAGGTAAATGGGCAGGAATGTGCGGAGAAATGGCCGGAGATGAAACGGCTATTCCAGTTCTTCTGGGCCTTGGTCTTGATGAATTCTCGATGAGTGCGACATCCATTTTAAAAGCTCGCTCACAAATCAAGAATTTGAAAAGGTCCGATATGGAGAAGCTTGCACAAGAAGTATTAAATATGCAAACTACTGCTCAGGTTATTGAAGCAGTTAATTCTGCAACAATTAAAAATTAATATAGAATAAGACCGGCAAATGTGTCGGTCTTATTCTATATGAATTGATCGGGTTGCCAAGTATTTCCTGATAGATCTTATAAAATAGAAATTTATGAAAAAATAAGGAGTGGTCAAAATATGGAATTGAACCTATGTGGAAAGTCAGCGATAGTTGTTGCTTCTAGCCAGGGATTAGGGTTTGCAATTGCTGAACGGCTGGTGAAAGAGGGAGCAAATGTAATGATTTCCGGCCGGGAAGAGGAGAAGCTGAAACAAAAAGCCTGCGTACTTGAATCAATTGGTTCTGGAAAAGTAGCCTATCAAAAAGCTGATATAACCAATGCCAATGACATTAAAAAGCTAGTAGTTGTTACAGCAGAAACTTTTGGCAGTATCCAATTACTTGTCAATAACGCTGGGGGACCGCCGGCTGCTTCATTTGAAGAATTGACGGATGAAGACTGGCAAGCCTCATTTGAGTTAAATCTATTATCTTACGTTCGGCTGATTAGGGAGTCTTTGCCTTACCTAAAACAAAATGGAGGAAAGATTCTAAATATCGCCTCTTCTTCAATAAAGGAGCCAATTCCAGGATTAATTCTTTCCAATACATATCGGACTGGAATTATTGGACTTTCAAAAACGCTTGCTTCAGAGCTTGCACCTTATAATATCTTGATTAATACCATTGCCCCAGGACGCATTGCAACAGATCGTGTAAAGCACTTAGATCAAGTGAAAGCAAATAAACTGGGTGTTGACAGGGAAACGATCGAGATACAATCTAAATCAGGGATTCCACTAAAAAGATATGGAAAACCAGAGGAGTTTGCTAATGTTGCAGCATTTTTGCTTTCAGATGCGAATTCATATATGACTGGCAGCTCCTTCCTTGTCGACGGTGGTATGATAAAATCTATTTAAAAATTTTTTTCTCCTTAATTAACCTTTCTTAACGTTTATTACCAATGTATTTTGGCTATGGTAATTGTATAAGGGAGTGTTATGAATGCGAAGGAATTTACAAATGGTCATTGTCATAATCCTAGTGGTGTTTAGTTCATCATTTTTAAACGGATGTGGAACTCTATTTTCAAATGAGTTAATCGTAAACCGCTATGCGGATGCCTTGCTAACAAAAAATAATGAACTCCAATTTCGTTTTCGGATTAACAATGAAATATTAGAAGCGCACCAATTATATAAGGTGAAAGTCACGATCCACGATGACAAATTGGCCTCTGCTATCGGCAAAAGGGAAATAATCTATGGTGAGGATCAAGTACTAAATGGTGATTATTTAGAGGTTAAAGGAAAAAGTGAAAAATATATATTTATGGACCCGCTTCCCTTACAAAAAGATTTACATATTCAAGAGCTAAAGAATATGATCGAGAGGGACCAGGCTGTGTCAATTGAAGTATTTAACGACGAAGAAGTTTTTGGACGTACGTTTCTTACAAATTTTTCTTCAGAGTTATAAAAATAGTTTATTTTTTAACATTAAGGGACATCATTAGAATGTGCATAAATTTGGAGATGGAGCACGAAAGACCGGACGATCTGGGGCGTTACGGTCTTTTTTTATTCCCCAAAAATAAGTTGAAGTGCTAAAATAAAAGAATATTTAAATGAGGGGAAGGATTAGATTGCTTACTCCAGAAAATACGGTTATTGGTTTTATTGGAACAGGTGTAATGGGCAAAAGCATGGCAAGGCATTTATTACATGCTGGTTACTCATTGGTTGTATATTCAAGAACAAAAGAGAAGGCAAATGACTTATTGGAAAGCGGAGCAATGTGGGCTGATTCACCAAAAAAAGTCGCAGAAAAAGCAAAAGTCATTTTCACTATGGTCGGCTATCCAACAGATGTTGAGGAAGTGTTTTTAGGTGAGACCGGATTAGTTCAACACGGTAAACCTGGAAGTTATCTTATTGATATGACTACCTCTGCACCCTCCCTAGCTGTAAAAATCTACGACGAAGCGAAAAAGAAAGGGATCAATGCAATCGATGCTCCCGTTTCAGGCGGAGATGTAGGGGCAAGGGAAGCGACGCTCTCGATCATGGTGGGCGGAGACGAGGAAGCCTTTGAAGCGGTTCATCCGCTACTTCAATATCTTGGAACAAATATTGTTTACCAAGGGAAGCCAGGAGCGGGTCAGCATACAAAAATGTGCAATCAAATAGCCATAGCCTCGAATATGATTGGTGTCTGTGAAGCCATCATTTATGCTGAAAAGGCAGGACTAAATCCTGAGCATGTCTTAAAAAGTATATCGGCTGGGGCAGCCGGCAGCTGGTCATTATCAAATCTTGCTCCAAGAATGCTAAATGGTAATTTTGAGCCTGGATTTTATATTAAGCATTTTATTAAGGATATGAAAATCGCGATTAATGAGGCAGAGCGAATGAAAATGGATGTGCCTGGATTGTCGCTTGCGAAATCCTTATATGATAAATTGGCTGAAAAAGGTGAAGAAAATAGCGGTACCCAAGCCCTTTATAAGTATTGGAAAAACTAACCTAATTATGGCCACAATCTGGTAAGCATAATTTCCTCCTAATTCAAGAAACTATGATAGAAAAATCTTGATAGGAGGAATTTTTTTGGCTAAACGGACGAAAAAGAACGATGCAAAGCAAAAGAACAAAAAGGGTTTTGACTCTGCCGTTTTAAATGAAGAATTTGCCCATGAAATGGGGTCAGCAGCCACAAACCAAATTCATAAAGACAAAGCAAAAAAAGAAAAGGCTCCTAAAAATAACGGTAAATATAAAGGACAATAAACATAGGAACAGGTAACCCTCACTTTAAATGGTGAGGGTTACCTGTTTAATCTATGACCATCTTTTTAAATAATGCTCCAATCTATTTAGGCCTATCTCCAATGTCTCCATCGAACAAGCGAAAGAAAGTCGAAAATATCCTTCACCATATTCGGAAAATGCACTGCCTGGAACAACGGCTACTTTTGTTTCAGTTACAAGCTTAAGTGCAAAGTCAAAGCTATTAAGAGGGATGGATGTAGGTATTTTTACAAAGAAATAAAATGCACCATCAGGCTTCACAACGTAAAAGCCCATTGAGGTTAAACGCTTATAAACATAATCTCTCCTTTTTATATACTCCTTTTTCATTGCAAGTGCGTCATCAAATCCTACGGTTAAGGCTTCATAAGCTGCTTTCTGTGCAATAGAATTTGCACAAGATACATTATATTGGTGAACCTTTAATATATGCTTTGTGATGTTTTCGGGAGCAAATAAAAAGCCTATTCTCCAGCCTGTCATCGAGTGGGATTTGGAGAGTCCATTTATTACTATTGTCTTTTCTTTTAAAAAGCTCGCAATCGAAGCATGCTTTTGATCAAAGGTGAGTTCACTGTAAATTTCGTCTGCAAGAATAAAAATATCCTTATCCTTTAAAAATTCAGCTATTTCCTTCAACTCTTCTTTAGAGAGGCTTACGCCAGTCGGATTTGACGGATACGGCAAGACAATGCAGCGAGTTTTGTCTGTAATATATGGTTTGATCATTTCTAATGTAAAGCGAAATTGATTTTCACGAATATCTACATGTACTGGAACAGCACCCATCATGTGAATAATCGGTTCATAGCCAGGATAAATAGGACCTGGTAATATAACTTCTAAACCTTCTGCCAAAATCGTTCGAAAAGCAATATCAATTGCTTCACTTGCCCCCATAGTCACAATTACTTCTGTTTCAGGAGTATAGTCCAAACCATATTTTTTTGCGACAAAATCACATGCTGCTTTTCTTAATTCAATGGTACCTGCATTATGAGTATAGGAAGTAAAGTCATTATCAATCGCAGTAATGCCAGCATTTTTCACATGCTCAGGGGTTGGGAAATCTGGCTGACCAATAGTAAAAGAAATAAGGTCATCCATATGTGCTACCATATTAAAAAATTTTCTTATTCCGGAGATTTCGATAGTTTTTACTTTTTGATTAATTAAA
The DNA here is from genome assembly GCF_030123405.1 of Neobacillus sp. WH10. Lineage (GTDB taxonomy): Bacteria > Bacillota > Bacilli > Bacillales > Cytobacillaceae > Neobacillus. The sequence continues at coordinate 1,807,625 of NZ_CP126110.1, forward strand.
TGCTCCAATATTGTTCATCCTTTCGCCTAGGATCATTCGGCATTCTAGAATATTTTGATTATAGACTATAATCAGCAAAAGATTCTACTTTTTTGAGAAAGGCTATTTAGGAGAAATAAAAAAACGACCTGAGTTTTAACTCAAGACCGTTTTTTTAGGGGTAAGGGGGGTATATATCAAATTAAAGAGTAATATTAATAACCATAATCCCAGTCAACTTCATCTTCGTGCCAGAAAACAGGTGAGACTGAGTCAAATTTAACAATTTTTTCATCAAGCTTGCAGCTGCAATGATCACAACCACATTGCTCTTTGATTTCTTTGTAAAAGGAATGGTCAACATCTTCTATAAACGTGATTTTCTGCTCTTGAAAAAGAATTGCAGTTCCTTTCATGCAAATACACCTCTTCTAAAGTTTATTGCTGTGTATTTATTTTCTACACCTTATGAATGTATTGTAATTCGGAATGAAGGAAACGTCTATTCAATTGTGATAGTGTTCACAAATTTCTCAAGAAGATGTTGCGAAAATAAGACATCCGAATAATATGATTGATTGTTGAAAAAGAAGAAAAGCCAGGACACATTTTTCCTGACTTTTTCCATTACATTTATGAGTAACGTTCGCCTAATTTCTTGAAAATCGGTTTTTGGTATGTTCGTTGTTTTTTTTGAGGATTCGATGGTGGATTCTCAAACTCAGAGATTCCCGTATAGGATTGCAACAACGCTTTTGCTATAGTAAGTGAAAGTACAGCCTTTGGATTTCTGACGCTTCCATCTAATTTGCCAAGATGGGGAAGATCATGAAAATCAGATTTGGTTGGAGGAATATGAAATGTATATCTTCCACATTCGACGAGCACATCGGATTGCTGTTGGCTATTTCGCGGATGTTCGGAAAAATGGAGACCTACTTTTCTTGCCTTGCCTTCATTAATCAATTTTTTAAGTGACTCTTGTTTCAATTTGTACAAAAATTTGGGGTTTAGTGCTGTTTTTGCATGGCGATTCACGATAAAGACAGCTTGTGCGAGGTTTTCAATGGTTAGACCTAAATTTTTTTGGGGATGTTTCGGATCGTGATTCAACATATGTTCTCCTTTCATTCTTTTAAAACATCTACATTATACCTTGTTTCCAGTAAAATAGAAATAAAGCATAGGCTTTTTTTCATTTCTTCATTCAATTCAATGAAATACGGAGTAGAATTGTAATTCTATAGTATGAATGGACTGAAACCATTTTAGTGAAATAATCATTATTTTCTATTAATTATTTTCTTCCAGTTAATTTCATTGTAAAATAGAACTTTTAGAATGTAAAAACATTATTTTAAAAAATCAGAACTTTTTCACAGAAACTTAATAAATAAAATCCTTATCATTTATTGGATAAGGATTTTATTTATCCCTCTGGTTTAAGAGTAAAAATTGTTAACTCCGGTTTAGCCAAAAATCGAAAAGGAAGTCGAGTTGTACCTATTCCTCTGTTTACATAGAGGGTTAACGGATTTTCCTCTCCTATCGAATAAAGTCCTTCGGGATACTTTTGGGCAAATGGAGGTTTGACAAGCGCCCCGATAAATGGAATTTTAACCTGTCCGCCGTGGCTGTGTCCGCTGATTTGCCAATGGATTGGATATTGCATAGCTGAATCAGCAAGGTCAGGGGCATGGGATAACAATAAAGTAAATCGGTTATCCGGTACTTTTTTTAAGGCTAACGGCAAATCGGGGCTTCCTAACATCGCATCGTCAATACCAAGCAGATAAATGCTGCTGCCATCTTTCAATTTAATTGGGATGGATTCATTCAAAAGGACGTTGAAATTGGTAGTCTCCATAATATTACGGTAAATTTCAGACCCATAGCCGCCATGGTCATGGTTTCCAAAAATGCAGTATTTCCCAAGAGGGGCATGTAATTTTTCTAAAATAGGTAGTAAATTATTGATTTCTGTATATTTATTTGGTTCATCCATTAAATCGCCGGTAAATAAAATGATGTCAGGCTTTAGGTCATTGATTTTAGCAGCTAATTTCTTGAATTGGGAAAGAGTGTATTGAAATCCTAGATGGGTATCACTAAATTGAACCATTTTAATTCCCTCAAAGCTTTTCGGGATTAATGGATGTTTAATTTGCTGTTCTTGAATATCGAGTAGTGAGGGTTCAATTCGATGGGCATAGAGGTAACCCCCTGAATTCAACCCAAGAAGAGTTAGAAATGAACCAAATGTACGTTTCAGGAACGTCCTCCTCGTTTGCTTTTTTTCCATTTTTTCTACCAACCTATCTTTTTTTCACTTCCTAGAAAATAGAAGAGTCCATATGTATTTTCTTTAAAAATATTCTATATTGCAAGCAATAAGGTCCTTTATAAATGCATATTCAATAAAACAAGAAATAATTAAAAAAAGCAGTCAAAATGACTGGTTAGATTGTTGAGAATGGGGTATTTTCTTGGCAATTTTTTATTTTGTCAGAATCTAAATACCAAATTTATTGAATTCCTATTCACTTTGGCTAGACTCTTTTGGCTTAAACATTGATTTCATCACTTATTTTTTAATTTATTTGTTGAGTTGAAGGTCTTTATTGAAAGCACTCTGTTGATTGGCGCGGAAGGCACGAAGACTCCTGCGGGAGTACGGGGCAGGGGAGACCCCGCAGGAGCGAAGCGACGAGGAGACTCCCCGGCACGCCCGCGGAAAGCGAAGTGCCTGGAGCGCCACTCAACAGACCTATTTAAAAGCCTATACACCAATATTATTATACCAAATTAACGCGGTGAATTATTGGAGTGAATGAATAAAATAAGAGGCTGCCGAGAACTATTCGACAGCAGGGCAGTCAAAAAATGACTGCCCTTATTTGTAACTTACTGCACGGCTCTGTAAGGCTTTCCAGGACGAAATAAATTGGTCCTTTCCGACTCTTACTTGTTTTTTTCCTGACAGCGGATCATTTAAATAGACATAATTGGCATCATATCCAACCAGTACAACCGCATGTAAATCCAAGGGAGTTTTGATATATTGCTGTCCGTGATTCCATCCCTCCCAACGATCGGGAAGGCGGTAATCCCCTGTTGTCCATACAACCACAGGATATCCGGCCGAAACATGCTCTAATATTTTTTCAAAAGGCTGATTTGTTAAATTAACTGCTCTCCCTGGTAATTTTTGATTGATTAAGGTAATCATCGGTTTATCGAAAACAGCATACCCAGGGTGTTTTCCTGTCATATCGCCAACGAATCCATCAGCAGGATCTCCCCAATGTAAGATATCACCCTTGGGTGACCTGATAAGCGGATCTGAATCCTTCTGAATAGAATGGTACAGGTCCATTTTATTTGTTTCAACGCCAGCGTAATTAAGTACCATTGCTAGGCTGGTCACTTCACAACCGTATCTTAGCTCAGGGTTTTGGTTGATCTGGATCACATTAAGCATAACCGAATCTTTTTTTTGAGCAGTACTGACTTCATTGTCTTTAGTACTTTCATTTTTTATGTTAATTACCTGGTCATCTAGATCTTTTATCGTATATGATTTACTTTTTATTTGATTAGAGGCTGCATCTCGTGATTTCGTGTTCTCTGTAATCGATGAATTCGGCTGCTTCTTATATATTTGATTTGAACTTTCATTTGTATCAGCTTGAAAGTGGCCGCATCCAAGCATTGGCAGGATGGAGGCTATTACGTAAAGTTTTTTCAAATTACATATCCTCCTTTGTGGAAGCTTGGGTATAGGATATGATTGTATCCTTGCAGCTATAATGGTATCCTTTTGGAAAAGAACGAGAAGCTTAAATGAAGCGTATGGTATAACTAGAAATAATTTTTTGGAGGAACTTGGATGGATGCATTGGAAATCCTATCGGATCTTGAAAATTGTTTTCCATATTTTCAACCGATTTTTAGTGCTGATGAGCAATGTGTCATTGCATATGAGGTTTTAGGGCGTTATCACACAGAGGATAACGTTATTAGCTTAGGTCCCTTTTTTCATGATGATCAAATTCCTGATGAATATAAGTTTGAAGTGGATATATTGTTAGTGAATAAGGCACTTGAAAAAGCGTTAGAGTTTGATGAGAATGTAAGTATTTTTTTGAATAGAAATTCGGAATTATTAATGTTTGAACATGGTGAACCTTTTTTACAGGAACTTTTAGCATTTGAAAAAAGGGGATTTAGCTTAAATAGAATTGTTCTCGAAATATCCGATCGGAATTATCAAGGTGATTTAGATCAGTTTGATCATCTCGTGCAATATTATCGAACGTATGGAGTAAAAATTGCTATTGCAAGTATTGGAAGCGAAAGTCATTATTTTGAACGAATCGGTCAGCTTGAACCAGATATTATAAAGATCAATCTTCAGGCATTGAAATCTACGGCAACGGGTATAAATTTTAATGATGTATTGTATTCATTGTCGCTTTTGGCAAGGAAAATAGGTGCAACGCTATTGTTTGAAAATATTGAAATGAGTTATCAACTCCAGTTTGCTTGGAAAAATGGTGGACACTATTATCAAGGCTATTATTTACATCCACCTGCAGCAGAATTTATTAGACGTGATTTCTTAAAGTACCGTTTAAAAGAAAAATTCCATGACTTTATCTCATATGAAAAGCGAAAGCTAGAAGCTGTTTATACAACAACAGAATATTTTCAGGCGAGGGTTCAAGAAATTGTAATTAAAAACAGAAAGTCAGGCTACGATAACCTTTTTCAAGCGTTAATAAAGGAAATGGACGGAATAGCTTTTCGAATGTATGTTTGTGATGAGAATGGGTTTCAAAAATCAGCCAATATTTTTAAAGAAAAAAATGGCTGGAGCATACAGTCTGAATACTTAGATAAAAATTGGAGCTGGCGCCCATATTTTTTAGAAAACATCATAAAAATGCGTCATGAACAAAAGGGAAGATTATCTGATTTGTATTGTGATATTGAAACGGGTGAGACCATACGGACTTTTTCATTTCCTGTGAACGAAAATGATTATTTGTTTATCGATATTTCTTACCATTATTTATTTGAACATGACCAATTACTGTAGAATGCATCTGCATAGAATGAGACGTGAAGTGGCAATTTAATGATAACATTCATAAGAAGGAGACTTGCTCATGAATCTATTCGTTAATATTCTTGCCATAGCAATATTCGGAATTCTTGCGGTTTCCCTGGTATATACATTGTCTGTTGCAAGACAACAAAAGACGGTAGAAGGGGAATTAGATACTAAAATTGCTAAACCAGTACAGGGAAATGTTTACGTAAGAAATCCAATTTTTCTGGCATATGGAATCTTTTTTGCATTGCTACTTTTTATTGTCCTTTTTGTTGCCATAACCTTTTTATAATAGGTCTCAAGCACGAGAGGCCTATTTTTTTTTTTTGGCTCTGTTAACCTTGTCTAGGATTCCCGCTCCAATCAACAGAATGGCAAAATCAACAATGAGCTTTAACAGAGCCTATTTTAAAAAAAATCCCTATTTATTATATTTTTACTTGGACAAATGAAGTCTATTAATTTATTCTTTTAATATTGGCATATAAAATGATTCACTTGTAAAATTCTGAAAAAAATTCATCAGGATAGAAACATGCCAAATGAGAAACATAAATGTAGACAGTTTGTTTGTGTTTGAAAGGAGGAAAAGCCTTATGTCACAGCTTCAAGGTATATTAACAAGGTTAAAAAACCTTCAGGAACAATCTAATAGTGGTGAGCCGGCACAACGTTATTTTGAGGTAAATGGTGAAAGAAAGTGTCAAGTAACATTTCATCCAAAAACGGAAACATTTGAATTAGAAGTATATAACGAGAAGGAAAAGCCGAAGCGATATCAATTTGATAATATTGATATGATTACCATCGAAATTTTTGATTTGATTCAATAGGAACCTTTATTGGTTCCTTATTTTTATATAGGAATCGTTTTAAAATTACGCGGAACACCGAAAACTATGATAAAATAAGTCTGTAGAAAAACAAACATTGAGGAGTTTTCGGTGATGATCAGTCTTCCCAGTGGGGAATTTTTAGAACTAACCATAAAAGAATTAATGATTCCATCTGAACGGGTTGCCCATGTGCAAATTGGAAATAATCTCGAACATGCTTTGCTGGTACTCTCGAAAAGTGGATATACTGCCATTCCTGTATTAGATCCACTTTACAAGCTGCATGGGTTAATTAGCACCCCAATTATTATGGATTCCATTCTTGGACTTGAACGAATTGAATTTGAATTGCTTGAAAACAAACGGGTTGAAGAGGTTATGAAAAGATCGATTCCACGAGTGGTAATTTCTGAGTCGATCATTGTGTGTCTAGATCTACTCGTAAACCATCCCTTTCTGTGTGTTGAAAATGAAGATGGATTTTTTGAAGGGATTTTGCCTAGGAGCACGGTTTTAAATCAATTAAATAAAATTGTAAAAAGATTCAAAAAGTAGTGAATTGATGCTAAGGCTCCCAAAAGGGAGCTATATTTTTTCGGCTTGAGGTGTTTTGATGGAAACTGATTATGAGGAGTCTGCGATGGGCAGCTTACAAAAAAGGCAAACGAAAAAACCGCTTGTACTAGCATCAGTGATGCTAGCCATGTTTATGGGGGCTATTGAAGCGACGATTGTTTCAACTGCAATGCCGGCAATTGTCGCAGATTTAGGTGGGTTTGCACTTTATAGCTGGGTGTTCTCTGCCTACCTTTTAATGAATTCTGTTACTGTCCTGATATATGGAAAACTGTCTGATTTATTTGGTCGAAAGCCGATTCTTACTTTTGGAATTGTTATTTTTTTAATCGGTTCAATTTTATGCGGCTTTGCCACATCTATGAAGTCACTGATCATTTTTCGATTAATTCAAGGTTTTGGTGCAGGAGCGGTCACATCAATAGCAACAACCATAGTGGGAGATATATACAACCCTGAAGAAAGGGCGAAAATTCAGGGTTATCTTTCAAGTGTATGGGGGATTTCTGCGATTGCAGGTCCGGCAGTCGGCGGTTTGCTCGTTCAATATGTCAGTTGGCATTATGTTTTCTGGATTAATATTCCACTTGGAATCCTGTCATTAGTTGGACTCTGGCTGTACTTGCATGAAAATGTAGAAAAGAAAAAACATGAAATAGACTATCTTGGTGCCATCTTCTTAACGATTACGATTTCAACGCTAATGTTTGTCCTAGTTGAAGGTGGAGGCCGCTTTGGATCATGGCAGATTGTCAGTCTGTTTATTTTGTCAGGACTATCATTGATTGCGTTTATTTTTCAAGAAGGACGGGCTTCTGAACCAGTGATGCCATTTTCAATTTGGAAGGAACGCTCCATTTTTATCGCCAATATCACATCATTAACAACTGGTGTGATTTTAATAGGGATCTCAAGCTTTTTACCGACTTTTGTTCAGGGTGTAATGGAACAACCCCCAATTGTTGCAGGATTTACACTAACCATGATGTCAATCGGCTGGCCAATAGCATCCACACTTTCGGGGCGGATGCTAACCACAATCGGGTACCGGAAAACCTCCATTACTGGTGGAATATTCTTAATTATTGGGAGTATTGCTTTTGTGACTATGTCGGCTTCCTCTGGTCCAATATGGGCAGCAGTGGGCTCCTTTTTGGTTGGTGTGGGGATGGGTCTTACATCCACTGCATTTATTGTCTCGATTCAAAGTACTGTTGGCTGGCAGCAAAGGGGAATTGCTACTGCAGCGAATATGTTCATGCGAAATCTTGGCAACACTATTGGTGCGGCATTGTTAGGAGGAATCCTAAATAACCGCATGACCCATTATTTTAGTCAAAAAGATGGGTCCTTATCAGTAGATGATGCCAATATTCTCTTAAATGCAAGTGATCGAGATAAACTGACTGAATCTGTCAAAGGTATTTTACAGGATGGACTGACGTTTTCTTTACACACTGTTTATTATGTAGTCCTCACTTTTGCTTTCGTTAGTTTGCTATTTATATTATTTATCCCGAAAAAGAACGCAGCCTCTGATTAAACTCATACGGCCTATTAAGGAGAGATTTTCTTGTCCTCATTAACAGAATTTCAATTATTATCTGTATTAGCACAGGAAATGAATATGCGTAAAGCATCGGAGCGGTTATTTGTATCTCAGCCAGCCCTCTCACAACGGTTACAAACAATTGAAAAAGAGTGGGGGACGAAACTATTTATTCGCTCACAAAAAGGGCTAGCACTAACTCCGGCTGGAGAACATGTCATAGATTTTGTTAACGACGTTCTTAAAAAACAAGAAAAAGTTCGCGAAACCATCCATTCCCTCCAAGCAGGAGTTTCTGGGACATTGAAAATTGCTGTGGCATCCATCGTAGGTCAGAACTGGCTGCCACAAGTCTTAAAGAAGTTCATAGATAAGTACCCGCAAGCAAAAATTTCACTGATAACGGGGTGGAGTAGCGAAATACTTAAATGCTTATACGATGACCAGGTACATATAGGGATAATCCGAGGAACTCCGGATTGGAAGGGGATAAAAGTTCATCTTTTTAACGATCCGCTTTATTTAGTTGATCGGGAAATTACTAGACCTGAACAAGTATTAGCAACCGACCGTCCGTTTATTCAATTTAAAAGTGATTCTAATTATTATCAAGAGATTCAAGATTGGTGGATGCGTAACTTTAAAACCTCACCTAAGAGGACAGTCGTTGTAGACCAAATTGAGACGTGTAAACAAATGGCCTTTAACGGAATAGGCTACGCCATTTTGCCGGCGATTACGCTAAGTAGAGCAGAAAAGGATATTTTTAAAATACCCCTTGTGGATGAGAATAACAAGCCATTAAAACGTGATACATGGCTGTTAGGGTATGAGTCTGCCTTCCAATTAAAGCAAGTTTCAGCCTTTGTTGAGCTGATCAAAGAACACATCGCTGAATCTTCTGAAGATTAGTGGTGTTTTTCTTGTTTTCATTACTGTTGTTTGTTAAAGTATTTTCAGTACATATTTATAGGGGGTAAAAAATTATGAAAATGATGGATGCTAATGAAATTATTTCCTTTATCCAAAATAGTAAAAAATCTACACCAGTTAAGGTTTATTTGAAAGGTGAATTAGAAGGAATTAATTTTGGGAGCGAAGCAAAAGCTTTTATTAATGGTAGTACAGGTGTTGTCTTTGGTGAATGGTCAGAAATTACTGCTGCTTTAGAAGCAAACAAGAACAAAATTGAAGATTTTGTTGTAGAAAATGACCGTCGCAATTCAGCCATACCATTGTTAGACACAAAATATATTAATGCTCGTATTGAGCCAGGTGTCATTATCCGTGACCAAGTGGAAATCGGTGATAATGCAGTGATCATGATGGGCGCTGTTATTAATATTGGTGCAGTGATTGGCGAAAAAACGATGATTGATATGGGTGTTGTCCTTGGGGGCAGAGCAACAGTCGGGAATAATTGTCACATCGGGGCTGGAACCGTTTTAGCAGGGGTAATTGAGCCGCCGTCTGCAAAACCCGTTGTTATTGAAGATGATGTTCTAATTGGAGCGAATGCCGTGGTACTTGAAGGAGTAACAGTAGGTACAGGGGCGGTTGTTGCCGCAGGAGCTGTAGTAACTAAAGATGTTCCTCCATTTACTGTGGTAGCTGGAACACCAGCAAGGAAAATAAAAGACATTGATGAAAAGACAAAATCAAAGACAGAAATCATGCAAGAACTTCGTCAATTATAGAAAAAGCAGGCGTGGAACCTATTCCACGCTTCTTTTTTAAAAAGGAGAGGTACATAGATGGACCCATTAATCAAAATTCGCCGTGACCTTCATCAAATACCTGAATTAGGTTTTCAAGAGTTCAAAACGCAAGCATATTTATTGTCTTACATACAGTCATTGCCTCAAGATCGTATTTCGATAAAAAAATGGAGGACAGGCTTATTTGTAAAGATTCATGGTCTTAATCCTGCAAAAACAATCGGATATAGAACGGATATTGATGGCCTTCCTATAACCGAGGAAACAGATTTATCTTTTTCCTCTTCACACGAGGCAAAGATGCATGCCTGCGGCCATGATTTTCATATGACAATTGCTCTTGGTGTGCTTTCCCATTTTGTACGAAATCCTATTAATGATGACCTTTTGTTTGTTTTTCAACCTGCTGAGGAAGGGCCTGGGGGCGCGGAACCAATGTTGAAATCGGAAGAGATGAAGGAATGGATGCCGGACATGATTGTTGCCCTCCATATTGCTCCAGAGTATCCTGTTGGAACAATTGCCTTGAAAGAAGGGTTATTATTTGCCAATACTTCGGAATTGTTTATTGACCTAAAGGGAAAGGGGGGACATGCCGCCTATCCACACCAAACAAATGATATGGTAATCGCTGCCTGTTCACTAGTCAATCAGCTGCAAACCATCGTTTCTAGAAATGTAAATCCATTAGACAGTGCCGTCATCACTATAGGTAAAATAACAGGTGGAACGGTTCAAAATATTATCGCTGAAAAGGCAAGGCTTGAAGGAACGATTCGGACATTATCACCAGAATCGATGAAAAAGGTTAAGAACCGAATTGAGGCTGTTGTAAAAGGAATTGAAATAGGCTTTGAATGTGAAGCCGTCATTGACTATGGTTCAATGTACCACCAAGTATATAACATGGAATCGATTACAAGAGAGTTTATCAATTTTATTCAAGTGGATCCAGATGTAAGGGTGATTGAATGTGAAGAAGCGATGACAGGTGAGGATTTTGGCTATATGCTTAGAGAAATTCCTGGTTTCATGTTTTGGCTAGGTGTTGACTCACCGTTTGGTCTGCATCATGCCAAATTAAACCCAAATGAAGCGGCGATTGATGTGGCTGTTAAGGTTTTAACAAATTATATTTCGTATAAAGGGAATTAGTTATAAGCTCTTACTTATAAAGTCATTTTATTTGGTCCTGTTGGTTAATCATGTTAAAATTTAATGGAATACTGTTACATATTGTCGTTTATTCTCATGGGAAATAGGCAAAACTGACTTAAAGGGAAATAAATTGTAATTTGAAATTAATATTTATTTAAACTAATTATAATTTAATATTGACTCGAAATTAGATTTGTCCTATAATGAGAATTGTCAAAAGGTTAGCAACTGAGAATTGCTAGTAAATCTTATTAATTAATTTATTTGGAGGGATTATAATGCCAGAACGTATGGTAGGTAAACAAGCTCCACGCTTTGAAATGGAAGCTGTAATGCCAAACAAAGAATTTAAAAAAGTAAGCCTTGAAGAAAACATGAAAAATGATAAATGGACTGTATTGTTCTTCTATCCAATGGACTTTACATTTGTTTGTCCAACTGAAATTACAGCGATGTCCGATCGTTATGAAGAGTTTGAAGATCTAGATGCAGTTGTTATTGGTGCATCAACTGATACCATTCATACGCACCTTGCATGGATTAAAACAGATCGTAAAGAAAACGGTCTTGGCGAATTAAACTATCCACTAGCAGCAGATACTAACCATGTTGTTGCTCGTGATTATGGCGTGTTAATTGAAGAAGAAGGTATTGCTCTTCGCGGCCTTTTCATCATCGATCCAGAAGGTGAATTAAAATATTCTGTTGTAAACCACAACAATATCGGCCGTGATGTAGATGAAACTTTACGTGTTCTTCAAGCATTACAAACTGGCGGTCTTTGCCCTGCAAACTGGAAGCCAGGACAATCAACATTAAACGTATAATTTATCTTAACATGATAGACCTAACCTTACATAAGTGTTAGGTCTATTTTAAAATAGGGGGCTTAACATGAAATTACGCGAACCAATGCCAGAGCTAACCGGGGCGACTGAATGGTTAAACGGTCAAGTAACAAGAGATGAATTAATCGGCGAAAAACCAACATTAATTCATTTTTGGTCAATTAGCTGTCATCTGTGTAAGGAAGCGATGCCGCAAGTAAATCAATTCCGTGATGATTTTAAAGAGAAATTAAACGTGGTCGCGGTTCATATGCCACGATCTGAAAATGATTTAAATCTTGAAGAAATTAAGAAAGTGGCAGCAGAACATGAGATCACACAGCCAATCTTTGTGGACAGTGAGCATAAGCTAACAGAAATCTTTGAAAATCAATATGTTCCTGCCTATTATGTATTCGATCGTGAAGGCAAGCTCCGTCATTTTCAAGCCGGTGGAAGCGGGATGAAAATGCTTGAGAAACGCGTCAATCGTGTTTTAGATGAATTGGAAAAAACTGAATAAGATTGACAAAGGGAAAACTGTTCGTTGAATATCAACGGGCAGTTTTTTTATTATGCTTTTAAAACCACACGCTCTGCGTGTGTGCAAACGAAACTTCAAGAGTTGTATTAGAAGAGAAAAAATCTCCAATCGTTATAATAGAAGATGGCCGTCAAACCAACTTCAATAACGAGAGGAGATCATGCTCATGTCGAGCGACAATAGTTTATCACATACAAGATGGAATTGTAAGTATCACATCGTGTTCATCCCAAAATATAGAAGGAAAATTATTTATGGGAAACTAAGAAAGGAAATAGGTGCGATTCTAAGAAGACTATGTGAAATGAAAGATGTAGAAATTATTGAAGCACATGCAATGCCAGACCATATTCACATGTTAGTCAAAATACCACCGAAAATGTCAGTTTCGTATTTCATGGGATATTTAAAGGGAAAGAGTTCCTTGATGATCCATGATAGACATGCAAATTTAAAATACAATTATGGTAATCGAACATTTTGGGCAAAAGGATATTATGTAAGTACAGTTGGATTAAATGAAAAAACGATAGCAAAGTATATTCGGGAACAGGAAGCAGAGGATCGTTTGCGCGACAACATGAGCAAGCGAGAATACGTTGATCCATTTAAAGATAAATAGTGGAGATAAACGGTTGACGGTCAATTAAGAGGCCCCTTCAGGGGCTTTGTTGGTAAAGTGCCCTTATAGGGCGAAATTAAAACCGCCCGTTTTACGGGCGGATACTTACTTGGCCTTTTTCCGTGTTAATCAATATTTTAGTATTTTGTAACCTTGCTTTCGATTTATCGTCCGTATTAGTAATAAGTGTATCTTTCGGATAGTAACTATTAGAGAAAAAGAAGGGGTGTTTGAGATTGATAAAACAATTAAAGGTATTTCTTGTTTTTATTATTGCGATAATGCTTGGGTTAGCCGGGTGCAGTTCGAATAGTAAAAGTGACAGTACAAAAATGAATGTAGGAAGTAAAACGGAAAGGGACTCATCTAAGGCTGGCGGTGGAGACCAAGCGGCTTTATTCTCTAATGGAAAGGATAAGGATGAGAAAACATCAGATACCGCAAATATTGAGATACCAAACCAGATGGTCATCTATAAGGCTGACCTGCAGCTGCGCGTTAAAAAATTTGATCAAACTGTCAGAAGTTTAGAAGAAAAAGCCCAAAAATATGGGGGCTATATAGCTGAATCCACTGTGACAAAAGAGGGGAAAGAACAATTGAGTGGAAGTCTGACAATAAGAGTACCGCAAAAGCATTTCCAAAACTTTTTGCATGAAGCTGAAGGGCAAGCAGCTGAGGTGCTGCAGAGGAATATTACAGGGCAGGATGTAACAGAGGAATATGTTGACCTTGAATCAAGATTAAAATCTAAAAAGGTTGTTGAGGAGAGGCTGATGACCTTTATGAACAGCGCAGCAAAAACAGAGGATTTATTAAAAATTTCTGCGGATTTAGCGGCTGTTCAAGAAGAAATAGAGACGATTCAAGGAAAAATGAAGTTTTTAGAAAACCAAACATCTCTATCGACTGTAAATATTACCCTTTATGAAAATAAGGTTATTGTTCCGGATATTGATCAAGACAAACTAAATACTTGGGAGAAAACAAAAAAACAATTTATGAAAAGCACCAATATGTTATTGGCGGGCCTATCAGGATTAGTTGTATTTATTATTGGTAACATTCCACTAATTGGAGTTTTGTTAATCGTTTGTTTTCTCTTCCTCTTCTACTATAAAAAAAGGAAAAATAGAAATAGTCAGGATTAAGAGGGGATAACTCGTTATATATAAAATTGGTGAAGAATGCTAAAATAAACCTATATTAAGATCATTGTTTTTATCGGAGGAGTTATTATGAAGAAGAGTTTTGCAGTAATAGGGCTTGGTCGGTTTGGTGGAAGTATTTGTCGTACTCTAACCGATGAAGGGATGGAAGTGTTAGGTATTGATGTAAATGAAGAACGTGTAAATGAATATGCCATGATTGCTTCCCATGCGGTAGTTGGTGATTCAACAGATGAAAATGTCTTGAAAAGTTTAGGAATTCGTAATTTCGACCATGTGATTGTCGCGATTGGCGATGATATTCAGGCAAGTATACTCACAACTCTTATTCTAAAGGAATTAGGGGTAGCTTGTATTACAGCAAAGGCTCAAAATGATTATCACGAAAAAGTTCTTCGGAAAATTGGCGCCGATCATGTTGTTCACCCTGAAAGAGATATGGGGAAACGGATTGCCAACAATATGGCTTCAAGTAATGTGGTTGACTATTTAGAACTTTCTGCTGAGCATAGTATTGTAGAAATAGTTGCAAACGCAAGACTAGGCGGACGTACTATAATGGATATGGATATTCGTAAAAAATATGGGTTGAATATTGTAGCCATTAAAAGAGGAGAAGAAATTATTGTTTCTCCACAAGCGAAAGAAATCCTTTATGTAAATGATGTTTTAATTGTGATTGGAAACGATAGCGATATCGACAGATTCGAAAGAAAAGTCTTAGAATAAAAAACGGAAGTGCCTAAAATAAGGCGCTTCCGTTTTTTTATTATACTTCCATGATTATTGGTAATATCATAGGTCTTCGTTTTGTTTTTTCATATAGGAATGGGGCTAATGTATCTGTGATTTCATTCTTTATTTCAGACCATTGACTTGTCTTTCTTTCCATTATCTTATTTAAGTGTTTGGTTATTAGATTCTGAGCATCATTGATTAAATCACCAGATTCTCTCATATAAACAAATCCTCGAGAAATGAGGTCTGGGCCTGAAGCAATTTTAAATTCTTTCATATTAATACTAACAACTACGACAACTAAACCTTCCTCTGAAAGAATTCTACGATCCCTTAATACAATATTTCCAATGTCTCCTACACCACTGCCATCAATATAGACGGAACCAGATGGAATCTTTCCAGCTACCTGTGCAGTTTGATCGGAGAGTGCTAAAACTTCGCCATTGTCCATAATAAAACAATTATCTTCCTCAACTCCACAATCGACAGCAAGCTTAGCATGCATTTTTTGCATACGATATTCACCGTGGATTGGCATAAAAAATTTCGGTTTAATTAACCTGAGCATTAACTTTTGCTCTTCCTGTCCGCCGTGTCCGGAAGTATGGATATTACTTAATTTCCCGTGGATTACTTCCGCACCTGCTCGATATAGCAGATTAATCGTTCTGCTGACACTTATAGTATTTCCTGGAATCGGTGAGGATGAAAATACGACAGTATCTCCAGGATTAATTTGAATTTGTCTATGTGTCCCATTGGCAATTCGAGATAGAGCAGCCATAGGTTCCCCCTGACTGCCTGTACATAGAATCGTGACTTTATCAGCAGGCAATCGGTTAATTTGATTTGCCTCAATAAATGTTTCTTTTGGTGCGTTAATATAGCCTAATTCAAGCCCAATATTGATAGCGGCTTCCATGCTTCTGCCAAAAACAGCAACTTTCCTTCCGTTTACCACAGCTGCCTCAACTACTTGCTGCAGTCTGTGAATATTAGATGCAAAGGTAGCAAAAATTACACGCCCATCAACTTTCCTAAAAATATCATGTATGCTTTCACCAACCCGACGTTCGGACATCGTAAAATCAGGTATTTCACTATTTGTACTATCTGAAAGTAAACATAAAACGCCTTCTTTTCCGATTTCCGCCATTTTGGTTAAATTGGCAGGCTCACCTACAGGGGTAAAATCAAATTTAAAATCACCTGTATGGACGATTTGACCAGGAGGTGTTTTCACGACAATCCCATAGGAATCAGGAATACTATGGGTTGTTCGGAAAAAAGTAACTGATGTTTTGCGGAATTTGATAACATCGTCTTCCTTAATTTCAATCAGTTTAGCATTTCTTAATAAACCGTGTTCTTCTAATTTATTTTTAATTAATCCAAGCGCCAGTTTTCCCCCGTAGATAGGGATATTAATCTCACGAAGTAAATAAGGGATACCGCCAATGTGGTCTTCATGTCCGTGTGTGACAAATAAACCTTTAATCTTTTCTTCATTTTTAACTAAATAAGTGTAATCAGGTATAACATAATCAATACCTAATAATTCATCCTCAGGGAATTTTATTCCGGCATCGATTAATATAATTTCATCCTGGAACTGAACTGCATACGTGTTTTTGCCAATTTCACCTAAACCACCTAGGGCAAAAACAGCAGTTTGATCATTTTTTACAAATTTCATAAATTATCCAATCTCCAATACTTTATAGTCTTCATTTTGTTGTTCATATTCTAAATATGCTCCTTTTACTTCTTGTACAAATTCAACATTAAAACCGCGGTCGGCAATTTTGGTGCGAACATCCCTTACCGATTCTCCTTTTATAAAAAGGGTTTTTGTGTTTTCTCTTACTGGGACTTCTTTAATACTTTCTTGATAATATACTTTATATATCATGACAGAATCGCTCCTTATTAAATCATAACTTTTTCTATTATATAAAATATTTTCATCTTTTTCATTTATTTTCTTTTTGCAGCCTTGGGACCAACGAAGAAAAGTATGTAAAAAACAATCTGTTTTTACAATTTACAATAACGAAGGAGCCCTTCGCAAGTTTGAAGGGCCCTAAAAAAAATTTAGGCAATGGATTTTTTTCGCAGCAAATCTTTCCACTGTTTTAAGAGCTTTTTCCTTAGCTTCTTTAACATAGTGGATCATCTCCTTACCTCTTATTTTATACGAACCTTGTCCAAAGTAAAGCTAGCAATGGTAGATAATTGAAATTTTTATGAAATAAATGTTTTTTTTATACTATTATATGATGAAAATGCTTATTTTTTCATGGTTAAACATGGAATTATTTTGAAACTTTTCATTTAAGAAAAAACACTAGCCTTATAAAAAGGCCAGTGTTTTACCTTTCAATAGCTATTGCACCTTCAATCGGCTTAAATGGATCCTGCTTATCAATATAGTCATAAAACATGACTCCATTTAAATGGTCGATTTCGTGTTGAAAACAAATGGCGGGAAGCCCCTTTAATCGAAGTTTTACCTCTTCACCGGCAAGATTTGTTCCCTTTACAGTGATCCTTGCATGCCTTGGTACGAAACCAGGAATAGCTTCATCCACTGAAAGACAGCCCTCGCCTGCTTGTAAATACGACTTTTCTACGGAGTGGCTGATAATTTTGGGGTTAAATAAAGCATGGCTATAAAGATTTCCTTTGTCATCAGTAAGATGTACAGCAATCATCCGTTTGGAAACATTAATCTGCGGGGCAGCTAAACCAATTCCCGGACGTAAACTATATTGAGATGCGATTTCGACATGTTGGCTATTAATAACGTATTCTAAAAGGCTGGATAATATTTGTTTATCTTCTTCTGATGGCGGCATGGTGACTTCTGCAGCCTCTTTTCTAAGGGTGGGATGGCCATCTCGGATAATATCCTCCATCGTTAACATGAACTTTCACTCCTGTGTTCCATAATGTTATTAGCAATCACTAGTCTATCAAACATTTGACAAAATGTTAATAAAGGATTGTTTGAACCTCCATGCTTTTTTGCTCATCTGTATTGTCAAACAAACGAAGTATAGATATAGTTAGAAGTGGAAACAGTTAGGAGGTTTCAAAGTGTTATTCAAAGGTAAAAGCAGCTATTTACTAACTATTATATTTATTTCAATGATAATTTTAGCAGGATGTGTTGGAAAAAAGACCACTGTTGAGAAGATGTATGATGTTTTAGAGAATGTTGTAGCAAAAGAAAAGGCTTTTGAAGAACAACAGGATCCACTCGTTACATTAGAAAAGAAAGAAAAGGAAATTTATGACCAAATAATTGAACTTGGTATGAAAGAATATGACCAGATCGTCAAACTTTCCGATGAAGCGATTCTCTTAACAGATCAAAGAAAAAAACATATGGAAAAAGAAACAAAGAGCTTAAAAGAATCTGAGCAGGAATTTAAGAAAGCTGAAGATCTAAAAGATAAATTAGATGACCCTGAACTTAAAAAGATAGCAAATGAATTATCCGATATCATGAAGCAAAGGTATGAAGCGCATGATTGGTTATACAAAGAATATTCTAATGCTTTAGAATATGATAAAGAATTATATGTTATGTTCAAAAATAAAAACCTCTCTCTAGAAGACCTTGAAGCACAAGTAAATAAACTAAATGATACATATAAACAGGTTGATGATGCTAATAAGAAGTTTAATGAGCTAACAGAACTATACAATGATAAAAAGCTGTCATTTTATAAAAAGGCAGGGCTGAAATCGAAAAAATAGCGTCCCCACATTGAAATCGGCTGAAGTCAGCCGATTTTTTCTATGTTATAACAAAAGTAATAATGGTGGAATTTTATATAACAGTTTTAAAATATTAGTAGTACAGATTGTTTATTTAAAAATAATGTATTTAATGTGTTTATGTTGAAAAATATTGATACTTAGTATTTGACGCGCGTAAATTATTGATGTAAACTCATAAATGGGTAGAGAAATTGTATTAATGATGTTACATAAAAAAGTAATACAGAATAAGATATTGATGTGATAAGGTTTTATTGTCTTATCTTTTCTGTGGGAAACCTTGGAATGGTACTTTAAAAACTATATCAGCAAAATCCTATGTAATATCAAATGTTTATTCAAACACCCTCATTAAAAAAATGACGGTTATCTCCATCTTGCTTTTAATCGTGTGGTTTTTGGGTAATCTAACTAAGTGGATTTTATTTTTAAATTAAGCTCTGAATAGAAAGGAAGAGGTGCAAAATGGCTTCTAAACTTAAGAACGCCCAGCTTGATGCGAACAAAGTACTCGAGACTGTAGAAGATCAATTTCAAACGCTTCAAATTTTGAATGAACAAGGTGAGGTTGTTAATGAAGCAGCAATGCCTGACCTAACGGATGAACAATTACAGGAATTAATGAGCCGCATGGTTTATACAAGAATTCTTGATCAGCGCTCTATTTCATTAAACCGTCAAGGAAGATTAGGCTTCTATGCCCCAACAGCTGGACAGGAAGCGTCTCAATTAGCTTCCCAGTTTGCCCTTGAAAAAGAAGATTTTATTTTGCCGGGATATCGTGATGTTCCGCAAATTGTTTGGCACGGATTACCATTATCCCAAGCATTTTTATGGTCAAGAGGACATTTACAAGGTGGACAGATTCCTGATGGAGTTAATATTGCGATTCCTCAAATCATTATCGGTGCCCAGTACGTTCAAACTGCTGGTGTTGCACTGGGAATGAAAAAACGTGGAGCAAAATCCGTTGCTATTACGTATACAGGAGACGGTGGAACTTCTCAAGGGGATTTCTATGAAGGAATTAACTTTGCGGGTGCATTCAAAGCTCCAGCTATCTTTATTATTCAAAATAACCGTTTTGCTATCTCTACTCCACGTGAAAAACAAACAGCGGCCAAAACACTTGCTCAAAAGGCTGTAGCAGCGGGAATCCCAGGGATCGTAGTTGATGGTATGGATCCGTTAGCTGTTTATGCTGCAACCCGTGATGCCCGTGAACGTGCCGTTAATGGTGAAGGTCCAACTCTTATAGAAACGTTAACTTACCGTTATGGACCACATACAATGGCTGGAGATGACCCAACTCGTTATCGGACAGCTGACCTTGACAATGAATGGGAAAAGAAAGATCCATTAGTCCGTTTCCGTAAATTCCTTGAAAACAAAGGGCTTTGGAGTGAAGAAAAAGAAAACGAAGTGATTGAAAAAGCAAAAGAGGATATTAAAGAAGCTATTAAGAAAGCTGATGCAGCGCCTAAACAAAAGGTGACAGATTTAATCTCAATTATGCATGAAGATATGCCTTATAACTTAAAAGAGCAATTTGAAATATATAGTGAAAAGGAGTCGAAGTAAACCATGGCTCAAATGACAATGATTCAAGCAATTACAGATGCATTACGCACGGAATTGCGTAATGATCCGAATGTGTTAGTTTTCGGTGAAGACGTAGGTGTAAACGGTGGTGTATTCCGTGCAACTGAAGGGTTACAAAACGAATTTGGTGAAGATCGTGTTTTTGACACACCACTAGCTGAATCAGGGATTGGCGGATTAGCAGTTGGTCTTAGTTTACAAGGCTTTCGTCCTGTTCCAGAAATTCAATTCTTCGGTTTTGTTTATGAGGTAATGGACTCTATTTCTGGTCAAGCAGCGCGTCTTCGCTATCGTACTGGAGGTAAATTTAATGCTCCGGTGACATTTCGTTCGCCTTTTGGAGGCGGCGTACATACACCAGATATGCACGCGGACAGCTTAGAAGGTCTTATGGCTCAACAGCCTGGAGTAAAAGTAGTTATTCCATCAACACCATATGATGCAAAAGGACTGCTCATTTCATCCATCCGAGATAATGATCCAGTTATATTTCTAGAGCATATGAAGTTATACCGTTCTTTCCGCCAAGAAGTTCCTGAAGGCGAATATACAATTCCACTTGGGAAAGCAGAAGTAAAACGTGAAGGAACCGATGTTTCTATTATTACTTATGGTGCAATGGTTCACGAGTCATTGAAAGCTGCAGAAGAACTTGAGAAAGAAGGTTTTTCTGCTGAAGTTATTGACTTACGAACAGTTAGTCCAATTGATATTGAAACAATTATTGCGTCTGTTGAGAAAACAGGGCGTGCAATTGTAGTTCAAGAAGCACAAAAACAAGCTGGTATTGCAGCAAACGTTGTTGCGGAAATTAACGATCGAGCTATTTTAAGCTTGGAAGCACCAGTATTACGTGTGGCAGCTCCAGACACTATTTTTGCTTTTCCACAAGCTGAATCTGTGTGGCTGCCAAACTATAAAGATGTAATTGAAACAGCTAAAAAGGTATTAACGTTCTAAAAATCTATCGCTTCGGAAATTTTCTTGCGGAGCTGGATTAGTAATATGGGAAAAGGATGTTCTTTTCCCACTTTCATCTTAGCAAAATAGGCTAAAATACACGAAAAAATAGGAGATGAATCTCAGTGCCATTTCAATTTAAAATGCCTGACATCGGTGAAGGTATTCACGAAGGGGAAATTGTCAAATGGTTCATCAAACCAGGCGATAAAGTCCAAGAAGATGACGTCCTTTGTGAAATTCAAAATGATAAAGCAGTTGTAGAAATTCCTTCGCCTGTAGAAGGAACTGTATTAGACGTTTTAGTGGGAGAAGGGACAGTTGCAACAGTTGGTCAGGTCCTCGTTACATTTGACGCTCCTGGATATGAAAACTTACAATTTAAAGGCGACGATCATGCTGAAGAGCCTAAACAAGAAGAAAAAGCACCAGCACCGGAAGCGAGCCAAGAGGCAGCACCTGCTGCAGCAAACATAGAAACTGCCCAACAAGTGGATGTTGATCCAAACAGACGAATTATCGCAATGCCGTCTGTTCGTAAATATGCGCGTGAAAAGGGTATTAATATTCATTTAGTTGCAGGTACTGGTAATAATGGCCGTATTCTAAAGAGTGATATTGATACATTTATTAGTGGAGGGGCACAAGCAGTACCACAAGCACCAACTACAGCTGCTGTGGAAGCTGGAGCAGCAATACCTGCAGCACCACAAGCTGCAGCCGTTCCACAAGGTGAATACCCTGAAACACGTGAGAAAATGAGCGGTATTCGCAAAGCAATTGCGAAAGCTATGGTTAACTCTAAACATACGGCACCACACGTAACTTTAATGGATGAGGTTGATGTAACGAAACTTGTTACACATCGTAAGAAATTTAAAGAAGTGGCTGCAGCAAAAGGCATTAAGCTTACATTCTTACCATATATCGTAAAAGCATTAACAAGTGCATTACGTGAATTCCCAGCATTAAATACATCACTTGATGATGCAACAAGTGAAATAATTCATAAGCATTACTACAACATTGGGATTGCAGCAGATACAGAAAAAGGCCTATTAGTACCAGTTGTAAAAGATGCTGATCGTAAATCAGTCTTCTCTATTTCAAATGAAATTAATGAACTGGCTGCAAAAGCTCGAGATGGCAAACTTGCCCCTAATGAAATGAAAGGTGCATCTTGCACAATTTCAAACATTGGTTCTGCGGGAGGTCAATGGTTTACTCCTGTTATTAACCATCCGGAAGTTGCTATTTTAGGTGTTGGCCGTATTGCTGAAAAACCAATCGTTAGAAACGGTGAAATTGTTGCTGCACCTGTTTTAGCACTTTCTTTAAGCTTTGACCACCGCATGATTGATGGTGCAACAGCACAAAATGCTTTAAATCATATTAAACGTTTATTGAACGATCCAGAACTATTGTTAATGGAGGCGTAATATTATGGTCGTTGGAGATTTCCCAATAGAAACAGATACTATAGTAATTGGTGCGGGCCCTGGCGGATATGTCGCAGCGATTCGTGCTGCACAGCTTGGACAAAAAGTAACAATTGTTGAAAAGGAATATGTTGGGGGCGTATGTTTAAATGTAGGATGTATTCCTTCTAAAGCATTGATCTCAGCAGGTCACCGTTACGAAACAGCGCTTCATTCTGAGTCATTCGGAATTACAGCGGAAAATGTAAAAGTCGATTTTTCAAAGGTTCAAGAATTTAAAGCAGGAATCGTGAAAAAATTAACTGGCGGTGTGGAAGGTTTATTAAAAGGAAATAAAGTAAATATTGTGCGCGGTGAAGCATATTTCGTGGATGCTAATACACTTCGTGTAATGGATGATAATTCAGCACAAACCTATACCTTTAAAAATGCTATTATTGCGACTGGTTCTCGTCCAATTGAACTTCCTGCCTTTAAATATTCAAAACGAGTGCTAAATTCAACTGGTGCCCTTAACTTAAGTGAAATTCCTAAAAAAATCGTTGTCATTGGCGGCGGAGTAATTGGAATCGAACTAGGCGGTGCATACGCAAACTTTGGAAGCCAAGTAACAATCCTAGAAGGTGCAGAAGAAATATTAGGTCTTGGCGTTTTCGATAAACAAATGGCTGCCCTTGTGAAGCGTACCATGAAGAAAAAAGGTGCTGAATTCTATACAAAAGCATTAGCTAAAGGTGTAGAAGAAACTGAAAACGGTGTTGTTGTAACATTTGAAACAAAAGGCGAAGAGAAGAAAATCGAAGCTGACTACGTCTTTGTCATGGTTGGACGCCGTCCGAATACGGATGAAATGGGCTTAGAACAAGTAGGTGTAAAACTAAGTGATCGCGGTCTTGTTGAAATCGACAAACAATGCCGAACTAATATTAGTAATATTTACGCCATTGGTGATGTTGTTCAAGGACCGCAATTAGCGCACAAGGCATCATATGAAGCTAAAATTGCTGCTGAGGCAATTGCTGGTCATACTTCTGAAATTGATTATTTAGGAATTCCTGCTGTTGTTTTCTCAGAACCTGAGCTGGCTTCAGTTGGATATACAGAAGCACAAGCAAAAGAAGAAGGTATTAACGTGAATGCTGCTAAATTCCCATTTGCAGCAAATGGACGTGCCCTATCACTTGATAGCGGTGATGGTTTCCTTAAATTGATTACCCGTAAAGAAGACGG
This sequence comes from Neobacillus sp. WH10, assembly GCF_030123405.1. Classification (GTDB taxonomy): domain Bacteria; phylum Bacillota; class Bacilli; order Bacillales; family Cytobacillaceae; genus Neobacillus. The sequence goes on from NZ_CP126110.1 coordinate 1,831,480, forward strand.
CCTTGTGATTGGAGCGCAGATTGCCGGCGCAAGTGCGTCAGATATGATTGCTGAGTTAGGCTTAGCGATTGAAGCAGGAATGACAGCTGAGGATTTAGCTATGACAATCCATGCCCATCCTACACTTGGTGAAATTACAATGGAAGCAGCTGAAGTTGCACTTGGAACCCCAATCCATATCATAAAATAAGAAAAAATAAAAGTCCTTTTCGTATAAATCGAAAAGGACTTTATTTTTTTGCAACGAATTATTAAGGTAACCAAGTAAGTAAATAAATTCTAAAAATACCCAAAGTCATTTGAAAATGGAAAATATCTCTTACTATTAGTACATATACTTATAACACTAGATGTCTTTGTTCTTTCTTAAGATCAATGGATTTTGAGTGGTGATAAATATGAGGGTCTATGTTGTCATAGTATTGCAGTTTATTATTTGGAGTGGGTTTACACTTATAGAGTGGATATCAAAGCATGACCAACTCATTTATAAAGTTATTATGTTTTTTGTGTTTTTTTATTTGGCATTTTTAATCGGAAACGAAGTAACAAAATCAAAGCGGAAAACACTCTTTATTACCGTACTTAGTTTAGTTATTTATTCTTCGATTCACTATACAATGGCCCAATTTATGCATTAAAAAAGGCTCCGAAACGGAGCCCTTACTTTCTTGGATTGAAATACATAATTCTTTCATTAAAGAGGTGAAGCTCTCCTTGGAGTTTTTTAGCAAGGAATTTACAAAATTCATTTGCCTTTCCTTTATCACCGTAAGTAGATTGTTCAGGGAGTGTGATTTGTATGTATACCTGCTCGCTTTCAGCCCCGTCTTCACTGCGAACTGTTTCTGTATCAACACCTATTAAAATTTTATAATAGCGTTCATGGTCAGAATGTAAATAAAACCACTTTCCTTTACCTTCTTCTGTTTCTTTAATTTCATAAGGAAAGGCAGAATCATCATATTGCCAATTCAATTGGTCGCCAGTTTTAGCAGTAATATTTTTATAGTAATGAAATAATTCCTTTAACTCTTCAATTGTCACCGTTTGTTTAGCAGATGAGGGCACAAGCTTAATATATGCGTTTACAGCCATCATCATTCCCCCCCTATCACTCCATTATATGCAATTCTATTCTAGCATTGATTAAAAAGTATTGACAACATTTACAAAAATAAAATCGCCAGTTTTCTTGTTATTATTCACAAAAATAATTATAATAATATTCAAAATATTAAAAGAATAGGAGTGACCTTATGGAAATATTTGATAAGCTCTATGATGAGCACGAAAATGCAAAAGTAAGATTTATTGGATTTACCACGGAAGATACACGGTATGACTTTGGGATAATTTACACGAATTTGTTTTTTGGAAAACCACTTGTTGTCTGCATGCAAACAGGCCGTTCATCGCTCCTCGACCCTAAAGATGTTGAAGATATTGATTACCTTCAAACAATGTTCCGTATCTCAGATAAACAACAGGCAGCAAATATAGCTGAATTTTTTAGTATTACACTTCCGTCTATTCCTTTTGTCACACAATATGATTAATTATTTATGAAAAGGGCCTGAAAGGTGGCCTTTTTTTGTTATTATTTTTTAAATGTGACATACAATTTGGGCTTGAAATTTATAATGTGATATATTATTATTGTATTAGAGATATTTAAACGCTTTCAAAATCATGATCATTCAATTAAGAAAAGGGGATTGAACAAATGGGTACTCTCGTATGCCAAACTTGTAACTCTACTATTGATCATTTTGAAGATGAAAAAGTTACAGTACTTTACTCAAAGTGCAATTGTTGCGATGACCTTCATATTCACGATGAAGAATAAATAATTTGGAACAATCTTATAAAATGAGAAACAGGATTCCGCAGCCGGAATCCTGTTTTTTTGGGATTAAACATTATTTAATTGCCTTGTATTCCTTTATGACGTGTATCGTTTTAATTTCATCATCTTCTGGGCCTTGTACGGGTAGACCCGCCTCGAGGTTTTCATGAATGTAATGAAGGTTTTCCTTTGTAATAATTTCCCCAGGAATAAAAATCGGAATTCCGGGAGGGTAAACCATTACAAATTCAGCAATAATTCTGCCTTCTGATTCTTCAAAAGGAATCACTTCCGTTTCGGCATAAAAAGCATCTCTCGGTGTTAGAGCAAGCACTGGAATCTCAGGCAGGAGAACCTCAACAGGTTCAATCTTTCCTGAACGATGTTCACATTCAAATGCAAGCTCTTTTAACGCAGTTACTAAAAGGTTAGCTTCAACTTCCGTATCACCGAGTGTGATAATACAAAGGATGTTATATAGGTCTGATAATTCTACTTCTATATTATGTTTTTCTCTTAGCCACTTTTCTACCTCATACCCGGTTAAACCAAGCTCTTTTACAGAAATAATTAGTTTTGTTGGGTCATAATCAAAAGTAGCTTTTGAACCTAATATTTCCTCCCCAACGCAACGGATATGATCGATTTCATTGATTCTTGCTCGAATGGACTGTGCTAATTGAATGGTTCTATCAATTAAGTCCTTTCCTTTAGTTGCTAACTGCTTTCGGGCAACATCTAAAGAGGCTAAAAGTAAATAAGATGTGGACGTTGTTGTAAGCATGCTTAAAATCGATTGAACATGTTTTGCAGATACGAGTCCCTCTTTCACATTAAGAATGGAGCTCTGTGTCATAGATCCGCCCAGCTTATGGACACTTGTGGCTGCCATATCAGCACCGGCTTGCATAGCAGACAGTGGAAGCCCATCATGAAAATGAATATGGACACCATGGGCCTCATCAACAAGAACAGGAACATGATATGAGTGAGCAATTTCAACAATTTTTTTCAAATCTGCTGAGATCCCAAAGTAGGTAGGGTTAATGACTAAAACCCCTTTTGCATCAGGATGCTGCTCAAGTGCCTTTTCGACTGCATCTGTACTAATACCATGGGAAATCCCTAATTCTCTATCAATTTCAGGATGAATAAAGACTGGGATTGCTCCGGAAAAGACAATCGCCGACATAACCGATTTATGAACGTTTCTTGGTACGATGATTTTATCTCCAGGTCCACAAACAGCCATTACCATTGTCATAATAGCACCGCTTGTACCCTGAACTGAAAAGAAGGTATGATCAGCATTGAAAGCTTCAGCTGCTAAATCCTGCGCCTGTTTAATTATTGCCTTTGGATGATGAAGATCATCAAGCGGACCAATATTAATTAAGTCGATCGAAAGGGCATTATTACCAATAAACTCGCGAAATTCCGGGTCAATTCCTGCTCCCTTTTTATGACCAGGAATATGGAATTGAATCGGATTTTTTTTTGCATGCTCTACTAAACCGCTAAATAACGGTGTTTGATTTTGTGACAATTATTAACACACCTCTTTATGAAAAAATACTCGCTTATCATGGTCATTAATTACATAAAACAATGGAATTATAGCACTATTCAACGTGGTTGCATAGAATTTCTTTTAGGTTTTTTTGTTTTTATTTTGCTCAAGTTAGTTTCCCAAAAAGACAGGAAATTTAACCTCGTTAGACGAAATAACAAATTAATATATTTTAAGGAGGGATTCACTTGAATTGGAATACACGAGTTACAGAGGTACTTAATATTCGTTATCCGATTATACAAGGCGGGCTTGCCTATTTAGCTTATTCTGAATTAGCGGCAGCTGTTTCAAACGCAGGAGGTCTAGGACAAATTACAGCTATGTCATTAGGTAGTCCAGAAGAGCTTAGAGAGGAAATTCGAAAAGTAAAACAACTAACAAACAAATCGTTTGGGGTTAATTTTGCGATTGGGCAGCATGGGAGGCCATTCGCTGACTTTCTCCAGGTTTCAATTGATGAAAGAGTCCCTGTTATCTCGATGACGGGAGGAAACCCTGCACCGATTTTTGAACAGTTAAAAGGGACATCGATAAAAACACTCGTCCTAGTTGCAGCAAGACGACAGGCGATGAAGGCAGAACAGCTTGGTGCGGATGCGGTAATGGTTGTGGGACAGGAAGGGGGAGGTCATCTTGGCAGAGATGATATTGGTACCATGGTGTTAATCCCTCAAGTAGTGGATGCTGTTTCCGTTCCTGTCATTGCTTCAGGCGGGCTCGGTGATGGCAGGGGTTTGATGGCAGCATTATGTTTAGGTGCTGAAGGGATTGAAATGGGAACGAGATTTATTGCCACAAAGGAATGTGTTCATGCCCACGAAGTGTACAAACAAAGGCTAGTAGAAGGAACGGAGTTAGATACGGTGGTAATCAAGAGAACACTAGGAGCTCCCGCAAGAGCAATTGCAAACACCTGGACAGAGAAAATCCTTGAGATTGAAAGAAATAATGGTGATTATAACCAATTAAGGGATTTTATTAGTGGAACGGCGAATAAACGTTACATTTATGATGGCGATCCTAATGAAGGATTTGCATGGGCAGGCCAGGTGATGGGTCTTATTAAGGATATACCAACTGTTGCAGAACTTTTTGAACGGATGATTCAAGATGCAGAACAAATTCGTGCAAAATGGGGAAAATAAAGGTATCATTCACTTAAGATGAAAATAGTAAGCAGGTGAAATATATGGAGTATCAATATCCGATTGATTACAACTGGTCAACAGATGAAATTATCGATGTCGTTAAATTTTTTGAAGCAATTGAAAAGGCATATGAAAAGGGAATAGAACGAGAAGAGGTTATGAAGGCCTACCGACGGTTTAAAGAAATCGTCCCGAGCAAAGCTGAAGAAAAAACCATTTGTGGTGAATTCGAAGAAATGAGCGGATATTCGTCGTATCGAACAATCCAAAAGGCAAAAGAAGCTGTTGCAGGCGACAAAATCATCATGAAATAATAGAAAAAACTCCCGAAAAATTGAATCGGGAGTTTTTTCTATTTAATATTTTGAGCAATTTTATATAGTGGAGCTACTCTATTAAATACATCTTCAATTTGCTCTACTAAACCTTCAGTACCCAATTGGATCGTCTTATCCCGATCTATGGTATATCCACATAATAATTCTGCCTTTTTAACGTTTTGCAGCCTCGTAAAGTTTGAAAGCAGGTCATTCTTAGACAACTCACCATGCGTAATTGTATCTGGCTTTGTATGATCTATTGACCAGGCAAACTCTTTTGGAATTTCTTTATATATTTTAGCTGCCTTTTTTGTAAATCTTGCTCCTATGACCTCTTTTTGTGGTGCTTCATAAATAACGGCAAACCAAATAAATAAATGGGTGTTCCACAAGCCAATTTGAAAATGTGGAAGCATTTTATAGCCGCGAGGATTATTAGCAAATGCCACCCATGTATCCTTTGGCGGATTTATCGTTCGTCTTGCATGCTTTGCCACATGAACAAACATTTCATCGCTTGTTAAAGCGGATAAGGTATGCGCAAAGTAATCTCCTAAACCTTCTAATTTTGGCCGGATTGTGCTTTTAATTGCCTCCATTCTTGCCTCTAGACCATTTATTAAAAAAACATCAAAATCTTCATTTGTAAATCCAGTGAAATCCATTGAGATACCCCCACCAAGCTATTTGTCACTAATTGTAGCATATTGGCGAGACTACAAGAAGTTTGTTGCTTAATTAGGTAAAAGCACATATTTGTTGCAACACATCGAGATGCCTCATATTATACATAAAAAAACAATTCAAAAAAATTAGTTAAATATGAGGAAGGGGAGGAAAAAAGTGAAGCAATTGATGAATACATCTCTTAAAAAAGCAGGAGAGAAGGAAAGGACAGCAGTATTAAGATTGGAAATGGATTATGAATTGGCTGTATTATTTGAAGCAATTGAGGAGAAGAATGAGAAGAAAATGAAGGAATGTAAACAAAAGTTAGAAAGGATTCGCCAGGAATTATTACGATTAAAAGCTCTTTGATTGAGTGAAGATATTTTTTAATCAAAGGAGTAACAAATTAAATGAACCAAAAAAGAGTATTTTATTATCTTATCTAAAACGGACTCCAGAAAAGAAACGAGAGGGGTTCGTTTATTATTGTGAATTTTGAAAAAGGGTCGGAGCACCGCAAAGGCATGTGAAATTTATCCCATTTTGAATGAAAATACGTTGTTCGCTTTGAATAGGTGAATCATAGTTTACTTACACCGCCTTTATTAGGTTAGGAATGTTCTTGATATAGATCCATAATTGATGGAGCATGAAAAACTATAAAAGGTTTGTGTGGATAATTTGCCAATAAATGAGACTAAAAGTTGATGTGTTTCACCAATTTGATTAAGCTATAGGTACATCAAAAGGTTTATCATGCTTCATACTACATACATTGGAATCGAATAAGGCTACGGCGAAGTGGAGGAGTATTATGAAATGGGAAGACATTGATTACCATGCAAAGGAATGGGTTAAGGAAGCAGGAGACAAGATCCGTTTATCCTTCGAAAAGACGTTAAATATTGAAACAAAATCAAACCCAAATGATCTTGTTACAAATATTGATAAGGAAATAGAACAATTTTTTATCGATAAAATTAGGGGTGTTTATCCGGATCATAAAATTATGGGTGAAGAGGGATTTGGAGACGAACTTAAGAGCCATGAGGGAATTGTCTGGTTAATCGATCCGATCGATGGAACGATGAATTTTATCCATCAGCAAAGAAACTTCGCGATTTCAATAGGGATCTATGAAAATGGAATCGGCCGAATTGGACTCATTTATGATGTTGCTCATAATGAGTTGTACAACGCAATTCGTGGTAAAGGAGCTTATTTAAATGGAAAGCCTCTTCCGTTGCTTAAGGAAACAACGGTGAAGGAATCCATCATTGCCCTAAATGCGACATGGGTAATGGAAAATCATCGCATCGATCACACTTTAATGATTCCATTAGTAAGAGACGCAAGAGGAACAAGATCATATGGGACTGCTGCGCTTGAAATGGTGTTTGTGGCAACTGGAAGGGTGGATGCGTATCTTTCCATGCGGTTATCGCCTTGGGATTTTGCTGCGGGAGCGGTCATTGTTGAAGAATTAGGCGGAATAGTAACAAATTTAAAGGGAGAAAAACTTGATTTTCTTTCCATGGATACACTTTTTGCTGCGAAGCCTGGATTACATCAACAAATATTAAACGACTATTTAAAAGGAGGTAAATATTAAAAAAGAAGCCAAGCAAGGGCTTCTTTTTTAAAGTTCCCCTTTTTCACGCATCTTTCTTTTTGTTTTAAAGCCCATCCCCATGATCACAAAACATGCAAAAATACTGCCCACTGCCCCAATTAGGCTTTTTTCACTAATAGCAATTCCAATACCCATAATGCTGGCTGCAGCAAGAATTGCATATATAAGTAAAGGCCATTTTACATTATTCATTTTCATACCCCTTTGATTATAAATTGTTTAAACTAATCTGTTTTTTGGTATATTTTTTATTCTACAAAAAATGCTTATAGGTTTCCACTTTAAATATGGTATAATATTTTAGTTGTATTTGGGAAACTAAAATTAGCTTTTATTTTTATAAAATAGGTAGGAGTGGAATTTTGAAACTTAGAGAAGATGTACGAAATATAGCGATTATTGCCCACGTTGACCATGGGAAAACGACTTTGGTTGACCAGTTGTTAAAACAGTCAGGAACATTTCGGTCTAACGAACATGTAGAAGAACGCGCGATGGATTCAAATGATCTAGAAAGAGAGCGCGGTATCACTATCCTTGCAAAAAATACAGCCATTCAATATAAAGATACTCGTATTAATATACTAGATACACCGGGACACGCTGATTTTGGCGGCGAAGTGGAACGGATTATGAAGATGGTTGATGGTGTGTTGCTTGTGGTAGATGCGTACGAAGGATGTATGCCGCAAACACGATTTGTTCTTAAAAAAGCCTTGGAACAAAATTTAACACCAATTGTAGTCGTGAATAAAATTGACCGTGACTTTGCTCGACCAGCAGAAGTAATTGATGAAGTACTCGATTTATTTATTGAGCTTGATGCCACAGAAGATCAGCTTGAGTTCCCTGTTATCTATGCTTCAGCAATTAATGGTACAGCAAGTACAAATCCGGATCAACAGGATCAAAACATGCAATCATTGTATGATGCAATCGTTGAATATATCCCTGCACCAATTGATAATCATGAAGAACCGTTACAATTCCAAGTAGCTTTGCTTGATTATAACGATTATGTGGGCAGAATCGGAATTGGACGTGTTTTTCGTGGAACGATGCATGTTGGTCAACAAGTCGCTTTAATGAAATTAGACGGTAGTGTAAAACAATTCCGTGTGACCAAGATTTTCGGTTTCTTTGGGTTAAAACGGCAGGAAGTTCAAGAGGCTAAAGCAGGTGACTTAATTGCTGTTTCTGGAATGGAAGATATAAATGTTGGTGAAACAGTTTGCCCAACTGAACATCAAGAAGCGTTACCAGTTTTACGAATCGACGAACCAACACTGCAAATGACTTTTGCGGTAAACAATAGTCCATTTGCTGGTAGAGAGGGTAAATATTTAACTTCAAGAAAAATTGAAGAAAGACTTTTAGCTCAGTTGCATACAGATGTAAGTTTACGTGTTGAAAACACAGATTCACCGGATGCTTGGATTGTTTCCGGTCGTGGTGAACTTCATTTATCCATTTTGATTGAAAATATGCGCCGTGAAGGTTATGAGCTACAAGTTTCAAAACCTGAAGTAATTGTTAGGTTGATTGATGGAGTCCGTTGTGAGCCAGTGGAAAGAGTTCAAATCGATGTCCCTGAAGAGCATACTGGTGCTGTAATGGAATCAATTGGAGCCCGTAAAGGTGAAATGCTTGATATGATTAATAACGGAACAGGTCAAGTTCGGTTAATCTTTAATGTACCTGCACGTGGCTTAATTGGTTATACAACAGAATTCTTAACCATGACTCGCGGATATGGGATTATTAATCATACCTTTGATAGCTACCAGCCGATGCTTGCAGGTCAAGTTGGAGGAAGACACCAAGGTGTCCTCGTCTCAATGGAATCTGGCAAAGCCTCCACATATGGTATAATGCAAGTGGAAGACCGTGGAACAATTTTCGTTGAACCAGGTACGGAAATTTATGAGGGGATGATTGTTGGCGAAAACACTCGTGAAAATGATATTACCGTCAATATTACAAAAGTGAAGCAGGCAACAAATGTGCGTTCAGCCAACAAAGACCAAACATCAGTCATTAAAAAACCACGCATCATGACATTAGAAGAGTCATTAGAATATTTAAATGATGACGAATATTGTGAAGTTACACCTGAGTCCATTCGTCTACGTAAAAAAATTCTTGATAAAAATGAACGTGAAAAAGCGGCAAAGAAGAAAAAATACGCTGAATTGAGTTAAGTAAAGAGGTGCAAGCTGTGGAAGATTTAAAATCCTTCTCCCCGAGTTTAAGATTTTTTATTGAGCTTACAAAAGATGTAGAAACTGGTGTATTGCTGCAATATGTATTTATTGTTATTTTGACAGTGATTGTCTACAGGTTAGGCTTTGCGAAAAAATTGCCTCTATTGAAAAACATAGTAATTTATACCAGTCTTTGCATTGGATGCTTGATCATGTTGTTTTTTTCCTATGCATTACCAATTGCTGAAGGGTTAGGTGTAGCTGCATTAATTTTAATTGTATATAAAATTCGCCTTCACCAATCGAAAAAGCATGAGGCTGAAGTGAAATAACGGGGGGTTGAGAAAATGGAATCCTTACAAGATGCACTCTATAATTGGCTTACAATTAAGGTTGTTTGTGATGCGCGGCCTGATGATCTAGCAGCTAAAGAGACACAAGACTTTTTTGAAGAGATGCTCACATCTCAGCATCATGTTTCGAACATTGATATAAGTAAAGATGATGTGATGTATTATGTTTCATATCAACAAGGTGAAGAAACTAAAAAAGCACGTTATCCCCGTGAATTAATAGAAATCATGCTAAACCAAATTAACCAAGAACCTGAAAAGTATATGGACTATCCAATAGTAGACTAAAAAAAGCACTGGCCTGTTACATGACAGACCAGTGTTTTTTTACCATTCATCCTTTTCAGATTTTGTCCGATACAATCGGAAATTTCCTGTGTTGATTCGGGCATTTGTTTTTTCCGTTATTCTTGTATTGCAGTTATTGCACATATATGTATGAATGGGACGATTACGAAGACGCTTGGCTGTTAACGATTCATCTTCAATCGCTTCTATTTTATCGCAGATTACACACTTTACTCTCATTAAAGCACCTCATTAATTCTTTCTAAATAACAGAATGTTTGTATTATAGTATACCATGACTAAACACCTGTAGGTAATCAATTGGTTAGAGTTGATGAAAAAAAGGGATAGTAGTAATATGAGAATATCTGTTTTTAAACAGAATGTAGGAGAATGAAAGGGGTTGTGAATATGGCAAATCAAGTAGAACCAAAACTAATTAAGCCATTATATGATGTGATGCAAAAAGAACGTTTTGTAACGTTAGCAACAGTTGATCATGAAACAGGTGGACCAAATGTTAGTGCGATTTCCTGGGTTTTAGCTAAAGACGATAGTATCATTTATTTTGCTGTTGATAATCGTTCCCGGATATTAGAGAATATTAATAAGAATAACAATGTAGTCATAAATTTGATTGCGAATGAATCTACATATTCGATACAAGGTGAAGCACTGGTAAAAGAGGAAAGACTACAGGATGTTCCATTAAAGCTCGCACTAGTTGAAGTAACAATTAGAGAGGTACGGGATGTAATGTTTTATGGATCCAAAATTGTCACTGAAGTACAGTATGATAAAACATATGATAAAAATGCTGCTGAAAAATTAGATAGACAGGTGATGGAAGCAATGAAAAAAGCTTAGTGCATTTACTAAGCTTTTTTCATTTAATAAAAGCTAGCAGGTGCTCTTGCCTTTTATTTATAGTGATTGGATTGGTCTTCTTGTTCTTTGTTCAGTTTTTCTTGTTCGTCTTTCGGAAGCTTTTTATCTGGCTTTTCTGTAGCATTTTTTGGGCTTGGTGTAATCAAGTCTCCTGGGATTTCAGGCATTAATCGCCCTGCTATATCTGAGAGCTCCTCCATTATACCTTGTATGGGTCTGCCGTTTTTTATATCCGCCTGAATTTCTTTCAAACGTTCGGTTGTGTCCGCATCAGCTACCACTACTGCGTTGGCACCGTAAGGGTCTTTTCTTAAGCTCTCTGCCACAGAATACTTAATTGAACCAACCTGAGAGCGGTCGATTTTTGAATTAACATCAATACCAACAATGGCATATTTCCCTAAAACTACTGCGGTTGCATCATTTACATTTGGTATACTTGTTGCGAGATTAACTAAGCGCTTTGAAATTTCCTGCCCTGATTTACGGTCGACGCTTTCAATATAACTGTTTTTAACATTTACTAAAGATTGGTTATCATTTTTTGCGTTCTGTTTTTGATTATTGGTATTACATCCTGCTAAAAGTATACATATTGCCATAGTTAATAATATATTCTTCATTTAAAACCCTCCTCCAAGAAGATTAATTATGTGGTCTCATTAACAATTATTGTGCGAAACGCCTTCTATCTTTATTCCAATAAACATATATTTTACCAAAGTCCAATCTAGCAAAAGGGTTGTTGAAATTATTTCACAAGCCTGACATCAAGGGAATCAGGAGGCGTCGCTTTGAGTAAAATATACGTGTTAGATACAAATGTCTTATTACAAGACCCGTATTCCATTTTTTCCTTTGAAGATAATGAAGTTGTTATTCCTGCAGTAGTTCTAGAAGAAGTGGACTCAAAGAAAAGATACATGGATGAAGTTGGAAGAAATGCAAGGCATGTATCAAGATTAATTGATGGCCTAAGGGCCTCAGGAAAACTTTATGAAAAAATCCCTCTTGAACGCGGGGGGACCATTAGAATCGAATTAAATCATCGAACCTTTCATGAGCTACAAGATATTTTTATTGAAAAAACAAATGATAATCGCATTCTTGCAGTGGCAAAAAATTTATTTTTAGAGGAACAAGCAAAGGAAAATGGTAAACCAGTAATAATAGTAAGCAAGGATGCATTAGTAAGGGTAAAAGCAGATGCAATCGGTTTGACTGCCGAAGATTTTTTAAACGATCGAGTGGTTGATGTAGAACATATATATACGGGATTTTTCGAGTTACTACTGCCAATTGAATTATTAGGCCGTTTTTATGAAAAGGGAGAGCTATCTCTTTCAGAGGTTGCAAATCACCCGTTTTATCCAAACCAATTCTTGTTAATGAAAGATATCCTTGGCAGCTCTGCCTCTGCTATCGGGATGGTAGATAAAACAAGTAAGAAAGTAAAGAAATTAACTTTAAATCAAGAGCATGTTTGGGGCATTCATTCAAGAAATGTACAGCAGACCATGGCAATCGAATTATTATTACGCACAGATATACCACTAGTCACTTTAACTGGAAAGGCAGGTACAGGAAAAACACTTCTTGCGCTCGCTGCGGGTTTATTGCACACGGAGGATTTTAGAGAATATAAAAAACTATTAGTCGCAAGGCCGATTGTGCCAGTTGGTAAGGATCTGGGATTTTTGCCTGGTGAAAAACAAGAAAAGCTCAGACCATGGATGCAGCCAATATACGATAATCTGGAATATCTCTTTAATACAAAAAAGCCAGGTGAGCTTGATGCCATATTAGCCGGGATGGGTTCAATTGAGGTGGAGGCGTTAACTTATATTCGTGGCAGAAGTTTACCGAAGCAATTTATTATTATCGATGAAGCACAAAACTTAACGAAGCATGAGGTGAAAACCATCCTAACCCGGGTAGGGGAAGGCAGCAAGATTGTATTAATGGGTGACCCTGAACAGATTGATCATCCATATCTTGACGCCTATAACAACGGATTAACCTACGTCGTCGAAAAATTTAAAGATCAAAATGTTTCCGGTCATGTAAAACTATTAAAAGGAGAAAGATCTGGGTTGGCGAGGCTGGCAGCGGATTTATTATAGAATTAAAAACGGGCGCCAAATGGCACCCGTCTATTTTATTGTAAAGGCAGTTACATTTTTAATAGGGTTTTCTTGATTTGAGCCATCACCATTGTAGATGTGGACTGGTCCATCAGAAGATAATGGTTGTCCATTATTTGAAAATCCTAAAATTAAGTCAAAAGCCATTTCAAGTAAAAACTCGTATTCACCATTTGCCGTATGAACGATCAGTGTACCTGCATCATTAGCTGGCTCAGCATTTAACAAAAAGGGTTTGAAAGGGATTCCGAATGTTCCAGTAAGTACTTTTTCTTTTTCAAACTTCTTCTCAGTTTTTAATGTCGGAGGATAGGTTGCCCCTTCCACTATTTCTCGATCCCAATGCGTTGAAACAGATTTAGTATATGCCTCCATTGAATCCGTATTTTCTTTTTCCTTTGAAAAGTAAGTGGTTAAATCAATGCGGCGGTCATCAAATATCCAAACACTTGGATCGAGTGTAATTGGATATTTTACATTTCCAGATATGTTTAAAATATTTTCCATTTTCAATTCCCCCTAAAGTCTAACATGATTAAGTATAGCTTTTTTTATCTGGAATGTCATAAGGTGAATCTTCAATCAGTAGTTTTTTTCACCCCCGTTGTTTGGTAGTCGAGTTAAACTGTCTCAATAGTAATGCTATTGTCTTGATAAAGAGGCAGAAAGCCTCGTTTTGTTCAACTAAGGCGATGTAAAACGCGTTTTACTGTATCTCACCAATTGGGCTTTTATGATCAGTTATCTTCCATTTCTCCTTTTTAATTTTCTTAAAGTTTTGAAGTGGGGAATTTACTGCCCATAATACAGGATAAAAGTAACTCATGTTTGGTATTATCCTTTATTGTTCTTGCAATTTTCCTTTGTAAACGGTAAAATTTATAGATAAGTTGAATTATCGCTCTGAATGGGGGGATCAATGTTGGCGTCTGATATGATCGTGAATCACCAGGAAAAAGCCTATGAGTTATTGCAGGCTGACGCTGAAAAAATATTAAAGCTTATCAAAGTGCAAATGGACAATCTCACGATGCCTCAATGCCCTCTTTATGAAGAGGTGTTGGATACACAAATGTTTGGCCTATCAAGGGAAATAGACTTTGCTGTTCGATTAGGCTTAATTGATGGTAAGGATGGTAAAGTGATTTTAGATCAATTAGAGAAAGAATTATCAGCACTTCACGAAGCGTCCTTAAGGAAATAGTTATAATAAAACTCAAACAATGCATGGAGCTTGTTTGGGTTTTTTATTATGTTATTATGATTTCAGAATATTCTTTATTAAATTAATATAACAATTGAACTTTTCCTCAAGTCATATCATTGATTTTCTATTATAATAGAGTGGTATATATTAATTTTGAAAATGAGGACGTCTTATATGATAAAAAAAATATTGAAATCATATGATTATACCTTGATTACCGCCATCATCCTGTTGTGTGCTTTCGGATTGGTGATGGTCTATAGCGCTAGCATGGCTTCTGCTGTCCAAAGATATGATGTCCCAAGTGATTATTTTTATCAAAAACAAAAAATGTGGCTTCTCTGTTTTTTTTGTATCTTTTTTGTTTTTGCTATCGTACCATACAAAATCATGCAGTTTACTAAATGGTTTCAAGTTCCTATGGTGATTGGTTCAATTCTTTTGCTTTTAGGATTATTTCGCTTTGGACATACTGCTGGAAACGCCCAAAGCTGGTACCTCATTGGTTCATTTCGCCTGCAGCCAGCTGAGTTTGTAAAGCTTGCGGTAATCATTTATTTGGCAGCTGTATATGCCAAAAAACAGGCCTATATTAATCAATTTAATAAAGGAGTTCTACCTCCATTAGTGTTTTTATTTATTGTTTGCTTCTTAATAGTTTTACAGCCGGATTATGGTACAGCAATCATTATTGCTGCTATTGCCGCAACTATGATTTTTTCTTCAGGGATGAATTTTAAAAGTATATCGAAATTGGTTATTATGACTCTCATTGTTGTATTGCCAGTAATATTTGTCGCAAAAGATACTATATTTTCAGAAAAACGTATGAGCCGGATTACTGTGTTAGAGAACCCCTTCGCTTACGAGAAAGATGCCGGTTTTCACTTAGCTAATTCCTATATCGCGATTGGCTCAGGAGGTGTCAACGGACTTGGCTTAGGTAAAAGTATTCAAAAACTGGGCTATTTACCGGAATCGCATACAGACTTCATTATGGCTGTTATTGCGGAAGAGCTAGGCATTTGGGGTGTAGGGTTTGTTATTCTTCTATTAGCCTATATTGTATTACGAGGGATTTATATTAGTCTGCAATGTAAGGATCCATTTGGGAGCCTGCTCTCGATTGGGATTGCAAGTATGATCGGGATTCAATCCTTTATCAATTTAGCGGGGGTATCCGGATTGATTCCACTTACAGGTGTTACGCTTCCATTTGTAAGTTATGGAGGTTCTTCACTATTGATGCTTGCAGCTGCATCAGGAATACTTGTAAATGTGTCGATGTTTGTGAAATTTGAAAAGAAATATAAAAATAAACAAGAACAAGCTAACGAAAAGAAAAAAAATCAAGATGGTAATGTTTATTACCTATAAAAAAAGTTGCCGGATTTTTTTCCGGCAACTTTTTTTATTGATGATTTCTTTTAGACCTAGAATATAACAAAAGAAAATAACTTAATACTCCAAACAAGCAAGTAATAAAGAATGCGTGAAGAAGTGCAATATACAAGTTTAGTCTGGTAAAAATAATGAAGGCACCAGCTATCACCTGTAATGATACGAGGATGAAGGAGATCGTCCATCCCCAGTAAAGCACTTTTTGATCTTTGTAATGGCGAACAGCCAAATAAAAAATATAAGCAATCCAAATAAAGATAAGACCAGCTGCGGCCCGGTGTCCCATTTGCACCCATTCGTAGATGTTAGTCGGTAATGAAGGGGCGTCATTTAGACATAAAGGCCAATCCCGGCAAACGAGACTTGCCTTCATATGCCGGACTAAAGCACCTGTGTAAATAACAAAGTAGCTATATATAGAAACACCGATGATATGAAAGCCCATCCGTTTATCAATATAAAGCTTTTCAGCATCAAACTTCTTATCAATTTCAAAAATCAGCAGTGTCAATAGAAATACAGCTGCGAAAGATACGAGAGAAATACCAAAATGTAAGGCAAGGACAAAACTTGATTGCCCCCATTTTACGGCAGCTGCCCCAATCAATCCTTGTAATAGTAAAAAGAAAAAGGAAAGTAAGGAAAGAAATTTGGTTTCCCGAATGTGACCAATCGCCTTCCACGACCAAATCGACAGGGTGAGAACCAAGATGCCCCCTACACCGGAAACTAGTCGATGGGCAAGTTCAATGATTAATTCTGGGGTTATTTCTGTAGGGAGAAATTTACCATTACATAATGGCCATGATCTTCCGCAGCCCATTCCAGAATCAGTCTTTGTCACTAATGCCCCGCCTAGTAAAATAAATATCATTCCGATTGTAGTAGCAACAGCCAACCACTTTAAAGAACGTCGCAAAAAAATTCACCTCTTAAAAAAGTTCAATAATTTGTCATTGGATAATCCTGACAGTATAATGAGTGAAAAAGTATCTAGATTTAAAAGTCCCTATTTATCATAACGAATAAACTAGAAAAAGAACAGAATTTCAGCATAGATTTTCAGATAACTTTTTATAAACAAAAAGAGCTGATGAATAATAAATAATTTTAACTATTATTATAGTGAAAACAGTTGAAACTTTGCTTTGAGTCTGATAGAAATATATATAAAGGCTACTTAATTAGAATGATTATTTTTTAAAAGTAATAAAAATTTAGAAACTCATCCTAAATACCCTAGTATTTTTCGTAAAATTAAGAATAATATTTAATAATAAAAAGTTCTAATGTTGGAAAATGTCAGAAATAATATTAAATATGTCCTCAGTCACAATTTAGTCAAAAATTATTCAAAAAAAGTTCACAAAAATATCGGAAAGTGTGATTTAATATACAGAGAAAGTGTTTTAAAAATTACTTCTTTAAAAAGTGATTCCAACTCATCGTTTTTGAACTAATAGAAAGATTTTTACTTTTTTCATATTATCGTTTCTTAAATAATATAGAACTTTAAATAATATTGTATTTATACCCCTCGATTGGTGAATATTTGTTAGTAAGGATTAGGAGGAAAAATTTATGTCCAACTCAAAGGCTTATGGAGAAGCAACCATAGAGAATGGTGCTGCAAGCCTGCATTCAACAATTGAAAAAACCTCTGTATGGAAAGACTTCACGGCCCTTATCAAAATTGGAATTGTTAATTCTAATTTAATTACCACATTTACAGGATTATGGCTTGCACTTCATTTTTCAGGGCTAAGCTTTCTAGATAATTTAGATGTTGTATTTTTTACAGTTGCAGGTTCTTCCTTAATTATTGCCGGATCATGTGCAATCAATAATTATGTTGATCGTGATATCGATCATTTAATGGAAAGAACGAAATCAAGGCCTACTGTTACAGGAAAAATTTTACCTGTAAAAGTTCTTTCATTAGGTATTTTACTAATTGGACTGGGAACACTGTGTTTATTATTTACAACCATGACTGCAACAGTAATTGGACTGCTTGGAGTTTTTAGTTATGTTTTCCTTTATACTCTGTGGTCCAAGCGGCAACTGGTTTCCAATACAATTATTGGAAGTTTCTCAGGCGCTGTTCCACCGTTAATCGGCTGGGCAGCAGTTGATGCGAACCTTGATATAATGGCGTGGGCGTTATTTGTCCTTATGTTTGTTTGGCAGCCACCACATTTTTATGCTCTAGCGATGAGAAGAGTGAAAGAATACAAGGCTGCTGGAGTACCGATGCTACCTGTTGTGAAGGGCTTCAAAACAACGAAAATTCATATTTTGGTATGGGTAGCACTACTCTTGCCAATCCCATTTTTTCTTACCAAATTAGGAATCCCATTTCTAATTCTAGCGACTTTTTTAAATATCGGTTGGCTGGCATTAGGGATTTATGGATATAGGATCAAAGATGACATAAAGTGGGCAAAGCTAATGTTTGTTTATTCTTTGCAATATTTAACTATTATTTTTGTAGCAATGGTTATAGTTACATTAATTTAGTTTTGTCTGCGATTCTTTCCAGGGTAAAGGGAGAGGGTTTTATACTCCTATTCGATGAATTTGGCGGCGTTACCATGTCAGAATTGGTGCTGCTGCCTTCGGTTTGTTGATGAGGGAAGAATCATCCTACATACTTCTTTGACCAAACATTATTTATTTTTTAGAATTCATTTGTGAAAGAGGGGTTTGATTAAGCTATGAAAAGGCTTGCAAAATGGCGCCTAATTTCGTTATTTGCGATCTTAGCGCTTATACTCTCCGGATGTGGTGAACCATTTGTTTCAGCGTTACAGCCAGCCGGTGAAGTTGCAGACATGCAATATGATTTAATGAAGTTAAGCACCTTTATAATGGTGGGAGTAATCCTTGTAGTATTGCTCATTTTTGTTATTATATTTGTCCGTTTCAGAAGAAAAGACGACAAAATACCAAAGCAAGTAGAAGGAAGCCATAAGTTAGAAATTATATGGACTACTATTCCTATTCTGTTACTTCTAATTTTGGCTGTACCAACCGTAGCTGCAACATTTAAACTTGCTGATGTTAAAGAAATGGATAAGAAAGACTCAAAAGCGTTAGTTATTAATGTAAGGTCACACTTATATTGGTGGGATTTTGAATATCCTGGTCAGAAGATTGTGACGAGTCAGGAATTAGTCGTTCCTACGGATGAAAAGGTATATTTTAACCTGAAATCAATGGATGTAAAACATTCATTCTGGATTCCGGCTGTCGGCGGAAAATTAGATACCAATACTGATAACATCAACAAATTCTGGCTGGAATTTGATGACAAACGTTCGAATGAAGCAGGAAATCTTTTTTACGGAAAATGTGCTGAGCTTTGTGGACCATCACATGCTTTGATGGACTTTAAAGTAAAAGCAATGAGTCGTGATAAATTTGATACTTGGGTATCTGCGATGCAGGATGTAAAAGAGCCGCAAAAAGCACAAACAGATTTAGCTGCACAAGGGCAGGATATCTTTAATAAAAGCTGTATTGGCTGTCATGCCGTTACACCTGCTAATAAAATGCCAGAGACAGCACGTCTTGCACCTAATTTAACAAACTTTGGTGATAGGTCCCGTGTTGCAGGTATTTTAGATCACAATAAAGAAGAATTGAAAAATTGGGTCAAAAATCCTGAAACATACAAACCAGGCAATCAGATGACTGGTAAATACCAAGATTTGACTGATGCACAGCTTGATGCGTTAGCTGAGTATCTAATGGGCTTAAAAGTTCAGGAATAAGGGGAATTGGTTGAAAGGGAGGTAAAATTGTGAGTACCATTGCTCAAAAAAAGGGATTTGGCGCAACATTGTGGGACTTTTTAACAACAGTAGACCATAAAAAAATCGCCATCCTATATCTGATTGCAGGTGGAATTTTCTTCTTAATGGGCGGACTTGAGGCAGTTTTTATCCGCATCCAACTTGCAGTACCAAATAATGATTTTGTCAGTGCAGGCGCGTTTAATGAAATTATTACCATGCACGGAACGACCATGATTTTCTTAGCTGCCATGCCGCTTCTTTTTGCTTTTATGAATGCGGTTATGCCATTACAAATTGGTGCACGTGACGTTGCATTTCCATTTCTTAATTCTTTAGGCTTTTGGTTATTCTTTTTTGGAGGAGTGTTTCTAAACCTTTCATGGTTTACCGGTGCTCCTGATGCAGGGTGGACTTCCTATGCTTCGCTTTCACTTCACTCAAAAGGACACGGAATTGATTTTTATGTATTAGGATTACAGATTTCCGGTTTAGGTACATTAATCGGGGGGATCAACTTCCTAGTTACGATTATAAATATGCGTGCCCCTGGAATGACGTATATGAGGATGCCGTTGTTTACATGGTCAACATTTGTTGCATCCGCCATGATTTTATTCGCATTCCCTCCACTTACAGTTGGTCTTACGCTAATGATGTTTGACCGGTTGTTTGGAGCTAATTTCTTTGATATTACAATGGGTGGTAATACGGTTATTTGGGAGCATCTTTTCTGGATTTTCGGTCACCCTGAAGTTTATATCTTGATACTTCCGGCATTTGGTATTTTTTCAGAAATCTTTTCACTTTTCTCGAGAAAACGTCTATTCGGTTATTCTTCAATGGTTTTCGCGACCGTATTGATTGGTTTCTTAGGCTTCATGGTCTGGGCACACCATATGTTCACAACTGGTTTAGGACCTGTTGCAAATGCGATTTTCGCTGTCGCAACAATGGCAATTGGGGTTCCAACCGGAATTAAGATTTTTAACTGGCTGTTTACCATGTGGGGCGGCAGTGTTAAATTCACCACTCCAATGTATTATGCATTCGGATTTATTCCGTCTTTCGTAATGGGTGGTGTTACCGGCGTAATGGTTGCTACAGCGGCAGCGGACTATCAGTATCATGATACTTACTTTGTCGTTGCTCACTTCCACTATGTAATTGTCGGTGGGGTTGTATTGGCCATTCTTGCTGCGACCCATCTATGGTGGCCAAAAATGTTTGGTACAATGTTAAATGAAACATTAGGAAAAATTACCTTTTGGTTTTTCTTCATTGGTTTCCATTTAACATTCTTTATCCAGCATTTCTTAGGTCTTTGGGGAATGCCGCGCCGCGTCTTCACTTTCCTTCCAGGTCAAGGGTATGACGCTGCGAACATGATCAGTTCGGTTGGTGCTGCATTTATGTCCATTGGTGTTCTTGTTTTGCTTTATAACATTATTATGACTTCTGTAAAAAATGTTAAAGTTGGTAATGACCCATGGGGAGACGGACGAACTCTTGAATGGTCGATTCCATCACCGCCGCCATTCTATAACTTTAAACAACTTCCACTTGTTCGTGGCTTAGATGCTCTTTGGTTGGAAAAAATGGAAGGTAAAAAAGGCATGACACCTGCTGAACCACTTGGTGACATCCATATGCCGAATTCATCCTTCATTCCATTCATGATTTCACTTGGCTTGTTCATTGCCGCTTTTGGTGCAATGTATCATGTTGACAAGGTAGCATGGGCACTTCCAGTCATGATTTTTGGATTACTTGTAACATTTGGTTCCATGTTCGTAAGATCGGTAAAAGACGATCACGGTTTCCATATTCATAAAGAAGAATTACAAGAAGAAAAGGGGGCTAAGGCATAATGCACGTTGAAGAGAAAATGACGTATGAAACATGGCCTGCGGCGCCGGAGAAATCCACCCTTGAATCAAAAAATAAATTTTTAGGATTTTGGTTATTCTTAGGGGGAGAGACAGTTCTTTTTGCTACTCTCTTTGCTACCTATCTTGCCTTAAAAGATAAGGTGCCAAATACAAGTCAGCATTTGGCAAAAGATTTGTTTGAATTGCCGCTTACATTTGTGGCAACGATGCTGTTATTAACAAGTTCGTTGACAAGTGTATATGCTATGTATCATATGAAAAACTTTGCCTTTAAGAAAATGATGTTATGGCTTGGACTTACAGTACTATTAGGTGCTGCATTCTTAGGGCTAGAGGTTTATGAATTCAACCATTATGTTCACAAATTTCATCATACCTTTACCAGTAGTGCGTTTGGTTCTGCCTTCTATACACTAGTGGGTTTCCATGGTGCGCACGTTGCGTTTGGGTTATGTTGGATTTTAACATTAATGATTCGTAACTCTAAACGGGGTCTAAACCTTTACAATGCACCAAAGTTTTATGTTGCAAGCCTTTATTGGCACTTCATTGATGTTGTATGGGTATTCATCTTTACTGTAGTATATTTAATGGGGATGGTGGGATAAAATGACAAATCAGCCATTAAGCTCAAGCAACCCAAGAGTCGATATTGAATATCGCCGCAGAAAGAGCGCGGAGGAAATGCGCTATCAAGTTATTTCCTTTACGTTGATGATTTTCTTAACATTAGTGGCATTTGCAGCAGTAGCAATGAAAGGATTTACTGAATGGTTTACAGTACCGTTTATTCTCCTATTAGCTGCGGTCCAAGTAGTATTTCAATTATTTTACTTCATGCATATGAGTCATAAAGGCCATGAAGCTCCAACACTGTTTCTGTTTTCCGGATTGTTTGTTGGATTAACTGGAATATTGGCGTTTCTTACCATTGTCTGGTGGTAATGTTAAAGAAAGAAAATCGGCTTAAAGCCGATTTTCTTTTTAAGTATAGAAAACAATAGTCTATTTGTAATTCGATTTTTTGCATTCGAATTTTTCTATGGCTATAATAAAGATAAGATTTCTTTTACTATATATTGAGGTGATATCAAGGTGCTTACATTAGATATATTTGGTTTTAAAGCCCTTTGGAGCCCGTACTTTTTGCTAATCTTACTTGCACTGACTGCTGCCTATTTTCTAATTACCATTACATTTAGATCAAAGTTTCAGGATAGTGAACCACTAAAAGGAAAACAAGCTGCGTTATTTTTGACAGCAATGATATTATTGTATGCGATTAAAGGTTCACCACTTGATTTAATGGGACATCTAATGTTTTATATCCATGGGATTACGATGGTTATTTTAGTATTACTGATTCCTCCACTGTTTATTTTGTCGATCCCACAGTGGTTGTGGAGAAGCATACTTCAAATAAAGATGATCAAACCTATATTTAAGCTTTTTACAAAACCTGTTATTGCATTACTCTTATTTAACGGTTTCTTTTCCTTTTACCATATCCCAATCATTTTTGATCAGGTCATGCAAAATCGGTTTTACCATGGCGGGTACTCGATTCTTTTATTCGTTTTATCCGTATTTATGTGGTGGTCATTAATCAGTCCGCTTTCGGAGTATCAACCATTAAGTGGGATTAAAAAAGTAGCATACCTATTTGCAAATAGTATGTTAATTACACCTGCATGTGCTCTGATTATTTTTTCAGATTCTTCATTATATGCAACTTACCATGACCCGGAAATTTGGGGAAAAGTAATGAGTCTATGTGTAGGACCCTCCATATTTTCAAATTTAAACTTAAGTGGACCGGAGTTATTTAGCTCGATGTCATTGGTTGATGACCAACGGCTGGGCGGTGTAGTGATGAAAATTATTCAGGAAGTCATTTATGCTGTTATTTTATCTCAGGTATTTTTTGAATGGTATCGTAAAGATCAAGAAGAATCTGAACGTGAAATGAAGAAGCAAATCTTAAATCCTAATCTTGTTGAATAAACTCCCATTCAATGGGAGATTTTTTTTGCCAAGATTGGGTTGTGAGTCGAAACACAAGATAGTTTTTTATTAAATTGCTAGTATTATTTGAAATGGAAAGGGAACTACACTAAAATGAGGATAGAATATTTGAAAAGAGAGGACTTATGAATGAATTCATTACCGATTTTACCTACAATCAGTACTTCTTTTATTGTTTTAAGCGCAATTACAGTTGCGATTGGCTGGTGGCAAATAAAACAAAGAAAAATTGAAGCCCACAAAAAGACGATGTTTGTTGCCGGGGTTTTTGCACTTATCTTTTTTATTATTTATGCTTCACGGACAATTTTTATTGGGAATACTTCTTTTGGCGGACCAGAAGAGATAAAAATTTATTACACAATATTTTTGGTTTTTCATATCACTTTAGCAACAATCGGGGCGGTATTCGGGATTGTTTCTATATTAACAGGTTATAAGAATAATCTTTCAGTCCATCGTAAGCTTGGGCCTATAACCAGTATCATTTGGTTCTTTACTGCAATTACAGGAGTAGCGGTCTATCTTTTATTGTATGTTTTTTATCGTGGTGGCGAGACAACTTCGCTGATCAAAGCGATTCTTGGTCTCTAACATAGGATCCTTTAAGAAAATAATCCTGCAGATTAGAAAAGTTGGAAATTCAAAGATTACTAA
Source organism: Neobacillus sp. WH10 (assembly GCF_030123405.1). Taxonomy (GTDB): domain Bacteria; phylum Bacillota; class Bacilli; order Bacillales; family Cytobacillaceae; genus Neobacillus. The sequence goes on from NZ_CP126110.1 coordinate 1,855,528, forward strand.
TTAGTGGAAATAGCATGTTTTTCATTTTTTATGATTATTTTCAAAAAATGCAAAAGGAAGAGCGCGCGGATCAAAATCCGTGCGCCCTTTTATTCTGAATTATAATGCAAATTTACTAGCTTCTTCTTTTACCGTTTCGAGGATCTTTTTGCATTGATTCACTAGGGAAGCTGGGAAGTTCTCTCCTTCGCCATACTCGACGCCATGTGGATAATAGTGTTTACCTAAAATTGGTGTCATCAATTGAATGGTTGCTTTAAATGTATCGACGTCACCTTCAATCGAATAACCTTGGACACGAAGGTAAAATACCCCTTCTTTTAATTCAAATTTGCGGTCATATGTAACACGTTCGTAATCCCATTGTCCTGCACGAATCAAACCATGATCATGCATAAACTCATCTAAACGGTTCAAATCCGCTTTTAATTTTTCAATTCCAGTATTCTCGAATTTCATTATTAATCCCTCCTAAAAAAGATTACCTTACCCCTATGTTTTCGATAATGGTATTACAGCAAGTATAATTCATTATAATAATAGTTGAAAATGTTTCAACTTGCAATGAATAGATTAATCGAATAAAACAATCACGCATTGAAAACCATAATAATGTTTACTGAAAAAAACATTGGAGGTTAAAAGCATGGAAGAAATACGTGATATTATGACAGAAAATGTAGAAAGTTGTACATTATTAGATAATATGTTTGAGGTTGCAGTAAAAATGAAGGATCTTAATGTTGGAGCTATTCCAATTGTCGATCAGGAAAAGGTTGTCGGCATGATTACAGACAGAGATATTGTAATCAGAGGAGTGGCTGAAAAACATCCTGGTTCAACTAAAGTTGAAGATATTATGAGTAAGACACTGGTAACTGTCACCCCAGACACTTCTAGTAAGGAAGCAGCAAAGTTAATGGCTGAGCATCAAATTCGCCGTTTACCTGTAGTAGACAATGGAAAGTTAATAGGTATCGTTTCACTTGGTGATTTTGCAATCCGCGAATTAACGGATGACCAGGCAAAGAAGGCATTGACAGAAATTTCCGAGCAGAACTATAATGGTGTGCAACACTAGTATAATTATATAAATATTAACATTTTTTCAATAAAACAGGTACAGACAGTACCTGTTTTATTTACATTTTGTTAATTATAAGACATTTATGATAATGCCACTTACTAATCTGGACATAGGTGATATAATTAATTTATTCCATTTATATAATGATAGAAAAAGTAATAGAGAGGGTGAATGCCTCTGCGTACTCTTTTTAGAATTCTGATACTTTCAGTTGTTTTTTTAACAATTGGTTTTTATGTTAGCATAAATGAAAAAAATGATAGTAATATTTTGATTAAAGAAGATCATTCCTTAGAAATGAAACAATCTTTGCCTCAGGGTCCTAATAATCAGACAGTAAATAAAACATCCTTAGAAAAACCAAAAGAAGGGTTAGCTTTATTGATTGGTCAAGATGTTACTGTGTTAGAAAAGGAATTGGGAACCCCCGAAAGAATCGATGAATCAATGTATGGCTATCAGTGGTATATTTATAATCAGAATTATAACCGGTACTTACAGGTAGGTGTCGAAAATAATCAGGTCGTGACAATTTTTGCGATTGGTGAAACTCTAGATATTTCTCCGTTTGAAATCGGTCAGCCGGTAGAGGAAATTTTTAATACGCAATTTTTTGATACAAATTTTAATTTAGAAGTAAACGGAAATTCCTACAGATTTGAACTGAATGATACCGATTTGAATATTCGCCCATTGGTTAAAATAGGGGATATTTATGTCCAACTCTATATCGATAAGTTTACTGGCAACCTATCAAGTGTCCGCTTCATGAGTGCAGAAACACTAATTAAACAACGTCCGTACGAACTTGTTTATAGTGGAGATTTGATTAATGCAGATGAACCTAATGAGGATGCATGGAAATTGATTGAAAAAGGTATGGCTCAGCAGATTTTTGATATCACTAATGTCTTACGAGTTAAGAATAAAATAAAACCGTTAATCTGGGATGAGATGACAGCTGAAGCTGCTTACGGGCATAGTAAGGATATGGCTGAAAATAATGATTTTTCCCATACGTCTAAGAAATATGGCGACCTGACTAATCGATTAAAAACAGCAGAAGTCGCCTACCTTGCTGCAGGTGAAAATATTGCAGCAAATTATACTGATGGCCCAGCCGTTGTGGTGGGGTGGCTAAATAGTAAGGGGCACAGAGAAACGTTATTAAATAAAGATTATACTCATCTTGGTGTCGGGGTATATCAAAAATATTATACTCAAAATTTTATCCAAAAAACAGAACAATAAAGAATAGATAGCACCTCTTGGTGTCAGATTTAGATAAGAAAAAAGGTGATTACAGTATCACCTTTTTTCAATTTCATAATGACTAAATAAAAATTTGCTGCCTTCCCAGCTTCCGTACGCACGAATAATCTCACCAACAGTAAAAGTATCTATTTTCACGTTTTTAGTAATAGGATTCACCTTTTTGGCGGTGATTAATCTTGATGCAGTTTGAAGCTTTAGTGTTTGTACATACATGTATCGGTGGTAATAAAAGCGCTGTTTTTCTTCAGTAATACTCTTAATTTCTCCAGTTATTACAGTCTCTTGCCGAACATTTCTAGCATCAAGCCATTTAACGTCCTGTTCCTTCATCTCTTTTCTTGTTAGCCAAAAAAAGTATAAGCAAATAATTGGGATGACAATGGCGGTAACCATTTTGATTAAACGCCCCCATTTATTATTTTTTTATGATAAAAAAAGTTCCTGTCGCATAAGCGATTTTTTTTCCGTCACTACGGAATGCTTCTCCAGATATAACCATTGTTTTGCTGCCTTTATGAACAATATCTGCTTTACATCGAAGTGTTTCTCCGATTCCTGGAGCGATATAATGAATATTAAGCTGATTTGTTACAGCTCCAAATCCCTCTGGAAGTAGTTGATTGGCTAAGACACCCATGGCCGTATCGAGAACCGTTGCGGTGATCCCGCCGTGAACAATATCTAGATTATTATTAATAATGGGAGTAATAGGAATGGTAATTTCGCAGGAATTTTGGTCAAAATTTCTTTCCATATGAAGAATTCCATCAATAAAAGTGCTCCTGTTTCGCTTAATCTTTCTTTGGACGCCATCTAATAGGCTGGCAATGGCCTGTAAGTCTGTTTCTGACCCAGTTTCAAGACATGATTCTAATAATTGACGCAATTCGTCTTTCATAATTATACCTCTTTCATTACGTGTTCTGTTGACATCTTACCACTTAGAAGCATAATAATAAAATATTTCATACTGATTTGATTTTTCACATTTCACTTTTTGCTACATATTGTATTATTGTCGATCAATATGGGCAGAGGTGAGAATAATGACGCAAAAAAAACTGAATCCTTCCGTGCTCAAATTCAAAGAATTTGTAAAAAATAATCCGAAAATCATCAAAGAGGTTCGGAATGGGAAGGCAACCTTACAAGAATTATATGAGGATTGGTACTTATTAGGGGAAGAGGATAAACGCTGGGACGACATCGGTTCTGAAAATGATTCAGAACCTGAAACAAATAATGAGTCCAAGGGGGATTGGATGTCTAATATTATGGGTATGGTCAAAAAAATAGATCCAAATCAAATGCAAAATCATATTAATAACTTAAGTCAGGCATTAGGAGCGATTCAGGGCGTTATTTCACAATTTCAAGGTGGTAATGCTGCTTCAGGATCGGTAAAGCCACAAGAAGGCCCAAAACATCCTTTTTCATTTCGAAAAGACTAACGGAAAGGAAGAATGAACAATGAGAAAAGAGGTACTAGACTATTTAGAACGTCAAAAGGATCTAAAGCAATTTGTTCGAGAACAGCCGCTATGGTATCGGAAACTGACAAGAAATCCTGAAGCTTTACAGTCGCTTGAAATAGCGTCGTTACACTATTATAAAAAGACATTACCTGATCAGGTTGAAAAATTTTCCAATAGCGTCCAAATGGCCTCTATGATGTACAATATGTTTCAAGCAATGAAAACACAAAGTTAACTAAGGACCACATAAAATGATATGTGGCCCTTTTTTTTGCTTATAAGGAATGAGACTAAAAAAGTAAAAGGAGGCGAACAATACTTACATAAAGGAGTGATAAGGTTGAAGAGAATAGTACAATTTAATATACTTCTATTCTTACTGGCAGGGATCATTAGTGGATGTCAGAAGGATTTGCCAAAACATGAAACAAAACTGAAAATCGTTTCAATGGATAAGTTAAGTTATTTTCATTCCGAAATTGTTCCTGTTTATAAACAAAGTTTAAAGGAAATTCCATCATTGTTTGTACATCACGAAATAAAAGGAAAACAAATTTTAGTGGAGTGCATTATTAATGGTGTTAGCTTCCGGGAATCAGATCATTCAAAACAAAAAATTGGAAAAATGATTGTTTGGGTTGATGGAAAAAAGAATTCAGAAGTGACTTCAGCTGCTTTTATTATTAAAGGTCTTTCTCCTGGAGTGCATAAATTGAAGCTTGAAGTGGTGAAGCTAAATAATGAGCCGTATGGATTAACAAAAGAATTTATTGTAAATATCCCTAGGTAGATGGATTTTTTCGCTTTCTCCAAGCTTTCATGTTAAAATTGCATTGGAGGTGGGCTGCAGTGCTTGCTACTAGTGAGAGAATTGAATTATTGGAATATGCTGAAGGCTTAGCTAAGATGGTAGTAGAATCTGACATTGCTGAACAATACCAAATTTGTTTATATAAAATGCAAAGTAACAGGGAAACACAGCGGAAAATATCTCAATTTGTCAGCTTAAAGGAACTTTATGAAGAAGTTCAACGCTTTGGGAAATACCATCCAGATTATAAAGGAGTCATGATGAAAATCCGCGAATATAAACGGGAAATGGATTTGGACCCATTGGTAGCAGAGTTCAAGTTGGCGGAGAATGATTTGCAAAGTTTCTTAGATCAAATTAGCATGCTAATTGGTAGTGCGGTGTCTAAACATATAAAGGTCCCTACTGGGAACCCGTTTTTTGATAATGGTCATGGTTGTGGCAGTGGTGGCAGCTGCGGATGCAGCAATTGAAAAGTTTGAATTGAAAAAGAACGTTTTAATGTGCTAGACTGATGAAAAATGATGGTTTTGTTGAAGGGGAAAAAAGTATGTTTGTTCAAAGACAAGGATTAGTTGTTTGGCTTTACTCTTTAAAACAAGCTAAAATGCTAAGGCGCTTCGGAAATGTTCATTACGTATCAAAAAAGCTGAAATATGTTGTTTTGTATTGTAATCAAGAAGAAGTAGAGGGAATCATGGAAAAGTTAAATTCTTTTTCATTTGTTAAGAAAGTCGAACCTTCGTATAAGCCATTTTTAAGAATGGAGTATGAAAATTCAGCTCCGGATAAAGCGAAGGAATATGATTATAAGATGGGAATATAAAAAGGTGAGGGGAATGAACCCTCACCTTTTATTGTAATGGTAAAATATAGTGATTTAATCGTAAAATACCAATTAAATGCTGATAAAATAGTTCCTTTTCATTAAAAATAGCAGATGGCTTCACGGAAAGCTCATGTATTCGTTTACCAAGTGAATGAGCTGTTTGAGCAAAAAGGTCAAATCTTTTATTTGGCATTATATTTGGATTGGGAATACCTTCACGACAAATATAAAGAGCTTGGAACTTTCCAGGTGTCGTTGGATTTAAGACAACAACTAAGGAGGTCACATCCTTTGTCTCAATCTTTGTATGAAGAGCCATCATATGCTGCAGACGGTGCTGATTAGCCTTTGCAAGTTCAACAAGCTCATAAATGTCTGAATATCCTTCTCCTAGTTCAATAAATCGTTGTATCAATTAAAACTCTCCTTTAAAAGCATTGATTCACCCCTACTTTATCACTTATTCACGTTTTTATAAATAAAAAAAAACCCTGCAGAAAATTCTGCAGGGTCCTTCCACATCCTCAAAAAGGATAGAAGGCAAAGGGAGAGGAGAAACCGGAGGAAGAACTTATGGGGAAACGTAAGTCTTCTCCGCGGTTGGCAACAACATCCTCGAATTGATGTTGTTAATTTCATTATTTCCACAACCTAAAAGCTTATACGTCTATTTTATAATTTTTCCATATTAACGGCATTTTACTGAACTTTGTTAAATAGAAGAAAAGATATTCCTAACAGATTGTCTACTTTAAATAATTTATGATAGGATGTATTAAGAAAAAATACTTCCAACAAAAATGTGGTGATATGTCCGTGAGAGTGGTTTCAGGTATTTGTAAGGGGAGACCTCTTAAAGCTGTTCCAGGAAATACGACTCGTCCGACGACGGATAAAGTTAAGGAAGCTTTGTTTAATATTATTGGCCCTTATTTTGAAGGGGGAATAGGCTTGGATCTTTTTGCAGGCAGTGGCGGATTAGGCTTGGAAGCACTTAGCAGAGGGTTGGAGAAGGTCATTTTTATAGACCGGGAGCCAAAGGCTATCCAAGTGATTCATGAAAATATTAAAGCCTGCAAATTTGAGGAGAATACTGAGGTTTATCGTAATGATGCAGATAGAGCGTTAAGGGCACTAATGAAAAGAGAAATCTGTTTTGATTACATATTTTTAGACCCGCCCTACAAAAAACAACAGCTTGTAAGTTTAATGGAAAAAATGGATAAGAAAGACATTGTAAAATCTGATGGTATTGTTGTTTGTGAACATAGCTTTGATGTTGAATTACCTGAAAAGGTAGGGAGATTTACAGAAATTAAACATGAACAGTATGGGATGATTGCTGTAACAATATATTCAAGAAATAGTGGAGAATAAGGAGGAGTTAATTTGGCTGGAATAGCCGTTTGTCCAGGGAGCTTTGATCCAATTACATATGGCCATTTAGATATCATTAGAAGAGGTGCCAAAGTATTTGATATGGTCTATGTGAGCGTTATGAACAATTCTACGAAGAATCCTTTATTCAGCGTCGAGGAGCGAATTAATCTTATTGAAGCTGTAACAAAAGATCTTCCAAATGTAAAGGTAGATGAACATTCAGGTTTACTTGTTGATTACGCTAAAGCTGTCAATGCGAGTGCCATCATACGTGGCTTACGAGCAGTTTCAGACTTTGAGTATGAAATGCAAATTACCTCGATGAACAGGGTATTAAATGAAGATATCGAAACCTTTTTTATTATGACAAATAGCCAATAT